>CAWKET010000033.1:0-31940 GCA_963848585.1 uncultured Alphaproteobacteria bacterium | reverse complement strand
ACGACCAGACCGCATGGCATATCGGCGCCAGCGTCACCACCGGCCCGGTCGCCATCGCCCTCAGCTTCCTCGATGCCGAAGGTTACTCGGGCGCGAACGGCGGCTACAGCACCGAGTACCGGGCCTACAGCGTTGGCGCCACCTATGCTCTGGCGCCGGGCCTGACCCTGGAAACCGAACTCACCATGTTCGAGGACGATTACCTGACCGGCACGCGCGGCGCCACGACGGCAGGCAGCAACGAAGGCTATGTCTTCATCGTCGGTACGCGTCTCGATTTCTAAGCTGAAATCCGGCCCTTTCGCGAAGCGGCGGCATCTCCGGATGCCGCCGTTTTTCGTTGCGGGTTTTCATCGCGGAGCCGTTTCAACAAATGTGCTTAAAACGCCACACTGTGGATGCTTCTACACGGTGGCATGACTCCAGCGTTGCAAGCTCAGGACTTACGGATTAATCCCAATTGCATATCCCAACCGGGATAATCCAAAAGTTCCAGAGGGAGTTAAAATCAATGAGGAAGATCCTCCTCGCCACCACCGCCCTGGCCGCCTTCGCCGGCTTCTCGTCCGCCGCCAACGCTCAGATCACCGTCACCCTGGGCGGCTACACCGAGTTCTTCGGCGCGATCTACGACAACAATCTGTCAACGGCACCGAGCGCGAGTTCCAGCTCGAGACCGAAATCGTCGTCAAGGCTGACGGCAAGGCCGACAACGGCCTGCTCTACGGCACCAAGATCGAACTGCAGAACAACGGTGCTGCCAGCGGCATCACGACCGACGAAGCCTCGGTCTATCTGGCCGGCTTCTGGGGTCGCGTCGAGCTGGGTGACTTCGACGGCGCCGCCGATACCCTGGCGATCTACGCTCCGCTGGTCGGCGTGGAAGGCATCGACGGCGACTACACCGATTTCATCACCAGACGGTGCCACCATCAGCTTCGGCCGTCAGGTCGTGGGCAGCCAGCCCTGGGGCGGATCAAGGCGCCGGACAGCAGCGACGCGACCAAGGTCATGTACGTGACCCCGCGCGTCGCAGGCTTCCAGGCTGGCTTCAGCTACACGCCGGAAAACGGCAATGAGGCCAGAGCGTCGTCGGCACCAAGAACTCCGTCCACTATTCCGACTTCCTGGAATACGGCATCAACTACACCGGTACTTCGACGGCGTGACCGTCGCCGCCAGCGCCACCGGCACCAGCGGCAATGGTCGTGGGACCGTCGGCGCCGTCCCCGGCCTGAAGGACTTCTCCGCCTGGCAGGTTGGCGGGCAGGTCGGTTACGCCGGCTTCAAGGTCGGCGGCGGCTATGTCGATGCCGACAACTTCAACGTTCCGACCCGGCACCGACAGCGGCGATCAGCACGCCTGGAACGCCGGCGCCAGCTACACCACCGGCCCGATCGCGGTCGGCCTGACCTATGCCGATGCCGAAGGCTACAAGACGCGCCCGCACCTATGCCGACCAGTATCAGGTCTATGGCCTCAGCGGTGCCTACACCATCGCCCCCGGCCTGCTGCTTCAGTCGGACCTGATGTTCGTCGACGAGGAACTGAAGCCAGTGCCGCCGCGACCGCCAAGGTCGGCAGCGACGGCTATGTGTGGCTGATCAGCACCCGCTTAAACTTCTAAGGTTCTGCCGGTCTAACGACCGGGAGTTCTGGAGCTTTTGGATCCGGGGCGGTGGTGAAAACCACCGCCCCGATTTCTTTTGGGAATTTGCGATTGTCAGTGATGCCGGCTGCTCCGATCCCTGGCTTTGCCGTGGAAAAGATTGATCCAACTCCAACTTTGCGTGAATATTTCGACTGGTCGATTCGATCGGTCGAAAGCTGAGAGCCAAATGCGCGAGATCCAGGCTTCGGAAGCCAAAACGCACCTTCCTCAATTGCTCGATGCGGTGGAGCGTGGGGAGACGATCATCATCACACGTCATGGTCGCTCCGTTGCCCGGCTGGTCCCTGAGCACCGTATCCGTCAGGAGCGGATCAGTGCGGCCGTTGCGGGTATGAGGGATCTGCGCGAAAGCATCAGGGAACGGGCGGAGAAGCCTTTCACCCTGGATGAAATCAAAACCTACCGCGACGAGGGCAGGTCGTGAGTTTCTGCGTTCTTGACAGTTCGATAGCTCTTTCATGTGACCTGCTGTCCGAGAGCGGTCGGAAGCATGGGTCTGCTTGACGACTGGTCTGGCCTGACCTTACGCCAAACCACGGCTCGAGTCCCGACCTGCATGTTTTTCCGTTTGACGTAATAACGTACGTTATTACATAGTGATGCGGATGAAAAGGGGAGGCTGTCATGCACACCACCAAACTGACCAAAATCGGCAATTCCACCGGCCTGACCCTGCCGCGTGACGTGCTTGCCGCCGCCGATCTTCAGCGGGGTGATGAGGTCGGTGTCGAGGTCCGCGACGGACGGATCGAGATCACCAAAACCGACGACACCTGTAACAACGCGATGGATATCGGCCGGCGTTTCGCCGCGCGCTATCGCCGTACCATGGCGATCCTTTCGAAATGAGCCAGACCGTCGAAGAAGCGACCATCCAGGGCCGCCGCTACGTCAATCCTCCCCTGCGGGCGCTTCTTGACCTCCATGACGAATTGCTGGCCGAACATGGCGGCGCTCCAGGACTGCGCGATGCGGGCGCATTGGAAGTCGTCACTGGCCCGTCCTTATCAGCTCATCGCCTATGGCGATGATACTCTGACGATCTTCGATCTGGCGGCGGCGCTGTGCGCCAGCATCTGCCGGAACCATCCCTTCGTGGATGGCAACAAGCGCGCGGCCTTCGTGGCGCTAGGCGTTACGCTCGGCCTCAACGGATTCGAACTCGATACGACCGAGCGCGAGGCGGCCGACAGAATCCTGACGCTGGCCGCAGGCACCCAATCCGAAGCGGAGTTTCGCGATTGGGTGGCCGATCACTCCTACGCCATCGAAGACGACGCCTGATCAGGCGATCTCCACCACCTTCATGTTGCTCAAGGTCGGTCAGAAGCTGACGGCGGGCTTTTTCGTTGAGGCTGGGGTGGGCTTCGGCGAATTCCGACTCGGAGAAGCTTTCGCGGCCGACGACCCAGGAGACGGGACCCTCCACCCCCGGCGGGATCGGAACGGCGCGGCGGTCGTCGCCCAACTGCCAGCCGCTTTGGCCGCGCGTCACCTTCAGGTTGGCGCTGCGCCGGCGCCAGCGCTTGGCCAGCGCGTCGTCGGGCAGGTTCAGGGTGCCCCGGTCGTAGTGATAGGCCCGCATGAAGGCGGCGAACTGCCGGAGCATGGCGGGTTCGCGGACGTAATCGGCGATCCTGGCGCCGAGTGCGGCCAGATGATCGGCCATGGCGCCGGCATCTCCGCCGGCCGACTCAGGGCCGGGTGACGGCACGGTGCGGCGGAACAGCGGGTCCTGGACCGCGCGTTCGAACAGCATCGAGATCAGGTCCAGCCCGATCACCGAGGTCAGGCCGAAGGCGATATGGACGCTGGTTTCGGCGGACGCCAGCGCGTCATGGTACCAGCCGCGCGGCAGATACAGCACGTCGCCCGGCTTCAGCGTCACTTCCAGGCTGACCGGCCCCTTGTGCTTGTCGTGGAATTCCTGGCCCAGCGACTTGAAGAAGGGATGCGCTATCGGGTCCTCGAAATGGCGCTGGTAGATCCGCCACGTCTTCTCCCCCGTGACATGGAGCGCATAGACGTCGTGGGTGTCGAAATGGCTGCCGAACGCCTGATGCGCCCGCCATGAGCAGTAGAGATTGGCCTGAGCCTTGCCGCCAAGCCCCTGCTCCAGCGCGTTGGCCGCCGATTTCAGGCCGGGGGTCAGGCTGTCGATGTCGTTGCACACCAGCGAGGCGCCGCGCCGCAGCCAGGTTCCCACCTTTTCCAGATCGGCCATCATGGCTTCGCGCCCTTCCCGGTCCATGCGCCGGGCCGGCAATAATCCTGCGGGTCGAGAACCTTGGTGTCCAGCACGAGCTGAAGCGACTTCCCCGACCACAGGCCGGACTGGCTGAGCAGGCCGGACAGCGTCTGCCAGTCCATGACCGAGGCCAGCTTGTCCGGGGTTCCGGGGATATGGACCGGCTTCTTCCCATGGTAATCGCGGAAGAATTCCTCCGGCGTCAGCGGATAAAGGATATCGGCGAGGCTTGCGATCTGGTCGGGCATGGTATGCTGGTCCGGTCTTTCTGGGGCTGATCGCTGATTTGCTGGTTTTTTGCCACAGATGGACGCCGATGGACACAGATGATAGGGTTCCGGGCGCATCCTTATGAGCGACAAGACTGACCATGACGAACGCTGAAACCTCCTCCCTCCGCCTCCACCGACATCGCCGCCAACCTCGCGGAGGTCCGCAAGGCGATCGCCGATGCCGCCAAAGCGGCCGGCCGCGACCCGGCCAGCGTCACGCTGATCGCGGTCGGCAAGGTCCAGCCGGTCGAGAAGCTGGAAGCGGCCCTGGCCGCCGGCCAGCGGGTGTTCGGCGAGAACCGGGTGCAGGAGGCCAAGGCCAAGTTCCCGGCGCAGCGGGAACGCTATCCCGATATCGAGCTTCACCTGATCGGGCCGCTCCAGACCAACAAGGTCAAGGAGGCGGTGGCCCTGTTCGACGTGATCCAGACCGTGGACCGGCCGAAGCTGGCCGTGGCTCTGGCGGAGGAAATGGCGAAGCAGGGCAAGCATCCGCGCTGCTATGTCGAGGTCAACACCGGCGCCGAACCGCAGAAGGCCGGCATCCTGCCGCAGGAGGTCGGCGATTTCCTGACCCGCTGCCGGACGGAGTACGGCCTGGAGATCTCCGGCCTGATGTGCATCCCGCCGGCGGACGAGGAACCGGCCCTGCATTTCGCCCTGCTGGCCGATCTGGCGAAGCGGCACGGGCTGCCGGACATCAGCATGGGCATGAGCGGCGATTATGAAACGGCGGTCCGGTTCGGCGCCACCCATGTCCGCGTCGGCACCGCCATCTTCGGCGCGCGTCAGGTCAAGGAGTAGGCGGGGAGCACGGTGCGCTTCATCCGGCGACGCAGAGACGGTCGCCGGGGGCGCAGTCCTTCAGCAGGGCCAGCAGGTCGGGCAGAGCCAGCGCCACGCAGCCGGCGGTCGGCTCGTAATCGGGCTTCGCCACGTGCATGAAGACGGCGCTGCCCATGCCCGGCACGACGGGATCGTCGTTGTGCCCGATCACCACGACCACGTCGTAGAGCCCGTCCGCCCGCCACATTTCCTCATGGCTGGCGGGATGGGGCAGATGCACCGGCTGGTTATAGGCGGGATCGGCGGGATCGTCGCACCAGCCGTCGGTCGGGCTGGATCGCGGCCACGGGAAGGGCGGTTTCCGGCGGAGCCATGCGGTCGGGGCGGTACAGCACGCGGCGCAGGGTGAAGCAGCCGACCGGCGTGGCGCCGTCCCCTTCCCGCTTGTCCGCCCGGATGCCGCCCCGGCCAAGGGCGCAGCGGAATGCGCCGCCGGGATATGTCAGCGTCCCGTCCCGTGAAACCTGGATATCCATGCCGTTTCCCTGAAACCGTCACTCGATCAGCCCGATCAGTAGGCGCCGCGAGCGGCGCCCGGCAGCCACCCGCCATGGAGGCGGTGCCGGTGCGCGCACCCTGCTTATACTTGTCCAACGCGCTCATCATCATGTCGGCCACCAGTTCCGGGGGAACCTTGGCGGGGCCGCCCGGCGGCCATGCGGCCGTCTGGTCCTGTGCCTGTCCAGAGTCCGCGCCTCGCCCTGCGGCTGGCTGCGCCTGCGATGCGGTCGGTTTCGCGCTTGCCCGCTCCGCCGCCAGCTGGGCAGCGGCGCGCTGGACCGGCGTCTTGTCGATATTGGCCGCCCGGCCCGGTCGCGACCATCGGCACCGGCCTGGGCAGGAGGCCCGCCGTGCGCTTGGGCACCGGGAAGCTCCGCGGCTTCCGGCTCGCCCAAGCCGGCGTTGCGCCGGGGCCGCGGCGCGAGCGGCGGGCATCAGGATCTCGCCGGCGGCGGCGGGCTCGGCCATGGCGGTGCTGGCGGCCGGAGCGGGGGCGGGGTCGGCTGGGCGGATGCGGAAGCGGAGATGCCGGAGCGGCTGGCGTCGGCGGCCGGGGCCGGTGACGGGGGCGTCGCTTCCGCGACGGCGGTGTTTCCGTCGGGGCCGGTGTTTCGTCGTCGGAGCCGGTCAGCATCGCCAGCACGTGCTCGCCGGGGTCCTTGCCGGTGGTTTCCGCGATGATGGCGCTGCCGATACCCGCCACCAGCCCGATGACGCCGCCGTAGAGACCGCCGCCGATCACCCGCGACACCCCCTTGATGGTGTCGCCGGTCAGCTCGCGGTAGATCGTATTGACGACGGGGATATGCTGGAGCGGGTTGACGATGTCCACGAAGTCCCAGAAATCCATATCGACCGTACCGGTATCCGGCATCTCGTTCTCCTGAATTCCATTCGGAATCGGAGTTCTCCCAGTTCTTCTTGGCGACCTGGGGAGATGCGCGGCTGATGCTGGTATCGGCGGTCAGGGTATCGATGGACATGACATGGCCTCCTGGGTGACATTCATCAGCAAGAGCCATGCCAGCGTAGGGAGCCACTGGTTACGCGGATCTGCCGGAACTTCCGCGGATCGTACCCGGCAAATCCTGCCGCCATGCCTGGGGAATTCCTGCCGGGTTCAGCCGGCGCGTCACCCTGACCGGGACGGGAGGGTCTTCCAGCATGTCCCGCTCGCTGGTCTTGTCCGGGAAAGGCGCAGAGGTCGCGCACCACGCAGGCCGGGCATTCGGGCTTGCGCGCCTTGCAGATGTAGCGGCCGTGCAGGATCAGCCAGTGATGCGCATGGGGCTTCCAGCGCGCCGGGACGTAGCGCACCAGCTTGCGCTCGACCTCCTCCGGCGTCTTGCCCTGGGCCAGGCCGGTGCGGTTGGAGACGCGGAAGATGTGGGTATCGACCGCGATGGTGGTCTGGCCGAACGCCACGTTGAGGACGACGTTGGCGGTCTTGCGGCCGACGCCGGGCAGCGCTTCCAGCTCCTCGCGCTTGCGCGGCACCTCGCCGCCATGCTCGGCGACCAGGATTTCCGACAGCTTGATGACGTTCTTGGCCTTGGTGTTGAACAGGCCGATCGTCCTGATGTACTGCCGAAGCCGCTCCTCGCCCAGTTCCAGCATCTGCTGGGGCGTCTGGACGATCTGGAACAGCGGGCCGGTCGCCTTGTTGACGCCGACATCGGTCGCCTGGGCCGACAGCACGACCGCGACCAGCAGGGTATAGGGGTTGATGTATTCGAGCTCGGTCTTGGGGGCCGGGTTGTCGGCGGCAAGACGGCGGAAGAATTCGTCGATGTCGGCGGGCTTCATGGCCGCACTTTATCTCGGGCCGGGGCGTTACGCAAAGGCGGCGATCTTTACCCGACACCATGAGCCATCATATCGTAGTGTCATGACCGCCATCATGCCAGACGATACCAGCGGACCCGGTTCCGGACAGAGGGTCTTCTTCGACGCGATCCTGCATCCGCACAGGAGCCTGTCGCCGAAGGGGTTCGCGATCTTCATGGGCGTCTTCTCGGCCATCAGCCTGACGGTGGGCGGCTTCTTCTGGCTTCACGGCGCCTGGCCGATCCTCGGCTTCTTCGGGCTGGACATCCTGGCTGTCTGGTACGCCTTCCGCCGCAATTACCGCAACGCCCGCATGTACGAGACGGTCCGCCTGACGGAGCGCGAGCTGGTGGTCCGCCGCGTCGGCCTCAAGGGGCGGGACGGCACCTGGACCTTCCAGCCGTATTGGCTGCGGGTGACCATGGACGACCCTCCCGAGCATGAGAGTCAGGTGACGCTGTCCAGCCACGGGCAGACGCTGACGGTGGGCTCGTTCCTGTCGCCGGAGGAGCGGCTGGACTTCGCCAAGGCATTGCGGGAGGCGCTTGGGAGGGTCAACCGGGGCCATCCGGCATAGCGGGCCGGGCAAGACGGGCGCAAGAATTGGGTTGGCCCGGCCTCCGTCTATGGCGGCATATGATGCTCCTCAGTTCGGGAGAGGATGACATGAGCGCCGCCTTCGACATGACCAGCCAGGACCAGAGCTTCGATGAACCGACCGATCCGGGCAGCCATTACCGGGCCATCGCCTCGGCGATCGACCTGATCGTGGAGAGCTATCAGGACCAGCCGTCGCTGGAGGACATGGCCGCAGCAGCCGGGATGAGCCCGTTCCATTTCCAGCGCGTCTTCAAGCGGTGGGCCGGCATCAGCCCCAAGCGCTTCGCCCAGTTCGTCACGCTGGGGCATGCCAAGCGGCTGCTCGACAATGACGAAAGCGTGCTGGGCACGGCGCTGGAGGTCGGGTTGTCGGGGCCGAGCCGGCTGCATGACCTGTTCGTCGCCTGCGAGGCCATGACTCCCGGCGACTACAAGGCGGGAGCCGGGACGCTGACGATCCGCTGGGGTCTGCACGACAGCCCCTTCGGCCGCGCCCTGCTGGCGGCCACCCCGCGCGGGCTGTGCTGGCTGAGCTTCGTGATCGACGGCGACGAGGAAGCGGCGGTCCGGACCTTCGTGGAGGAATGGGGGGCCGCCGACCTGGTCCGGGACGAGGCGGCGACGGCGGGAATGGCCGCCCGCGTCTTCGCCTTCGATCCCATGGCCCAGGATGAACCGATCCCGCTGGTGCTTCGCGGCACCAACTTCCAGATCAAGGTCTGGGAAGCGCTGCTGCGCATCCCCGCCGGGCGCTTCATCAGCTATCAGGATCTTGCCCGCGCGGTCGGCCGGCCGGAAGCTCCGCGCGCCGTGGGGGCGGCCGTGGGACGCAACCCGATCAGCCTGATCATCCCGTGCCACCGGGTGATCCTGAAATCGGGCGTCGTCCACAACTACCGCTGGGGCGTGCGGCGGAAGAAGGCGCTGCTGGCGTTCGAAGCGGCGCGGGCCGCCGGTTAACCGGCCTTCACCTTCAGGCAGGAGACCAGGGAAGCGGCCATGCCGCGCATCAGGGTGAAGTAAAGCTCCGGCCCGTCATCGAGCGAGGCGCCGAGCGGGTCGAGGGTGCCGCGCTTGGCGGGGGTCTTTTCCACGACGGTCGCCACCAGCGTCGGCTCGAACTGCGGTTCGGCGAAGACGCAAGCGGCATCCAGGCTGGAGATCTTCGCGCGGAGCTGGCTCAGCCGCTGGGCGCTGGGGCGCTGGTCCGGGCTGACCGTGATGGCGCCGACGGCGTTCAGGCCGTAGCGTTCCTCCAGGTAATGATAGGCGTCGTGGAACACGACGAACGGGCGGTCCTTGACGGGGGCCAGCGTGGTTTTCAGCTCGGCGTCCAGTGCCGTCAGCCGTTCCGTCAAGGCGGCGGCATTGGCTTGATAGCGGGCGGCGTTGGCGGCGTCGTGCTCCGACAGTTCCCTGGCGATGGTCGCGACCATCTTGGCCGCGTTGTCCACGTCGAGCCAGACATGGGCGTCGTGGGTGCCGTGTTCGTCCTCGTGGCCTTCATGCCATGCGCGTGCTCCTGCTCGTGATCGTCCTCGTGCTTTTCCCAGGCGCCGCCCTCGCGGGTCGGCAGCAGGGTGAGGTTGGATTCCTCCATCAGCGCTACGGGATGGGCCTTACCGGCGAGCGACTGGATCGGCTTGGTCAGGAAGGTTTCCAGATCCTCCCCCACCCAGAACACCAGATCGGCCTGATTGAGCGCGCGGGCGTCGCTGGGGCGCAGGTTGAAGGAGTGGGGCGAGGTGGCTCCCTTGACCAGGAGGGCGGGTTCGGCCACACCCTGCATCACTCCGGCGACCAGCGAATGGATGGGCTTGATCGAGGCTACGACCTTTACCGGATCGGCCGCCAGTGCCGTTCCGGAGAAAATCAGCGTGCCGAGCAGGGCGGCAAGGGAGGTTCGGGCGATGCGCGCGTTCATGACGGGAGACGACCTTCGGCCAGGGAACAGGTTTGCATAAATGCGTAGTCGCGGAGCCCCTACTGTTCTGTTATAACATTACATTGTCAAGCGCCGGATCGCGGCGGAGGAATCGGGGCACACTCTCCATGGCATCGAAGAACGGACCTCTGGTCGAAGTGCGCGGCCTGAGCGTCGCCTTTGGCAACAGGACGGTGCTGGAAGGCATCGACCTGAATGTGGGCGCCGGCGAGATCGTGACGCTGATCGGCCCCAACGGGGCCGGCAAGACCACGCTGGTCAAATCCGTGCTGGGTCTGGTCAAGCCGTCCAGCGGTACGGTTACGCTGCGGCCGGGCCTGACCATCGGCTACATGCCCCAGCGCCTTCAGGTGGAACGGACGCTGCCGCTGACCGTGCGCCGCTTCCTGACGCTGTGGCAGCGGGTCAGCCGCGCCGAGCTGGAACAGGTGCTGGGGGAAGTCGGCGCTTCCCACGTGATCGACAGCGCCATCCAGACCCTGTCGGGCGGCGAGCTTCAGCGCGTGCTGCTGGCGCGGGCGCTGCTGCGCCGGCCTGATATCCTGGTGCTGGACGAGCCGGTGCAGGCGGTGGACGTCCATGGCCAGATCGAGCTGTTCAACCTGATCGCGGAGATCCGCCGGACGCGCGGCTGCGGCGTGCTGCTGGTTTCCCACGACCTGCATCTGGTGATGGCGCGCACCGACACCGTCGTCTGCGTCAACCGGCATATCTGCTGCTCCGGCCATCCGGAGGATGTCAGCCGCCACCCGGAATATCTGGCGATGTTCGGCCGCCATGCCGAGGCGCTGGCGGTCTACCAGCACAGCCACGACCATCATCACGACTGCGCCGGGGAAGTCGTGGCGCTGGCGGAGGTCCGGCACCGCCATGGGTGATTTCGTGCTCGATGATTTCATGATCCGCGCGCTGGTGGGCGGCTGCGGCATAGCGCTGGTTTCGGGGCCGCTGGGATCCTTCGTGGTGTGGCGGCGCATGGCCTATTTCGGCGATACGCTGGCTCACTCCGCCTTGCTCGGCATAGCGCTGGGATATCTGCTGGGGATCGGCATGACGGCGGGGGTGATCGCCGTCTGCGTCGGCATCGCCGTGCTGCTGGTGCTGCTTCAGGAGCAGAAGCAACTGGCTTCGGATACGCTGCTGGGCATCGTCTCGCATTCCACCCTGTCGCTGGGGCTGGTCGCCATCGCGTTCATGGAAACGATGCGGATCGACCTGCTGGCCTATCTGTTCGGCGACATCCTGTCGGTGACCTGGGGCGATATCGTGTGGATCTATGGCGGGGGTGCGGCGGCGCTGGCCGTGCTGGCCTTCATCTGGCGCCGGCTGCTGGCGATCACGGTGGATGAGGATCTGGCGCGGGTGGAGGGAATGCCGGTGCTGGCGATCCGGCTGACCTTCATGCTGCTGATCGCGGGGGTGATCGCGATCGCGATGAAGATCGTCGGCATCCTGCTGATCACATCGCTGCTGATCGTGCCGGCCGCGACGGCGCGGCGCTTCGCGCGCTCGCCCGAGCAGATGGCGGGGACGGCGGCCGTGATCGGCATGCTTGCGGTGTTGGGAGGGTTGACGGGGTCGCTGGTCTGGGACCTGCCGAGCGGGCCGAGCGTGGTCACATCGGCGGCGCTGATGTTCGCGTGCAGCCTGATGGTGCCGGTGCCGCGCGCGGCGTGAGGCGGTTGGGAGCGTTGATGAGTTGGTGACGGTGTTGGGCTCAAGAGCCCGACCTACGGAACTTCGTAGGTCGGGCCGTCGAGCCCGACATACGTCCTTCAGCGCCTACGGTTCCTTCAATCCTTCAGGTCTTCCCAAAGCTCCTTCACCTTGGCGAAGAAGCCTTCGCTTTCGGGGCTGGTGCCTTCCTTGCCGGCTTTCTCGAACTCGCGCAGCAGTTCCTGCTGCTTCTTGTTCAGGTTGACCGGCGTCTCCACCACGGCCTGGACATACATGTCGCCGCGCTGGGTTGCGCGCAGCACCGACATGCCCTTGCCCTTCAGGCGGAACTGGTGGCCCGACTGGGTGCCGGCCGGCACCGTGACCTTGGCGCGGCTGCCGTCGATGCTCGGCACCTCGACCTCGCCGCCGAGCGCCGCCGTCGTCATCGGGATCGGCACGCGGCAGTGGATGTTGGCGCCGTCGCGCTGGAAGAACCGGTGCGGCGCTATCGCCAGGAAGATGTAGAGGTCGCCCGGTGGAGCGCCCCGCAACCCCGCTTCGCCCTCGCCGGCCAGACGGATGCGGGTGCCGTCCTCGACGCCGGCGGGGATATTGACCTGGAGGTTCTTTTCCTTGCGGGTCCTGCCGGCGCCGCCGCAGACCTTGCAGGGGTCCTTGATGACCCGGCCGGCGCCGTGGCACGACGGGCAGGTCCGCTCGATCGTGAAGAAGCCCTGCTGGGCGCGCACCTTGCCCATGCCGCCGCAGGTCGGGCACGAGATCGGCTGGGTGCCCGACTCGGCGCCGCGTGCCGGAGCAGCCTTCGCAGACCACGGAGGTCGGCACCCGGACCGTCGCCTGACTGCCGGTGAAGGCTTCCTCGAGCGAGATCTCCAGGTTGTACCGCAGGTCGGACCCGCGGCCGGCCTGACCGCCGCCGCCACGGCGTCCGCCCATGAAGTCGCCGAACATCTCGTCGAAGATGTCCGCGAAGCCGCCGCCGCCGAAGTTGAAGTCGAACCCGCCGCCGCCGCGCCGCCGGCGCCCGCCCCGCCGTTCTCGAAGGCGGCATGGCCGAACCGGTCATAGGCGGCGCGCTTCTGTTCGTCCTTCAGGACTTCATAAGCTTCGCTGCAATCCTTGAATTTCGCTTCCGCCTCGGCATCGCCCGGATTGCGGTCGGGGTGATACTGCATGGCCATCTTGCGATAGGCCTTCTTGATCTCCTCCGCCGAGGCACCCTTTGTCAGGCCGAGAAGTTCGTAATAGTCCTGCTTCGCCATCAGGCCGCCAGCCCCTGCCTCTGAACCGATAAAACCGCTCCGGCCGCTAAAGCCTATCACCAAAGGCCAGGGCGACCGGAGCGGAACACACAATGCCACACATTTCGGATCAGGCGGGAGGGCGGATTTCAGGCCGCGCTCCCGCCATGATCCCGGTTCAAGGGCCGGCTATCAGGCCGACTTGTGCTTCTTGTCGTCGTCGACTTCCTCGAAGTCGGCATCGACCACGGTCGAGTCGCCACCGGCCGGAACCGCCGGCACCGGCACCGCGCCGCCAGCACCCGGACCGGCCGAGCCGTCATCCTGGCTGGCCTTGTAGACGGCCTCGCCCAGCTTCATCGAGACCTGGGCCAGAGCCTCGGTCTTCGACTTGATGGTCTCGGCGTTGTCGGCGCCCATCGCTTCGCGCAGCTCGGTGATGGCCTTCTCCGCAGCGGTCTTGTCGGCGGCCGGGATCTTGTCGCCGGTCTCCTTCAGGGTCCGCTCGGTGGTGTGGATCAGGCCGTCGGCCTGGTTGCGCACCTCGACCAGCTCGCGGCGCTTCTTGTCCTCGGCGGCATGCGCCTCGGCGTCCTTCACCATCTTCTCGATGTCGGCGTCGCTCAGGCCGCCCGAGGCCTGGATGCGGACCGACTGCTCCTTGCCGGTCGCCTTGTCCTTGGCGCCGACGCTGACGATGCCGTTGGCGTCGATGTCGAAGGTGACCTCGATCTGCGGCACGCCGCGCGGGGCGGGCGGGATGCCGACCAGATCGAACTGGCCGAGCAGCTTGTTGTCCGCCGCCATCTCGCGCTCGCCCTGGAAGACCCGGATCGTCACGGCGGTCTGGTTGTCCTCGGCGGTCGAGAAGGTCTGGCTCTTCTTGGTCGGGATCGTGGTGTTGCGGTCGATCAGGCGGGTGAACACGCCGCCCAGCGTCTCGATGCCCAGCGACAGCGGGGTCACGTCGAGCAGCAGCACGTCCTTGACGTCGCCCTTCAGCACGCCGCCCTGGATCGCGGCGCCGATCGCCACGACCTCGTCCGGGTTGACGCCGCGGTGCGGCTCGCGGCCGAAGAACTGCTTCACGACTTCCATGATCTTGGGCATGCGGGTCATGCCGCCGACCAGGATCACCTCGTCGATCTCGCTCGCCTTCAGGCCGGCATCCTTGAGCGCCGCCTTGCAGGGCTCGATCGTGCGCTGGATCAGATCGTCGACCAGGGCTTCCAGCTTGGCGCGGGTCAGCTTGATGTTCAGGTGCTTCGGGCCGGACTGGTCGGCGGTGATGAACGGCAGGTTGACTTCGGTCTGCATGCCGGACGACAGCTCGATCTTGGCCTTCTCGGCGGCTTCCTTCAGGCGCTGCAGGGCCAGCCGGTCGCTGCGCAGGTCGATGCCCTGCTCCTTCTTGAACTCGTCGGCGAGATAGTCGATGATCCGCGCGTCGAAGTCCTCGCCGCCGAGGAAGGTGTCGCCGTTGGTCGACTTCACCTCGAACACGCCGTCGCCGATCTCCAGCACCGACACGTCGAAGGTGCCGCCGCCGAGGTCGTAGACCGCGATGGTGCCGGTGCCCTTCTTCTCCATGCCGTAGGCGAGTGCGGCGGCCGTCGGCTCGTTGATGATGCGCAGCACTTCGAGGCCGGCGATCTTGCCGGCGTCCTTGGTCGCCTGGCGCTGGCTGTCGTTGAAGTACGCCGGCACGGTGATGACCGCCTGGGTGACCTTCTCGCCGAGATAGTCCTCGGCGGTTTCCTTCATCTTCTGCAGGATGAAGGCGCTGATCTGGCTGGGGCTGTACTTCTTGCCGTGGCTCTCGACCCAGGCGTCGCCGTTGTCGCCGCCGACGATCTTGTAGGGGACGAGGCCCTTGTCCTTCTGGGTCAGCGGATCGTCGTAGCGGCGGCCGATCAGACGCTTGATCGCGAAGAGGGTGTTCTCGGGATTGGTCACCGCCTGGCGCTTGGCCGGCTGGCCGACCAGCCGCTCGCCGCTCTGGGTGAAGGCGACCATCGATGGCGTGGTGCGCGCGCCTTCGGTGTTCTCGATGACCTTGGCACTGCCGCCTTCCATCACGGCCACGCACGAGTTCGTGGTGCCGAGGTCGATGCCGATCACTTTGCTCATCATTCAGCCTCTTTGTTACGGCAGACCAGCAGCGGCCCGGTACTTCGGCACCGCCACGGCCCCCTCTGGTCTAAGGTCTGGGGGTTTATGGAACGGTGTTGGGGGTTTCAGAGAGTTTACGTCTGAGCGGAGATATAGGCAGGTGCATGAAAGGCTGCAACCGCCGCATCCGGCCTCAATCGCACAGAATGTGTCAGAAATCGTGTTCCTTGCGCGCCGGGATGCGCGGCCAATGGCCTCTTGGCCGGGAGGGGCGCGACCGGCTGACGCAGGCGCCGAGCCTGCGAGTCGATCGGGAAGGCGGGAGTGCCGGGAGCCGCAGCGCCGGATAACGCGTGCGAGCGCAAATTTCCCTTCGGTTCCGGCAGATCCCGTGCTCCCAGGGGCGGGAGAGCGGCGTCGTTATTTGAATCGCCGCGACGATCTACCACTATCAGTCTCCATGCCCGTCGAAGACGAAGAGAATTACTGAACAGTAACAATACGGCATACATCCGGATTTTTGCTTGAAGTTAATTATTCATTAAAGTAATCCCGTGTGAATTTACCACCATGCTCAATTGACAGTTGCCATGAATTTTTGCGTTGTTGAAAATTATCCATCTCCTAATCCCAAAGGATTATGTTATATGTTTGGCGTGTAAGGCGAACGTCAGGTGTTCGGGGAGGCACCGACTTACGCCGCTCGCATTTTATGGGGTGTATTTTTCAGGGGTAGCTTCACCATGACCGACAGACGTCGCGATCTGGCCCTCGCGATAAAATCCTGCCTTGATAGTTTGGCCGAAGACGCCGCGAACAACGATCTGGTCGATCTGGCCCGTTTCGTCGGTCTCGCCGCCCTCGCCGCCGAAGAAGCCGCACAGGCGGCTGATCCGCGTTCCAGCCTGCTGGAAGCGCTGATGACGGGCGAAGCCGGTCACTGCTGAGGCCAAGGTCTTCGACTTTGTACCTTTGCACTGGTCGCGGGACCGGCCGGGTTCAGCCCTGCCCGAGACCGGCGGCTCTTATTTCAGAATCGAGCATTCCAACGATGGCGGCGAAAGCTTCGTCGCCATCGTTTTCCGCCGCCATGGCGAAGCTGAAGACGGCGATGGTCACCGTCTCGGCCATCGCCTTGCCGCGCATCCAGAGATAGATCACAAGCTTGTCACCATCGATCTCGGTCCGGGCGCTGTAGCTGGCGATCAGGCTGCCGTCGTCGAGCTGGTCGATAATCCGGTCGCTGCCGCGCGGATCGTCGGGACGCACGAAGTTTTCGGCGGTCTGACGCAGAATGACGCGGGTCGCGGCCGCCAGATCGCCGTCGCCGGGCGGGCCGCCGTGGCGCAGCACTTCGCTGGTGACGCGCAACGTTCCGCCGCCTTCCCGCGGCGGCTGGAAGACGCCGACTCCGGCCTCCGCCCCTTCCAGCCAGTCGGCGGGCAGGCGGAACCGGACCCGCTTCTCGAAGAGGATGCATTTGAAGGGCGTTGAAGCTGAATCGGTCATGGCGGAATCCGGAATTGGGCAAGACCGGCCCCCTGGCCGGAATTCGGCGCCGAGCTTACCGCACTTACGGGATCTGACGCGTGATCATTTCCGCGAGCTACAAAACGGACATTCCCGCCTTCTACGGCCGCTGGTTCCTCAACCGGCTGGATGCCGGCTACTGCCTGATGGTCAATCCCTATGGCAGGCAGACGCACCGGATCGACCTGTCCGCCGGCCGCCGTGGATGGTTTCGTCTTCTGGACCCGCAACGCGGGGCCGTTCGGGCAAGCGTTCGAGGCGGTTGCCGCGCGCGGCAATCCCTTCATGATCCAGGTGACGGTGACCGGCTATCCCCGCGCCCTGGAATCCAACGTGCTGGAGACGGAGCGCGCGGTCGATCAGATCCGGGCGCTTGCGGAGCGCTGGGGACCGCGCGCCGTGGTCTGGCGCTATGACCCTGTCGTGCTGTCATCGCTGACCGAGCCGCGACTGGCACCGCGCCAACTTCGCCAGGATTGCCGGGGCGCTGAAGGGCTGCACCGACGAGGTGGTGCTCTCCTTCCTTCAGCCCTACCGCAAGACCGCGCGCAACCTGGATGCGGCGGCATCGCTTCACGGCTTCGACTGGCGCGACCCGCCGCTTGACGAGAAGCGGGAATTGCTGGCCGATCTGGCGGCCATCGCCCTGAATGCCGGGATGACGCCGACGCTCTGCACCCAGCCGCATCTGCTGGACGTGCCGGGCGTATCCGCCGCCCGCTGCATCGACATGAAGCGCCTGAGCGACATAGCGGGAGCGGCATGTGGCCGGACGCCGCAAGGGCAATCGTCCCGGCTGCGACTGCGCCGAAAGCCGCGACATCGGCGATTACGACACCTGCACCCAGGGCTGCGCCTATTGCTACGCGGTGAACTCGCGCGTCGGTCGGCGCAACGGCGGCTGAAGGCGCACGACCCGGAGGGCGAGTTCCTGCAATCCGGGCGCTTGAGCGGCTGCTATGCCGGCTTCTGGACGATGACGCCGTACCAGCCCAATCCCGGATAGGTCTCGTACCCGGGGTGCGCGCGAAGCCGATCGCTTCGCCCGCGGCGTTGATCCGGCTGCCGGTCGCCTCGCCTTTGGCCGGCAGTTCGACGGTTTCCGACATGATCCCCTCTGCCGTCGGATGCCGCGATCACCCTGCCCCGCGCATCGACCAGCAGGCAGCGGGTGCGGGCCGCCTCGTCGCCGGCCAGACGGATGCCGGAGACGACGGCTTTCGCCTGCGGTTCCCAGTCGAAGAAGATCCCGAGGACGCCGGTCGGCTTGCCGTTCGCCTCGCCGCCCTCGCGGATCGCGGTGGCGTATGTCGCGACCTGCGCATGGTCCAGGAGGGCGTTGGTGACGATATCGCAGGCGACATAGTCGTCGCCGCTCCGGGTCGCCATGCCGCGGCGGAACCATTCCTCGCCCGACACGTCCGATCCGAGAACGCCGGGGTAGCGGTCCGGCCTGCCGCTGGCGACGACCCGGCCGGAGGCATCCGCTACCCAAAGGTCGAGATAGACCGTGTAGCTGCGCAGGATGACGCCGAGCGCTGGCTGGCATGGGCCGGATCGGCGGCGGCATCGACGACGGCGCTGTCGGTCGCCCACCAGCGCACGTCGCAGCTTCGCTCATAGAGGTTGCGGTCGATGATGTCGATCGCGTTCAGGGCCAGATCGGTAAGCCGCTGGCCCCGGATGCCGTCCAGGATGTCGCGTCCCAGTTCGGACAGTTCGGCGACGCTGCCGGACAGTTCGCGCGACATCTCGGCGGAGATCTGGTTGATCTGGCCCGAGATCTCCTTGACCTCGTTGGCGACGACGGCGAAGCCGCGGCCGGCATCGCCGGCCCGCGCCGCCTCGATCAGGGCATTCAACGCCAGGGTCCGCATCTGACCCGTGATGGTGTTGATGTCCCTGATCTTGCTATCGACGACCGAGGAAACTTTCCCGGTCAATTCGATGATCTGTTCCGGCCTGCTCACCTCAACCACCTTTCGCGGTAATTTTCTGAAAAAATTAGCCGCGAATAGTTAACAGAAGTTATGAGTTGTGCTGTCGTATGCCTAAAGTTTGCCTATCGGCGCGCTTCAGGCGGAGCGGACTTCCCGCAGGAAATCGTCGACCTGCTGGTCGAGCGAACGGGCCTGGACGCTGAGGCGGTCGGATGCCTCCAGCACGCCGCTCGCCGCATCGCCGGTCCGCGCCGCCATGCCAGTGACGCGGTCCACGCTGTCGGAGACGCGGCTGGTGCCGGTGGACGCTTCCGACAGGTTGCGCGCGATCTCGGTGGTGGCGGCCCGCTGCTCTTCCACGGCGGCGGCGATGGTCGAGTTGATCTCGTCGATCCGCCGGATGACGGTGCCGATCGCCTGGATGCGGCCGACGGCGTCGCCGGTCACCGACTGGACCTCGCCGATCTGGCGGGCGATCTCGTCGGTCGCTTCCGCCGTCTGGTGGGCGAGCTGCTTGACCTCGTCCGCCACGACGGCGAAGCCCTTGCCCGCCTCGCCGGCGCGCGCGGCCTCGATCGTGGCGTTCAGCGCCAGCAGGTTGGTCTGCGACGCGATGGAGGATATCAGCTTGACGACATCGCCGATGCGGAGCGCCGTCTGGTCCAGCGTCTTCATGGTGTCGTCGGTCGCCTGGGCGTTCTCGACCGCCTCGCCGGTGATGCCAGCCGACATGACGGCCTGCCGGCCGATCTCGGTGATGGACAGCGAAAGCTCGTGGGCGGCTGCCGCCGCGTCCTCGACGTTGCCCGACGCCTGACCGGCTGCCGACAGCGCCTGTCCCGCAAGATCGCTGCTGTCCCGCGCCGAGGCCGCCATGTCGGCCGCCGTCCGCTGCATCTGGCTGGCGGCGCCCGAGACCTGATCGACGGCGCCCTTGACCCGGCTCTCGAACCGGGACGCGAGGTCGAGCAGCATCGCGCGCCGGTCCTCCGCCGCCCGGATGCGTTCCGCCTCGGTCCGGCGGTCGGCTTCCCTGACCGCCAGCGCATGATCGCGGAAGACGATGAGCGTCGCCGCCATCTCGGCGATCTCGTCCCGCCCGCCCGTCGGGATGGCGACGGTGAGGTCGCCGCCGGCGATCGACGCCATGCTGGTGCGCAGCGCCAGCAGGCGATGCACGACGTTGCGCCCGATATAGAGCCATATGACCAGCGCCGAGAGAACGATACTGAAGGCTCCGACGCCGATCAGCAGTGCCGTGCCCCGGTCGAGCAGCAGCGTCGTGGCGCCGGCCGCCCTGTCGACATTGGTTTCCTGCCGCTGGACAACTCCTTCCACGAGGCCTGCAAGGCGCTCCGAAAGGTCACGGTTGCCGTCCACGAGGCTGTGGAAACGCTCGAGGATTTCCAACTCCTTCGCGCGGCCTTCCAGCATGTTGCCGGCATCGGATGCTACCCGTTGCAGCACGCCGAACGGGCCGCTCACCATTTCGGCCACCTTCTCCGGCAACTGGCCCCGCGCCATGTCGAGGCTGACCAGCCTGCCTTGCAGGTTCGTCTGCACCACCATCAGCCGGTCGGAGTCGGTGGAATAGACGGCTTCCAGGAGCTGGTTGCGCACGGCGCCGGCATCGGCGCTCATCCCGGCCATGGCGCTTCGGCCTGCCGTCGCCTCGACGATCTGCCGTCCGGCCTCGCGCAGTTGTTCCGTCCCGGCATCCGGGTCCGAGAGGATGGCATGGGCCTGTTCGAGCTGCGCGTTATAGAGCGACATCAGCGGCGCCAGCACCTTTTCGATCCGCGCGTGAGCGGCGATCAGATCCGGCACCATGGCTTCGCGCGCGGTCGTGAGGCTGACGCGCTGTGCCATCACGCTGTCCAGTTCGCTCAGGTTGCGGAGCAGCGCCGAGGACGCCTCGCCCAACGCCGGTCCGTCCTCCGTCCCGTCTGCGGCCGTGACTTGCCGCAGTTCCGCCAAGCTTTCCTCGAAGCTCCGCTGTCCCGCCACGAGGCGGTCCGATACCTCGCGGTGCCCGGCTTCGTCCCTTGCCGCTTCCAGGGCCGGCGCCAGCGCCACCAGACGCTCGGCGTGCTGGGCCACCCGCATGGCGCGGTTCATGGCGGGCAGCGACTGGCCGGTGATCGTGGCGAGCGTCGTCTCGACATTGCCGTAGCCGTCGATCGCCACGGCGGCGGCCATCAGGGTGCCCGACAGGACCGCACCGATGGCCAGCAGCATCCGGCCCCTCAATCCGAGCGAAAATCGGGCACCTGTCTTCCGGTGCGGTGAAGCGGGCTGCACTTCTGCCGACATCTCATCCCTCTGCTAACGAAATTTCTTAGAATTGATCAGATTTTATCGAGAACAGGATCATGGAACACAAATGTAACTGTTTATTTAAGTGATCTGATAAGGGCACTATACTTTAGTCGTTTTTAACTTGGTCATTTGTTCGGATACCATGCTCTGTTGACTTGATCAAGCATCATATGTCTTTAGTTATAGAAGTATTTTAGGAGATACTGATGGCGAATGCGTTATTTTGGCCGTGATTGGATCTCCGGCAGAGGCTCAAACCTTTGCGGACAAACGCCCTCTGGGGTAAATGTCTCTGTACCGGGAAGGAAGACTGACAATCAGCCAGCCAACAAAATAACCAAAACGGATCAACTCCATGTTCGACATATCGGGCCGCCACGCGCTGGTTACCGGCGGCACCAGCGGCATCGGCGCCGCCATCGCGGCGGCTCTGGCGGAAGCGGGCTGCCACGTCACCGCCGCCGGCCTGCCCCCCGCCGAGGGAGCCGACGTCCCACCCGCGACCGTCACGACCGCCGAGCTTGACGTGACCGACGCCGCCGCGATCGACCGTCTGGCCGGCGGGCTGGACCGTCTTGATATTCTGGTCAATGCCGCCGGGATCATCCGGCGGAGTGCCGAATACGACCTGGAGACCTTCGCCCAGGTGGTGGACGTCAACCTGACCGGCACCATGCGCGTCTGCTCCGCCTGCCGTCCGCTGCTGGCGGAAAGGGGCGGCGGCATCGTCAACGTGGCCTCGATGCTGAGCTTCTTCGGCGCGGGCCTCGCCCCCGCCTACAGCGCCAGCAAGGGCGGCATAGCGCAGCTCACCAAGAGCCTCGCCATCGCCTGGGCCGCCGAGGGCATCCGGGTCAACGCCATAGCGCCGGGCTGGATCGCGACGCCGCTGACCCAGGCGCTCCAGGACGACCCCGCCCGGTCGGAAGCGATCCTCAGCCGCACCCCGATGAAGCGCTGGGGCACATCCGGCCGACCTCGCCGGTTCGGTGATCTTCCTGTGCTCTCCCGCCGCGGCCTTCGTCACCGGCGTCATCCTGCCGGTGGATGGCGGCTATCTGATCTCCTGAATCTCCCTGAGACTGGAGGACACGACCATGGACAAGACCCCCGACGCTCCCGAGCGCTCGCTCGACCAGAGCAAGATGCCCTACCAGCTTCCCTTCCCGCCCGAAGCCGCGACGGAGATCGTCGTGCCTTCGGCACTGCCGGAGGACGAGCGCGTCTGGGTGCCGCAGATGGAAAACGTCTGGTTCCGCCCGCTGTGCCTGCACACCGGCCAGGGCTACTGGATCAACCTGCTGCGGGTGCGGAAGTCCGGCGTGCTGAGCCGCCACCGCCACCCCGCCCCGGTCCACGGCTTCGTGCTGCGCGGCCGCTGGCACTATCTGGAGCATGACTGGGCCGCCAACGAGGGCGGCTACGTCTTCGAGCCGCCGGGCGAGACCCACACGCTGGTGGTGCCCGACGACGTGCCGGAGATGATCACCCTGTTCCACATCACCGGCTGCATGATCTACGTCGATCCCTGGGGCAAGCAGACCGGCTACGAGGACGTCTTCACCAAGATCGACATGTGCCGCCGGCACTATGCGGAGAACGGGCTGGGCGGCGATTTCGTGGATCAGTTCGTGCGGTGATTTCCAGTGGCAGGCACATACTGATCCGGCAAATTCCGACTGGTCGACGTCGATGTGGGCTCAATGAGGCCCGGCTCGTACGCCGGCTATCGCGATGGCGCCGCCCGCTCGTACACACCGTGGGCGGAGCGTCTGATGCGCATCGACGCAGGCCTGCCGGAAACGGGGTCCGCCACGATCAGCCCGACTTACCGGATCTGCTCGGTGCGACGCTCACCGACCGCTCAGAAACAGTTCCGGCGGCAGGGTACCCCGCCGCCGGTTTTCCAAGCCCGCTACTGACGCCGCGATCAGGCGGAGGTATCGACCCGGCTGGCCGCCGGCGCTTCATCGGCGCCGCGCTTGGCCGCACCGACCATGGCTTCGCGCAGCAGGCGGCCGTGGATCGTGTAGCCGTCCTGGAGGACCTGGACGATGGTGCCGCCCGGCTTGCCGGTGTTCTCGACCTCGAACACGACCTGATGGAAGTTCGGGTCGAACGGCTCGCCCAGCGCTTCCATCTTCTTGATGCCGCCCCGGTCGAACGCGGCGAGGAGCTGGCGTTCCGTCGCTTCGATGCCGACCAGCAGGTTCTTCAGCGCCTCGTCCTGCTCGCGCTGCTCGGGCGGAACGGCTTCGACCGCGCGGCGCAGGTTGTCGGCGACCGACACCAGATCCTTGGCGAAGCTGCTGACGGCGTACTTCGCGGTGTCCTCCCGCTCGCGCTGGGCGCGGCGGCGGATGTTCTCGGTCTCGGCCAGGGTGCGGAGAAGCTGGTCCTTCAGGCTGGCGACTTCGGCTTCCAGCGCCGCGATCTTCTCGCCAGCCGAACCTTCGGCGCCCTGCTCAGCCGCCGTCTCGGCGGCGGGCGCCGCCTGATCGGGGGCATCGGCGGCGGTGTGGCCCTTTCCGTCCGGAGCGGCGCCTTGAGCGGGCGCCGTATCGGTTTCGGCCTCGATGGGCTTCTTGTGAGGTTCGTTCATGGCAAGCACTCGGTCCGTAGATCAGGTCTGATGAATGAAAAGGATGGTCGGAGTCAGCCGAGCAGGCGTCCGATCACCTTGGCGGTATAATCCACCATGGGAATGATGCGAGCGTAATTGATCCGTGTCGGACCGATTACCCCGATGGCACCCACGATCTGCTCGCGGCTGTTCTGATACGGCGCGATGATCAGCGAACAGCCGGCATGGCTGAACAGCGTGTTCTCCGCGCCGATGAAGATCTGCACGCCTTCGGCCTTGTTGGCGGCGTCCAGCAGGCGGAGCGTCGCTTCCTTGGTTTCCAGCGCTTCGAACAGGGCGCGGATACGCTCCAGATCGGAAAGCGCGGTCACATCGTCAAGCAGTTTGGCCTGACCCCGCACGATCAGGTGCCCGGTCGAGCCGCTGCCGGCCCAGGTCGCCAGCCCGGCTTCGACCACCCGCGACGACAGCTCGTCGAGCTGGGTCTTCTGCTCGTCCATCTCCAGGGTGACGGCGTTCCGCGCCTCGTCCAGGGTGCGGCCGATCAGCTTGGCGTTCAGGAAATTGGACGCGGTCTGAAGGGTGGAAGCCGGCATGCCCAGCGGCACTTCGAGCACCCGGTTCTCGACCAGCCCGTCCTCCGTCACCAGAACCACCAGCGCGCGGCCGGGGCCTAGGTTGACGAACTCGATATGCTTCAGCGTCCGGTCGGTCTTGGGCGCCAGCACCAGCCCGGCGCAGCTCGACAGGCCGGACAGCATGGAGGAGGCTTCGGCCAGCACTTCGGGCAGGCTGCGGTTCGATGTCGCACACTTGACGTTGATGTTCTCGCGCTCCTGTTCCGACAGGGCGCCGACCTCCAGCAGGCCATGGACGAACAGCCGCAGGCCGGCCTCGGTCGGCAGACGGCCGGCGGAGGTGTGCGGGGAATAGAGCAGGCCTAAGTCTTCCAGATCCGCCATCACGTTGCGGATGGTGGCTGGCGACAGTGAGATTCCAAGCCGGCGGGAAATGGTGCGCGAGCCGATCGGCTCGCCCGTTTCCACGTAGGCGTCGACGATGGTGCGGAAAATGTCACGCGAGCGCTGGTTCAGTTCGCTGATCATCTGTGCTTCGACAAAGCAGACGGCACGATGTGGCGGCCCCCCAGCCGGTTGCTGCCGGCCCATGTGGCCGAACTCTCAATGTAGTCAAGGCATTCCGCCGAATCAACGGCGCGACGGGGCACACTACGGCGGTGTGCGGGCTGGACTGACGGGTTCCGACCCGCTAGCTTGGCCCACCGCGTTCAACCCATTGACGGATTTCAGCACCATGCGCCCCTCCGGCCGCCAACCCGACGCGCTGCGTCAGATCAGCCTGGAACCCGGCTTCTCGAAACATGCCGAGGGCTCGTGCCTTGTCCGTTTCGGCGATACCCATGTGCTTTGCACCGCCAGCGTGGACGATCGGGTCCCCCCTTTCCTGCGCCACACCGGCCTGGGCTGGGTCACGGCCGAGTACGGCATGCTGCCGCGCTCGACCAATACCCGCACCGACCGCGAGGCCGCCAAGGGCAAGCAGTCCGGCCGTACGCAGGAGATTCAACGGCTTATCGGCCGCTCGCTGCGCGCGGTCACCCACCGGCAGGGCATGGGCGAGTTGCAGATCAAGGTGGACTGCGACGTGATCCAGGCCGATGGCGGCACCCGCACGGCGGCCATCACCGGCAGCTATGTGGCGCTCCATCTGGCGTTCCAGCACCTCGTCAAGATCGGCAAGCTGAAGGCCGTGCCGCTGACCGACTCGGTAGCCGGGATTTCCGCCGGCATCTACCAGGGTGCGGCGGTGCTCGACCTGGACTATGCCGAGGATTCGACCGCCCAGGCCGACACCAATTTCGTGCTGACCGGCAGCGGCGGCATCGTCGAAGTCCAGGGCACGGCGGAAGAGAAGCCTTTCAGCCAGGAGCAGTTCCTGGAACTGCTGGCGCTGGCGCAGAAGGGCATCGCCGAACTGACCGCGCTTGCAGAAGGCGGCGCTGGGTCTTTGACGCGAATTGGGCTGCGGGAGTGTTCGATGACCAGAAAGTTCGACGGCGACACGCTGGTGGTCGCCAGCCACAACAAGGGCAAGGTTCGCGAGATCGCGGCCTTGCTCGGCCCCTATGTGGCAACTTTCCGCTCGGCGGCGGAGCTTGACCTGCCCGAGCCGGAGGAAACCGGCGACACCTTCATCGCCAATGCCGAACTGAAGGCCCGCGCCGCCGCGACGGCCTGCGGGCTGATCGCGCTGTCCGACGACAGCGGTCTGGTGGTGCCGGGGATCGGCGGGCAGCCGGGGATCTATTCGGCGCGCTGGGCCGGCGCCGGACAAGGACTTCTCCGCCGCCATGGAGCGGGTGAACCGGGAGCTGGGCGACGGCGACCGGACGGCTTATTTCGTCAGCGCGCTGACGCTGGCGTGGCCGGACGGCCACTGCGAGTCGGTCGAGGGCCGGGTTTATGGTAAGCTGGCTTGGCCGGTCGCGGGGCGGCAACGGGTTCGGCTATGACCCGATGTTCGTTCCCGATGGCTACGACATCACCTTCGGCGAGATGGACCCTGCTGAGAAGCACCGGATCAGCCACCGCGCCGACGCGTTCCGACAGCTTGTGGAGCGGTGTTTCGCCTGATGGCATCTGTTGACCAGGGTTCTGGAGATCAGGGTCCGGGGTTCGGGATCTATGTTCATTGGCCTTTCTGTCTGGCCAAATGCCCGTACTGCGACTTCAACAGCCATGTCCGCGCCGGCGTCGATCATGCCCGCTGGCGCGAAGCGCTGCTGGCGGAACTGGACCATTACGCGGCCCTGACGCCGGGGCGTACCGTCACGTCGATCTTCTTCGGCGGCGGCACGCCCTCCCTGATGGAGCCGGCGACGGTCGCCGCCGTGATCGAGCGGATCGGCCGGCACTGGACGCTGACTCCGGGGCTGGAAATCACGCTGGAAGCCAACCCGACCTCGGTCGAAGCCGGCCGCTTCGCCGGGTTCCGCGCCGCCGGGGTCAACCGGGTGTCGCTCGGCATCCAGGCGCTGGACGACGCCTCGCTGAAGTTCCTGGGCCGCGCCCACAGCGCGTCGGAAGCGCTGGGCGCCATCGGGCTGGCGGCCCGGCATTTCGACCGCTTCTCGTTCGACCTGATCTATGCCCGCCCCGGCCAGTCGGTCGCGGACTGGGAAGCCGAGTTGCGCCGCGCGCTGGACCACGCCGTCGGGCACCTCTCGGTCTATCAGCTTACGATCGAGGAAGGCACGCAGTTCCACACCCTGCACAGCAGGGGCGCCTTCGCCATTCCCGGACGACGAGTTGGCCGGCGACCTCTACGAGGCCACCCAGGCGTTGCTGGAAGGCGCCGGCCTGCCGGCCTACGAGATCTCCAACCACGCCCGTCCGGGCGAGGAGTCGCGCCATAACCTGACGTACTGGCGCTACGGCGACTATGTCGGCATCGGCCCCGGCGCCCATGGCCGGCTCACGCTGGACGGCACCAAATACGCGACCCGCGCCCACCGCGCGCCGGAAGCGTGGCTCGATCTGGTCGCCCGGAACGGCCACGGCGGCCACGCCTCCGAGGAAGTGGCTCCTTCGGAGCGTCTGGTCGAGTTGCTGATGATGGGGCTGCGGCTGCGCGGAAGGCGTCTCGCTGGCGCATCTCCATCAGGAAACCGGGTTGAGCGCCGATCAGGCCCTCGACCCCGCAGGCCTCCGCCGGATGCTGGAAGGCGGCTTCGTCGAACTGACGCCGACGCGCCTGCGCGCCACAGCGGCGGGCCGGCAGCGGCTCAACGGGTTGCTGGCGCAGTTGCTGCCGGCCTGAGCTCCAGCCGTAGGTCGGCGTTCGCTCTCAAGAGGCGAAGGCCGACCCACGAAGTCATCATCGATTCCGAGCATGCTTAGAACCCCAAAGCCTGGAAGCTGCTCGGAGCCGGATCGATCACGCGGTTGCCGCTGGCCGTGATTTCCATCACGGACAGGCCGCGCTCCACCAGACCGTCGGGCCGCAGGCGGAAGATGCCGTCCACGCCGGCGAAGCCGTTGGGGTTGGTCAGGGCCAGCGGGTCGAACGGGGCGGGGCCGCCGTTGCGGGCCAGCACGGCGGCAAGGGCGGCCGCGTCATAGGCCAGCGTCGCGAGACGCGGCGGGCGGTGGCCGTAGACCGACTCGAACCGCTGCTCGAACTCGCGGCGGGCCGCAGGATCGGGGGCGGCGTACCAGCCGCCGACCAGGGCCGGTTCGGTCCCCAGCGTGGGATCGTCCATGCTTGCCGTGCCGAGCAGCCGGACCTGCGCCGGATCGATCTGGAAGGCCGGCAGCAGTGACGCGGCACTGCGCAGCTTCGGCCCGCCTTCGGTGATCATGACGGCGTCCAGGCTGCCCGGCCCGCCGGATGCCAGCGCCTGCACCACGGGTGAGAAGTCGGTGCTCGCCGCGTCGTAGCGCTCCGTCCGGACGACGCGGGCGCCCGCCTTCTGGGCGGCGGCATTCAGCGCATTGCTGACCACTTCGCCATAGGCGTTGCGGGGCACCATGGCGCCGATCCGGTTGACGCCCTGCGATTTGGCGTAGGACACCACCCGGCGGACCTGATCGTCGGGCGAGAAGCCGATCGTCCAGACGCCGCTGCCGGCCTGGCTCTGGTCGTTGGAGAACGAGATCATGCTGATCCGGGCGCCCTGCACCGCCGGCCGGACCGCCCCGACCGACGACGAGTACAGCGGCCCCAGGATAAGCTGGGCGCCCTCGGCGATGGCGGCGCGCGCCGCCTCGGTGGCGCCGCCCGGCGTCCCCTTGGTATCGCGCGGGATAAGCTGGAAATGGTCGTCGCCAAGGTCGAACATGGCGAGCTGGGCCGCTTCCAGCATGCCCTGCCCGAGTTCCGCGGCATTGCCGGTCAGCGGCACCAGCAGCGCCACCTTGACCGTCCGGTCGACGGGAGCGAGAGGCTCAAGCTGCTCGGAAATGATGGGGGCTGGTGCCGGAGCTTGCGCCTGCGGCGGTTCAGGTCTTACGGTGGGCGCACAGGCGGCCAGCGCCAGCAGGCCGACCGCCAGCCGAACCGGCTTCAGAACATCCGGGAAAGTCGCCAAACGTGTCACCGACAAACTCCAATTCGATACGGGCAGGCGAGAGCGAGGAAGGTACCCAAGCCGGGCTCTCAAGTAAACCGGACCCCGGCCTTTACCTTGTCGCCACTCCCATCGGAAATGCCGCCGATATAACGTTGCGGGCCTTGACCGTGTTGCGAAGCGCCGACGCCATCGCCTGCGAGGACACCCGCGTCACCCGCAAGCTGCTGTCAGCGCACGGCATCGGCACGCCGATGATCTCATACCATGAACACAATGCCGCGAAAATGCGGCCCATTCTACTGGAGCGGCTGGGCGCCGGCGAAACCATAGCCCTGGTTTCCGATGCCGGCACGCCGCTGATCTCCGATCCCGGCTACAAGCTGGTGCGGGAATGCGTCGCAGCCGGTCTGCCGGTCACCACCCTGCCCGGCGCCTGCGCGCCGGTGACGGCGCTGGTGCTTTCCGGACTGCCGAGCGACCGGTTCCTGTTCGCGGGCTTCCTGCCGCCCAAATCGGCGGCGCGGCGCTCGGCCGCTCACGAGCTGGCGGGCTTGCGGGCCACGCTGATCTTCTTCGAGTCGAAGGAGCGGCTGGCGGCGATGCTGACCGACCTGCATGCGGTCCTCGGCAACCGCGAGGCCGCCGTCGCGCGCGAGCTGACCAAGTATTTCGAGGAGGTCCGCCGGGGCGATCTGGCCACCCTCGCCGCCCACTACACCGAACATG
Organism: uncultured Alphaproteobacteria bacterium; assembly: GCA_963848585.1. GTDB lineage: Bacteria > Pseudomonadota > Alphaproteobacteria > Azospirillales > Azospirillaceae > Skermanella. The sequence continues at coordinate 2,804 of CAWKET010000033.1, read as the reverse complement.
GCCCGCCCAAGGGCGAGATCGTCGTCGTGGTCGGCCCGCCGGAGGAAGGCTCCGGCGCCGCCGATGAGGCCACCGTGGACCGTGCCCTGGCGGCGGCGATGGAGCGCATGAGTGTCCGCGACGCGGCGTCGGAGGTGGCGGCCGAAACCGGCTGGCCGCGCCGTCAGGTCTATGCCCGAGCGCTCGAACTGGGGCGGGCCGCCGCCGATGCGCCGCCACCCGAGGGTGAGGATGATGGCGGCTGAAGCAACGCCGATCCCGAGGCGGCTCGCCGCGTGGCGGCGCGGGCGCTGGTCGGAAGCGCTGTGCAGGCTGGCGCTGCGGCTGAAGGGCTACCGTATCCTGGCGCGCGGCTGGCGTTGCCAGCAGGGGGAGATCGACATCGTAGCAAAGCGGGGCGGGACCGTCGCCATCGTCGAGGTCAAGGCGCGGCGCACGCTGGATGCGGCGGGCTCCGCCCTGTCGCCCCGCCAGCGCCAGCGGCTGGAGCACGCCGCCGCGACCTTCGTCGCCCGGCATCCTGCCCTGACCGGCCTGCCCGTCCGCTTCGACATGATGCTGGTGACGCCCGGCCGCTGGCCGCGCCATCTGGTGGATGCATGGCGGGAAGGCTCCCTTTGAACCGGATCGCCGATCCGGCAGCCGGATTGCGGCATAAGGTTGTCGACCACGGTCCGAATATGCTCTATGTCCGCCTTAATCATCGGTAACCGACCTCGGACGGAGCGAGAACAAGACCCGTGATCAGCCGCCTGGAAGCCAAAGACCTCCTGCGCCATATCGGAACACAGCCGGACGAAGACATCGATCTGGCTGAAGCGGCACTGGCGCTGGCGGCACTTGACCATCCCGACGTGTCGCTCGACCGCTACCGCGACCATCTCTCGCTGCTGGCGCGTGAAGTGGCGGAGCTGAACCCTCCCGATGCCGACACTCTGGAAGGCCGCGTCACGGCCCTGCAGGACGTGCTGGTCGGACGCCACGGCTACGAGGGCGACACGCTCACCTACGACGATATCCAGAACGCCAACATGATGCAGGTGATCGACCGGAAGAAGGGCCTGCCGGTGGCGCTCGGCATCCTGTTCATCCAGACCGCCCGCGCCCAGGGCTGGAGCATCAGCGGCCTGAACTTTCCCGGCCATTTCCTGGTCAGGCTGGAATATGCCGGCGAGCGGATCATCCTCGACCCGTTCAACCAGGGTCAGTCCCGCAGCGTGATGGAATTGCGCGACCTGCTGAAGGTGGCGGCGGGCGCCGATGCCGAACTGACGCCGGAATACTACGCCACGGTCGGCAACCGCGATATCCTGCTGCGCCTTCAGAACAACCTGAAGCTACGGTTCATGAAGGCCGACCGGGTGGACAAGGCGGTCGAGATCCTGGACGGCATGCTGCTGTTCGCACCCGAAGAAGCGATGCTGTGGCGTGAAGCCGGGCTGCTGAATGCCCATATCGGCAATCTGAACGCGGCGGTCGGCGCCCTGGAAACCTTCATGACCCTGGGCGTCAACGACCTGCTGCGCCATCAGACGGCTTTGCTGATCCAGCAGCTCAAGACCCGCCTGAACTGAGCCATACCCTTCTTCAACATCTTCAGCCCTGCTGACCCGCCGCGGAGTGTACCCCGATGAGCCTCGCCGTCGCCATCCAGATGGACCCCATCGAGAGCATCAACATCGATGCCGACAGCACCTTCATGATGGCGCTGGAAGGCCAGCGCCGGGGACATGCGCTGTTTCACTACCTGCCCCAGCACCTGAGCTTCCGGAACGGCCGCCTGTACGCGCGCGTACGGCCCTTGGAAGTCCGCCGCGAGTACGGCAACCACTTCACCTTCGGCGGTGAGCAGACGATCGATCTGGCGACCATGGACCTCGTCCTGATGCGTCAGGACCCGCCCTTCGACATGGCCTATATCACCGCGACCCATCTGCTGGAGCACATCCAGGCGAGCACCCTGGTGGTCAACGATCCGGTCCATGTCCGCAACGCGCCGGAAAAGCTGTTCGTCACCCACTTCCCCGACCTGATGCCGCCGACGCTGATCACCAGCGACAAGGCGGAAGTCCTGGCTTTCCGCGCCGAGTACAAGGACATCATCGTCAAGCCGCTGTTCGGCAATGGCGGGGCCGGCGTGTTCCACCTGAAGCCGGACGACGAGAACCTGGGCTCGCTGCTGGAGATGTTCACCCAGCTCTACCGCGAGCCGGTGATCGTCCAGAAATACCTGCCGGAGATCCGCGAGGGCGACAAGCGCATCATCCTGATCGACGGCGAAGCGGGCGGAGCCGTCAGCCGCATCCCCGTCAGCGGCGAGGCGCGGGCCAATTTCCATGCCGGCGGCAGCGCCCGCAAGACGACGCTGACCAGCCGCGAGCGCGACATCTGCGCCGCGATCGGGCCGACCTTGCGGGAAAAGGGGCTGGTCTTCGTCGGCATCGACGTGATCGGCGACTACCTGACCGAGATCAACGTCACGTCGCCGACCGGCATCCAGGAAATCAACCAGCTGGACGGCGTCCAGCTTGAGGTCAGCCTGTGGGACGCGATGGAGCGCCGCTACCACGAACAGCACTCCGGCAAGCCCGCCTGAGCGGGCTCTAGCCGATCGCCAGTCAGTCCTCGTTGACGAAGGCGGTGTATTTGTCGGCGAGGGCGGCGACCGCCGCATCGTACAGGCGCTTGCCATGCTCCGGCGTGGCAAGGCCGGGGTTGGAGCCGATCCGGCCGTCGGGAAACCGGCGGCGGTAGTCGCGGGCGTCGTAGAACTGGCTGCTGGGCGCGGTCGGCGGCTCCAGCGG
>CAWKET010000032.1:0-61647 GCA_963848585.1 uncultured Alphaproteobacteria bacterium | reverse complement strand
CGTTCAGAAGCCGGTGCATGATAAGCAGTTGCACCTGAACACCATCATTTCGCCGAACCTGCCCCCCATCCGGGCGGATGAACGGGTCTTGAGACAGATCGTTCTGAACCTTCTCTCGAACGCGGTCAAATTCACACCGCGTGGCGGTTCCGTGGAACTCCGGGTCGAGCGTGAGCCCGACGGACGCATGGCGATTGCCGTCAACGACACCGGGATCGGCATAGCCCGCAAGGATCTCGCACGTGTGATGGAGCCGTTCGGTCAGGTCGAAGGCAAACTCCAGCGCGAGGCGCAAGGCACAGGCCTGGGGCTGCCGCTGACGCGTTCGATGGTCAGGCTGCATGGCGGCACCATGGTCCTGCAGAGCGAAGAGAATGCGGGCACCCGCGTCACGATCCGCCTGCCGCTCTGGCGAATCATCCGCGAGGGACGGAACGTCGCCTGAAGTTTCCCATCAGGAACTACTGTATGGGTACAATCGGGGCGTTGCCAAAAGCCCGCTCCGACGCTAGCCCTTGCACCGCACCACTGTAACCGGTGCGGAATGGGCAAATTTGCAGAATGGCACAAGCACCCTCTACTTCGAGACCCTCAACTTCAGCCAGCGGTCCGGACTGGCTTCGGCTGACGCCGGGTGTCTTCGTCCTGCTCTGGAGCACCGGCTTCATCGGCGCCAAGTTCGGCCTGCCCTACGCGGAGCCGCTGACCTTCCTGACGATCCGCCTGTCGCTGGTCGCCTGCATCCTGGCCGTCGCGGCCGTGGCGATGCGGGCACCCTGGCCCCGGCGCTGGGCCGATGCGGGACACATCACGGTCGCGGGCCTGCTGGTCCATGGCGTCTATCTGGGAGGAGTCTTCACGGGGATCGCCCATGGGCTGCCGGCGGGCGTTGCAGCGCTGATCGTCGGGCTTCAGCCGCTGCTGACTGCCGCCGCATCGGGACGGGTATTCGGGGAACGGGTAAGCCGACGGCAATGGCTGGGTCTGACCCTGGGGCTCTGCGGCGTGCTGCTGGTCGTTTGGGAGAACCTGTCGCTGCGGGCAGGGTACCTGACCGGCGTTGCCCTGTGCGTCGCGGCGCTGATCGGCATCACGGTCGGCACGCTCTACCAGAAGCGGTTCTGCGGCGGCATGGACCTGCGGAGCGGAACGGCGATCCAGTATGCCGCGACCAGCCTCGGCCTTCTGGCTTTCGCGTGGCCGCTGGAAACCATGCAGGTCCGCTGGACCGGGGAGTTCCTGTTCGCCCTGGCATGGCTGGGGCTGGTGCTTTCGGTCGGAGCGGTGTTCCTGCTGTACGTGCTGATACGGCGGGGTGCCGCGGCGCAGGTGGCCAGCCTGTTCTATCTGGTTCCCCCGGCGACCGCCGTCATCGCCTACCTGATGTTCGACGAGAGGCTGGGCGTGCTGGCGCTGGCCGGCATGGTCGTCACCGCAACGGGAGTGGCCCTGGTGAACCGCAGCCCTCAGGCGGCGCGGCCGAAGGGGTGACGCTCCGTCGGCATTCCGGAGAGATGGGCGAGGATATCTTCCGGATCGCCGATTTCGGGAGCGGGGCGGTGGATGGCGGCGATTTCCAGATGCGAACGCAGGTCCAGTTCCGCCTGGGCGGCATGGAGCAACTGCACCATCATCGCATTGGTCAACTGCTCCTTGATCTCCGTGCCGATCAGCAGCACGGCGAAGCCGCCTGAAGCCAGGGCGCTGATCATGCCCCGGCTGCCGAAGGCATGCTGCATGACCTTAGCCGCCGGCTTCCGGCTTCAGGTCGGACAGGATGATCTTGAACAGCGACAGGTGCAGGCTGGTGTTGCGCAGCAGTTCCAGCGAGTGAGCGAATTCCTCCGCATCGGTAGCGAGAATATCCTGCTGTTCGCCCTGCCCGGTACCGCCACGGGTGAAGGAGTACTGGTATACCGGCGACTTCGGAACCTTGTTCATATCTTCCTCGAACAAAGACATGTTCGTTCACTCATTCGGTATACGTTACCCCTCACGATATAGGCATGCCGGTGGCATGAGCGATGTGTCAAAGATGTGATATGCCGGCATCGGATCTGCCAGCCCCGATCAGTGGGCGATCGGCAACTCGACACGCATCAACAGTCCGCCGCTTTCCCGGTTCCTCGCCGTCACCTTGCCGCCGACCGCTTCGACGTTCCGGCGTACGATCCACAGACCGATGCCGAAATGCAGCGAATCGCCGGTCCCGGCCGGCTGGACCGGCTGGTCGAAGGGTACCACGGTCCTCATCCCTCCGTCGGTCCCGGTAGCGTCCAGCGTCCGATGGTCCGATGATTCGACACTGTCGCGCTGTGAGAAATAGCGCTCGAAGATGCGCTCGATATTGGCCGGATCGACGCCGGGGCCGTCGTCCTCGACCGTGAAGACGGCCATGGTGCCGGAACGGGCGAGCCGGACCTGAATGCTGCCGTCGGTCGGGCGAGAAGCTGATGGCGTTCTCGACGATGTTCTCGACCACCGTTTCCAGCAGGTCCTCGCCGGCGCGTACGACCACATGCGGGGCGATCAGCAGCCGCAGGTGCAGGTGCCGTTCGGCCAGAAGGTTGGCGTAGCCGCTCAGCATGTCTTCCAGAAGCTCGGACATGTCCACCCGCCGGCGCGGCGGTTCCAGAAGGTCGGCGGCGGCCTCGTCCATCCGGCGGGCGAAGGAGACCAGACCGTCCAGCCGGTCGAGCGACCGGTCGATCATGTCGATGGCGCGCGGGCCTCTGCCGTCGCTGCCGGGAATGATCCGCTTCAGCGGTTCGAGCGACTGCCTGATCACCGCGATCGGCGTCTTGAAGGCGTGGGCGTTGTCCTCCGCGGCGCGGCGGAGGTTGTCGGCGGAGCTTCGGAGCGTATCGACCAGCCGGTCGAAGTCCTCCGCGACGCTGCGCAGCTCCGGCACCGTGTTCTGGTCGGCGAAGGAGGAGCGTCCGCTTTCGTGATTGCCGATCTGGCGGGCGAGCGAGCCGAAGCGCCGCAGGTTGCTCCAGACGCCCAGGAACAGCAGCAGCACCAGCGCCGCCATCGCGAGGTAGATCAGCGCCGCCGCCTGCACTTCAGGCGTCTGCCAATAGGGCTGGCCGATCGAGGAGCCGAGATATGTCGGCGTCGAGTGGGATGTCACGACCGCCCAGCAGCCGAACGGGCTGTTGATCGGGGTGATCGAGGTCAGGACCTCCAGCGCGCCGGTCGCCGTCTGCAGGCGGATCGCCAGCGGCTGGTTGCCGCTGCAGGTGTCGGCGAGGCGCGCCAGGATGCCCTGCTCCAGCAGGCGCTGGCGTTCCAGATCGAGGTTGGCGTTGGGGGCGAGCGGTGCGGCGCCGACGTAGTAGAAGCCCTGCGCGCCGGGCACGCTCTTGGGCCGCAGCAGCAGCTTGAGCCGCGTATTCTCGTCGGCGAACCGGGCAAGCTCCTCGCCCAGGCGTGGCAGCAGGCTGGCGTCGGCCTTGGCGAGCAGCGGCTCCAGCGCACGGGCGATCAACTGGCCCTGCTGCTGGGCGCTCTGGAGCAGCAGCGTCTGCTTGTCCTCGTCGGCCGCGCGGAACTGCTGGTAGATCAGGATCGGCACGGCGATGAAGACGACGGACACCAGCACCAGCCGGCTGGCGAGCGAGCGCAGAATCCAGCGACCGCCGGTCCTTGCCCGCGGCTTAGCCATCAGGAACCGGCCTCCCCCGCCTTCATCAGCTCAGACCCCCGGCACGCAGATCGTCGTCGCCGCCGTCCATGTCGCCGCCTACCGGATCGTCGCTCCAGCGGTAGCCGAAGCCCGGATAGTTGTCGATCAGGTCGAACTCGCCATCGACCATGCGGAACTTCTGGCGGATGCGCTTGATGAAGGCGCGGACATTGGCGCGGTAGCCGGCCGGACCGTAGCCGGCGACGAAGCCCTTGCCGTGGACCAGATCGTAGATCTCCCGGTACGAGATATCCTCGCCCGGCCGGGTCGCCATCAGGCGGACGATGTTGAACTCGGTCAGGGTCAGGTCGACGCGGGTGCCGCGCCAGAACGCCCGGCTGCCGTCCAGCCGCAGTTCCAGATCGCCCCGGTTGAACAGGTTGGCGTTGGCGCCGCCGGCTGCCGCGCGGCCGATGCCGTGCGCCGGGCTGGCGCCGGGGAGTCGCCGGGAGCCTCTCCCCCCTCGTCCGGGCCGGTCTTGCGGCCGCCCAGGATGAGCTGCATCCGCTTCAGCAGGATCGGCAGCGAGCGCGACTTCTCGACGAAGTCCACGGCGCCGCCCGCCAGGGCCGCTTCCTCGTAGATCTGGTCGGACAGGACGGTGAGGAAGATCACCGGCACTTCGATGCCGCTGGCGCGAAGCTGGCGCAGCACGTCGATGCCATCCATCTTGGGCATTCGCCAGTCCAGCAGGACCACGTCGGCGTTGCCGCCGCGCAGGAAGTAGTCCAGCGCCGGGGCGCCTCGGTCGAAGGGGATCACCTCGTATCCCTCGTCGGCCAGGTTCATGCCCAACGATTCCCGGAACAGGTCGTCGTCGTCGACCAAGGCGACCTTGGACGGCACGGCGCCGGTTACCGGGTTAGTTGATGCGGTTGCCATGGGCCGTCTGACGGCCTGAAGCCTGGGCGAGGAGTTGTGCGAAGCACCGTTCATGGACATTGGGGGCATCGTCGCTACTCGTCAGTTCATAGGAAAGGGCACGGAAGTTCTGCGTCGTCATCTCCATGAAGAAGAAGACCCGCAAGACGCAGGATGGGGTGGCGTATTGCCAGTATTTCGCGGGCGGAACATCCTCGGTCCAGGACGGCTCGCCCAGCAGGCGGACCGTCGCCTGCTCATCCAGGCCGACAAGGGCCTTGGGGCCTGGGATGCTCGGGCACCGCATGCGGCGGCGACGCCAGCGGAAGCGATGGCGGCAGGGCCGGCGGCAGCGCTTCGGCGGGTGCGGGCAACGGTTCGGGCAGGGGGGCGGAAGGCGGCACCATCACGACCGACCCGGTCTTCGGCCCGGCCCCCTGCTCCGTCTCCTCCGCCGGTGCTTCGCTGGCGGGCGAGGCGGAGGAGTTGGGAGCAGGGCGGTGCGGCCGGCTTCTTCCCCGCGGCCGACGGCGGCGGAAGCCGTCGCCGCCGGAGCGGGCGGCTTCGGCTTGGCCTTCGGCAGGGGAGCCTGGGCAACTTCGGCACTGACGGCGGCGGTTCAGCCAAGGCGACCTGAACAGGCGCCGGATTGCCTGGATCAATACACCCGGCCAATAGAACCGCCGCTGTCAAGGCAACAAAAGTCATGTCGCGCAACGAATGCCTCCGCGGGCGTGACCGCCCGCCCGTAATGAGCAAGGCATGCCGCACACCAGCACGACAAATCCTTTTGCCGAAATACAGGTTGTGCCGATGTTCATTTTGTCGCCCAAAGTTATACAGCGCCTTGTCCGGCGTCAGACACGCCATCCATGCTGTATACATCGTATGACCAATGAAGGGCAAACTGGTGAACAGAAGCTTAAGAATTTTTCCATTACGGCACCCCTACCACCATTGCGCTGGGGAAAAACGGCAAGCGCGGTAGCGGCTGCACGACATGTTTCAAGCGGCGGGGCCGGATCTAACCGGTCCCGCCGCATCCTTGGCCGGATGGGCAAAAGCATGCTTCTTATTCGCCGCTCTGAGCGACGATAGCTTCGCCAGCATGAACTCCAGCCGCGTTCCCGGTCAGGCACTGAGGCTTAGCCGGGCTTATCAGGTTAGCGGATCCAGCGATATGGCCGTGACCATATCGCTGAACCGGTTCCCCGATGCGGCCTATACTGTCGATAGTGACAACGAAGGTCAAGACCAGTGAAACGCCAAAGGCTTACGCATTCGGCGCAGTTATACCTCTTTTGAGACAATAGCCGCCATGTAATAGCTGCCTTGCAGCGACCGGGTACTGGATGCGGTACCGGGTGGTAGCCGAAGCGGGCTTTGCGCCATAAGTGTTTGACCCCTCTTTGGAACTCAACCCACCGGCCGCTGTTGCTTTGAGGACATTTCGTTTGAATGCGTGAATGAACGCAACAAAGAACAGCGTCATGAGGAGGTCCTGAACATGGCTACGCGCGACACTACCGGCACCGTGGGCAACTCCACCGGGTCCGGGTTGGGCGCCTCCCGCACCGGCTCGACCAGCACTCCCATGGGAAGCTCTCCGACGGGAAGTTCAACCACAGGGAGTTCAACTTTGGGCAGTTCCAGCACGGGTTCGACCCGCGACACCATTTCCAGCACCGTCGATCAGGCGAAGCAGCAAGCGGAAGCCGAAGGCAACCGCCTGATAGGCGCCGCCCGCACCCGTGCCCGCACCGCGTTCGAACACCAGCAGCATCGCGTCGCCGACAGCATCGGCAGCGTCGCCGAGGCCCTGCATCAGGCCGCCGACAAGCTCAACGAGCAGAACGAGGACGTCGTCGCGCGCTATACCGACACGGCGGCTCAGCGGATCGAGCAGTTCGCCGACAGCCTGCGCAACCGCAACCTTGACGATCTGGTCGGTCAGGCCGAGCAGTTCGCCCGCCGTCAGCCCGAAGTGTTCCTGGGCACCGCCGTCGCGACGGGCTTCCTGATCGCCCGCTTCCTGCGGACTTCCGGCAGCCGCGCTTCCCAGCGCCGCAGCAACCTGAGCTATGGCGGCGGCAACACCGGCAGCTATGGCAGCGGCAGGCAGCTACGGTGAGCGCGGCTATGGCAGCTATGGCGGTCAGAACCGCTATTCGCAGCAGGGCGGCGATCGCGGCACGAGCTATGGCAGCGGCAACCGCGGCTACACCGGCAGCACCTCCTCCACCGGCCCAGCCGGCACGAGCGGCGTTTCGGGCACCGGGGCCGCCAGCGGAAGCACCACGGGCGGCAGCGCGGCGCTCGCGAGTTCCACCAGCGGAACCGCCACGAGCGCCACCGGCGCCGGCGCCAGCGCCCTGGAGCGGAACACCGGCGTCGTCGGCACTTCCGAAAAGGCCGAGAAGTCCAGCACCAGCCTTGGCTCCACCGTCGGCGGCATGTCGGCCATCCCGACCGGCGGCACCACCGCTTCCACCGTGAAGCCTGACGACAAGGGTCTGGGCTCCACCCCGCCGCGGGGTACCAACCCATGACCGGCAGGCCGGACGATAACCTCCGGGGGTTCGACGAAACCCATCGCGGCGGTGCCGACCGGCCGCTGACGGGGTTGCTGACCGAACTGGCCCAGGAAACCACGACCCTGGTGCGGAAAGAGGTCGAACTGGCCAAGGCGGAGGTGTCGGAGAAGGTCTCGCAGGCCACTACCGGCGCCGTCTCGCTGGCGGCCGGGGGAATGGTGGCCTTCGCCGGCCTCATCTTCCTTCTTCTGGCGCTGACCTACTATCTGGCGACCATGATGGAACCCTGGCTGGCCGCCCTGATCGTGGGCGGAGCGGTCACGCTGATCGGCATCATCCTGGTTTCGATGGGCAAGAGCAAGCTGTCGGCGCGCAACCTTCAGCCCACCCGCACCATCGCGACCCTTCAGGACGACAAGCAGCTGGGCCAAGGAACAGTTGGGGCGCTGAGCGAAGCGTACCGGTGAAGCCGAGCACACTGAGCAAAACCAGCACAAGCACGTTTTCAACAATAGCGGCGCGGTGGCGCCGGCTGGCGCTCCCGCCGGCCGGCGCGCATTGCGGCCCATAACTCATCAGGCGGAAGCAAATGGCAGAAACTATTATGAACATACGGACTCCTATCGCAGCTATGACGCGCACGGACGAAGACCGCTCGGTACTGAGCAATCCCGTGCCGCTCGCCCTGATCGGGCTGGGTGTCGGCTGGCTGGTCTGGAGCAACACCAGCCATCCCGGCGTCGATGCCCGCCTGCGCGACGCCAGCCGCCGCGCCCGCCAGTACGGCGGCCAGGCCCTGCACCGGGCGGAAGAGTTCCGCGATCAGGCGGTCAACCGTGCGTCGGAACTGCGCGATCAGGTGTCGAACCGGACGTCCGAGTGGGTCGATGAGGCCGGCAACCGCGCCAGCGAATGGCGCGACCGCGCCAGCAACGCCACCCAGTCCGTGCGTGACCGCGTGCAGAGCCAGTCCGGCGGCCAGCGCCAGGATTTCTCCGGCTATTCCGGCAGCCAGACCAGCTATCGCGACCGCGCCCGCGATTATGGCGATCAGGCTTCGCGCCGCGCCCGCCAGGGCTACAGCAGCGTCGTCGGCATGGTCGATGAGCATCCGCTGCTCGCCGGCATCATGGGTGTGGCGGTAGGCGCCGTGCTGGGCGCCAGCATCCCGTCGAGCCGGTATGAGAACGAGTTGCTGGGCGACTACAGCGACGAGTTTTACAACCGCGCCCGTGAATACGGCAGCGAAGCGATCGACCGCGCCGCCACCGTCGCCCGCACCGCCGCCGAGGCCGGTGTGGAAGCGGCGCGCGACGCCGGTCAGAGCGAAGCCGAGAAGCAGGGCCTCACTCCGGAGCAGATCAAGAATCGCGCCGAGGAGAAGACCGACAACCGGTAAGGCGCTAACCGCTTCACCGATCGAGGAGGGCGCTGCCGGCCATGATGGCCGGCAGCGCCTTTTTGTTTACCGCGTCAATAGAGACCGACCGGCTTGGACTGGAGCCGTCTGATCGCCGAGCCTCGCTCCCTGCCCTTTCGCCTCCAGCACCGCCGCCCTGGCGCCGGCCGCCATCAGATGGAAGTCGGAACCGCCGGTGACGAACTGGAAGCCCAGGTCGATCATCCGCTTGGCATAGGACGCGGCACCGCAATGGATGCCGGGAATCACATCGTGAGCCTTGGCACGCTCCATGATGCGGGTGATCGCGTCGTACAGCGGAGGCTCGGTATGGTCGAAGCCGAACTTGCCGGTCATCGAGTAGCAAAGGTCCGCCGGCCCGATATAGACCGCATCCAGTCCCGGCGTGCCGAGTATGTCGTCGAGATTGTCGAGCGCCTGCGCCGTTTCGATCATGGCGATGACGATCACGCTGTCGTTGGCGCGCTCCGGATAATCGGCCCCGTAATGCAGCAGGGCGCGGTTCGGCCCGAAGCTGCGGTAGCCCTGCGGCGGATACCGGCAGGCGCCGACCAGACGCTCCGCCTCCGCCCGGTCGTTGATCATCGGGCAGATCACTCCCTGAGCGCCGGCATCCAGCACCTTCATGATGACGCCCGGTTCCAGCCATGGCACCCGGACGATCGGGACAACCGGCGTGGTGGAGATGGCGGTCAGCATCGCGACGGCCGAGGCATAGTCGGTGACGCCGTGCTGCATATCGACCGTCAGCGTGTCCCATCCCTGGTGCGCCATGGTTTCGGCGGAAAAGCTGTCGGGGATGGAAAGCCAGCCGTTCAAAGCGCTGCCCCCGTCACGCCACAGGGTACGCAGATTATTTTCTCTCATGTTTCCTCCCATTTTTGTGCTGGAAATTTAAGGCAAGCGGTCACCCGCCTGTCGCGGCCTCGACCATGAAAAACACCCGAAATGTACGTGAATGTCATGTATTTGTCATGGTCGGGCGGGCTATGGCGAAGCCGAGGTGAACAGTTGAACTCGGGCTTGGGCGGAGGCGCTTTGCGCCATAACCATAGCACGGGATTGTCTTGGATTTCAATCCTATTGCTGGCTAATCATGTGCGATCCAGGTTTTGCCTGTAACGAAGTCGGCATCTCAACCTGTCGTATTATCTGCTATCGAAGACGAACACCGATTTCATAAAGGCGATTGAGAAAAATACCACCAAATACTACGTCACACTTTTTTCACAACTCACCCGTTGACATATTGCGTTGCAACATCAAAATGAAATGCTCCATCAACAGCAGGCTCAGAAGCAACATCGAAGCCAACCGACCAACATAGTGCCGGTGGACATCAATGCATCCAGGATCAAATTCGAATTTTTATGCTATCGCGCCATCATACTCACAAAACGGCGGAAAATAGTGACGCGATGCTATTTTCAGTAGCTTGTATTATAAATCGCACATCAAGTCCACTAAATAGATATTTATTTATTTCTAAATTGTACGTACCAAGACTAAAAACTGGCAGTTTCATTAAGATAATTCCTCAACTTTGCGCATGATTATGGGTCGGTTCTTTTGGACTGAACGATCATTTGTGCGCACCGAGACATGAAAGTGCGGAGAAGCCATGAATTCCGACCTGACCACCGGCGTTTCACGTTTTCAGCGGGGCTGCTATCGTCGCCACCGCCAGACGTACCGGACGCTAGCGCGTCATGGCCAACGGCCGGATACGCTGTTCATCGCCTGCGCCGACAGCCGCGTGCTGCCGCATGTCATCACGTCCTCGATGCCGGGCGATCTGTTCGAGCTTCGCAATGTCGGCAACATGGTTCCGGCCTATGGCAGCAACTGCGATGCCACCGGTTCGGCGCTGGAATACTCGCTGCATGTGCTGAACGTCAGCCGGATCATCGTGTGCGGCCACTCCCATTGCGGCGCCTGCGCGGCACTGCTGTCCGGCAAGGCGCCGGATGCGCTCGGGCAGACGAAGAACTGGATCGAGCAGGGCCGCGACGTCAGGGAACTGGTGCTGTCGTCGGTTGAAGGCGGTAGACCTGGACCTGAATGCCGCCCTGGAAGATCGACGATATCAGGAGCCAGCTCGAAAGCGCGCTGGAACGGGCGATGGTCGTCCACCAGCTTCGCAACCTGATGACCTACCCGGAGGTGGCGGAGCGCGCCGCCGACGGCCGGCTGACGCTTCTGGGATGGCACTACAGCATCGATACCGGCGTCGTCGAACAATATGACCGCGACCAGCTTGCCTTCCATCCAGTGAAGGCGGAGGCGCCCAACACTCCTCAGCCGCACGCTGAGTTCACTGTCGTCCCTGGCCTGGTAAGGCCTAGCTCCGAACTTCCCCGCCAATTCAGCACGAGGAGCTTCCCTTTTGACCAGCCAAAGCTGCGACCAGTTCCCGATCCGCCGACCGGCTCTTTTTTCGGCATGAACAACATCCTTGCCGGCCTGATCGTCGCCGTCGTGGCGCTGCCGCTCTGCATCGCCTTCGCCATCGCCTCGGGCGCCAGTCCGATGGCCGGTGTCGTGTCCGGCGTCGTGGGCGGCGCCATCGCGGCGGTGTTCGGCAGTTCGCGGTTCCAGGTTTCCGGCCCGGCCGCAGCCTTCATCACCGTGATCGCCGGCATCATCGCCAGCCACGGCCTGCCCGTGCTGATGGCCGCCACCTTCTGCGCCGGCTTCATCGTGATCGCCATCGGTCTGCTTAAGCTCGGCCGGCTGATGGAGTTCATGCCCCATCCGATCATCGTCGGCTTCACCACCGGCATCGGCCTGCTGATCCTGATCGGCCAGATCCCGGTGGCGCTGGGCGTCGCCGCCGAGGGCGACGACGCCATCGCCAAGCTGATCGATACCATCCGCGACATCCACACGATCCGCATCCAGGAAGTCGCCATCGTGGCGCTCAGCTTCGTGGCAGCGCTGGGCTGGAGCCGAACCCGGTTCAACCGCTGGGTTCCCGCCCCGCTGGTGGCGCTGTGCGTCGGCCTGGGTACCGCGGAGCTGATGGCATGGCAGGGCATTCCGGTCGCGACCGTGGGAGCCGCCTATAACGTTTCGATCGAGGGCCTGGGGTTTTCCGCCGATTTCCTCCAGACCATCCTGACCAACACCAACGCGGTCCTGCTGTCCGCCCTGACGCTGGGTCTGCTGATCGCCGTCGAAATCCCTGCTGTCCGCCAAGGCGCTGGAACTCGCTGACCGACAGCAGCCACGACCCGAACCGCGAGTTGTTCGGCCTGGGCCTTGCCAATACGGCCGTGCCGTTCCTGGGCGGTCTGCCGGTATCCGGCGTGATCGTACGCGGCAGCACCAACGTCATGAGCGGCGCCAACAACAAATCGGCGGCCCTGATGCATGCCATCTTCCTGGGCATCTTCGTCGCGGCGCTGGCATCGGTCGTCGCCCGTCTGCCCATGGCGGCGCTGGCCGCCGTCCTGTTCATGACCGCGATGCGGCTGATCGAAGTCGGCGAGATCCGTAAAATCCATCTGATGGGATCGGCCGAGGGACGGCTGACGCTTCTGACGGCGGCGCTGACCGTGCTGGTGGACCTGACGGTATCCGTGCCGGTCGGTCTGGCCCTGACCCTGCTGCTGGTGCTCCGCCGGATGCTGAAGCATGGCACCGTCTCGGTGCCTCGAGCGCAACGGCGTCCAAGTCGCCGATCCCGGCACCCAGGTCACCTTCCTGACCAGTCCGCGCATCCGGCCGCAGATCGACGAGGCGCTGGAAAGCGACACGAAGCCGGTTCAGGCGCTGGATCTTTCCAGGGTCTCGGCGCTGGACGCCACAGGGTTGTCGATGGTGGCCGAAGTGCTGGACCGGCACCCGCATCTGGATGTCTGGGTCGCCTCCGGCGAAGAAGACGCCGGCGCTTCGGGCATGCCGGTGTGGCCAGAGGATCGAATTCACATCCTAGGGAATGGACTTGTGCGGCTGCGCGATGTATTGGCGACCATCCAGTCCGAGCGATCCGACGGAACTGGCGGCGGCATCCGCAAAGACGCAATAATCAAAGGACGCGCCCTTGCGGGCGCGTTCACTTGACCGAATACGAGTTGGTCGGATTCCATGTCTTTGAGGTAAGCTTCCTATCTTTGCAACTTCCGCTCAGACATCCTCGCCGATCGGTTCAAACTGGGCGGGGTCGAGCAGGGCCGCTACAGCCAATGTCTTCAATGTCTTAGGGTCGTCGGCCCGCTTCATCTGGGCGTGCGTGGCGCCCATCACATCCTTCCGAATCGCTACGATTTCCCATACACTGCCACCGGGACCGAGCTTCCGGTAACGTTGTCCTTCCAGTATCTCACGCTTTTTTCGCCGCATTGGCGTTCTCCAGAACCTAAAACCATTTTCTACCAAGCCGGCATCGCATCATGATGAAACAATCGGCGGTACCCTTGCGAGTGTTTCCGTCATGCCTGTCGCGAGCATGCGAAAGGCGTGACTGAATGGCAACAGGGCCGGCTTCATACCTAATGTCGTATGCCGGAAGATGCTGCACCGCCAGAGGAACAGATGCCTGTTCCGGAATGTTAGGAGAGCATGAAAACCGATCTTGATATCGTCATGGTGGCGACCCGCCTGGTGGAAGAACTGGGCGATGACGCCGTGCGCTTGGCCAAGGTGAAGCTGGTCGAGCTTATTGCCGCCAACAATCTGCGCGCCGCCGCGTTCTGGCGCGAGGTCATGCGGCTTTGCGAGGAGCACACGGGTGCGGCGGCGGCGGCGCCGACGGGGATGGCGCAGACACAGGCGGATGCCACGGATACGGCGAAGTTCGCGGCGCATTAGGGCGGTATGCGTCGTTGCGGAAGACAAAAGGCCCGGCGCTGTGCGCCGGGCCTTTTGCTTTGGGGCATTTCATAGATCGGCCTTCGCCGATGCCGAGCCGGCATCGAATGCCACCCGTCGCTTAGTTCGGCGGTGACTTCGGCGTACTTGCCGTTGTTCCACTTGTAGAAGACGTAAGCCGGGGTCGTCACGTCGCCCTTCTGGTCGAAAGCGATCTTGCCCATCACGGTGTCGAATTCCGTGCTGCGCATCGCCGCCGTCACCTTGTCCAGGTCCTTCGAACCGGCCTTTTCCACGGCCTGCTTGAAGACCTGGAGGGTGGCGTAGGTGTAGAGGGTGTAGCCTTCCGGCTCGAAGCCCTGGGCGCGGAACTTGTCGACGACGGCCTTCGCACCCGGCTTGTTGCGGGCTTCCGGACCGAACGTCATCAGGGTGCCCTGACCGGCGGGGCCGGTGATCGTCCAGTATTCCTCGGTCACCAGCGCGTCGCCCGAGATGATCTGGACATTCATGCCCTGATCCTTCAACTGGCGCGCGATCAGGCCGGCTTCGGTGTGGTAGCCGCCGATGTAGAGCACGTCGATGCTGGACTGCTTCAGCTTGCTGACCAGGGCCGAGTAGTCGCGCTCGCCGGGGGTATACGCCTCGTACAGCTTTTCCTTGAGGCCGGCGGCGTTCATGGCCTTCTGCGTCTCGTCGGCCAGACCCTTGCCGTAGGCGGTCTTGTCGTGGATGACCGCGACGTTCTTGCCCTTGTAGGTCGTGGCGATGTACTGGCCGGCGACCAGCCCCTGCTGGTCGTCACGGCCGCAGATGCGGAAGACGTTGTTGCCCTTGGCCTCGTCGGTCAGCTTCGGGTTGGTCGAAGCGGGAGAGATCTGAAGGATGCCCTCTTCGCTGTAGACCTGGCTGGCCGGGATGGAAGAGCTGGAGCAGTAGTGGCCGGACACGAAGATCACACCGGCACCGGCGAGCTGGTTGGCGACCGCCACGGCCTGCTTCGGGTCGCAGGCGTCGTCGCCCACTTCCAGCTTGATCTTCTCGCCCATGATGCCGCCGGCGGCATTCAGGTCGGCGACAGCCTGATCGGCGCCCCGCTTCATCTGCTCACCGAGGGCGGCGTACTGGCCGGTCATGGGGCCGGCGACCGCGATAACGATATCGGCATAGGCGGCGGTCGAGGCGAGTGTCAGTGCCGCCGTTGCCGCGAGGAGAGTCTTCTTGAACTTCATAACCACGATGCTCCCTGTTCATGAGCTGGTCGTTACATAACCTGTCGAAACATGCCGTATCGAAAAGGCCGCGTTGGATTTACATTATATCTGACCTGTAGCGGCAGTGCGACAGAATCCGGTGCGTCTTTCGCTTATCCGGCCACCGGGCTTCTTTCCCGCCAACTGAACAGACCGCTTCGTTCATAAAGCCACGGGTATTGCTTCACCATCTTGCGCGCCTGGGTCATCCGATACGCCGCAAGACATATCACCGTCAGGATCGCGGTGTGGATGATATAGCCGGTCAGGCTGAGCAACTGGCCACCGAACAGCGCGTAGATCAGGAATCGGTCACCCAGTCCAAGCAGCGCCGTGTAAAGGAAGGCGGTCCGCATGGGACGCCATTTGGACGCCATCCCCTGCCCCGTCATGAAGGCCGCCCCGCCGAAAAGGACGACGGTGAGGCCGAGGAAGACGGGAAGTGAAACTCCGAGAAGCTGTTCCATCATGGCCCTCCTAATGCCCGCCTTCGAGATAGGCGGTCCGCACTTCCTCGTTCGCCAGCAACTCGCGCCCGGTGCCCTGGAGCGTGATGTTGCCGTTGACCATGACGTAGCCGCGATGGGCCAGCTTGAGGGCGTGGAAGGCGTTCTGCTCGACCAGGAACACGGTCATCTTCTGCTCCCGGTTGATGTCCTCGATCACCTTGAAGATCTGCTTCACGACCAGGGGCGCCAGACCGAGGGACGGTTCGTCCAGCAGGAGCAGGCGCGGCTGGCTCATCAGCGCGCGGCCGATCGCGAGCATCTGCTGCTCGCCGCCCGACAGCGTGCCGCCGCGCTGGGCCTGACGCTCCTTCAGGCGGGGGAACAGGGTATAGACCCGTTCCAGCTCCCGGTTGAAGCTGCCGGGCTGGGCCGTGATCGAGCCCATCTGGAGGTTCTCCAGCACCGTCATGCGGCCGAAGATCCGGCGGCCTTCCGGTGACTGGGCGATGCCGCGCCGGACGATCTCGAAGGTGGGGACGCGGGTGATGTCCTCGCCCTCGAAATGGACCGAGCCGGATTTGGCGCGCGGGTTGCCGCAGATGGTCATCAGCAGCGTCGATTTGCCGGCGCCGTTGGCGCCGATCAGGGTGACGATCTCCCCGGCCGATACTTCCATATCGACGCCTTTCAGCGCCTCGATGGAGCCGTAGAAGGTGTGGACACCCGATATCTTCAGCATTGGCGTGCTCATACGCCTTCCTCCCGCACGGCGACTTCGGGCAGGTCGCGGATGATTTCGACCGGCAGTTCCTCGTGCTCCTCCTCGCCAAGATAGGCCCGGATGACGGTCGGATCGCTCTTCACGTAGGCCGGGGTGCCGTCGGAGATCTTGCGGCCGTAATCGAGCACGACGACATGGTCGGAGATCCTCATGACGACGCTCATGTCGTGCTCGATCAGCAGGACGCCGATCTTTTCCACGTCACGGATATAGATCAGCAGGTCGGAAGATCGCCCGACTTCGCGCGGGTTGAGGCCGGCGGCGGGTTCGTCCAGGCAGAGCAGGACCGGCTCGGTACACATGGCGCGGGCGATTTCCAGCCGGCGCTGGGCGCCGTAGGGGAGATTGCCGGCTTCCCAGTCGGCGTATTTGGTGAGTTGCACCTTGTCCAGCCAGTGCCGGGCAAGTTCGACCGCCTGTTTCTCCGCCTTGCGGTAGACGGGAAGCCCGAGCAATCCCGCGACCGTGAAGCCGGACGCCTTCATCAGCTTGTTGTGCTGGGCGACGATGAGGTTTTCCAGCACGCTCATATGGGCGAACAGGCGGATGTTCTGGAAGGTGCGCGCGACGGCGGCCTGCTGCGAGATGCGGAAGGCTTCCAGCCGCTCCAGCAGGAAGACCCCCTCGTCCCGGTGGAGGGCCAGCCTGCCGACGGTGGGGGAATAGAAGCCGGTCAGGCAGTTGAACATCGTGGTCTTGCCGGCCCCGTTGGGGCCGATGACCGCGGTGATCTGCTGCTTCATCGCCGTGAACGACACGTCGTTGACGGCGACCAGCCCGCCGAACCGCATGGTCAGGTGCTCGACTTCGAGCAGCGGGGTTCCGTTGATCGCGGTCATTCCCCTGCCTCCGAATCGGCCTGTTGCTGTCTGGCGCTGCGTTTGGGGTGCAGCAGGATGGTCGGATCGCGGTGGGCCAGCAGGCCTTTGGGCCGCCAGACCATGATGAGGACCATGCCCATGCCGAAGGCCAGCATTCGGTATTCCGCCAGTTCACGGAACGCTTCGGGCAAACCGATGATGATCAGTGCCGCCACGACCACGCCGATCTGGCTGCCCATGCCGCCGAGCACGACGATCGCCAGGATGATCGCCGGATTCGATGAAGGTGAAGCTCTCCGGGCTGATGAAGCCCTGACGGGTCGCGAAGAAGGAGCCGGCGAAACCGCCGAACATGGCGGCGATGGCGAAGGCCGCCAGCTTGATGTTGGTCCGGTTGATGCCCAGCGACGTGCAGGCGATGTCGTCCTCCCGCAATGCTTCCCACGCCCTGCCGATCGGCAGCTTGCGGATTCGCATGGTGAAGACGTTGACGCAGAGCGCCAGGATGAGGATCAGGTAATAGAGAAAGATGATCCGGTGCATGGGATCGAAGGAGATCCCGAAAAGCTGGTGGAAGGCGATCTCGCCTTCGGGAGGGCGCCGGTCGAAATCCGCGATGCCGAAGAAGCTGGGGCGCGGAATGCCGGAGATGCCGTTGGGACCGCCGGTGAAGACGCCCCAGTTGAGCAGCACGATCCGGATGATCTCGCCAAAGCCCGAGCGTCACGATGGCGAAATAGTCGCCGCGCAGCCGCAGCACGGGAAAGCCCAGGATCACGCCTGATGTGGCGGCCAGCAAGCCCGCCAGCGGCAGGCAGAGCCAGAAGCTGAAGTCGAAGTAATGGGCCAGCAGCGCGTAGGAATAGGCCCCGACCGCGTAGAAGGCGACGTAGCCGAGGTCGAGCAGTCCAGCCAGACCGACGACGATGTTCAAGCCCCCAGCCCAGCATGATGTAGGTCAGGATCAGGATGCCGATATCGACGACGGAGCGGTTGGCGAAGGGCAGGAAGGGCAGGATGACGGCGAAGACGATGGCGATGGGGCCGATCCAGACGGCGGCGTCCTGAACGCGCGCACCTAGCCGGTCCATCGCCCGGTCCCGCTCCTGCTGGGTCAGCGTGCTGCGGTCGCTGCGGGCGGTGAAGGCGGCGCGGATCGCGATGATCAGAGCGCCGGCTATCGCGATGACCTTGAGCGCCGTCGAGGGAAAGGGGAGGAACCACGCGGCCGCCGCCAGCGCGAGACTGACCACCAGGACGGGAACCGCCTGTTTCTCGCGCGTCAGGATCAGGCCGATACGGCCGATGAAGACCAGCGCCACGGCGATGGCGACTTCGGTGAAGCGGGGGCCGACGGTCAGGCGGGAGCCGACATCGACGGTGCGGAGACCGACCAGCGGGAATGTCAGGGCCAGCGCTATCAGTGCCGTCAGTCCCGCTTCCTTCAGGATGGCGGGGATATCCAGGCCTGTGCGCCGGGCTTTGTTGGGATGCGAGTGCCGTCATCGGGTCAGACCTTCTCGATTTCCGGTTTGCCGAGCAGGCCGGTGGGGCGGAAGATCAGGACCAGCACCAGGATGGTGAAGGTCGCCACGTCCTTGTACTCGATCGAAAAATAGGCCGACCAGAAGGCTTCGATCAGGCCGATCAGCAGCCCCCCGAGCATGGCGCCCGGCAGCGAGCCGATGCCGCCCAGGACGGCGGCGGTGAAGGCCTTGACGCCCGCCAGGAAGCCGATGAAGAAGTCGATCACGCCGTAGTACAGGGTGACCATGACGCCGGCCACCGCCGCCAGGGCGGCACCCAGCACGAAGGTCAGCGAGATCGTCCGGTCCACGTTGACGCCGAGCAGACCGGCCATGGTCTTGTCCTGTTCACAGGCGCGCTGGGCGCGGCCCAGTTCCGTCCGCGTGATCAGCATCGTGAAACCGGCCATCAGGGCTGTCGTCAGCAGGATGATCAGGATCTGAAGATAGCTGATGCTGACGACGAAGCCGTCCGCCCGCTCCATCACGACGAAGCCGCCCTGGATCATCGGGGGCATCGGCTTGACGCGCGCACCCTGGACCAACTGGACGTAGTTCTGCAGGAAGATCGACATGCCGATGGCGGAGATCAGCGGCGCCAGCCGGAAGGAGCCGCGCAGAGGCCGGTAGGCCAGCCGCTCGATCGTCCAGCCGTAGATGCTGGTGAACACCATGGCGATGATCAGAACCAGCAAAAGCATGACCGGCACCCAGGTGATGCCGGCGGCGCCAAGGACGATGAAGCTGATGACGGCGATGAAGGCACCGATCATGTAAATCTCGCCATGGGCGAAATTGATCATGCCGATGATGCCGTAGACCATCGTGTAGCCGATCGCGATCAGGCCGTAGATGGCGCCGAGCGTCAGCCCGTTGATCAATTGTTGAAGGAAGTATTCCATATCCTCGATACCCAGACGTGGATTGCGGCGGAGCGTCGGCGCAGCTTGTTATTTACCGCTGCAATGCGCAGCGGATTGACCGCAAGGGCAGTGCCCATCCGAACAACCCGGAGATCCGGCGCGGCCAAAAGCTGCGGCGCCGACATGATTGCAGACAGTCGGAATTCTCCCGGTTCAAGTTTTCGGCCGGGTGGTTTGACCACCGGCCTTGTTGTTGACTGGACGTTATCTTACCCCTTGCGGGTGGGCAAGCACTGAAAATGCGGCTTCATGCGCGCCATGGTGGTTTTGCTTGAACCCTGGGCAAAGCGGCATCAAGAAACAAGCAGCCTGCCTAAAATGAAAGAGGCGATGGAGACTTGGGATCGGCCATATCGGGTTGCTCCGGATAGCTCGAATTCCGTCCATTGCTTTTCATCAACACAAGGAATGTAGAAGGGGTGATGGCAAGAACGGTTAAAAGAGCCTGATGCCGGCCATGGTGAAGCCGATAAAGGCCAGGGTGCCGGCGGTCACGCCGAAGAAGATGCTTTTGCGCGCCAGGAAAAAAGGCGACCAGCGCGATTGCCGCCGAAATCAGGCGGATGCCGAGGTCGGTCGCTTCCAGCGGGCCGACCGGCATGACGATCATGCGGGCGATCAGCGCCGCCAGCAGCGCATAGGCGACGCAGCCGACCCATTCGAAAACGGGACCTGTGGGATCGATGCGGCCGGACAGAGCGACGCCGAGCGCCCGCCAGACATAGGTCGCGGCGGCGCCCGCGATCAGGACGATGATGAGCCAGGGATCGAGGCAGCGATGTGTCAGGCATGCCGGCTCCTCAGCAGCCGTTCGCCGCCGAAAGCGACGGTTCCGGCGATCAGGCCGGCGAACATCAGCCCCCAGTCATGGGAGAGCGTGTGGAGAAGCGGCCCCAGGACGGCGCCCAGCCCAAGCGCCATCACGCGGGCGCGGTGGCGCAGGTCGGTCGCGAAGATCAGCATGAAGTAGACGGGTTGAGGAAGACGAGGCCGAGCGTGATCGGGCGGGGGACGGCATCGGCCAGCATGAAGCCGGCAGCGGTCCCGATCAGGCTGGCGATCCACAGGCTGACGGCGAAACCGACGAAATAGGGCAGGCGCAACGGGCGCGGCATGTCCGGGCAGCGGCGCATGGAAAAGGCCCAGGCGGTGACCGCGACGAGGTGGGAGTAGAGATAATAGCGCCAGCGCGGAACGGCGGGATCATACACCAGCGGCATCAGGGTGATGACCATGGGCATCAGCCGGGCGTTGGTGAGAGCCACCGCCAGACAGATCACCAGGAGGGAGGCCCCGACGCCGTAGAGTTCGACCAGGACCACCTGCCCCGGCAAGGCCCAGGCGGACAGGGTCGAGAAAAGCCCCAGCCCCAGGCCGATCCCGCTTTCACGAACCAGCGAGCCGAAGCCGATGTAACTGGCTCCGAGAACCAGGGCCGGCATGCCGGCCGCTTCCTTCGCCGCGCTGAAAAACATCCTGCGCCGGGCGCCCTGGTCGCCCGGCAATGCTGTGTCTGTCATCCGTGTCCCGGAAGGCGGCCGGGTTTGCGGGATTATGGATGGCCGCCGACGGGAGTTCGAAAATACTCGGGTATTGCCGCCAGTCAACTTTCAGTCAATCTCAGCGACTTCAGTTGGCTTTGGCTGCCGTGACGATGGTCTTGGCGGGCTTGCCCGAACCGGTCTTGGCCGCGACCGCGTCCTTGGCGGGCTTGGACTTGGACCCTTATCGCCGCTCTTGCCCTGGATGGACGGCTTGGCCGAGGCCTTGGCGGCGGTTGCCGGCAGGTCGCTGTCGAGCAGTTCAGCCACGGTGACGCCGCAGGGCGGGGCGACGCCGATTTCGTCGCTCTTGCTTTCCGACAGGTAGCGCTTCAGGTCGCTGTCCGACAGGCTCAAGGCCTGATCCACGATATCGCTGTGGGTCTGGCAGAAAACCGGCGGCGTCAGCAGGGCGGAGCGCTGGGCGATCTCGTTGGCGACGACGGTCCGGAAATCGTCGAACTTGCGGGTCGGGTTGCTCTTGTCGGTTTCGCGGAAATGGCCGATCAGGACCTTTTCCCAGTTCATCAGGGAAGTGCGGTTCTTGGTGGTGAACTGCTG
Organism: uncultured Alphaproteobacteria bacterium; assembly: GCA_963848585.1. Classification (GTDB taxonomy): domain Bacteria; phylum Pseudomonadota; class Alphaproteobacteria; order Azospirillales; family Azospirillaceae; genus Skermanella. Next base: position 40,477 of record CAWKET010000032.1, on the reverse strand, counting down.
ATACTTGGAGAAGAGCTTGCGGTCGGCTTCGATCGCATTGCAGGTCAGGCCGATGACCATCAACTCGGTATGGAGGCGAACGGCCTGTTCGGCATCATATTCCGCCGGCGAATAGCAGGCCGACTTCGCCCAGGCCGACGTGGAGGTCGCGAGCACGCAGGCCGTGGTGACGGCGACAGCGATTCGGCGCAGTTTGCCGCTGGTCGGGAGAGAGGCTTTTTCGGCGATAGCCGGCGGTGGCAGAGTTCATGGAAAACGGCCCTGTGCAAATCCGGATGGGTTGGTGCGCGCAAGTACTAACTCGTTGAGCGCAATTTGCCCGATCAGACGGGAAGACACAATGTCAAACCTGACAATTCTTTTGGCGATGAGGACTGAGGGCGTTTCGGATAAGCTTCTTGCCCGATACGCGCCAACAGCTTCAATCACCCGGTTTTCATTCATGATCCGCATCGGCATCGATCTCGGTGGCACTAAAATCGAAGGAATCGCCATCGACCGCAACGGCCAGGAACTGGCCCGGCGGCGAATCGGCACACCCCGTGGCAATTATGCAGCAACTCTGGATGCGATATCCGGGCTGGTGACGTGGCTGGAGGGGGAGGCCGGCGGTGGGCGGGCGACCGTCGGCATCGGCATTCCCGGTGTCGTCTCGCCCAAGACGGGGCTGGTGAAGAACGCCAACTCGACGTGGCTGATCGGGCATCCGCTCGACCGCGACGTGGCGGAACGGCTGGACCGGCAGGTGCGAATCCAGAACGACGCCAACTGCTTCGCGGTGTCGGAAGCGGCGGATGGCGCGGGCGCCGGTTTCCATACCGTCTTCGGCGTCATCATCGGCACGGGCACCGGGGCCGGCATCGTGGTGGGCGGCAAGGTGCTGACCGGGCGGAACGCGATCGCGGGGGAGTGGGGGCATACCTCCCTGCCCTGGCCGTCGGCCGCGGAACATCCGGGGCCGGCGTGCTATTGCGGGCGTCCGGGCTGCATCGAAACCTGGGTTTCGGGGCCGGGCTGCGCCGCCGATCATGAACGGGTGACCGGGCGGAAGCTTTCGGCGCCGGAGATCGCTGAGCTGGCGGAAGCGGGAGATGCGGCGGCGGTCGCGACGCTGGAGCGGTACGAGGACCGGCTGGCGCGCGGGCTGACCATGGTGATCGACGTGCTGGACCCGGATGTGATCGTGCTGGGGGGCGGCATGTCGAATGTCGAGCGGCTGTACCGCACCTTGCCGGCGCTTCTGAACCGCTGGTGCTTTTCCGACGGGATCGACACGCCGATCGTCAAGGCGCGGCATGGCGATTCGAGCGGTGTCAGGGGAGCGGCGTGGCTGTGGGGCGTCGATGAAGCTTAAGCGGTTGCGCCGGGGCGTTCGGGATGCCAAACCTGCGCCCTGAAAATTTCCCGCCCGAAATTTCCCGGAGGAAGAAAAACAATGTCCATCCAGCGCTTCAAGATCGGCCCGCGCATGAGCCAGGCCGTCGTTCACAATGACACCGTCTATCTGGCCGGTCAGGTCGCCGAAGACACCACCGCCGACGCCAAGGGCCAGACCAGCCAGATCCTCAACCAGATCGACGAGCTGCTGGCCCTGACCGGCACCGATAAGAGCAAGCTGCTGTCGGCCACGGTCTATCTGAGCGACATGGCCCATTTCGGCGCGATGAACGCCGCCTGGGAAGCCTGGGTCGATCCCGCCAACCCGCCGGTGCGCGCGACCGTGGAAGCCAAGCTGGCCGCTCCGAAGTATCAGGTGGAAATCGCCATCATCGCGGCGAAGTAAGTTCTGGGGTCAGCGGGCTATTCCGGCGGCTGGGCCGGGATAGCCCCACATCCGTTCGACCGGAAAGATGTCGAAATGGACGGCGCGGTCCGATGGGGTTTCGGACAAGCCTATGTTCAGGCTGCGGCCTTGCAGCACGGCATCGAGGGATTCGGGAGCTTCGCCGGCGCGGATATTCGCGGCCGTCGATCAGCAGGCGGGTGCCGAGTTCGCGGGCTTCGTTCCAGAGCTGGTCGAGTGTCGAGTCGATTGTCTGGCCGGTGACGGGATGGCGGAAGTTTTGAAATTCGAAGAGCCCGGCTGGCATGCGTTCGGGCCGGGTGGGATAGAACAGGGCCGTGAACGCGCGCAGGCGTCCTTTGGACAGACGGTTGACGAAGGCGACGGCCGTCGTGGCGGCTGGTGAGGGAAACAGCCGTCCAAGCAGCATCTGGACGGTGTAGAAACGCCGGAGATAGCGCCCGACATCGCCTTCGATCCGCCACGCGGTTCTGAAGCTTTCGGCGAAGAAATCCAGGCAGTCGAGATTGGTCATGCTGTTGGCGCGGATCGCTTTCAGCGGATCGAAATTATCGCGAGCGTCTTTTCAAAGCGCTGAAGCATCAGCAGGTCGAGCCAGGATTCGACAAGTCTATGGCTCATCTGGAAGTCGGCTTGCTTGTCGGGATCGGGGTCGTAATAGGGGCCGGTCACGGCGTAGACCCAGGGATGAAAGACGATGTCGAGCGCCATGTGGGACAGAAACCCGCAGACGAACGCGAATCGGGCATCGTCTTCGGCATTGGCGCTCGGGCGGTTTTGAAGACGGCGCAGCATTTCGCGGATCGGAGTGCCGGTATCCTCTCCCCGCCCTCCATGGATTATTTCACCCCAATGAGCGTAGTCACGGTCGATGATGGGAAAAGTCAGTTCATAATAGAGAGTGTCGGTCGCGATCGAACCGAAATGCAGAGTGGGCCGGTGGCGTTCGAGGAGTGAGGCGAGATCGTTGCGGCCGCTCCGGTCGAGATCATCGAGCAGCGCGTCGGCGAACAGGATATGGGTCAATTCCTTGGGCATCGATGCTCCATCCGGCGCTTGAGGTCATAGGAACCGCGCGGGGAAACGCGGTGTTCAGTTCTTGAACCCGTGAACAGCGAAGAGAGGGGATCACCATGGACTGGGATACCATCGAACTGAACTGGGAAAGGTACAGGAATCTGGCGCGTGAGAAATGGCACAGGATTCCGGATGCGGTTTTTCAAAGCCTCGGCGGCAGCCGCGAGCGCCTGATCAGGGCGATCGAACAGGCCTATGATTATTCAAACGAGCAGGCCCGGCGCGAGGTGGACTCACTGGATGAGTGAAGCGCCGCGGGTGGCCGATGCGATGGCGGAAATGGGCGCACGCTCGCGCAGCCGCGCCGCGGCGGAGATCAGGGCTCTGGCTGAGGGAACCTCCACCCGGATCGCGGAGGGACGGCAGCGGTTCGCCGACCTCCGCGAACAGGCCGGCGCCAGGGGGGAGGTCGCGGTCAGGCAAGTGCGAGGGACAGGTGCGGGCTCACCCGGCGGCCACGCTGGCCCTCGCGATCGGCTTCGGGATGCTGCTGGGCCACCTGATGATGCGGCGCAGGTAGGCCCAGGCAGGCAACGCTTATGGTCAGCCTTCGAGCGGCAGGGGGACGAAGCGGAGTTCGCCCTGCCGGCTCAGCAGCATCAGGACATTCTTGCGGCCGGCCTGACGCGCCTGATCGATGCGGCTGGTCACATCGTCCGGGCTGTCGACCGGTTCCTGACCCACTTCGACGATGACGTCGCCGGCCGCGATGCCCTGCCCCGCCGCCGGGCTGTCGCCGGCCGCTTCGGTCACGACGACGCCTTCGACGGTTTCAGGAATGCTGAAGGTCTCGCGGGTGGTGGCGTCGAGCGGAGCCAGCGTCATGCCGAGCGTTTCGGTCGTCGGGGGCTGGGGCTCGCCGCCGGGCGTCGGCGCTTCCGTCATGGCGCCGGCCGCCTGCTGGGCCTGCTCCATATCGCCGACGCTGACGGAAAGCGTGCGGGTCTCGCCGCCGCGCTGGATCACCACTTCGGCCTTCTGCCCGATGGGGGTGTCGGCGACCAGACGCGGCAACTGGCGCATGGCATCGACATCCTGCCCGTTGAAGCGGAGGATCACGTCGCCCTGGCGGATGCCGGCCTGCTGGGCGGGACCGTCCGGAGTGACGGTGGTGACCAGCGCTCCCTTGGGCTCGCGCAGTTGCAGGCTTTCGGCGATTTCCGGCGTCACCGCCTGGATCTGGACGCCGAGCCAGCCGCGCCTGGGCTTGCCATGGTCGCGGATCTGCTCGAACACCGGGCGGGCGAGCGAGGACGGGACGGCGAAGCCGATGCCGATGCTGCCGCCGGTCGGCGAGAAGATCGCCGTGTTGATGCCGACGACCTCGCCGGCCATGTTGAACAGCGGGCCGCCGGAATTGCCGCGGTTGATCGACGCGTCGGTCTGGAGGAATTCGTCGTAGGGTCCCTGATTGATGTCGCGGGCGCGCGCGGACAGGATGCCGGTGGTGACGGTCCCGCCGAGGCCGAACGGATTGCCGATCGCCATCACCCAGTCGCCGATCCGCAAGGCGTTGGAGTCGCCGAAGCGGGCGGCGGGCAGCGGCTTGTCGGTCTTGACGCGCAGCAGCGCCAGATCGGTCAGCGGATCGGTGCCGACCAGTTCGGCCTGAAGGACGGTGTCGTCGTGGAGCGTCACCTGGATCTCGTCGGCGTCGGCCACGACATGGTTGTTGGTGACGACCAGACCGCTGGCATCGATGATGAAGCCGGAACCGAGCGCCGTCACCGGACGCGGCGACGGCTGCTGTTCACGGAACTGGCGGAAGAACTCCTCGAACGGCGATCCGGGCGGAAACTCCGGCAGATCCTGGCCGCCGGGACCCTGCCCCGGTCCCCCCGGTCCAGGCCCGGCCCCTGGCCCGGCGGCGCTCCGCCGGGTGCTCTGGGGCCGCCCGGACCGCCGGGTCCCCTGGTCTGCGTGGTCGAGATATTGACGACCGTTTTGATCTGCTGCTCCGCGAGATCGGCTGAAGCCGGGCGGCCCGCTCTGCGCCGAGGCATGTCCGGGCAGGACAAGGCCGGCGGCGCCAAGGAAGGCGGCGAGCGGCAATGCCAGCAGCCGTCGCGCGACCATGGAGCGGCGCGGGCGGTGTTGAGACGGGATCATTAACGGTCCTCCGACAAAATACGATGCGCGGCCGCCACTTGCTTCCCGCGTGGCTTTCCGCGCATCCAATCAACACGGGAACACCGATGCACGTTGCCTTTTGTCCGCGAAGCGTCACAGCGCCGGAGGCCGCCGATCGCGGCACCGGACGGCGCGGCGGGCTTTTTGAGAAACGGCCTCCGCAACGTTCATTTACGATGTTTATTACTTTAGGCTGCAATGAAATGACCTTTTCAATAAATGAATAAGCCGTTCTTCAGATCAGCGGCGCCAACCATTTACGGGTCGCCCGTAATTGATGCGATCCCGCTTCCCAGCTACCTCCCGCCACAAATCCGTGGTCAGCGAAACCGACTCGGATACTGGAACCTTTGAAAAGCGGAAGCGGAGAACGTTTGCTGAAGGAACATTTTTCAAACCCGACGTTCCAAAACCGGCAAAAATCGAGCTTTGGCTGTTTGCGCGCCGCAAAATTCGCCGTTGCCATGAGAAATCTCCTGTACCCATGAAAACGGTGCTGGTAATTTGATCGCGAATACCCAATATTGTTCTCGTTAGACAACTTCAACCACCGCCGTCATGCGTAAACGTTGCTGCCCTCTGGGAGGACGCCGCGCTGTTTGCGCACATTTTTCCGAGCGAAGTCACCACACCAATGACGCAATCCTCACTCTGGCAACCGAGCGATATCATGAGCGCTGAAGCCGGCACCGAGCCGGAGGCGCCTAAGCGGCGCGGCCGCATTCCACAGTCAGCATGGCCGCACATTCTTGAGCGGCATCGTGCAGGCGCGACATTGTCCGCCATTGCACGGGAGTTCGACTGTACCCCGAGCGCAATTTCCTACATCGTGCGCAAGGCGGAAGCCTCGGGCATCGAGCCTGCGGCGGCTCCAGTGGCCGAGCCGGCGGAAAGCGCTGGGACGGTGACCGGCGAAAGCACGATACGCCGAAAGCGTCAGCCGAATCCGCTGACCGGCCGAGCCCACGGCGCAGCAGGATCAGCCGGAAACGGCTTCCAGCGCCGCTGAACCGGCTGTGGAAGCGGTGCCGCCGCTGATGCGCAACCCGCCGTGGAGCAGCCGGCCGCCGTGGAACAGGCTCCGGAACCGCGTCCGGTGCCCAAGCGCTCCGCTCCGCAGGAAGGGCGGCCGCAACTGCGCGCCTCCGACCTGGGACGCGGATCGGCTCAGGCGGCCGCCCGCGAGCCCGTTCCGGCTCCGGCTCCGGCGGCACCGGTCGAAGCTCGCCCCGCTCCGGCGGCTCAGGCTCCGACCGCCGCCGTGGAAGCCGCTCGCCCCGCAGCTCCGACCGGCCGGCAGGAGCCCGCTCCCCCGGTGGATGCCGTCGAAGGGCGGTTGCGTGATACCGCGCGGTCCTGTCTTGTCGCTTATCGGGGCTGGAAGTCGGCTCCCGGTGAGAACAGCATTCAGACACTTCACGATGCTGTTCACGAACTGCGCAAGGCTCTGGCCCGAATCGAAATCGACATGTCGGCCAGCCGACGCGATGAGCAGGTAAATCGGCCAATTCCGATCCCCGCGCATCGTGCCGCACGGCGTCCGCGCTGAGACTCGAGCGCGGATTTAGTTACGGTTGCTTTGAGCGGAAAAGCCGGCGTTTGAAAAGGCCGATGTTGAGGAGCGTTTCCTCGGCATCGGCCTTTTTCGTTTTTGAAGATCATTTGTTTTTCGTAAAGATCACGCCGATAAAGCCACAGTAAGGCCGGTATTTTAATGGTGAGTCTGGCGGGCTGCCATCAGTGCGCCAAAATTCATCGCGCATTTTTCACAGGTCTGTTTTTCCCGCATGTTCAGACTGGCAGGCCCCGTGAATAGTTGGGGATCAAGACCCTAAAAGGTGACCGACCAGGGTCCAGCCATAAAGCGAAGTGATCAGTCCAGCGAAGCCCAGGAACTCGGTCAGAAATTTGGGAACCGACATTGTATCCTCCCTTGCAGGTGATCCAGCGGACGCTGGCTCAGTGACAGGAGGATGATATGAGAACATACTGGGAACATCAAGCACGATGTTCACATTATCGTTCCCATAATGCGGAATTGCCGATTGGATCTCACCGATCCGATGGATAGCACGGATGGTGTGGAACCTTTAATGGGTTGCAACCGTTCTCAAACGTCTAAACCGAACGACGTTAGGAGAGAAAAGTGGGGCGCAATATCTTTTACATCATCGGCGTCGTTGTCGTCGTAATTGCCGTGCTGTCGCTGGTCGGACTGCGGTAAAGATCGCCGGCTAGATTACGATGATGCCGTTCAAGGTCCCTCATCCTGTCATGCGCGAAGCCGATCAGCGGAGCCAGTGACCTCTTGAGCCGACATGACGCGGAACTTTTGGGCTTGGTCAGGACTTGACGCTTATTCCCACTCGATCGTGCCGGGCGGCTTGCTGGTGATGTCGTAGGTGACGCGGTTGATGCCGCGGACTTCGTTGATGATCCGGGTCGCGACCCGGCCCAGGAACTCGTGGTCGAAGGGGAAGTAGTCGGCGGTCATGCCGTCCACCGACGTGACGGCGCGGAGGGCGCAGGCGTAGTCGTAGGTCCGCTCATCGCCCATGACGCCGACGGTGCGGACCGGAAGCAGGACGGCGAAGGCCTGCCAGATCGCATCGTAGAGGCCGGCGTTGCGGATTTCCTCCAGATAGATCTGATCGGCCTTGCGCAGGATGGTCAGCTTTTCCGGCGTGATGTCGCCGGGGATGCGGATCGCGAGGCCGGGTCCTGGGAACGGATGGCGGCCGATGAAGCTTTCCGGCAGGCCCAGTTCGCGGCCCAGGCGGCGAACCTCGTCCTTGAACAGCTCGCGCAGCGGCTCGACCAGCTTCAGGTTCATGCGCTCGGGCAGGCCGCCGACATTGTGGTGCGACTTGATGGTCATGCCGCCGCCTGACACGGAAACGCTTTCGATGACGTCGGGATAGAGCGTGCCCTGGGCCAGGAACTCGGCGCCGCCGATCTTGTGCGCTTCCTCGTCGAACACGTCGATGAAGAGACCGCCGATGATCTTGCGCTTCTTTTCCGGATCGCTGACGCCCGCCAGCTTGCCGAGGAACAGGTCGGACGCGTCGCGATGGACCAGCGGGATGTTGTAGTGGTCGCGGAACAGGGTGACGACCTGATCGGCCTCCCCGGTGCGCATCAGGCCGGTATCGACGAAGATGCAGGTGAGCTGATCGCCGATCGCCTCGTGCAGCAGCACGGCGGCGACGGAACTGTCCACGCCGCCGGACAGGCCGCAGATCACCTTGCCCTTGCCGACCTTGGCCCTGATCCGCGCGATTTCCTCTTCACGGAAAGCGGCCATGGTCCACTCGCCGCCGCAGCCGGCGACGTGGTGGGTGAAGTTCCGCAGAAGCTGCGCGCCGTGGGGGGTGTGGACGACTTCCGGGTGGAACTGCACGCCGTAGAAGTGCCGGGTATCGTCGGCGATGATGGCGAAGGGCGCGCCTTCGCTCTGCGCCACGACGCGGAAGCCTTCCGGCAGCTTGGTGACGCGGTCGCCGTGGCTCATCCAGACCTGCTCGCGGGCACCCTCGTCCCACAGCCCTTCGAAAAGCGCGCAGGGCTCCTTCACGTCGATGAAGGCGCGGCCGTATTCGCGGTGATCGGAGCCGGTGACCTCGCCGCCCAACTGGGCGCACATGATGTGCTGGCCGTAGCAGATGCCGAGCACGGGAACGCCCTGCTCGAAGACCTGCTGGGGTGCGCGGGGCGAGTTCTCCTGGGAGATGAACGCCGGGCTTCCGGACAGGATGATCGCCTTGGGGTCGAACTCCTTGACCTTCTCATCGGTGATGGTGAAGGGATGGAGTTCGCAATAGACGCCGCTCTCGCGCAGGCGCCGGGCGATCAACTGGGTCACCTGGGACCCGAAATCCAGGATAAGAACGCGATCGGCTGTCAGGGCGGGGGAGAGAGGGGCAGTCATGTCAACTCGCTTCAAGCATTGAATGGGGGTGTTCTAGCGCACGGGCGGGTCCGCCGACAATCGCGCCAGCGGTGCGAGGTCGCGCCAGCCATAGGCGACCTCGGTCAGGGTGGCGCCGGCGAAACCTATCGGCTTCTCGGCAAGGCGGACGCCGCCAAGGCGTTCGTAGAACCAGCGGGACGGATTGTTGTGAAGGACCCAGACGACGGCGGAGTTCATCCCGTAATTGACCAGCTCGGCCGCCATGGCGGCCATCAGCAGCCGGCCGATTCCCCGCCCCTGGGCGTAATCATAGAGATAAAGCGCGTAGAATTCGCCGCCGAAGCCTTCGAGCCGGGTGCGCTGGGTGCCGCACGAGGCGAAGCCGATAACGCCGAACGGCGGTTCGACCGCGACGAAGCTGGCATGGATGCGGCCATGATCGTTGAGGATGGCGCGCCAGCGCTCGGTATAGGCGTCGGTCGAGAGGCCGAGCAGGTAGCTGTCCGGCACCATCCCCGGATAGGTGCTGCGCCAGCTTGCCACATGAACTTGCGCTATTCCCGCAGCGTCTTCCGCGCGGGCGCGCCTGATCAGCGCCATACCTCCTCGCTTCGCCGCGCCAACGGCGTGATATCGCCCCAGCCATAAGCCACTTCCATGACCTGCGTTCCGTCGAACATGAGGGGCCGGTCACTGACCAGCTTGCCGCCCATTTTCTCATAGAAACGCCGGGCCTTCCAATTATCCCGCAAGGCCCAGACGGTGGCGGCGGTCATGCCGCGCAAGGTCAGCGCCGCCGCCATGGTCGTCATCAGCCGTGTGCCGAGCCCCTGCCCCTGCCCCACCTTGAGGACGTAGAGGGCATGGAACTCACCGGAGTAATCGCGTCAGGCCGACCTGCTCCGGGCCGTTGACGCCGAAACCGATCACCCGCTCCTCGCCGTCGATCGGCATCTCGGCCACGAAGATATCGGTCCGGTTGCGCTTGTTGTCCAGTACCTGAGCCCAGTAACGGGTCCGGCTGAACACGTCCATCGATGCCAGCGTGCGGGCCGGCACGATGCCGGGATAGGTTTCACGCCAGCCCGCAACATGCACATATGCCACCGCAGCGGCATCGTCGAGCCGCGCACGCCGGATCCGCCCAATCATTCCACAGCGCTCCCGCGCTCCATTACGCCAGCGAAAAAGCCGTCGGTACCGTGCCGTGCCGGGGACAGCCGCATATAAGGACCGGTGCCGGGGCTTGCGGTGCCGACCGCCTGTTCCCACAGATCGTCCACCGGCTTGACCGTGAAGTCAGGATGGGCCGCAAGGAATGCGTCGATTTGACGCTCGTTCTCCTCCGGCAGCATCGAGCAGGTCGCATAGATCAGCCGGCCACCCGGTTTGACCAGACGGGACGCGCTGTCCAGGATGCTGTGCTGGAGTTTCAGCAGCTCCTCCAGTCCCGGACCCAGCAGCCGCCAGCGGCTGTCGGGATTGCGCCGCCATGTGCCGGTGCCGGTACAGGGCGCATCCACCAGCACGCGGTCGAACTTGCCCTTGTGGCGCTTGACCCAGGGGTCACGCTCGCTGGCGAGCGGGCGGGTCTCGATGTTGTGCAGTCCCGCCCGGCGGAACCGCTCGGCGGCGCGCTTCAGGCGCTTTTCCAGCACGTCGCAGGCGATCAGCCGGCCCTTGTTCTGCATGCCCGCCGCGATCGCCAGAGCCTTGCCGCCGGCGCCGGAGCAGAAATCCACGACCTGATGGCCGGGCTTGGCATCGGTCAGCAGACCGATGAGCTGCGATCCCTCGTCCTGGATTTCGACCAGACCGGCTTTGAACGCGTCGGTCGAAGCCAGCGGCGGGCGGCCATGGATGCGGATGCCGAAGGGCGACCAGCGGGTCGGCTCCCCCTCGATCCCGGCGGATGCGAGTGCCGCGATGGCCGCATCCCGGTCCCCCTTGACGCGTATTGACCCGGAGGTCGAGCGGGGCCGGATCGAGCAGGGCCGCAAGTTCCGGCACGAAGCGGTCGCCCAGGAAATCCCGGAGAAGTCCGGCCGCCCAGTCCGGGCATTCGACCTGGACCTGCTCCGGCATATCCGGATGGTCGAGCGTATGGCCTTCCAGCTTGTTCGCCAGCTTGATCTCGCCGGACGAAAACTGCGGGGGCGCGAACCGGCCGCCGCTGAACAGCTTGTCCAGATGGTCGGCGGGCCGTCCCTGGGCCAGGATCTGGTCGGCGATCAGCAGTGTCCTGCTGTTGATCGGGAAACCGCCGGCATGGGTGAACCACCAGCGCAGGCGCGCATGGCGGCGCAACACGCCGTAAACGGTTTCGGCGACGGCGGCGCGGTCCTTGGCGCCGATGAAGCGACGGGCGCGGAAGAAGGCGCTGATCACGGCATCTGCCGGACGCGGGGTCACCTCCACCTCGTCGAGGAGTTCGATGGCGGCTTGAAGGCGGGCGCCGGGGGTCATCTGGTCTCTGCTGAATGCACGGGGGCGGAACTTGCGTAAAGCTTACATGAAGGTGTGACATGGGCGATTAAACGCCGCCGCGCAACAGCTTTCATCGGCTTGACAGCGCTGCGGCGGCCAAAACGCCGCCTCACGTCCGCGCGGCATCGTGCCGACTGCTCAGGGTGCTGCGGCATGAAGAAGCTTCGATAGTGTATTGCCGAACAGGCAAACTACCTCCATAGTGGTAGAAGGGCATAGTGGTGCATGGTATCCTGCCTCACCCTGTCGATAATGATTTTCAATTTTCTGGAGCGGTGCTTCAGGCATGTCGCCGGTTGCCATATTCACTGATTTACTGATTGCGGGCATCGCCGGGACACTGGGATATTTCGGTGCGCGCCTCGGCGGAGAGCTTTGGGCGAGACTGATTCTGGACAGCCAGGAAGCGACCGACGCTTCGGGCGAAGCTGAAGCGCCGCGCGCCGCTGATACCGGCCTTTCGGCCAAAGATGCGCACGCCGGCGGCTGGCACTGGGCCAGAGCGAGGCGCGCCGCCGCAATGTCGAGCGGCAGAATCGATGATCTGCACCGGCAACTCGACGCTCTGCAGAACCGCGACGACGAATTGATCCGGTTCGTCGGCCATCACCGGCCGGGGCATCACCATTTCAAGGCGGTGATGGTCAACCGGCACGTTCAGACCGCTATCCGCGAGGGACGGACCCATGGGCTTCTGGACAACAGTTGGGCGCGGCCACAGCACATCGAGATCTGGGCAAGCAGTCTGGCGGATGCCAAGGCAGCCTCAATGCGCCGTTTCCCGATCAGCCTTGGTTTCGTCGTGATAGAGATGATCGAACCCGAAGACGCTCCGCGCCGGCACGGAGGGGAATGCCGCATGATCACCACGTATATCCTGTCGTTCTTCACCGGCTATCTGGGCATTCTGCTGGGGTTTCGATTTGCCCTGGACCGGGTGCAGATTGCCCGGCGCCATATCGCCGGACTTGCACAAGGACAAGATCCTTCAGGTCGCCTCCATCCGCGAGCTTGCGAAAGCGTCGAACGTGAGCAAGCACAAGCTGAAGGACAGCGAACTGCTGGTCGAGCGGTTGGAGGCCGAGGCGACGGTCGCTCGAGGAGCGGGTCGGGTCGGTCAAGCGGGCGGACAACCGGCTGGTCGTTCTGGATGAGCGGCGATTGCCGGAGGATCATCCCTGGATCCTGAGCATTTCCGGTCCGGGCGGCCTGCTTCCCGAAGCGAAGGGCGACGAAGGCCACGAGAACTGGACCGGGCAGCATGCGCTTTCTGGTCTGGGCCACGACACCAGCAGCGCGCGATGCATAAGGCCGCCACCCGCTATCCGCCGTCACGCGGCTTCAAGGTGGAGTGATCGATGAGCAAAGCCTGGACGGACCGTCACAGGCGGCGTGAAAAGGCGAAGCCGTCCGGGAGCAGGCATTGCGCTCCGACGGCCGCCTATCGCGCTTCAGGGTAGCTGAGCTTGCTCGTCGGCAGACCGAGCTTCAATGCCGGGCCGAGCCTAACCGGCTCGTTGCCAGTCAAACTTCGATGCCGGTGGTATTACAGGTCGCGGCGGTAGTTCGGCGCTTCGTTGGTGATCATGATGTCGTGGACGTGGCTTTCACGCAGGCCGGCATTGGTGATCTTGACGAAGTTGCAGTTGGTCTGCATCTCGGGAACCGTCCGGTTGCCGGTGTAGCCCATCGCGGCCTTCAGGCCGCCGACAAGCTGATGGATCACGCCGCTGACCGGCCCCTTGTAGGGCACCCGGCCTTCGACGCCTTCCGGAACCAGCTTCATCGTGTCGCGCACTTCCTGCTGGAAGTAGCGGTCGGCCGAGCCGCGCGCCATGGCGCCGACCGATCCCATGCCGCGATAGCTCTTGTAGCTGCGGCCCTGGTACAGGATGACCTCGCCGGGGCTCTCGTCGGTGCCGGCGAACAGGCTGCCGAGCATCGCGCAGTCGGCGCCGGCGGCGATCGCCTTGGCGAGATCGCCCGAGTACTTGATGCCGCCGTCGCTGACGACCGGAATGCCCTGGCGGTGGCATTCCTCGACCACGTCCATGACGGCGGTCAACTGCGGAACGCCGACGCCGGCGACCATGCGGGTCGTGCAGATGGAGCCGGGGCCGATGCCGACCTTGACCGCATCGACGCCGACGCCGATCAGCGCCTTGGCGGCCTCGGCGGTCGCGACGTTGCCCGCCACCACCTGGGTGTAGTTGGACAGGCGGCGCACCCGCTCGATCTGCTCCATCACCTTGGACGAATGGCCGTGGGCGGTATCGACCACCAGCACGTCAACCTCGGCGTCGAACAGCGCCTCGGCGCGGGCGAGGCCGTCGTCGCCGGTGCCGGTCGCGGCGGCGGCGCGCAGGCGGCCCTGGTCGTCCTTGCAGGCGTTGGGGTGGAGCTGCGCCTTCTCGATGTCCTTGACGGTGATGAGACCGATGCAGCGGTAGGCGTCATCGACCACCAGCAGCTTTTCGATGCGGTACTGGTGGAGCAGGCGCTTGGCTTCCGACTGGTCCACGCCTTCGCGCACCGTGATCAGGCGTTCGGAGGTCATCAGTTCCGAAACGGGCTGTTGCTTGTTGGAAGCGAATCGCACGTCGCGGTTGGTCAGGATGCCGACCAGCTTGCCGGAAGGCTGCTCGACCACCGGGATGCCGGAGATGCGGTAATTCGCCATCAGGCTCAGCGCGTCGGCCAGACTGGCCGTCGGTTCGATGGTGATGGGATTGACCACCATGCCCGACTCGAACCGCTTGACGCGGCGGACTTCGTCGGCCTGCCGCTCGATATCCATGTTGCGGTGAAGCACGCCGATACCGCCGGCCTGAGCCATCGCAATGGCGAGGGCGCTCTCGGTCACCGTGTCCATGGCGGCGGACATCAGCGGAATCCCAAGCTCGATCGACTTGGTCAGCCGGGTGCGCGTGTCGGTCTGCGCCGGCAGGACCGAGGATTCGGCCGGCACCAGCAGGACGTCGTCGAAGGTTAAGGCTTCGCGAAACTGCACGATCTGGGCCATTTACCGTCTCCTGGCGAAAAATTTGCGGCACTATACACAGGAAACGCGCCGCTGTGAAGTCTGTGTTGCCCTGCGGCAAACGCAGGGCTCAGGGGTGGGCCGGATTTTTGCTGATTTTTCGTTGATGATCAGACCTTAAGAAAAGGAAGTCTGAGCGCGACACCGGAGCAGGTACGTATTCAAACCATTATAAGGCGACGTCATGAACGAAAACGAGAAGACCCGGCCCTGCCCGTCCTGTGATGGTGCGATGCACTACGGAGAGCAGGAAGAAACTCTGACTTATCAGGGTCATACTCTCATCTATATGCAGCCCGGTTGGCATTGCGATGCTTGCAACAATGGTATTCTGGAAGATGCTGACAACGAGGTACATGACGCCGCTCTGCATGAGCTGATCGCCCATGTGAGAAGTCATGCGAGAGCCGGAGAATTCAGACCTGTTGGCGCGTCGATGTCAGGCTGAAGAGGCCCGACATCGACGCCGCAGTCGAACTCCACTCGGCAGGTCGGAACTTGCCGGCGCTGGTATCACGCCTCCCCACTCAAACCGAAGGCCGGAACGACTGGCCCAGGCAGGCCGGGGCCTGGAAGCGGCCGCGCCAGGGGCCGGCGGAGATTATCGTCAGGACGGCGATGGTCGCCAGATAGGGCAGCATCGTGAAGACCTGGGACGGCAGGCCGATCGTGCTGCCGCTGCCTTGGGCGTGGAGTTGGAGGATGGTGACTCCGCCGAAGATATAGGCGCCGAGCAGCACCCTGCCCGGCCGCCAGGAGCCGAACACCACCAGGGCAAGCGCGATCCAGCCACGGCCCGACGTCATGTTCTCGGCCCACATCGGGGTTACCGAGAGCGACAGGAAGGCGCCGCCCAGGCCGGCCATGGCGCCGCCGAACAGGGTCGCCAGATAGCGCACTCCGATCACGGGATGGCCGATGGAGTGGGCGGATTCGGCCGACTCGCCGACGGCGCGGAGCACCATTCCGGCGTGGGTGTACTTCAGGAACCAGCCGACCGCGAAAGTCAGGGCGATCGACAGGTAGACCATGGCGTCGTACTGGAAGAACAGCGGGCCGATGATCGGCAGGGTGCTGAGGACGGGGATGTTGAGCTTGGGCAAGCCTGCGATGGGCATGCCGACGAAGCTGGCTCCTATCAGGGCGCTGAGGCCGATGCCGAAGATGGTCAGGGCAAGGCCGGTCGCCACCTGATTCGCCATCAGGGTCAGCACCAGCACGGCGAAGACCAGCGCCAGCGCCGCACCGGCCAGGGCCGCCGAGCCGATGCCGAGGATGGCGCTGCCGGTGGACATCGTGACGCCGAATCCGACGACGGCGCCGATCAGCATCATGCCCTCGACCCCGAGATTGAGGACGCCGGAGCGCTCGGCCACCAGTTCGCCGACGGCGGCGAACAGCATCGGGGTGGCGGCGATGACGATGGAGACTGTGATCAGGACCAGAAAATCGATCATGCCGTGGCGACCTCCCGGCGGGGCTTGGCGGATTGGATGCGGACGCGGTAGCGGACGAGGAAGTCCGAGGCGAGCAGGTAGAACAGCAGCATTCCCTGGAACACTCCCGTCGCCGCCTGCGGCAATTGGGCATAGACCTGGGCGTTCTCGCCGCCGATGTAGGAGATCGCCATGACCAGACCGGCCAGGACGATGCCGATCGGGTTGAGGCGGCCGAGGAAGGCCACGATGATCGCGGTGAAGCCGTAGCCGGGGGTGAGTTGGGGCGTCAGTTGGCCGATCGGGCCGGCGACTTCGATCATGCCGGCGATGCCGGCGAGCGCTCCGGCCAGGAGCAGCGTGAACCAGACCGTGCCCTTCTGGCTGAAGCCGGCGAAGCGGGCGGCCATGGGGGCTTGGCCGACGACTTTGATCTGAAAGCCGGTGACGGTGTAGGACAGCAGGACCCAGGCGGCGGCCGCGGCGAACAGGGCCACCAGGGCGCCGACATGCAGGCGGGTGCCTTCGAGGATCACCGGCAGGATGGCGGCTTCGGTGAACATGCGGCTCTGCGGGAAGTTGAAGCCTTCCGGGTCGCGCCAGGGGCCGTGGACCAGGATGCTCAGCACCAGCGTCGCGACATAGGTCAGCATCAGGCTGGTCAGGATCTCGCTGACTTCGAACTTCGTCTTCAGGAAGGCCGGGATGGCCGCCCACAGCATGCCGCCGAGAGCGCCGGCCACGAACATCAGCGGGAGAATCCAGAAGCCCTCGTCGCCCCAGAAGGCCAGCGCCACGCCGGCGCCGAAGATGGCGCCCATGGTCAATTGGCCCTCCGCCCCGATGTTCCAGACATTGGCGCGGAAGCCGATGGCGAGGCCGGTGGCGATCAGGATCAGCGGTCCGCCCTTGACCGCCAGTTCGGCGAGGCCGAACTGCGTTTCGAGCGGCGAGACCAGGAAGATGTAGAGCGTCGATCCGGGATTGAGGCCGAGGATCATGAACAGCAGGTAGCCGGACAGGATGGTCAGGGCGATCGCCAGCAGGGGCGTGCCGTAGACCAGCCAGCGGGGGATTTCCCGCCTTGCTTCGAACTTAAGCGACATGTCTGGGCGCTCCCATGGACCGCCGGGACTTCGGCGGACATGCCGTGCAGGCCGCCCATCAGCAATCCGATTTCCTCCATCGAGGCGTCGGCGGTATCGATCGCCTTGGACAGCGATCCGACATTCAGGACCGCGAGGCGGTCGCACAGGGTCAGCAGCTCGTCCAGGTCCTGGGAGACCACGACGATGGCGGCGCCGTTCTGGGCGAGGTTGAACAGGGCCTGGTGGATGGCGGCCGCCGCTCCGGCATCGACGCCCCAGGTCGGCTGGGCGATCACCAGCACTTCGGGCGTCTGGAGGATCTCGCGGCCGACGATGTATTTCTGGAGATTGCCGCCGGACAGGCTGCGGGCGGCGCTGTCCGGGCCGCGCGCCTTGACGCCGAATTCCTGGATGATCCGCTCGGCGAACTCGCGCGTGGCGTCGTGCTTGATCCAGCCGCTTGACCGCCAGTTTCATGCGGTTGCGGGCGCTGATCAGGGCGTTGGACGGCGAGGCTCATGTCGGGGACGGCGGCGTGGCCGTTGCGCTCTTCGGGAACGCAGCACAGGCCAAGGGCGCGGCGGCGGTTCGACGCCGAGGTTGCCGACGGGCTTGCCGTCGAGCCGGATCGATGAGGGCTGGGCTACGGTCAGCTCGCCGGACAAGCGCCCGCATCAGCTCGTTCTGGCCGTTGCCGGCGACGCCGGCGATGCCGAAGATCTCGCCGGCCGCGACTTCGAAGCCGATGCTCTTCAGGTTGATGCCGAAGGGCTGGTCGGTCGGCGAGGCTGAGGTTATCGACGTTGAAGCGGGTGGCGGTGCGCGGGCGGGCGCCCCGGCGGGCCAGAGTCTTCAGTTCCGCCCCGATCATCATCTGGGCCATGCCACGGGTCGATTCGGTCGTGGGATCGCATTCGCCGACGACCTTGCCGCCGCGCAGGATCGTGGCGTGGTGGCACAGGTCCTTGATCTCCTGGAGCTTGTGGCTGATGTAGAGGATCGAGCAGCCCTCTGCCGAGAGCTGGCGGAGAGTGGCGAACAGGCGCTCGACCTCCTGCGGGGTCAGGACGGAGGTCGGCTCGTCCATGATCAGGAGCTTGGGGTCCTGGAGCAGGCAGCGGACGATCTCGACGCGCTGGCGCTCGCCGACGGACAGGGTGTGGATTTCGCGCCTGGGGTCGAGCGGCAGGCCGTAGGCCTTGGAGACTTCGATGATGCGGCCGTTGAGCTGCCGCATGTCGGGCTTGCCTTCGAGGCCGAGGGCTATGTTCTCCAGCACCGTCATGCCGTCGAACAGGGAGAAATGCTGGAACACCATGCCGATGCCGAGGCGGCGGGCGGCGTGGGGATTGGCGAGGCGTGACGGCTTGGCCGTTCCACAGCACCTCGCCCTCGTCGGCGTGGAGCACGCCGTAGATGATCTTGACCAGGGTGCTCTTGCCGGCGCCGTTCTCGCCGAGCAGCGCGTGGATTTCTCCCGGTTCGACTGAGAAGCTGACGCCGTCGTTGGCGACCACTCCAGGGAAGCGCTTGGTTATTCCGCGAAGCTCAAGCCGGGGAGGCGCCCCGGCGGCATCGTTGGTCATGTTTCACTCTCCCAGTTCCCTCAGAGTTTTACTTCAAGCCTCGCATCGGCAGGTTCTTCGGCCTCTTTCGATGCGTTGGCAACGGTGATGAGCAGTTCCGCCGCGACCAGGGCGGCGATCACGGCGGGCCGTTTGTCGCGGTGTAAAGCGGAGCCGATCGGGCAGGTCAACCGGCGCCAGCGCTCGCGGGTCGCCGCCATGGGCGGTGAAGGTGCGCTCGAAGCGGCGGCGCTTGGTGGCGGAGCCGATCAGGCCGGCATAGGCGAAGTCGCCGCGGCGGAGGACGGCTTCGGCGATCTGGAAATCCAGCGCGTGCAGTGGGTCAGGATCAGGTAGCAGGAGCCGGGCGGGGCTTCGGCGATCACGTCCAGCGGGGCGCTGGTGACGATGGGGTGGACGTTGGCGCCGGGCATTTGCGGCGGGAACTCCTCGGCCCGTTCGTCGATCCACTGGATGTCGAACGGCAGGGGCGCCAGCGCCGTGGCGATGGCTTTGCCGACATGGCCGGCGCCGAACAGCAGGACGCGCGGCAGGCTGGCGGAGGCGGCGCGTTCCTCGGCTTCGATGCGGGCGAGGACGGCGGCGTCCGGCCCGCTCCAGCCGGAGGGTGACGTGGCCGCCGCAGCACTGGCCGATGGCGGGGCCGAGCGGTACGTCGATCGTCGGCTTCGGCGGGCTGCGCCGGGTCCGATGCCAGCGCGCGGGCGCGGGATATCGCGTCCCATTCCAGCCGGCCGCCGCCGATGGTGCCGATGGCGGCGTTCGGCCCTACGAGCATGCGGGCGCCCGGCTCGCGCGGCGTCGAGCCGCGCGCATCGGCGACCGTCACCAGGGCGGCTGGTTCGCCGCGCTGGAGCATCGCTCTGAGGGCTGGCGCCAGATCGGTCATGGCGGCGTGCCCGGCTCCCGCAGCGCCTCGATCGCGGCCAGCACCTTCTCGGGCGTCGCGGGAGGATCGATGCGCGGGCACCGCTGGTAGTCCGCGACGCTGGCGACGGCGTCGGAGATCGCGTGGAGCACCGACATGCCGAGCATCAGGGGAGGCTCGCCGACCGCCTTGGAGCGGTAGATCGTGTCCTTGCGGTTCGGCGAGTTCTCCAGCAGGTGGACGTTGAAGATCTTCGGGCGGTCGCTGCAGGCCGGGATCTTGTAGGTGCTGGGGGCATGGGTGCGCAGGTGGCCGCGCTGGTCCCACCACAGCTCCTCCATGGTCAGCCAGCCCATCCCCTGGACGAAGCCGCCTTCGACCTGCCCCCGGTCGAGCGCGGGGTTCAGCGATTTGCCGACGTCGTGGAGGATATCGACGCGGTCCACGCGGTACTCGCCGGTCAGGGTATCGACGGTGACTTCCGCCGCACGCGGCGCCGTAGGAGAAGTAATAGAACGGCTTGCCGCTGCCGGCGGCGCGGTCCCAGTGGATCTTCGGGCGTCTTGTAGAAGCCGGTGGAGGAGAGCTGGATGCGCGCCATGTAGGCGGTGCCGGACCAGATCGGCGAAGGGGATTTCCTGATTGCCGATGCGGACCCGGTTGGGCAGGAACACGACCTGCTCGCGGGGCACCCCCCAGTTCTCGACCGCGAAGCCGATCAGGCGCTCCTTGATGGTGTGGGCCGCGACCTGGGCCGCCTTGCCGTTGAGGTCGGCGCCGGAGGAGGCGGCGGTGGCGGAGGTGTTGGGCACCTTGCCGGTCGTGGTCGCGGTGATCCGGACCTTGTCGATGTCGATCTGGAATTCCTCGGCGACGACCTGGGCGACCTTGACGTAGAGCCCCTGCCCCATCTCGGTCCCGCCATGGTTCAGGTGGACGCTGCCGTCGGTGTAGACGTGGACGAGAGCGCCGGCCTGATTGTACTGGGTGGCGGTGAAGGAGATGCCGAACTTGACCGGCGTCAGCGCGATGCCCTTGCGCAGGATGCCGCCTTTGGCGTTGTGCTCGCGGATGGCGGCGCGGCGGGCCTGGTAGTCGCAGCGGGCTTCAAGGTCGGCGACCAGTTCGGGGGCGATGTTGTCCTCGACCGTCTGGTGGTAGGGCGTCACGTCGCGGCCGGCTTCGCCGTAGAAGTTCAGCTTGCGGATTTCCAGCGGGTCCTTGCCGACGGCGTAGGCGATTTCCTCGATCACGCGTTCGGCGGCGACCATGCCTTGCGGGCCGCCGAAGCCCCGGAAGGCGGTGTTGGAGACGGTGTTGGTCTTCAGCGGCAGCGATTGCGCAGTGGACCGCCTCGTAGAAATAGGTGTTGTCGCAGTGGAACAGCGCGCGGTCGGTGACCGGGCCGGAGAGGTCGGCGGCGAAGCCGCAGCGGGCGGCGAACAGGTAAGTCGACGCCCTTGATGCGGCCCTCGTCGTCGAAGCCGACGCTGTAATCGACCTCGAAGTCGTGGCGCTTGCCGGTGATGACCATGTCGTCGTCGCGGTCGGGGCGCAGCTTGGCGGCGCGGCCGGTCTTCTTCGCGACGAGGGCGGCCGTGGCGGCGAACAGGTTCGCCTGGGTTTCCTTGCCGCCGAAGGCTCCGCCCATGCGCCGGACTTCGATGGAGACGGCGTTGGCGGGGATGTTCAGCACGTGGGCGACGATGTGCTGGACCTCGCTGGGGTGCTGGGTCGAGGAATGGACGAGCACTTCGTCGTCCTCGCCGGGGATCGCCATGGCGATCTGGCCTTCCAGGTAGAAGTGGTCCTGGCCGCCGATGGAGATCCGGCCTTCCAGCCGGCGGGGAGCGGCGGCGATGGCCTCGGCGGCGTCGCCGCGCTTGAGCGTCATGGGCGGGAACACGACCTTGCCGGTTTCCCGCGCCTTGGCCGTGGTCAGGACGGGGTCGAGGTCTTCGTATTCCGCCACGGCGAGGCGGGCGGCGCGGCGGGCCTGGTCGCGGGTTTCGGCGGCGACGGCGAACAGGGGCTGGCCGGCGTATTCGATCAGGTCGTCGGCGAACAGCGGTTCGTCGTGCCGGCCCATGCAGCTGACGTCGTTGGTGCCGGGCACGTCGGCTGCGGTCAGCACGCGGACGACGCCGGGGGCGGATTTGACCTTGGAGAGGTCGAGCGACACCAGCTTGGCGTGCGGACGGTCGCTGAGGCCGAGATAGACGTGAAGCAGGCCGGCGGGTTCGCGGATGTCGTCGATATAGACGGCCTCGCCGGTGACGTGCTTGTGGGCGCTGTCGTGGCGGCGGTCGACATGGACGCCGCCGGTGATGCGCTCGTCCGTCGCGATGGGGGTCGAATCAGGCATGGACCAGACTCCGATCGCCGACCAGACGCGTATCCGCGTCGGGGTCGGTCGTTTCGACATACATCTTCATCAGCAAATTCGCGGCCACGGTCATGCGGTAGCCGGCGCTGGCGCGCCAGTCCGTCAGGGGCGTGAAATCGCTGTGGAGAGCGGCCATGGCGTCGCGGACGGTCGCCTCGGTCCACGGGCGGCCGATCAGGGCCTTCTCGGCATGGGCGGCGCGCTTCGGGGTTGCCGCCATGCCGCCGAAGGCGATGCGGGCTTCCGCGACGGTGCCGCCGTCCAGCCGGATCGAGAAGGCGGCGCAGACGGCTGAGATGTCCTGATCGAAGCGTTTGGTGATCTTGTAGGCACGGAAACGGGCATCGGGTGCCGGTTTGGGCAGGATGACCTTCTCGACGAACTCGTCCGGGCGGCGGTCCTGCTTGCCGTAGTCGATGAAGAAGTCCTCGATCGGCATGCTGCGCCGGCCGGAGGCGGAGCGCAGCACCAGCGTGGCGCCGGCCGCGATCAAGGCGGGGGGAAGTCGCCGATCGGCGAGCCGTTGGCGATGTTGCCGCCGATGGTGCCGACGTTGCGGACCTGAACGGCGCCGATGCGCCGGATCAACTCGCCGAAGTCGGGGTAGAGGGCTGCTATGGGGGCCTGGATGTCGGTGTATGTCGCCCCTGCCCCGATCTCCAGCGCGTCGCCGGTGTCGGTGATGTCGCGGAAGCCCTGGATGCGTCCGGTGTAGATGACGACGTCGAGGACGCGCTGGAACTTGGTCACCCAGAGGCCGACATCGGTGGCGCCGGAGACGATGCGGGCTTCCGGGTTTTCGGCCAGCAGGGTGGCGAAGGCGTCGAGCGGTGGCGGGAGCGTAGAAGAGGCGGTTGCCTTCGCCGACGCGGAGGGTTTCGTCGTCCTTCAGGGCTTTCAGCCCTTCGGCGATGGCGGCCCGCGCGTGGGCGAAACGGTCGCTCGCGGGGTCGGCGAGTTCATACATGCGCTGGCTGGCCGCCGCTATCGGGGTGTAGCCGGTACAGCGGCACAGGTTGCCGGCAAGCGCGTCGTCGATGCCGGTTGGCGTGGGGTTGGGGTCGTTGTGGTACAGGGCGAACATCGACATGACGAAGCCCGGCGTGCAGAAGCCGCACTGGGAGCCGTGGCAATCGACCATCGCCTGCTGCACCGGGTGCAGCGTGCCGTCCGCCGCCTTCAGGTGCTCGACGGTGAGGACCTGGCAGCCGTCGAGGGTCGCCACGAAGCGGATGCAGGCGTTGACGGCCTCGTACCGGATGCCGTCGCCGTCCAGGCGTCCGACCACGACGGTGCAGGCGCCGCAGTCGCCTTCGGCGCAGCCTTCCTTGGTGCCGGTCTTGCGTTCGGACAGGCGCAGCCAGTCGAGCACCGTCATCGTCGGATCGACGCTCCGGATTTCCTTCAACTCGTCGCCCAGCAGGAATCTCACGCAATCGCGCATGGGTGCGGTTCTCCTCGGGGTTCAGCTGCCGCGATATGTGGAATAGGCGAAGGGGCTTACCAGCAGCGGCACGTGATAGTGCTGGCCTGCATTCGACAGGCCAAACCGCAAGCGGGATGCGGTCGAGGAACGGCGGGTCTTCCAGGGCGACGCCGGCTTCGCGGAAATAGGCGGCCACTTCGAACACCAGTTCGTAAACGCCGGGCCGCATCGCGGCGCCGGAAAGCAGCGGCGCGTCGCAGCGGCCGTCGGAATTGGTCTTCGTGGTCACGACGAGTTCGCGGTCGTCGCCGCTGATTCGGAAAAGGTGACCGCCAGACCGGCCGCCGGCTTGCCGTGCATAGTATCGAGGACGTGGGTGGTGAGCCGCCCCGCGCTTTCCATATTATCCGCTGTCGTCCCCATCTGTCTCTCCTTGCCTGTCTTCGTTTCCGCTTGTTATCGGTTTGCGGAGTTTCCTTAATAAATGTTTCACTAATCTACCCCGGCCGTCGATACGGCACGGCCGGAAAGACTTTCAAAACTTTCGCAAAGGTCCAAACTCCGTCCAACACGGTAGCTTTACCCGTAGATGCTATTGGTGGAAGGGTGCAAATGTCTCCGGATAATTCGAAAAATCTGGCCCGCGATCTCGACGCCGATGGCTTCATTGCCCGTTTCGGCGGCGTCTTCGAACATTCGCCCTGGATCGCGGAGGCGGCACTTGCCGCAAATCCCGGTCTATTGCATGCGGATGTGGGCACATTGCATGCCGCCATGGCCGCCGTGCTGCGGGCAGCCGGGCCTGAGCGGCAACTGGTCGTCCTGCGCGCCCACCCGGATCTGGCCGGAAAGCTGGCGCTGGCGGGTGAGCTGACCGCCGAATTCCTCCGCCGAACAGGCGGGAGCCGGTCTGGACCGCTGCACGCCGGAGGAGTTCGCCCGCTTTCAGGAACTGAACGACAGGTATCAGGCCAAGTTCGGCTTTCCCTTCATCATCGCGGTGCGCGGGCTGGACCGGCACGACATCCTGAGAGCCTTCGAAAAGCGCGTCGGCAATACGCCGGAACAGGAGTTCCAGACCGCTTTGGCGCCAGGTCGAGCGGATAGCGCTGCTTCGGCTTTACCAGATCACGGGGCAGCCGCAACACGCCCTTGGTCAGGCGCTGATGGACCGGCTGGAGGAGTTCTCCAAATTCTCGGCCGAGCCCGACGCCCTGACCCGCCTGTTCCTGACAGAAGGAACATCGGGCGGCGGCGGACCGGCTGATGGCCTGGATGGGCGAGGCCGGCATGACGAGCCGGATCGATGCCGCCGGTAACGTGGTCGGACGGTACGAGGGCGACCGGCCGGGGCTGCCTGCCCTGCTGATCGGCTCCCACATCGACACCGTCCGCAATGCCGGCAAATATGACGGAAACTTCGGCGTGCTGGCGGGGGTCGCGGCGGTGGCGGAACTGAACCGGCGCGCCGAGCGGCTGCCGTTCGCCATCGAGGTGGTCGGGTTCGGCGACGAGGAAGGCGTGCGCTTCCCCGTGACGCTGACCGGCAGCCGCGCCCTTGCCGGCACCTTCGATCCGGCGGCGCTTGCGGCGGTGGATGCCGATGGCATCGGGTATGCGGAGGCACTGCGCGCCTTCGGCGGCGATCCCGACGCTATCGCCACAGCCGCCAAGCAGCCTGACGAGGTGCTGGCCTATGTGGAGGTCCATATCGAGCAGGGGCCGGTGCTGGAGGCGGAGAACCTGGGCGTCGGCGTCGTTACCGGCATCAACGGGGCCTCGCGCTTCATCGTGCGCGTCGGCGGCACCGCGAACCATGCCGGCACCGTGCCCATGAAGCTCCGCCGCGATGCGCTGGCGGGCGCGGCGGAAATGGTGCTGGCGGTCGAGCGCCGGGGGCTGGAGGGCACCGATCTGGTCGCGACCGTCGGCAGGATCGAGGCGCTGCCCGGAGCGGTCAACGTGATCCCCGGCGATGCCGTGTTCACCATCGACCTCCGGTCGCCGGACGATGCCGCCCGGAATGCCGCCTCGGCGGCGATCATGGGCGACCTTGAAGCCATCGCCGGGCGGCGCGGGCTGACGATTGCCGTCGAGCAGACCCACGACGCTGCCCGCGACCCTGTGCGCGCCGGGAATGATCGCGCAATTGTCCGGCGCAGTCCGCCGCTGCGGAGTGGAGCCCCGGCAGTTGCCGAGCGGCGCCGGGCACGATGCGATGGCCGTGGCGGCGCTGTGCCCTGTCGGCATGCTGTTCACCCGCTGCCGGGGCGGCGTCAGCCATAACCCGGCGGAGTCCATCACGGTTGAGGACGCCGACCTCTCGGTGCGCGTGTTGCTGGATTTCATCCGGCATTTCGATCCGGCGGCACTCACCCGTTAGTTTCATTCGCAACTTGCATGGCAGTGTTACGTGGAGCGCGTTCAACGGGCGCATACCGTCCCTTGAATGCGCCTCCTACCAGCGATATATTAGCATCCTAATAATAAGCTTGCTTGGTACACTGTCATGGATGCGAATTCCGCCGCCCTCAGGGCGGCATTCGGTTTTCGGCTGGCGCGGATCGCCCGCCGCTGGCGCCGCGAGATCGATGAAGGGCTGAAGCCCTATGGCCTTACCGAGGCCACGTGGATGCCCCTGCTCCACCTGTCCCACATGGGAAATCAGGCGCGTCAGAAGGATCTGGCGAAGTCGCTCGATATCGAGGGATCGTCGCTGTCCGGCTGCTCGACGCCCTTGAAACATCGGGTCTTGTCGAGCGTTTCGATCATGAGACGGACCGGCGCTCGAAGGTGGTGCGCCTGACGGAGCGCGGCTGGACGTGCTGGACGGCGTCAATGGGGTGGCAACCGCCATTCGCCGGCGCCTGCTGCTCGGCGTGCTCGATGACGAGGTGGTGTCCGCATTGCGCACCTTCGACCGGATCGAGCAGAGCTTTCAGGTCGATGAACCCGCCGACGAGCGGACCGAAGTCTAGCGGCCGGTCCCATGTTCCTTTTCGACATCCGCAATCTGACCTTCGCGGTGAAGGCGTTCGGCGCGTCGATGACGGCGCTGTTCATCGCCTTCGCGCTGGATCTGCCACACCCGTCATGGTCGATGCTGACCGTGTTCATCGTCGCTCAGCCGCTGGCGGGGATGGTGCAGTCGAAGGCTACGTACCGAGTCATCGGGACCATCACCGGTTCGATCTTCGCGATCTTCGCCACGACGACCTTCGCCGGATCGCCGGAGCTGCTCACCCTGGTCCTGGCGCTGTGGGCCGGGTCTGCGTCTACGCTACCGTGCTGGACAGGACACCGCGCAGCTATGCCTTCATGCTGGCGGGATACACGGCGGGGATCGTGGCGTTTCCGATCGTGAACACGCCCGACATCATCTTCGACACGGCGGTGGCGCGCTGCCAGGAGATCATCCTGGGCATCCTGGTCATGGTGGTCGTCAGTCAGGTGGTGTTCCCGCAACGGGTCGGCGGTATGCTGATGGGGCGGCTGACGGCGTGGCTGGAAGATGCCCGCCGCTGGACCAGGGACGTGGTGACGGAAAAGGCCGCCGGCCCCGACCGGGAAGCGGACCGGCACCGGCTGATCGTCAATGCCGCGGCACTGGATGGTCTGCGTATCCATGCAAGCTACGACACGCCGGAACTGCGCGAGGCGGAAGCGGGTGTGCGCCGGCTTCAGCGGCGATTGCAGATGCTGCTGTCCAATGTGGTGTCGGTACAGGACAGGCTGGCGAGCCTGCGGCGGGAGAGGCCGGATCTTTCGGATCGAATAAGCCCCTTGCTGGCGGATATCGCCGACTGGTTCGACAATCCGCGTAATGGCAAGGCTGCACTGCTTGAGCGGATCGCGGCGGCTGAACCGTCGGATGAAGCCATCCGCAACGATCACAATGCCCTGCTGCTGCGCTCGCTCTGTGCCCGTCTTCGCGACCTGATCAAGTTCTGGGACGAGATCACCGGGCTTCATGCCGCAATCGGACGGGGCGAACGGATCGACGTGCGGGAGGAACCGGTGGCGCTTCACCGGGACCATCTTATGGCCGCATTGTCCGGAGCTTCGGCCACGGTCGCTGTCCTGCTTTGCACCGGCTTCTGGATTGCCAGCGGGTGGTCGCATGGCTACCTCGCCGCCATGATGGCCGCCGTGGGATGCAGCCTGTTCGCGACGCTGGACGAGCCGGCGAGGCTGCCGCGAAGTTCATGAACCTCTCGATCATCGCCATGATGATCGCGAGCGGCTATCTGCTTTTCGTCCTGCCGGCGGTCACCAGCTTCCCTCTGCTGGTTGCGGTCCTGGCGCCGGTCTTCATCCCGCTGGCCGCCGCGATGGCGTCACCTGTCCACTTTCCGGTGGCCCTGCCCGTCCTGATAACGACCGCCGCAACGCTGGCGCTTCAGAACAGCTATCAGATCGACTTCGCCGATTTTCTGAACGGTGGGATAGCGCAGGTCGTCGGGCTTGGGAACCGCCGTCGTGGTCCTGACGCTGATGCGGTCGCTGGGGGCGGACTGGACCGTCCAGCGGCTGATGAATGCGATACGGAGCGATCTGGCAAGGCTGGCGGCCGGAGATTCCCGGCTGGACCGGCGGCGTTTCGAAGGGCGGATGTATGACCGCCTGGGCGGTCTGGTGCCCCGTCTGGCGCTGACTTCCCACCGGCCGGAGCGCCGCAACCTGATGCGCGACGCCCTGGCGGGACTGCGGATCGGGCTGAACCTGCTGGCGATCCGCCGCGACCGCGATCTGCTGCCGGACTCGGCGGCTGAAGACATCGACACGGTGCTTGCCGCCATCAGGCGCTATTTCGGCGGATCGGGGTGGCATGACCATTGACGAACTGCGCCGGCTTCTGGACGACGCGATCGACCGGCTTGCGGCGCTCGACACCAGCGCCGCCGGTACCGAAGTCCTTCTTTCGCTGTTCGGTATCCGCCACGCGCTGTTCCATTTTCAACGGACACCCTGAAATGAAGGAACTCGATATAGCCGGCGTGTACATCACGCCGATCCTCGGCTGGGCGCTGCTTGCCCTGGTCGTCTGGACGGTGCTCCAGCGCCTGATCGACAAACTGGGGTTGGCGCGGTGGATCTGGCACCGCGGCCTTTTCGACGCGGCGCTGTTCATCATCGTCCTGGGTGGCGTTGTGCGCTGCGGCCGGCTAACGGATTTTTAGAATCATGAAACTCTCGATTTCCCTTGGCCGCATCGCGGTCACCCTGGTAACCGTCGCCATCGCCGCCGTCGTCGGCTGGTACCTGTGGGACTACTACATGGAACGGCCCTGGACCCGCGACGGCCGGGTACGCGCCGATGTCGTCCAGGTGGCGCCGGATGTCTCCGGCGTCGTCGCCCGCGTCAACGTGGCCGACAATCAGCGCGTCCACCGCGGCGAATTGCTGTTCACCATCGATCAGGACCGCTACCGGCTGGCGGTCGAGCAGAGCAAGGCCATGGTCGAAAGCCGCCGCGCCGAGATGGCGCAGCGGGAGCGCGACATGGATCGCCAGCACAAGCTCGCCAACGGCGTGATCTCGGTCTCCGACCGCGAGCAGGCGGAGTCGGCCTATGCCATCGCTCAGGCCGGCTACCGGCAGGCTATGGCCGACCTGGAAGTGGCGAACCTGAACCTTGAGCGGACGGAGGTCCGCGCGGTCGCCGACGGCTATGTCACCAACCTTGAGCTTCACGCCGGCGACTATGTCCAGGCGGGGTCTCCGGCATTGGCGCTGGTGGACATCACCTCGTTCCACGTCGTCGGATATTTCGAGGAAACCAAGCTGCCGCGCATCCAGGTCGGCGCCCGCGTGTCGGTGGCGCTGATGGGCTCGGGCGAGCGTTTCGAGGGCCATGTCCACAGCATCGCCAGCGGCATCGTGGACCGGGAGCGCAGCCAGAGCCCCGACCTGCTGGCGAACATCAACCCGACCTTCACCTGGGTCCGGCTGGCGCAGCGAATTCCCGTCCGGATATCGCTGGATCATCCGCCGGAGGACTGGCAGCCAAGGGCCGGCCTGACCGCCACGATCACGGTTCTGCCGGATTGAGGGCATGACGGAGCTGCGTAATTGCGGTAGTATTGGATCGATCAGCGCTTACCCGAAGGAACTCCGCCCATGAGGCTTTGGATCAAGGACCCGCTGGCCGTCCTCGCCGACGGAGCGGAGCGCGGGATCGTCGTCGAGGATAGCCGCATCGCCGAACTGGTTCCGGCTGGGCGGGAGCCGGCGGCTCCGGTGGACGAGGTTTTCGAGGCGGGCGGGCATGTGGTCGATTCCCGGCCTGATCAACACCCATCACCACTTCTACCAGACGCTGACCCGCGCCCTGCCCGCGGCGCTGGACAAGGAGCTGTTCCCCTGGCTGAAGGCGCTTTATCCGGTCTGGGCGCGGCTTGACCGTCCCGCCCTGGAGTCGGCGGTGACGGTCGCGATGGCGGAGTTGATGCTGTCGGGCTGCACCACGACGACCGACCACCACTATGTCTTCCCCAAGGGGCTGGAAGACGCCATCGACGTCGAGGTGGATGTGGCGAAGCGGCTCGGCATGCGGGCTGTGCTGACGCGCGGCTCGATGAACCTGTCGGAGCGCGACGGCGGGTTGCCGCCGGACAGCGTCGTTCAGGATGAGGACACCATCCTTGAGGACAGCGAGCGGCTGATCGGGAAGTATCATCAGCGCGGCGACGGCGCGATGATCCAGATAGCGCTGGCGCCCTGCTCGCCCTTTTCGGTGACCCGCTCGCTGATGAGCCGGACGGCGGAACTGGCCTCCCGGCATGACGTGCGCCTGCATACCCATCTGGCGGAGACGGAGGACGAGAACAGCTTCTGCCTGGAAACCATGGGCTGCCGCCCGCTGGACTATCTGGAGGAATGCGGCTGGCTGGGCGACCGCGTCTGGCTTGCCCACGGCATCCACTTCAACGCCGATGAAATCGAGCCGGCTGGCCGCCGCCGGTGCCGCCGTGACGCCATTGCGCGTGCAGCAATCAGGTGCTGGCGTCGGGCATGTGCCCGGTCCATGGGATGGAAAGCGCCGGGGTGAAGGTCGGGCTGGGAGTCGATGGATCGGCCTCGGCCGACAGCAGCAACCTGATGCAGGAGGTCCGCGCCGCCTTCCTGCTGCAAAGGCTGCAATACGGGGTTTCGAACGTCAGCCACCGGGACGCGCTGCGCTGGGCCACGACCGGCTCGGCGGCCTGTATCGGGCGGTCCGACCTTGGCGTGATCGCGCCCGGATATCAGGCGGATCTGGCGCTGTTCCGCCTGGATGAGCTTCGCTTCGCCGGACATGGCGATCCGCTGGCGGCACTGGTCCTGTGCGGCGCCCACAAGGCCGACCGGGTCATGATCGGCGGGCGCTGGACGGTCGTGGACGGCGAAATCCCTGGACTGGATATCGCGGACGTTGAGCCGCAACCATCAGGAGATAGCGCGCCGGATGGCCGGTCAGAACTGAAGCACCCGCGCCGCCGCCGACAGTTCTTCCAGGGGTTCCAGATCGAACCCCCGCAGCGGCATGGCCGGCGACCGCTGGAGCCAGTTGTCTTCCGGATACCGGCAGGCGCCGTCGATCACGTGAAGGCTGTAGGCGCCGCGCGCATGGCGGGAGCGGTTGGGACCGCTGCGGTGCGGGCAGAAGCCATGCAGCACGATCAGTGTTCCGGCATCCGCTTCGAGCGGGACGAAGTCCTCGGGGGCGCCAGTGGCATTCCATCGGTATCGAACCAGTCCATGCCGGTGCCGCCGTCGCGGCCAGCGGCGGAAACGCGAACGCAGGCCGCTGCGATGGCCGCCGGGCTGAGCCCACATGCAGCCATTGTCGACCGTGGCATCCTCCAGCGCGAACCAGAAGCCCAGGACACTGCTCGGCTCGGTATAAAGCCAGGTCGCATCCTGGTGGATATCGACCTCGCCGCCCGTCTGGGCCTGCTTGAAGATCACCATCGACTGGAGCAGAAGCGGATCGGTCATGCCGAGTCTGCCGGCAGATCCGGGCCAGCCGGGGATCGCGGGAAAATCCATCGAACATCGGGTCGAGGTCGTGCAGGGCGTGGCCGATCTTATCGACACCTCTCCAGCCCGGCTCCGACGCACCGGCCGACCCGATATCCTCCCGTTCGAAAAATACCCGGATCTTATCGCCGGAAGTCAGAAAATATTCTTCATGCGCCGGGGAATTCGAAGCGTCGGCAGAAAGTCCATGCGTTGAACCTCCCACGCGAGTTGTGCCGCCAATCCTCTTGAATAATCCAGGAGTGCGGCGCATTCGGACCGTGGCACAAAGTCAGGAAGCACCAGAAATCCA
Organism: uncultured Alphaproteobacteria bacterium; assembly: GCA_963848585.1. Lineage (GTDB taxonomy): Bacteria > Pseudomonadota > Alphaproteobacteria > Azospirillales > Azospirillaceae > Skermanella. The sequence goes on along the minus strand of CAWKET010000032.1, from coordinate 8,925 downwards.
TTGGATTCGAATGCGTTGACCTGTTCCCTGTTCAACACGGTTTGCACCCCTGATGCTTTGTTTTCAGGCTTGCGAAATAAATGAATATTCTTGGCCGAACTTCCAAAACTCGATAGCTGAAATCAGGCATTTTCTTTGCTCTAACCTTAATCCATCTAATATGGACGTTCCTGGTGGACTGTCATGATCTTACAAGGCAATCATGCTTATGGTTCAGGATAAAACGTTGGTCATATCTCAGCTATACCCCCCCTCTATGCCATTGGTGCAAATGGTTAAAGAGTCGACTAATTATTTTATTGTTTAGAAATGAAATTTTTTCATAGTTTTACGTCCTGAATTAGACTTTAATCATGTTATTTCTTGCATCATTAAGTTAGATTAAAAAGGATGCGGAGCACGAGCATCATAATACCTGCAACCATGTGAGATTGCAGGGTTTGGGTTATGCAATACGGTGCTGCTAATCGGCGGCATTGCCGTTTTGTTGCCGGGCATGCCGGGATCTCCCGGCTCATCGTCGGCCATGATCAAGAATGGAGTGGATTACGCTGGGGCGAGCGACGATAAACAGCGGCACGGGAATTACCTGCAAAGCGCCGAAAGGCAACAGGAACAGGGAATTGATAATGCTGCATTTCAAACGGGCCTTCTGCGCCGCCGTGGCCTCTGGCGGCTTCATCCCTGACCGCTCTTGCCCGCACGCTGCCGCCGATCCGGTCAGGATCGGCGAGATCAACAGCTATACCGGCCTGCCGGCCTTCACCATCCCCTACCGTCAGGGCTGGGAACTGGCGGTCGAGGAAATCAACGCCAAGGGCGGGGTGCTGGGCGGGCGGATGCTGGAAGTCATCTCGCGCGACGATGCCGGCAAGCCGGACGATGCGGTCCGCGTCGCCAACGAGCTGGTGTCGAACGAGAAGGTCGATATCCTGGCCGGCACCTATTTCAGCCATATCGGGCTGGCGGTCAGCGATTATGCGCTCCGCAGCAAGAAGGTGTTCGTCGCGGCCGAACCGCTGACCGACGCCATCACGTGGGAGAAGGGCAACCGCTACACCTTCCGCCTGCGCCCCTCGACCTATATGCAGGCCGCCATGCTGGTGGAACAGGCGGCGGCCCTGCCCGCCAAGCGCTGGGCGACGGTGGCGCCGAATTATGAATACGGCCAGTCGGCGGTCGCGGTGTTCAAGGAGCTCCTGAAGGCGAAGCGGCCGGATGTCGAATTCGTCGGCGAGCAGTGGCCGGCCCAGGGCAAGATCGACGCCGGATCGACCGTGCAGGCGCTGGCGGCATCCCAGCCGGAAGCCATCTTCAACGTGACCTTCGGCCCCGATCTCGCCAAGTTCGTCCGCGAAGGCACGACGCGCGGGCTGTTCGAGGGCGTTTCCGTCGTCAGCCTGCTGACGGGCGAGCCGGAATATCTGGACCCGCTCAAGGGCGAGGCGCCGGAGGGCTGGATCGTCACCGGCTATCCGTGGGACCAGATCGACGCTCCGGCGCACAAGGCGTTCCTGGATGCTTATCAGGGCGCGCTTCAAGGACTATCCCCGGCTGGGTTCGATCGTCGGCTACACGACCTTCAAGGCCATCGCCGCCGCCGTCGAGAAGGCCGGTTCGACCAATTCCGAGAAGGTCGCCGACGCCTTCAAGGGCCTGAAGGTGGAAAGCCCGTTCGGCGGAATCGAGTTCCGCGCCATCGACCATCAGGCGACCATGGGCGCCTATGTCGGCAAGATCGCGGTGAAGGACGGCAAGGGGGCGATGGTCGACTGGAAATATTCCAACGGCGCCGATTACCTGCCGCCCGACGAGGTGGTGCTGAAACGCCGCCCGCAGTGACCGGTTTGGCGTCCGGCGGTTCGCCTGATGGGCTTCTATGTCGTGCAGTGCCTGAGCGGGCTGGCTCAGGCATCCTCCCTGTTCCTGGTCGCGGCGGGACTGTCGATCATCTTCGGCGTCACCCGCATCGTCAACTTCGCCCATGGCTCGTTCTACATGGTCGGGGCCTATATCGCCGTCTCGCTGGCGGAGCGGTGGTCCGGCGGTGCTGGGTTCTGGGGAGCGGTCGCCATAGCGGCGCTGGGCACGGGGCTGCTCGGCGTCGCTGCTGGAGATGCTGGTGCTGCGCCGGCTCTACCAGAGCCCGGAGCTGTTCCAGTTGCTCGCCACCTTCGGCGTCGTGCTGATCGTGCAGGACGCCAGCTTGGCGATCTGGGGACCGGAGGACCTGCTGGGGCCGCGAGCACCAGGATTTGAAGGCGTCATCCGCATCCTTGGGCGGCCCTTTCCCAAATATGAACTGCTGCTGATAGCGCTCGGCCCGCTGGTGCTGGGACTGCTCTGGCTGCTGTTCAACCGGACCCGCTGGGGAACGCTGGTGCGGGCCGCCACGCAGGACCGCGAGATGACGGCGGCGCTGGGCATCAACCAGACATGGCTGTTCACATCCGTCCTGTTCGTCGGCTCCCTGCTGGCCGGGACTGGGCGGCGCTTTGCAGATCCCGCGCGAGGCGGTCAATCTGCACATGGACATCAACATCGTCGTCGAAGCCTTCGTCGTCGTCGTGGTCGGCGGCATGGGCAGCGTCGGCGGCGCGTTTCTGGCGGCGGTGCTGATCGGGCAGCTTCAGGCCTTCGGCATCCTGATCTTTCCGCAGATCACGCTGGTGATCGTGTTCCTGTTCATGGCGGTCGTGCTGGTGGTCCGGCCCCATGGGCTGCTCGGCCGCCCGCAGGCGCTGGCGCGCGGCGCCGGCCATGTGCAGGAGTTTCCGCTGCGGCCGGCCACTCCGGGCGGGACGGCTGGCGGGCATGGCTTTGCTGGCGGTTCTGGCGCTGCTTCCGGCGGTGGCCGGCGATTACGCGCTGGCGGTTTTCACCGAAATCCTGATCCTGACGCTGTTCGCCGCCAGCCTGCATTTCATCATGGGGCCGGGCGGCATGGTGTCGTTCGGCCATGCCGCGTATTTCGGGCTGGGGGCCTATGGCGCCGGTCTGCTGGTGAAGCACTTCGCGGCCGGCATGCTGCCGGGGCTGGTGGCGGCTCCCCTGCTGGCGGGAGCGGGGGCGCTGCTGTTCGGCTGGTTCTGCGTGCGGCTGTCGGGCGTCTACCTCGCCATGCTGACGCTGGCCTTCGCGCAGATCATCATGGTCGGTGGCCTTCCAGTGGCAGGCCGTGACGGGGGGCGACAACGGGATTCTCGGCGTCTGGCCTGATGGCTGGGCGTCGCCTCGCTGGGTCTTCTACTATCTTTCGCTGGCGGGCTGCGCCGGTGGAATCCTGATGCTCCGGCGGATCATCTTTTCGCCGTTCGGCTTTGCGCTGAGGGCGGGACGGGATTCACCGTTGCGGGCCGACGCCGTGGGGATCGACGTCCGCCGGATTCAGTGGCTCGCCTTCACTCTGGCCGGGACCTTCGCCGGGCTGGCGGGCGGGCTTTACGCCTATGCCAAGGGCAGCGTGTTCCCCAACCTGATGGCGATCCCGCGCTCGGTCGATGCGCTGGTGATGGTGCTGCTTGGCGGGGTGCAGACATTGTCGGGGCCGGTCGTGGGCGCGGCGGTCTTCCATACGCTCAACACGGAGATGGTCCGGCATACGGAATACTGGCGCCTGCTGCTGGGCGTTTCGATCATCCTGCTGGTCCTGATCTTCCCGATGGGGATCGCCGGGGCGTTCCGGCGGCGGGAGCGGGCTGTCATGACCGTGCTTGAAGTGACCGGCCTGACGAAAGCCTTCGGCGGCGTCCATGCGGTCAACGGCGTCAGCTTCTCGGTCGCCGCGGGGGAGTTGCTGGCGCTGGTCGGTCCCAATGGGGCCGGCAAGACCACCTGCTTCAACATGCTGAACGGCCAGATCCCACCCGATGCGGGCGAGGTCAGGCTGAACGGGACCAGCCTTCGCGGGAAATCGCCGCGCCGTATCTGGCGGCTGGGCGTCGGGCGGACTTTCCAGATCACGGCGACCTTCGGCTCCATGACGGTGCTGGAGAATATCCAGATGGTGCTGCTGTCGCACCATCGCCGCCTGTTCGACTTCTGGGGCCGGGCGGCGCGGCGGCACATCGCCGAGGGGATGGCGCTGCTGGAACGGGTCGGGATGGCGTCCCAGGCCGACCGGCCCTGCGGCGTGCTGGCCTATGGCGACCTGAAGCGGGTGGAACTGGCGATGGCGCTGGCAAGCGATCCGTGCCTGCTGCTGATGGACGAGCCGACCGCCGGCATGGCTCCGCGCGAGCGCATCGAGCTGATGGCGCTGACGGCGGAACTGGTGCGGGAGCGGAACATCGCCGTGCTGTTCACCGAGCACGACATGGACGTGGTCTTCACCCATGCGGACCGGATCATCGTTCTGAACCGGGGTGAGCTGATCGCCTCCGGTCCTCCCGGCCGATGTGCGCGCCGACCGCCGCGTTCAGGAGGTCTATCTGGGCAGCGGCGCCATGTTCGGGCATGGCCGGAGGGTCAGGCGCGATGAGCGATGCCATTCTGAGCGTCGAAGGACTGAACAGCTTCTACGGGCGGGCGCATATCCTCTTCGACGTGACGCTGGAGGCCCGGCGGGGTGAAGTGGTGGCCCTGCTTGGGCGGAATGGCGCCGGCAAGTCCACCACGTTGCGCTCCGTCATGGGGCTGATCGCCAACCGGAGCGGGCGCGTGACGTTTCGCGGGGCCATGACATATCGGGCAGGCAGCCGCACGAGATCGCCCGGCTTGGCCTCGGCTACGTTCCGGAGGACCGCCGGATCTTCACCGACCTGACCGTCATGGAAAATCTGGAGGTCGGCCGGCAGCGCCGGCGGGAGGGTGCGCCGCACTGGACGCCGGAGCGGCTGTTCACCCTGTTCCCCAACCTTGGCCGACATGCGCGACCGCCCCGGCGGCCAGATGAGCGGCGGCGAGCAGCAGATGCTGACGATCGCGCGGACGCTGATGGGCAATCCGTCAGCCATCCTGCTGGACGAGCCGTCGGAAGGTCTGGCGCCCCGGATCACCGAGATGATGGCCCATGCCATCATCGGCCTGAAGGCGGAGGGCCAGACGATCGTCCTGTCGGAACAGAACCTCCATTTCGCGGCGCTGGTCAGTGACCGCGCCTATGTCATCGAGAAGGGCCGCATCCGCTATGAAGGCACGATGGCGGCCCTTCGCGAGGACGAGGAGGTGCGCAGCACCTATCTCAGTCTATGACCGTGAGATTTCCAGGACGGCTCAATCGTCGCTGTTGTATGTTGTCAGGGCGATTTCGACCATCTGCCGGAGCACCTGATCGATATCGACGTCGGAGCTGGCTTCGTCCACCAGCATCTCTTCAAGGTATGTGCGCAAGGTGAACGGGTCCAGTTCGCCGATCTCGTGTTTGGCGGTAAGCGGCATGTCGCCCAGCGCCTTGGCCGCTCGAATGAGCCGTGCTTCCTGCATATTCAGTTCCTGTCGCTGTTGTGATCCAATAACGTTCAGGATCGTGATATGTCGCCGCACCCCCGCATCCGGCGGGAGATTACGGACGGCGAGTAGGGCAGGCGGCAACAGCGGGAAATCGTAGCAGGAAGGTGAGGGATGTTCCTTTCGACCGTAGGCGGTCGATATTGGGTCGAATTGATCGACCAGGCGACCGCGGATTGGGAAAGCTTCCGCATGGACCACGCCGTGTCCAAATACTTCGCGAAACACATCGCCGACCGCCGGTCGGTGCCAAAGGGGGACTTTGCCGAAGCACGCTTCTTTTCGCTGCGGGACCGGAATGCGGAGCCGGTTTCCACCGCCATGACCCAGCCGAGACGGATCGACATCGGCGTCGCGCGCGGCAACCGCTCGCCCTTTCCGGCCTTCACGGAGGATTTCGAGATCCTGGCGCGGCACCTGAAGGTGTCGTTCAATACGAGGTGCTATCCGTACGGACGCGTTGAGCCGCTGTTCGGCATGCCTTTTGCTCCCCGGCGGGGATGAGTCCCGCATCCTGGCTGATTCTCAGACAGATCCCCGCCCAGAGGAGCAATCATGGTCCCAAAGCTGACACTGGCCCTGCGTCTTGCCCGGCGCTTTCCCGACAATCCCAGCCTGCTGGCGGAGCTTCGGGAAGACAAGACGATCCGCAGGACGATCGATGCTTACGAGTATCTGGCCGGCGTGGCGCGTGAACAGCGGACGGTCACCGTTGCTGACGTGGCGGCGGCCGTGAAGCTGCCGCTGTCCGGCACGGCCCAGGCGGCCAACGCGAAGGCGGTCGCCACCATCCTGGCGGCGCTGACGACTTATGATTTCGAGGAAGCGACCCCGCTGCTGACGACCCTGGTGCTGCGGAGGACGGACAAGCGCCCTCCCCCCGCCTTCTTCGCCCTGGTCGATGAGATGGGCCTGCTGGCGCCCTACGATGACGAGGAGAGCTTTGTGACGGATGAAACCGCTCGGGTGCATAAGACCTGGGCAGCGGCCTGACAAAAGTATTTTTAAGGGCTATCGCCGGACTTCCCATCCCCGGACGGAGGTTTCAAGGTATATCATGCTATGGCATGACAACCTGAAGCATCTCACCGTGCGGGAACTTGCCCAATGTTCGATCTGACCACTCTGACGGCGGAGGCTTTCGGGCAGGAGATTTCCGCCGCGTACCATAACACTTTCGGCGGGCGGGAACCGCAGCGGGCGGATTTCCTCGCCGCTTCCGCCCGGCTGGCGGTCGAGCGCATCGCCAACAGCGATGCGCTTTATCATGACGTCCACCACACGATCATGGTGACGCTGGTCGGCCAGGATATCCTGCGCGGCCGGATCATCACCCAGCGGGTGACCCCGTAGGACTGGGAACACTTCCTGCTGGCGTTGCTGACCCACGATATCGGGTATGTCCGGGGGGTGTGTCCGGGCGATGAGCGGGATACCTGCGTCATCGATCAGGCGGGAAATTCGATCCGGCTGCCAAGGGGGGCGACGGATGCGTTTCTGTCGCCTTACCATGTCGAGCGGTCGAAGATTTTCGTCCGGGGCGAGGTTCGAGGACTATCACGATATCGATGTGGAGCGGGTGACGCGCAGTATCGAGCTGACCCGGTTTCCCGTGCCGGACGATGGTGACCATGACGCCATCGATACGGAGGCGGGACTGGTCAGGGCGGCCGATTTGATCGGGCAACTGGCCGACCCAATGTATATGCGGAAAATTACCGGTCTGTTTTACGAGTTTCAGGAAATCGGGATCGCTGAGCGACTGGGATACCGGTCGCCGGCCGATATCGTCGATTATTACCCGAAGTTCTTCTGGACGAGGATCGAGCCGTTCGTTGGGCCGGGGCTACGGTATCTGGAAATGACCAGTTCCGGAAAACGGTGGATCGCCAATCTATACAGCCATGTTTTTTCCGTCGAACATCGTCGCCGGAGCTTGGGACCGCATGTTCCGCAGACGCCGGAAGCGGCGGATGAGGGAACGATAGGGAGATGATTTGATATGTCTGGTAAAGAGCATTCCTATGCGACAACGGTGGAGTGGACCGGCAATAAGGGCTCCGGGACCTCTGGCTACCGCACCTATGAGCGGGCACACACCATCGTCGCGGAGGGTAAGCCCGTTATTCCAGGCTCCTCCGATCCATCGTTCCGGGGCGATCCTGCGCGCTACAATCCGGAAGACCTATTGGTCGGATCACTGTCCGCCTGCCACATGCTTTGGTATCTGCACCTGTGTTCCGTTGGCGGAATCGTGGTGACGGGATATCTCGACCGGGCCGAAGGCGTGATGGTCGAGGACGCCTCCGGGGGTGGCAGGTTCGCCAGCGTCACGCTGCGTCCGGAGGTAACGCTGGCTACAGGAGCCGACGAAACGGCAGCGCTGGCGGCGCATCATGAAGCGCATGAGAAGTGCTTCATCGCCAATTCCGTCAATTTCCCGGTCGCGGTGCAGCCCGTGATCCGGGTTGAGGAAACTGCGGCCTGATCAACTCTTGAAGACGACCCCAAGTTCGGCGACCTGTTCCGGGGTCAGCGGCTTGGTCTGGTGGCCGTGCAGGAGGAAATGCAGCTTGGCGGTTTCCTCCAGCTCTTCCAGCGCATAGAGAGCGTCGTTGAGGCTCTTGCCCGCAATCACGGGGCCGTGATTCGCGAGCAGTACCGCCGCGTGCTTGACCGCGACCTCCCGCACGGCAAGCGCCAGACGCTCGTCGCCGGGGCGGTAATAGGGAACCAGGGCCAGATCGCCGACACGCATCACGTAATAGGCCGTCAGCGGCGGGATCACCGGGGCGCCCGGCTTGTGGTCCAGGCACGACACGGCGACGGAATGAGTCGAGTGCGTGTGGACGATGGCGGCCGCGTCGGGCCGCACGTCGTAGACGCAGGTGTGCAGGAAGGCTTCCTTCGACGGCGGGTCGCCTTGGGTATGGCGGCCGGATGCTTCCAGGCGGGACAGGCGGGCCGGGTCGAGCTTGCCAAGCGAACTGTTGGTCGGCGTCACCAGCCAGCCGTCGTCGAGCCGGACGCTGAGGTTGCCCGACGATCCATGAACAAGCCCGCGCCGGTACAGCAGGTCACCCATCCGGCAAAGCACTTCACGGGCTTCGTTTTCCCTCATCATCCGTTCCACTCTCAGCCAATTGCCCGCTGGGCATCGAAGAAGAAGCGTTCCTTGCCGAAATTGCCGGACTTGAGAGCCAGCGAGATCGGGCGGTCCACCGCGCGGACCCATGGAACGCCGGCGCGATCTGCGGGCCGATATGGAAGCCGGTCACGCCCAGCGACTGCACCACGATGCCGGAGGTCTCGCCGCCGGCCACGATGAAGGTATCGAAGCCTTCGTCGGCCAGCAGGGTCGCCAGCTTGCCGAAGGTGCGCTCGACCGCGGTGCTGGCTTCATCGGCACCGAATTGCTTCTGGATCTCGTTGAGGTTGGCCGGATCGGTCGTGGCATAGACCAGCGGAGCGAGGTTG
>CAWKET010000031.1:0-46197 GCA_963848585.1 uncultured Alphaproteobacteria bacterium | reverse complement strand
TCTCGTACTGAGACTTTCCGCCTGAGATTTTTCTCGTTCGCCTACGGGTGACGAGAATAACGGCGACGAATAAACGAAAAAGGCCTGCCGGAGCGTCGCTCCGGCAGGCCTTTTTCGTTCGGCTTAACCGACGATCAGCCGGCCTTCGACATCGCGATGGCGGTGTCGGCCATGCGGTTCGAGAAGCCCCATTCGTTGTCGTACCAGGTCAGGATACGGACGAAGTTGCCGTCGATGACCTTGGCCTCGTTCAGCGCGAAGATCGACGAATGCGGATCGTGGTTGAAGTCGGTCGAAACCAGCTCCTCGTCATAGGCGGCGAGGATGCCCTTCAGCGGGCCGTTGGCCGCTTCGGAGATCGCCTTCTTGATCTCGTCGACGCTGGTGGCGCGCTTGGCGATGAACTTGAAGTCCACGACCGAGACGTTGGGGGTCGGCACGCGGATGGCGGTCCCGTCCAGCTTGCCCTTCAGGTCCGGCAGAACCTTGCCGACGGCCTTGGCGGCGCCGGTCGAGGTCGGGATCATGTTGAGCGCGGCGGCGCGGGCGCGGTGCAGGTCCTTGTGCATCGTATCGACGATGCGCTGGTCGCCCGTGTAGCTGTGGATCGTGGTCATGAAGCCTTTTTCGATGCCGACCAGATTGTTCAGCACGAAGGCGACCGGAGCCAGGCAGTTGGTGGTGCAGGAGGCGTTCGAGACGATCTTGTGCTCGGCGGTCAGCTTGTCATGGTTGACGCCGTAGACGACCGTCAGGTCTTCGTCCGTGCGCCGGAGCGGAGATCAGGACCTTCTTGGCGCCGGCCGTCAGGTGCTTGGCGGCATCGTCGCGCTTGGTGAAGATGCCCGAGCATTCCAGCGCGATCTCGACGCCCAGATCCCTCCAGGGAAGCTGGGCCGGATCGCGGACCTGGACGACCTTGATCTCGTGGCCGTTGACGACCATCACGCCCTCGCGGGCTTCGACGGTGCCGGGGAAGCGGCCATGGACGCTGTCGTACTTCAGCAGGTGCGCGTTGGTGTGGTTATCGGCCAGATCGTTGATCGCGACGACCTCGATATCGTTGCGGCCCAATTCGTAAATAGCCCGCAGCACCAGCCGGCCGATACGGCCGAATCCATTGATGGCAACCTTAACAGCCATTGATTCCTCCTGATTCCTACCTGATTACGAGCTGCCCGTTTACGAGCGCTTAAGATTAGGGCTTGCCCGTTTACAACCTTGCCTTGGCGGCGGCCACCACGGCATCGGCAGTAATGCCGAAATGCTTGTAGAGATCCTGATACGGAGCGGATTCGCCGAAGCTCTTCATGCCGATGAAGGCGCCCTTGCGACCGATGTAGCGGTCCCAGCCCTGACGGATCTGGGCCTCGACCGCGATGCGGACGGTGCTTTCGCCGATCACTTCGTCCTGATAAGCCTCGTCCTGTTCTTCGAACAGTTCCCAGCTCGGCATGGAGACGACGGCGGTGCCGATGCCCTCGGCCTGAAGCGCCTTGCGGGCCTCGACGGCGATCTCGACTTCGGAGCCGGTGGCGAAGATGGTGACCTTCCGCTCGCCATCGGCGGGGGCCAGGATATAGCCGCCCTTGGCCGACAGGTTTTCGGTGGTGTGCTCGGTCCGGACGGTCGCCAGATTCTGGCGGGTCAGCGCCAGCAGCGACGGGCGGTGCTTGCTCTTCAGCGCGATGGCCCAGCATTCCGCCGTCTCGACCGCGTCGGCCGGGCGGAAGACCAGCAGGTTGGGGATCGTGCGCGAGCGCCGGCACATGCTCGACCGGCTGGTGGGTCGGGCCGTCCTCGCCCAGGCCGATGCTGTCATGGGTCATGATGAAGATCGTGCGGCACTTCATCAGCGCCGCCAGACGGATCGCCGGGCGGCAATAGTCGCTGAAGGTCAGGAAGGTGCCGCCATAGGGGATGATGCCGCCATGCAGCGCCATGCCGTTCATCGCCGCCGCCATGCCGTGCTCGCGCACGCCGAAATGGACGTAGCGGCCGTTGAAGTTGTCGCGCTGGACGGCGCCCGTGTTCTTCACCCGCGTATTGTTGCTGGGCGTCAGGTCGGCGGAGCCGCCGATCAGTTCCGGGAACGGCGGGGACCAGCACGTCCAGCACGTTGCCCGATGCCACGCGAGTCGCCAGCTTCGGCTTTTCGGCCGAGATCTTGGCCTTGAAGCCGTCGATCAGCGCGTCGAAATCGGGCGGCATGTCGCCGGAGAAGGCATGGTCGAAGCTGGTGCGGGCGCTGTCGCCGGCGGCGTTCAGGCGGGCTTCCCAGTTCTCCCGCTCCGCCACGCCGCGCTGGCCGAAGCCGCGCCAGACGCTGGTGATTTCCTCGGGGATGATGAAGTGCTCGTGCGTCCAGGCCAGCTTCTCGCGGGCGGCCTTGATCTCGTCGGCGCCCAGCGGCGAGCCGTGGCAATGGTGGGTGCCGCCCTTGGTGGGCGCGCCATAGCCGATGATGGTCTTGCAGGCGATCAGCGAGGGCGCGTCGGTGGTCCGGGCGTACTCGATCGCGGTGTGGATCTGCTGCGGATTGTGGCCGTCGATCTCGCGGACGTCCCAGCCATAGGCCCGGAAGCGGTTCAGCGTATCGTCGGTGAAGCTGCAGGCTGGTCGGGCCGTCGATCGAGATCTGGTTGTCGTCCCACAGCACGATCAGCTTGGACAGGCCCAGGTGACCGGCGAAGGAGGACGGCCTCGTGGCTGATGCCTTCCATCAGGTCGCCGTCGCTGGCGATGACATAGGTATAGTGATCGACCAGATCGTCGCCGAAGCGGGCGTTCAGGATACGCTCCGCCAGCGCCATGCCGACCGCGGTGGAGATGCCCTGGCCGAGCGGGCCGGTCGTCGTCTCGATGCCGCCGGACTGCAGCACTTCCGGATGGCCCGGCGTCTTGCTGCTGAAGCTGGCGGAACCGCTTCAGCTCATCGATCGTCATCTCCTCGTAGCCCGTCAGGTGGAGCAGGCTGTAGAGCAGCATCGAGCCGTGGCCGGCGGACAGCACGAAGCGGTCGCGGTCGGGCCACTGCGGCGCCTTGGGATCGAACTTCAGGAACTTGCCGAACAGCACGGTCGCGACGTCGGCCATGCCCATCGGCATGCCCGGATGCCCGGATTTCGCGGCTTCGACCGCGTCCATGGCAAGGACGCGAATCGCATTGGCCAACTGCTCGTGCGGGACGCCGGCAGGGCTTGCAGGGGTCGCGGCGGAGGTGGGCGACGTCGGCATGGTTGAGGTGTTCCCGGTTTTGTTCTGGTCTTCAGGCAACGGTTTTAACGACGACGGCGGTGTCGGCGATAACACCAATGCGCGCTGGAGTTTACGTCCAAGCTTCACGGATATGAAACGCGGGCACCATGCCGCTGCCGATTGCTCACGTCAACAAGCGAGATGTCCCGATGTGTCATCCGCCGGCGATGGTCGGCGGGCGTGCGGCGGGCGAAGCGTCAAAACAACCCGAAACTCCGGCTGGCATGCCTCTATCGGTCGCACCGCGGTTGACGGGGGTGCTGGCGCCTGCTTAAGGTCGGGCTACGTATCGTTTTAAATCTGCGCAGGATCAGCATCGCCCCGATGGACCGTCTGAAAGTCGCTCTGGAACGTCTCGACGTGGCGATCGACCATCTCGATGCGGCATTCGACCACCACAAAGCCCGTGTGTCCGCCGAGCGTGACGAACTGGCGCGGGCCCTTGCGGCCGCCCAGGAGGCGGAGGCCGAGGCGCGCGCCGTGGCCGATACCGTCTCGGCGCGTCTGGATACGGCGATCGACCGGTTGCAGACCGTGTTGGAGGATTGAGAGCGCATGCCGCGTGTCGACATTACGCTGAATGGCCGCAGCTACCTGATCGGCTGCGAAGAAGGGCAGGAGGCTCGTCTGCGCCATCTCGCCAACTACCTTGAGGGGCAGGTGCGCGCGGTTGCCGCACGGGCGCCGCTGGCGGGCGAGGGGCAGACCCTTGCCATGGCGGCCCTGCTGGTCACCGACCAGCTCTTCGACCTCAAGGCGGAATTCGATGCGCTTGCCGCCGCGTCCCGCCAGCCGGCTCCGCCCGCCGGAATGGCTCCGGAGGATGAGGAAGTGGTGGTCGCCGCCGTCGATCATCTGGCAAAACGCATCGAGGATATTGCGGCCAGGCTCGAACGTGCCTAGATTAGGGATCGGAAGGCTGCTGCGCGGTTCGTCAGGCTGCTTTATCCCTGGGGCCGATAACCTATTACTCTCGGGAGCTGTCCCTGCCGGGACCTTGGTCTCGGTATATGGCGCCCACCTGCCTAGGCAGGTCGCAGAGGATAGCAAATACGCCAACGGCCAAGCGGCACCTTCCACTTCCCCGATCACGGTCCCTACCGGATCCGGCGATGACCGACCCCACCGAACTCCTCAAGATCAAGACCGAGGCAAGAGCGCATGCCAAGCTGCGGCGCGCCGAAGCGGCCGCGTCGGCCGGTCTTGCCGCCGCCGAAGCGGTTTCGGAGCGGGTGGCCGAACTGCTGGCCGGTTTTCCCAAGACGACCGTCGTCGCTGGATACTGGCCGATCGGCACCGAGCTTGACGTCCGCCATACCCTGTCCCATCTGGACCTGATCGGTTTCGGCTGCGCGCTGCCGGTGGTGGTTGCTAAAGGCGAGCCTCTGACGTTCCGCACCTGGACGCCCGCAGACTCCGATGGAGCGGAGCGGCCTTGGTATCCTGGCCCCGGCCGCCACCGTGCCCGAGGTCGATCCGGACGTGCTGCTGGTGCCGCTGCTGGCTTTCGACCGCGCGGGCTACCGGCTTGGCTATGGGGCGGGCTTCTACGACCGTACGCTGGAGCGCCTGCGGCGGTCGAAGCGTGTTACGGCTATCGGCATCGGCTTCGCCGGTCAGGAAGTGGACAGCGTGCCGCGCGACCAGTACGACCAGCCGCTCGACTGGCTTGTGACCGAGCAATTCGTTCTGAAGATCGCTGAATAGTTCAGCCTGTTAGATTGATGGTGATATGAGACTCCTGTTCCTTGGCGACGTGGTCGGACGCAGTGGCCGCGAGGCCGCCCTGAAGCATATTCCCGAACTGCGGGCTGCCCTGAAGGTCGATTTCCTCGTGGTGAACGGCGAGAACGCCGCCGGCGGCTTCGGCATCACCGACAAGATCGCGCGGGAGTTCTTCGAGGTCGGCACCGACTGCATCACGACCGGCAACCATGTCTGGGACCAGAAGGAACTGGTCGGCTCGATCGACCGCGAGCCGCGCATCCTGCGCCCGCTGAACTATCCGGAAGGCACGCCGGGGCGCGGCGCTTCGATCTTCCAGCTTCAGGGCGGGCGCAAGGTCCTGGTCATGAACGTGATGGCCCGGCTGTTCATGGATGCGCTGGACGATCCGTTCGCGGCGGTCGAAAAGGTGCTGCGCCAGCACCGGATGGGCGGCGGCATCAACGCGGTGGTGCTGGATTTCCATGGCGAGGCGACCAGCGAGAAAATGGCGATGGGCCATTACCTGGATGGCCGGGCGTCGCTGGTGGTCGGCACCCACTCCCATATCCCGACGGCCGATCTCCAGATCCTCAACGGCGGCACCGCGTTCCAGTCCGATGCCGGCATGTGCGGCGATTATGACAGCGTCATCGGCATGAAGAAGGAAGTGTCGGTCGCCCGCTTCGTCCGGAAACTCCCGACGGAGAAGATGACCCCCGCCGAGAACGAGGCGACGGTCTGCGGCGTTTTCGTCGAAACCGACGACCGTACGGGATTGGCGGTGCGGGCGGAGCCGGTGCGGGTCGGGCCGAGACTGGCGAACCATCTGCCGGTGGTGGCGTAAACCGACCTGCGTGCTCCTGCGCAAACGGGTTAGGCGCGCCGTAATCCCGCCATATTGATATCCTACCAAGGCGATGCGCCGCCGAAGGGCGGCTGTTCGCGGTGACTGGGATTTTTGCGACTGTTCTGTTGCGTGCGGCCCTGAACCAGGTGTGGTAGATAGCTGCCCCATCATCCCTATGGTCACACGAGAGAGCCTTTCAAGGGGCAGGTTGAGCGCATGGCTGGTCATTCCCAATTCAAGAACATCATGCACCGCAAGGGCGCGCAGGACATCAAGCGCGCCAAGATGTTCAACAAGTTCGCCCGAGAAATCGCCGTCGCGGCCAAATCAGGGCTGCCGGACCCGGCCGCCAATCCGCGCCTGCGCGCGGCCATCATCGCGGCTCGGGCACAGAACATGCCCAAGGACCGGATCGACCGCGCGGTGAAGAGCGGCAGTCCCGGCGGCGACGACGCCAACTACGAGGAAGTGCGGTACGAGGGCTACGGTCCCGGCGGCATCGCCCTGATCGTCGAGGCGCTGACCGACAACCGCAACCGTACCGCCGCCGAAGTGCGTTCCGCCTTCACCAAGCATGGCGGGACGCTGGGTGAAACCGGCTCGGTCGCGTTCATGTTCAGCCGTATCGGCCTGATCGTCTATCCGGCGAAGGCCGCCGAACCGGACGCCATGTTCGAAGCGGCGCTGGAAGCCGGCGCCGAGAACGTCGAATCGAACGACCGACGTCCACGAGATCACGACCGCGATGGAGGATATGTCCACCGTGCGCGACGCCCTGGAAGCGAAGTTCGGCCCGGCGGAGAGCGCCGGACTGACCTGGAAGCCGGGCAACACGATATCGCTGGATGAGGAAGCGGCCGCCAGCCTGCTGAAGCTGATCGACGTGCTGGACGACAGCGACGACGTGCAGACGGTATCGGGCAATTTCGAGATCGCCGACGACCTGCTGGAGCGGCTGACCGCTTGATGATCGGATCGGGATCGTTCCGGCTGGTCGGCCTCGATCCGGGGCTCCGCCATACCGGCTGGGGCATCATCGATGTCTCCGGCAACCGGCTGAGCCATGTCGCCAACGGCGCCATTCATTCCGACAGCGACCTGTCGCTGGCGGAACGGCTGGTTCAGTTGCACGACGGGCTGACGGCGGTGATCGAGCGCTGGCAGCCGGATGAGGCCGCCGTCGAGGAAACCTTCGTCAACAAGAACCCGGCTTCGACCCTGAAGCTGGGCATGGCGCGCGGTGTCGTGCTGCTGGTGCCGGCCAAGGCCGGGCTGCCGGTGGCGGAGTACCCGACCAACCTCGTCAAGAAGTCGGTCGTGGGGGCGGGGCACGCCGATAAGAATCAGGTGCAGGTGATGGTCGGAATGCTGTTGCCGGGGGTCGAGATGAAGTCGGCGGACGCCGCGGATGCGCTGGCCGTGGCGATTTGCCACGCGCACCATGCGGCGACCCGGCGGGTGGTGGCTCTGCAACGGAGCGTGCCATGATCGCCAAGCTGTCAGGCCTGCTCGACAGCGTCGGGACCGATCACTGCATCGTCGATTGCGGCGGCGTCGGGTACCTCGTGTTCTGCTCGGCGCGTACGCTCCGTCGCGTCGGCGATGCCGGTACCGCCGTGTCGCTCCGCATCGAGATGCAGGTGCGCGAGGACGCCATCACCCTGTTCGGCTTCATCGATCTGTCGGAGCGGGACTGGTTCCGGCGGCTGACCACCGTTCAGGGCGTCGGCTCCCGCGTGGCGCTGGCGCTGCTGTCGGTGCTGGAGCCGGACAAGCTGGGGCAGGCGATCGCGGCGCAGGACCGCACCGCGCTGGTTCAGGCCGACGGCGTCGGGCCGAAGCTGGCCAACCGCCTTATCAGCGAGTTGAAGGACAAGGTCGCCGATCTTTACATGGGCGGCGGGCCGGTTGCCGCCGGTCCGGCGGGCGCCGCGACTTCCGGGGCCGCCGGCGTCACCAACGACGCGGTGTCCGCCCTGGTCAACCTGGGCTACCGGCGCGCCGAGGCTTTCACCGCCGTCGCGGCCGCCGTCCAGAAGGCCGGGCCGGACGCGAAGGTCGAGCAGTTGATCATGATGGGACTGAAGGAGCTTAGCGCGTGATGGCGGAAGCTGGGCAGCACGATCGCATGGTTCAGGCGGAGCCGATGACCGGCGAGCAGCCCGACAGCACGATCAGGCCGCTCAGCCTGAGCGAGTTCGTCGGACAGCGGCAGGTTCGCGAGAACCTCGCGGTCTTCATCCAGGCGGCGCGGTCCCGGTCGGAAGCGCTGGACCACGTCCTGTTCTTCGGGCCTCCCGGCCTTGGCAAGACGACGCTGGCGCAGATCGTCAGCCGCGAGCTGGGGGTGGGCTTCCGCTCGACCTCCGGGCCGGTGATCGCGCGGGCGGGGGATCTGGCGGCGCTTCTGACCAACCTTCAGCCCCACGATGTGCTGTTCATCGATGAGATCCACCGGCTGGCTCCGGCGGTGGAGGAAATCCTCTATCCCGCGATGGAGGATTTCCAGCTCGACCTGATCATCGGGGAGGGGCCGGCGGCGCGCTCGATCAAGATCGACCTGCCGCCCTTTACCCTGGTGGGGGCCACCACCCGCTCCGGCCTGATCACCCGGCCATTGCGCGAGCGATTCGGCATTCCGCTGCGCCTGCAATTCTACGAACCGGACGAGCTTGAGCTGATCGTCAGCCGCGCCGCCCGCGTGCTGGGACTGGACCTGACGCCGGATGGCGCGTCGGAAATCGCGTTGCGGTCCCGTGGGACGCCGCGTGTCGCCAACCGCCTGCTGCGCCGGGTGCGGGATTTCGCCTCGGTCGCGGGACCGGGACCGGTCGATGCGGCGGCGGCGGATGCCGCCCTCAACCGGCTGGAAGTCGACCGGCTCGGTCTCGACAGCATGGACCGCCGCTATCTCGGCTGCATCGCCGGCAACTATGCCGGCGGGCCGGTCGGCGTGGAAACGCTGGCGGCGGCGCTGGGCGAGCAGCGCGACGTGCTGGAGGAGGTGGTCGAGCCTTATCTGATCCAGCAGGGCATGCTCCAGCGCACCCCACGGGGGCGCATGCTGACCGATGGCGGCTTCCGCTATCTGGGCCTCAGCGTCCCGCAGATGCCGGCGCGCCAGCTTGACCTGCTGGTGCCGGAGGTTGGCGACGATGAGTAGTCTCGCGGGGAATGGCCTGGGAGGGTTTCTGGACGGCGCGGTCCACCGGCTCCCCATCCGCGTCTATTATGAGGACACCGACGCCGGCGGCCTCGTCTATCACGCCAACTATCTGCGCTTCGCCGAGCGCGGGCGTACCGAGATGCTGCGCGCCCTGGGCACCGCTCATACCGACCTGTCGAAAACGGAAGGTGTGGCCTTTGCGGTACGCAAGTGCGAGATCGACTTCCGCTGGCCGGCGCGGCTCGATGACCTGCTTGAAGTCGAGACGCGGATAGCCGATATCGGCGGCGCCTCCATCGTGTTCGAACAGACCATCTTCAAAGTTGACGACATGGCTGCCACGACCGAACGGCGGCTCCTTGTTCGTATTTTATTAACCGTGTTCTGCCTCAATCCGCAGGGACGTCCGGTCCGGCTGCCCGGCCCGGTCCGGTTGGCGCTGGACGATCTTCAGGCGCGCGACGCAATAGCTAATGGGCGAGACTGACTAAAATGGATCCTTCTGTCCTCACCTCCGGTGCTGCCACCGCGACGGCCCATAACCTGTCCGTGTGGGGGCTGTTCATGGCCGCGGACATCGTGGTCAAGGCGGTCATGCTGATGCTGTTCGCGGCCTCGGTCTGGTGCTGGGCGATCATCTTCGAAAAGATCGTCAAGCTGCGGAAGCTCAATGCCCAGGCCGCCGATTTCGAGGAAAGCTTCTGGTCCGGCGGCTCGCTGGAGAAGCTGTACGAGGATGTCGGCAAGCAGCCGAACGACCCGATGGCGGCGACATTCGCCGCCGGCATGCGCGAATGGCGCCACGCCAGCGAGCGGGCGCTGAACGCGTCGGGCATCAAGGCCGGCTTGCAGCAGCGGGTCGAGCGGGTCATGTCCGTGACCATCGGCCGCGAGATGGCGCGGGCCGAGCGCTACATGTCGTTCCTGGCCACGGTCGGTTCGACGGCGCCCTTCGTCGGGCTGTTCGGCACCGTCTGGGGCATCATGAACAGCTTCACCTCGATCGCGGCTTCCAACAACACCAGCCTCGCCGTGGTGGCGCCGGGCATCGCGGAGGCGCTGTTCGCGACCGCGCTCGGCCTTGTCGCCGCCATCCCGGCCGTCGTCGCGTACAACAAGTTCTCGACCGATCTGGGGCGCTACGCCGACCGGCTGGACGCGTTTTCCAGTGAATTCAGCTCGATCCTGTCGCGCTATCTGGAAGAGCGGGTCTGATCATGGGCGCACAGCTCGCCGGTAAATCCAACGGCCGCGGCAAACGCCGCTCGTACAGCCAGCTATCGGAGATCAACGTCACGCCCTTCGTGGACGTGATGCTGGTGCTGCTGATCGTCTTCATGGTGTCGGCGCCGCTGATGACGGTCGGCGTGCCGGTCGATCTGCCGAAGACGGCGGCGCCCTCCCTGCCGGCCGACAACAAGCCGCTGTTCATCTCGATCGATACGCAGAACCGGATCTACGTCCAGGAAACCCAGGTCGAACTGGACAATCTGGTGCCGCTGCTGCGCGCGATCACCGAGAACAACCCCGAAGCCCGCGTGCTGGTGCGCGGCGACGCGAAGATCGCGTACGGCACCATGCTTCAGGTCATGGGTACGATCAGCGCCGGCGGGTTCACCAAAGTGGGTCTGGTCGCCGAGCTGCCGCAACCCAAAGCCGCGGCACGATAACAGCATGCGCAACGGCATCATCTTCTCGGCGGTGGTCCATGTGGCGGCGATCCTGATCGCCGTGCTGGGCCTGCCGCTGATGCAGAAGCCTATCGAGATCCAGGAATCGATCCCGATTGAAATTGTCGATGCCGGCGAATTGGCGGGACCCCAGGTAGACAAAACCCCACCGGCGCCGCCCCGGCCGCCGCAACAGAAGCCGGCCCCCGCTCCGGTGCCCGAGCCGCCGCAGCAGATGGCTCAGGCCGACCCGCCCCAGCCGGTGCCGGTCCCGCCGCGCCCGCCCGAGCCGCCGAAGGTCGCCGAGCCGCCGCCGGCGCCGCGTGAGCCCGCACCTCCGCAGCGCCAGCCGGAACCGCCTCCGCCGCCCCGGCCCACTCCGCCGCCGCCGGCACCGACACCGCCGCCTCCCAAGGCGCCGGAACCGGATCCCGTGCCGAAGCCGGAGCCCGCCCCGAAGCCCGAGCCGCGCAAGCCCGATCCTCCGAAGCCGGAGCCGCCGAAGCAGGAGGCCCCGAAGCCGGAACCCGCGCCCAAGCCGGAGCCTCCGAAACCCGAGCCTCCGAAGCCGGAACCGCCCAAGCCTGAGCCGAAGGAAGTCAAGAAGCCGGAGCCGCCCAAGCCTGAACCTCCCAAGCAGGAGGTGAAGAAGCCTGAGCCGGCGAAGCCCGAAGCCTCCGAAGCAGGAAGCCAAGAAGCCCGAGCCGCCGAAGCAGGAGCCGAAGAAGCCGGAAGCGGAGAAGAAGCAGCCGGATACCAGCAGCGATTTCGCCAGCGTTCTGAAGAACCTTCAGAAGCAGCCGAAATCGGAGCCTTCCGCGGCACCGTCTTCGCCGTCCACGTCTTCCCAGCCGCAGCGTCAGCAGCAGGCGGCGGCATCGTCGTCGCCCGCGTCCAACTCGGCGCCGAAGCTGGCGGACAAGCTGACCTCCAGCCAGGAGGACGCGGTGCGCAAGACGGTCGAGGCCTGCTGGAACGTCGATCCGGGTCTGGCGGGAGTCCGCGATATCACGGTGGAGATCCGGTTGCAGATCGACAGGTCCGGCAAGGTCATCAGGACCGAGGTCGTGGACAAGTCGCGCATGAGCAATCCGACATACCGCACCGTTGCCGAGTCGGCGCAACGCGCGCTGATGAACGGCCGCTGCAACACCTCTGCCGCTGCCGCCCGACGGTTACGAATTCTGGAAGGACGCCGTCTTCGTCTTCAGCCCGCGCGACATGCTGCGCGGCTGAGGACGCCGGATGGTGACCCGTCTTGATGATGCCACGATCGCGGTGCCCTCTTGTGCCTCAAAAAGGCGCATCCAGAGGGTGGCCGCTCTCGAAAAACAACGATGATAACAAGGCATGACTCGATCATGATTGCATACCCGTACCACCTGATCCTGTTTGCCCGCCGTCTGGCGCTGGTCGCTCTGGTCGTCGTTCTCGCCGGGATCACCGGCGCCCGCGCCGAACTGCGGCTGGACATCACCCGCGGCCGGGTCGAGCCGATGCCGATCGCGATCTCCACCTTCCATGGACAGGGCGGCCAGGAGAGCCAGGTCGGCCGCGACATCGCGCAGGTGGTGTCGGCCAATCTGGAGCGGTCGGGCCTGTTCCGTCCGCTCGATCCCAAGGCGCTGATCCAGGACCCGGCTTCCCTGCACAGCCAGCCCCAATTCGCGGACCTGAAGGTCATCAATGCCCAGGCGCTGGTCAGTGGGACGGTTCAGGCGCAGCCCGACGGGCGTCTGCGGGTGGAATTCCGCCTGTGGGATGTGATCGCGGAGCAACAGATGACCGGCCTCGCGTATTTCACGGTGCCGGAAAACTGGCGGCGGGTCGCCCACATCATCTCCGACGCGATCTACAAGCGCATCACGGGCGAGGAGGGCTATTTCGATACCCGCATCGTCTACATCTCGGAGAACGGCCCGGCCGACAAGCGGATCAAGCGGCTGGCGATCATGGACCAGGACGGCGAGAACCACCGCTTCCTGACCGATGGCCGGACGCTGGTGCTGACGCCCCGGTTCTCGCCGTCCGCTCCGGAAATCACCTACCTGTCGTATTTCAACAACAAGCCGCGCGTTTATCTCTTCAACATCGACACCGGCCGTCAGGAAGTACTGGGCGATTTCCCCGGCATGACCTTCGCGCCGCGCTTCTCGCCGGATGGCAACAAGGTCATCATGAGTCTGGCGACGGGCGGCAACACCGACATCTATACGATGGACCTGCGCACCCGCCGGGTCGAGCAGTTGACCAACAGCCCGGCCATCGACACCTCGCCGTCATACTCGCCTGACGGGCAGCGAATCGTGTTCGAGTCGGACCGCGGTGGTACCCAGCAGCTCTATGTCATGGATGCGAATGGCGGAAATCCGACCCGGATCACGTTCGGGCAGGGCCGCTATGCAAGCCCGGTATGGTCGCCGCGCGGCGACCTGATCGCCTATACGAGGATCAACGGCGGGCGTTTCTCGATCGGAGTGATTCGGCCCGATGGGACCGGAGAACGCACTCTGAGCGAAGCTTTCCACGTCGAAGGACCCACTTGGGCGCCAAATGGCCGCGTTCTGATGTTCTTCGGTGAACGTCCCAGTGGCGAGGGAAATCGCAGCCGAATCGCGCGTTTGCACAGCATTGATCTCACTGGTTTCAATGAGCGTGAAGTTGTCACACCGTTGGACGCATCCGATCCTGCTTGGTCGCCCTTGATTCCTTAGCGGTAACCATTTATTTTCGCACTGCACGATCGACGCTAAGGTTAGACAGTCGGGAGTTCGGAAACTTTCGGTGGACTGGGTTTCGGTGGACTGGGTGTAGTTTAGCGTCGGCCCGTTCGCTTTTCCGTATTTTGATATCGTGTGTCGCTGTAGGGGGTTTTTGAGATGCGTTTGAAGGTTCTGAGCCTGTTGGCTGCGGTTGTGCTGGTCGCCGCGTGCGAATCCACTCCGCAAAATGACGGCTCGGCTGGCGCCGGCGGTGGGGCTACCGCTGGTGCGGCACCGGTCCGGACTGGTCCGGCTCCGGGTTCGCAGGAAGATCTGGTCGTCAACGTCGGCGACCGCGTGTTCTTCGGTTTTGACAAGTTCGACCTGACTCCGGAGGCCCGGGCAACCCTGGACCGTCAGGCTTCGTGGTTGAACCAGTATCCGCGCGTCACCGTGACCGTCGAAGGTCATGCCGACGAGCGCGGCACGCGTGAGTACAACCTCGCGCTGGCCGAGCGTCGCGCCAACTCTGTGAAGAACTACCTGCTGGCTCGTGGCGTCGACGCTAACCGCGTCGCCACCATCAGCTATGGCAAGGAGCGTCCGGCTGTCCTCGGCTCGAACGAGGCATCCTGGGCACAGAACCGTCGTGGCGTGACCGTCGTCAACTAAGTCGGCCCAAGCGGCAGACGAGGGCGATGGCGGCTTCTAGTTCGCTGACGTAAAAAGGGCGCCACACCACGCGGGTCCGTAAGGAGTTGCAGGGTGTGGCGCCTTATTTTTGCCGACCGGTTACTGGTATGGCGCGATATAAGACAGGTTCAAAGGGACCAGCTATGGCGGTGATGTCGATGCATCGGACGACAGGTGTGCAGGGTGAAGGAAGGCGCGGCAGGTTTGCCGCGTTGGCCGGCATGGCGCTGCTCGCCGGAACGATGCTTTGGACCAGCCCGGCGGCGGCTCAGGCCGACGTCAACCTGCAAAGCCGGCTGAACCGGCTGGAAAACGATGTCCAGACGCTGAACCGGCAGATCTTCCGTGGCGGTCCCGTTCCGCAGGCCGGCTCGGGTACGACGGGCGGCGGTATGCCCAGTTCCCTCGCGGCCGATTTCGAAATTCGGCTGTCGCGGCTCGAAGGCGAGCTGCAGACGCTGACCGGCAAGTACGAGGAAACGGTCTTCGGCATCACCCAGGCGCGGGAGCGGCTGGACAAGCTCTCCTCCGACCTGGAATACCGCCTGAGCGAGATCGAGAGCAAGCTGAACGCAGCACCCGTGGCGGCTGAAAGCCAGCCGGCGCCGGCACCTGCCAAGGGCAAGAAGGCGAAGACGGCGGCTGCCGCAACTCCGCCCAAGGCGGCTCCGGCCCAGCCGGCGCAGCAGCAGGCCACGGCGGCGGCCAAGCTGCCGGCGGGCTCCGCGCAGGAACAGTATGATTACGCCTTCGGCCTGCTGCGGGCGGCGGACTACGCCAACGCCGAAGTGGCGCTGGGAACGTTCATCAAGAACCATCCCGATAACTCGCTGACCAGCAACGCCCACTACTGGCTGGGCGAGACCTATTACGTACGCGGCAAGTACGGCGACGCCGCCGCCGCTTTCGCCGAGGGCTATCAGAAGTTTCCGAAAAGCTCCAAGGCGGCGGACAACCTGCTGAAGCTTGGCATGTCGCTGGGTCAGTTGAACCAGAAGAAGGAAGCCTGCCTGTCCTTCGCCGAACTGGGCAACAAGTTCCCCGACGCTCCGGCCACGATCAAGCGCCGCGCCGATCAGGAGCGCGGACGGCTGAACTGCTCCTGAGTACGGAGAGGCGAGTGACTGAGGTGTCGGGCTCAAGAGGTCCGGCCTACCAAGACCCGACTTATGAAGAACTGAGGCGAAGAACTGAGGAACCGCCCTGGTTGATCGCTGAATTTACCCGCTTGATGGACCGGCTTGGGCCGTTCGAGCCGTCACCCCGAGTCGCGGTCGGCGTCTCGGGCGGGGCCGACAGTCTGGCGCTTTGCCTGCTTCTGAAGGCGTGGGCCGATAACCGTGGCGGGTCGCTTCTGGCTCTGACGGTCGATCATGGTCTGCGGCATGATGCCGCAAGCGAGGCGGTTCAGGTTGGCTCCTGGCTCAAGGAGCGCTGGCATCGAGCATGACGTTCTGCGCTGGGAGGGTGCCAAGCCCGCTTCGGGCATCCAGGCGGGGGCACGGGATGCGCGTTATCGCCTCTTGACCGAACGCTGTCATGCGGAGGGCATTCTTCATCTGGCCCTGGCGCATCACCGGGAAGATCAGGCGGAAACCGTGCTGCTCCGCTTCGCCCATGGCAGCGGCGTGGATGGCTTGAGCGGCATGGCCGCCGTGCGGGAAACCGGCTCCGTCCGGTTTCTGCGTCCGCTGCTTTCCATTGGCCGGGATCGCCTGAGAGCGTTCCTGACCGAAGCCGGTCAGCCCTGGATCGAAGACCCTTCCAACCAGTCGCCAGCCTATGCGCGGGCACGTTTGCGCGGCATGGCCGAGGTCCTGTCCGGGGAAGGGTGGAGCGCTGAGCGCGCCGCCGATACCGCGCGCCGCCTTGGCCGGGCGCGGTCCGCCCTTGAAACGGCCGCCGCCGGACTGGCCGCGACGGCGGTCGATCTCTGGCCGGAAGGCTGCGTCCTGCTGCGGCCCGACCTGCTGCGTGATGCCGAGGAGGAAACCGCGCTGCGGCTGCTGTCCCGCTGCCTTGCCGTGGTCGGTGGCGCCCGCTACCGCCCCAAGCTGGAGGCGGTCGAGCGTCTCTATCTCAGCCTGCGGGAAGGCGGCATCGGGCGAGGCCGCACCCTTGGCGGCTGCCGGATCATGCCGTACCGCGATGGCCGCCTGCTGATCGCGCGGGAGCCGGATGCCGCCGATGAACGCGCCGACCTGCTCCCCGGCGCCACGATCCGATGGGACGGCAGGTTCATGGTGAAGTCGCTGTCAGCGCAGCAGTGTCACCGTCGTCCGCCTGGGCCTGCATCCCGAGGTCGCATCCCCGGAGCTGCGGAAACTGCCTGCGGCGGTCCGGCAGACGCTGCCCGCCGTCCTGCGCGAGGATGGCGAGGTGTTCCTTCCGCGATTCGATTTTCTTAATGATTACAAGGACCGGAACGGAGTATCCGGCCCGGCTCCGGCGGCCGCCCTGTTCAGGCCGCAGGAACCTTTGACGCGCATCCGCATTCGTAGTTGTTTAAAACGACGGCGGCATTATCTAATCTGATGGACTTCCCAAGTATCGGGGACCAAGTGGCGAGGGCTGGCGCCCGGCGTGTGTTCATTGACGCCGAGGTTGTCCGACGAAAGGCGTGAACCGTGAACAATTTCGGTAAAAACCTGGCTCTCTGGATCATCATCGGGCTGCTGCTGGTAGCCCTGTTCAATCTGTTCCAGAGTTCCTCTACCCGTAGTCCGCAGGCGAGTGTGCCGTTCAGCGACTTCCTGAACGAGGTCGAACGGGGCCAGGTCGCGGATGTGACGATCAAGGGAAATCAAATCAGCGGTCATTTCACTGATGGCCGCTCGTTCAGCACCTATTCCCCGCCCGATGCCAATGTGGTCGATCGCTTGGCCGATCGCGGCGTCCGGATCAGCGCCATGCCCGACGACAGCAATGTGCCGTCGTTGTTCAGTGTGCTGCTGTCCTGGTTCCCGATGCTGCTTCTGATCGGCGTATGGATATTCTTCATGCGCCAGATGCAGTCCGGCGGCGGCAAGGCCATGGGCTTCGGCAAATCGAGGGCGCGCCTGCTGACCGAAAAGGTCGGCCGGGTGACTTTCGATGACGTTGCCGGCATCGACGAGGCGAAGCAGGAGCTGGAGGAAATCGTCGAGTTCCTGAAGGACCCGCAGAAGTTCCAGCGCCTGGGCGGCAAGATCCCCAAGGGCGTGCTGCTGGTCGGTCCTCCGGGTACCGGCAAGACCCTGACGGCGCGCGCCGTCGCGGGTGAAGCCAATGTTCCCTTCTTCACCATCTCCGGTTCGGACTTCGTCGAAATGTTCGTCGGCGTCGGCGCCAGCCGTGTCCGCGACATGTTCGAGCAGGGCAAGAAGAACGCTCCCTGCATCATCTTCATCGACGAAATCGACGCGGTCGGCCGTCATCGCGGCGCCGGCCTGGGCGGTGGCAACGACGAGCGCGAGCAGACCCTCAACCAGTTGCTGGTCGAGATGGACGGCTTCGAGGCGAACGAGGGCGTCATCCTGATCGCCGCGACCAACCGTCCCGACGTGCTCGACCCCGCGCTGCTGCGTCCCGGCCGCTTCGACCGTCAGGTCGTGGTGCCGAACCCCGACGTGCTCGGCCGCGAGAAGATCCTGAAGGTCCATATGCGGAAGGTGCCGCTGGCGCCGGATGTGGACGCCCGGATCATCGCCCGTGGCACCCCCGGTTTCTCCGGCGCCGATCTGGCGAACCTTGTCAACGAAGCGGCCCTGCTGGCCGCCCGCGCCGGCAAGCGCGTCGTCGGGATGGCCGAGTTCGAGAACGCCAAGGACAAGGTCATGATGGGCGCGGAACGCCGCTCCATGGTCATGACCGAGGACGAGAAGAAGCTGACCGCCTACCACGAGGGCGGCCACGCCATCGTCGCGATCCACATGAAGGACAGCGATCCCGTCCACAAGGCGACCATCATCCCGCGCGGCCGTGCGCTGGGCATGGTGATGCGTCTGCCGGAAGGCGACCGCATCTCCCTCAGCCGCGCCAAGCTGGAAGCCGACCTCGCGGTCGCCATGGGTGGCCGTGTCGCTGAAGAGATCATCTTCGGCATCGACCGGGTGACCACGGGCGCTTCGTCGGACATCAAGATGGCGACCGATATCTCGCGCCGCATGGTGACCGAGTGGGGCATGAGCGAGAAGCTGGGGCCGCTGCTGTACGGCGAGCCGAGCCAGGAGGTTTTCCTGGGCCACTCGGTCACCCAGCACAAGAACATGTCCGACGCCACGGCCGCCGAGGTCGACTCCGAGGTCCGCCGGATCGTGGATACCGCCTACGCCACGGCCCGTCAAGGTCCTGACCGAAAACCTCGATCAGCTTCACACGCTGGGCAAGGGCCTGCTGGAATACGAGACCCTGTCGGGTGAGGAGATCAACGCCCTGCTGCGCGGTGAGGCCATCATCCGCACCGACAAGCAGGACACGCCTCCGCCCCCTAAGCAGCCGACGCCGGGACGACGGGCTTCGGTTCCGACCAGCGGCAGCAAGGACTCCGGCGGACTTGAGCCGGAACCCCAGCCGGGAACGTAAGGACTGAAGCATAATGGCTCCAATCGGTATGGAGCCGGCAACGAGCCCCGGATCACTCCGGGGCTTTTGCTTGTCGGCAGAACGTCTCTGGGGATGGCGGCGCGGTCTTCATCCGCCCGCTGGGCATTCTGGGGCACGCGACGGCGGCGGCCGCGGTCGAAGCGGGTACGGCCCTGCTGGCTGGCCGGCGGTCCGCTGGCCTTCGCGATGGTGGAAGTGATCGTCCGCCACCCGGACGGGCGTATCGCCCGCGCGTCCGGTCCCTTGGCCGAAGTCGCGGACTGGGCACCGGCCGCAGGCTGGCTCGATGCGCTCTCCCGGCCGCGCCAGCCGTTCGCCGGGCTGGCCCTGGACCGGCCGGCGATCATGGGGGTCGTCAACGTCACCCCCGACAGCTTCAGCGACGGCGGCGACTTCCTTGATCACGCCAACGCCATCGCTCAGGGAACGGCCCTGCTGAATGCCGGAGCCGACATCCTGGACGTGGGCGGTGAATCGACGCGCCCCGGCGCCGATCCGGTCTCCCCGGAGGAGGAAATCCGCCGCGTCGTTCCGGTCGTGCGGCACTTCGCCGAACGCGGCGCCGTGGTGTCGATCGACACCCGCCACGCCGCCGTCATGGCGGCGGCGCTGGAGGCGGGTGCGGCCATCATCAACGACGTCACCGGCCTGACCGGCGATCCGGAAAGCCTCGGGCTGGCGGTTCGCTCCTCGGCCCCGGTAGTGCTGATGCATATGCGAGGCGAGCCGCGCACGATGCAGCAGGCTCCCGAATATGTGGACGTGGCCACCGACGTGTACGCGTATCTCGCCGAGCCGGGTCGCGGCTTGCCTGAATGCGGGCGTACGGCTGGAAAACCTCTGCGTCGATCCGGGGATCGGCTTCGGCAAGACGGTTGTCGCACAATCTGGAGATCCTGCGCCACACCGCCCTGTTCCACGGCATCGGCGTGCCGGTCCTGATCGGCCTGTCGCGCAAGGGCTTCATCGGCGCCTTGAGCCGGAAGGAGCCGCCGAAGGACCGGCTGGCCGGATCGCTCGCCGGTGCGCTCTCCTGCATGGGGCAGGGTGCCCAGATCATCCGCGTCCATGATGTGGCGGAGACGTATCAGGCGCGGGCGCTGTGGCTGGCTCTGGAGGGGCAAGCCTCCACCTGACCGAATGCGCCCGCCCCATGGTTGGCATATCGCCGTGTTTTTCAGCTAGAACACGGCGATTGTTCGAGAGGGATCATGACGCGAAAACTGTTTGGTACCGACGGCATCCGCGGCACCGCCAATATCGAGCCGATGACCGCCGAAACCGCGCTGCGGGTCGCCATGTCCACGGCGATCCAGTTCCATCGCGGCGACCACCGGCATCTGGCGGTGATCGGCAAGGACACGCGCCTGTCCGGCTACATGCTGGAGCCGGCGCTGACCGCCGGGCTGATCTCCATGGGCATGGACGTGGTGCTGGTCGGCCCGATGCCGACCCCGGCGGTCGCCATGCTGACCCGCAGCCTGCGGGCCGATCTCGGCATCATGATTTCGGCCTCCCACAACCCGTTCCAGGACAACGGCATCAAGCTGTTCGGCCCCGATGGCTACAAGCTGTCGGACGAGGTCGAGGGCGAGATCGAGGCGCGCCTGAACGATCCGCTTGGGACAGGCCTGGTCAAGCCGGCCGCCCTCGGCCGCGCCAGCCGCCTGGATGACGCCAGCGGCCGCTATATCGAGTTCGTCAAGAACACCTTCCCGCGCGGCCTGCGGCTCGACGGGCTGAAGATCGTCGTCGATTGCGCCCATGGCGCCGCCTACAAGGTGGCGCCCAAGGTCCTGTGGGAGCTGGGCGCCGAAGTCGTCGCGGTCGGCGTCAAGCCCGACGGCATCAACATCAACCGCGGCTGCGGCGCCACCGCCCCGGCGATGCTCCAGAGCGAAGTGCTCGCCAATGGCGCCGACCTCGGCATCGCGCTGGACGGCGACGCCGACCGGCTGATCCTGGTGGACGAGAAGGGCCGGCAGGTCGATGGCGACCAGCTCATGGGCATGGTCGGACGCTCCTGGTGCGAAGCGGGCCGGCTGAAGGGCAACGGCGTCGTCGCCACCGTCATGTCCAACCTGGGGCTTGAGCGCTACCTGAAGGGCATCGGCCTCGATCTCGTCCGCACGCCGGTCGGCGACCGCTATGTGGTCGAGCACATGCGCGAGCATGGCTTCAATGTCGGCGGCGAGCAGTCCGGCCATATCGTCCTGAGCGACTACGGCACGACCGGCGACGGCCTCGTCGCGGCGTTGCAGGTGCTGGCGGTCATTCAGGAAAGCGGCCGCCGGGTCAGCGAGGTCTGCCGCGTCTTCGACCCGCTGCCGCAGTTGCTCAAGAACGTTCGGTTCGCGGGCGGCGCTCCGCTCGAAGACGATCTCGTGAAGGAGGCCATCCGCGACGGCGAAGCCCGCCTGAACGGCATCGGCCGTCTGCTGATCCGCAAATCCGGGACCGAGCCAGTCATCCGCGTCATGGCCGAGGGCGACGATGAGGCCTTGGTTAATGCCGTGGTGGGGGATATCGTTAACAGCATTCAGCAGGCGGCTGCACGGGAACAGGAAGCGGCGGAATGAAGGGAAGGGTCTTGATCGTCGCCGGCTCCGATAGCGGAGGCGGCGCCGGTATCCAGGGTGACATCAAGACGGTCACCGCGTTAACAGGATATGCCGCCACGGCGATCACGGCCCTGACGGCGCAGAACACCCTGGGCGTGTTCGGCATTCATGCCGTGCCGGTCGAGTTCATCGCCCAGCAGATGCGCCTTGTGCTGGAAGACATCGGCGCCGACGCGATCAAGACCGGCATGCTGCACAGCGCCGATGTGATCAACACGGTCGCCGATGTGCTTGAAGAGCTGGGGGCCGATATCCCGCTGGTGGTCGATCCCGTCATGGTCGCCAAGGGGGGAGCCTCGCTGCTCGACCCGGACGCCGCCAAGCCCTCCAGCGCCGGCTGCTGCCGCTGGCCGAAGTCCTGACGCCCAATATTCCCGAAGCTCAGGTGCTGAGCGGGCTGGAAATCCTCGATATCGACGACATGCGCCATGCCGCCAACCTGATCCTCAGCTACGGCCCCAAGGCCGTGCTGATCAAGGGCGGGCACATGGAGGGTGAAACTGTCACCGATATTCTGGTAACCAACGATGGGGAGGAGGTCTTCACCTCCCGCCGCATCGATACGGTCCACACCCACGGCACCGGCTGCACGCTGGCCTCCGCCGTGGCGACCGGTCTGGCGCAACGGCTGACCCTGCCGGAAGCGGTGACGCGGGCGCGGAACTACGTCGATCAGGCGATCCGGCAGGCGCCTGGATACGGCAAGGGCCATGGCCCGCTGAACCACGCCTGGACGGTAGCCGACGGGTTCTGAGGCCGGGTTCTAGACCACCGACAGGGAAGCGCCCGCCGGGCTCATCAGCAGTTCGGCGATGACCTCCAGCCCA
Source organism: uncultured Alphaproteobacteria bacterium (assembly GCA_963848585.1). Taxonomy (GTDB): domain Bacteria; phylum Pseudomonadota; class Alphaproteobacteria; order Azospirillales; family Azospirillaceae; genus Skermanella. The sequence continues at coordinate 24,122 of CAWKET010000031.1, read as the reverse complement.
TGGCGGACATCGTCGCGCCGCGGCGGCATCGATAGGCCGACGCGGACGGCGTGGGGTGCCGCACCCCGTCCGACCATGAAGACATCGGCGCCGGTCAGCATCACGCCGCGCTGGCGGGTTTCCGAGACGAAGTCCTCGCGCCGCCAAGGCTCCGGCAGCTTCAGCCAGAGATGCTGGCCGACCGACGGCACGGCGATCACCGGGCAGTCGCGCAGGATCTCCTGCGCCATGGCATGGCGTATCAGGCACTCGCGGCGTTGGGCGTCGGCGAAGCGGTCGGCGCTGCCGTCCTCGATCCAGCGGCTCGCCAACTCGCTCATCAGCGGCGGCACCGCGTAGTTGAGCGCCCGCATGGTGCCTTCCAGCCGGGGCATCAGGCGTGAGGGCGCCACCAGATAGCCGATCCGCAGACCCGGCGCGATGCTCTTGGACAGGCTGCTGATGTGCAGCGTGATATCCGGCGCCAGCGTCTGCATCGGCGGCGGTGCTTCGGGCATCAGGAAGCCGAAGACGTCGTCCTCGATGATCGTGACATCGTATTGCCGGGCGATCTCGATGATGCGCTGGCGCCGTTCCAGCGGCATCACCGCCGTCGTCGGATTGTGCAGCGTCGGCACGGTGTAGAGCGCGCGGGGGGCGGACTGGCGGCAGGCGGATTCGAAGGCGTCGGGCAGCAGCCCGTCCTCGTCCATCGCGACACCTTCCAGCCGAAGCCCCAGGGTCGAGGTCAGGGCCTTCATGCCGAAATAGGTCAGCCGCTCGGTCAGGACCAGATCGCCCGGCCGCGCTACGGTCGAAATGGCGATCGCCATGCCGTTCTGCGCGCCGCTGGTCACCAGCACGTTTTCAGGCCCGACGGAAAGCTGGTGCCGGCTCAGCCACTCGGCCCCGGCGGCGCGGTGTGCCGGCAGCCCGCCATGGGGCGGGTATTCCAGCAGTCCTTTGAAGTCCGCCGGATTTGACATGCTGGTGAACATCGCGGCCAGAGCCTCGGCAACCCCGGCGCTGCTCGGCGTGCAGAGCGACAGGTCCACGACCGCCGGGATATCGCTGGGAGGCGGCGGCAGTTGCGGCCAGGAGTCCATGGCGCTGGCCGGCGTGCCCGCCTTGACATAGGTCCCGCGCCCGACTTCCCCGCCGATCAGGCCGCGCCGTTCGGCTTCCGCATAGGCGCGCGTCACCGTACCGACGGTGACTTTCAGGTGATAGGCCAGATCCCTGTGGGTCGGCAGGCGGGAGCCGACGGGCAGGCGGTTCGCGGCGATATCGGCGGCCAAGGCATCCGCGATGGCGCGGTAGCGCGGGCCGGGGAAGTTCGCAAGGTCGGGAAGCCAATTTGTCATGGTGACAATGTTATAATTGACCCCCATTGGAATCAAGACATAATCGCATTGTCTCGATTGTAGCGAGGCAAAACGCTGGTGGATGGAGGATTGTATGCGTACAATTTATGCGGCGGCTCGCACCCAGACGAGCGCTCCGGTGACTTTCCCGAAGGCGCTGCGCGCCCTCGCCGGGATTCCGGTCCGCGTTCTCCTGAAGATGCTCGACGCCTATCTCGCCTGGGCCGAAGTATCCCGCCAGCGTAGAGCCTTGCTTGCGCTCAGCGATGACATGCTGAAGGATATCGGCATCAGCAGATCGCAGGCCGATTTCGAGGGGAGCAAGCCATTTTGGCGGGATTGAATGTGGTGACCGAAGCGGGCGACGTGGAAATCCTGTTCGCGGTCGAGCCCGGATTGTCCGTGGCGGAGTTCGTCGATGTGCTGGAGCGGTCCAGCCTCGCCGAGCGCCGCCCGGTCGCCGACCTGAAGCGTATCGGTACAATGCTGGAGCGGGCTGACATCATCGTCACCGCCCGCGCCGGCGGCGTGCTGGTCGGCGTCGCCCGCTCCGTCACCGACTTCAGCTATTGCTGCTACCTGTCCGATCTGGCCGTTGACCGGCAATGGCAGGGCAGGGGCATCGGAACCGCGCTGATGGCGCGCACCAAAGCCGCCGCGACGGAAGGTTTCGGCGACGGTGTCCGCTGCATCCTGCTGTCCGCCCCGGCGGCCATAGGTTTCTATGAAAAAGTGGGGCTGGAACGGCATCCCAACTGTTTCGACTTCACCAATCTTGACGGGTAAGACGCACCATGAGTCAGCGCATTTATCAGGTGGATGCTTTCACCGACATCGTCTTCGGCGGCAATCCGGCTGCGGTCATGCCGCTGGATACATGGCTGCCCGACAGGATTCTCCAGGATCTGGCCGCCGAGAACAATCTGGCCGAAACCGCCTTCTTCGTGCCGGAAGGGCAGGACGGCTACCGGCTGCGCTGGTTCACTCCCACCACCGAGGTCGATCTGTGCGGCCACGCCACCCTGGCAAGCGCCTTTGTCATCATGACAATCCTGCGTCCGGGGACGGAGCGGGTGGAATTCGCCACCCAGGTCGCGGGTACATTGTCGGTCACCCGGTCGGGCGATCTGTTCACGCTCGACTTTCCCTCCCGCCCGGCTGAACCGGCGCCGGGCGATTTCGATCAGGTCAAAGCCGATATCGTGGCGGCACTGGGCGGCGTTCGCTCCGGCCGATATCCTCGTCGCCCGCGACTACATGGTCGTGTATGACGATGCGGCTTCGGTAGCGGGCCTCAACCCCGACTTCTCGGCGCTGGGCCGGCTCGACCGCGCCGTGCTGGTCACGGCACCCGGCGGCGACGTGGATTTCGTATCGCGCTTCTTCGCGCCCAGCTCACGGCATCCCGGAAGATCCCGTCACCGGCTCGACCCACTGCACGCTTACGCCGTACTGGGCGGAGCGGCTGGGCAAGACGGAGCTTTCCGCCCGGCAGCTTTCGGCGCGGGGCGGTCAGTTGAAGCTCAAGCTGGCGGGCGACAGGGTCTTGATTTCCGGCACCGCCGTGCTGTACCTCGAAGGCACCGTTTATCTTTGAAATAATCAATGAAGAGGCTGTGACGGCAGCCCGTGCCTTTGGGGGAGCGATCCGGCGCATGCAGACCAAGTATTTCGAGGATTTCCTGATCGGCGAGCGGATCGAGACGTCGGGCATCACCCTGACCGAATCCCAGATCATCGATTTCGCCCTGATGTATGATCCGCAGCCTTTCCATGTCGATACCGTGGCCGCTTCCAAAGGACCCTTCGGCGGCCTGATCGCCAGCGGTTTCCAGACGCTGGCGCTGACGTTCCGGCTGTTCCGCGATACGGGCGTCATCCATGACAGCAGCATGGGCGGCGGCGGCGGCGACGAGTTGCGCTGGCTGCGTCCGGTCCGTCCGGGCGATACCCTTCATGTGGTCGCCGAAGCGGTCGAAATCGTGCCGTCGCGCACGCGCGATGACCGGGGCCGGGTGAGGCTCCAGTACACGACATATAACCAGCGGGACGAGGCGGTATTGAGCGTCCTGCTCGACCACATCGTCGCCCGGCGCTCGCCGCTGGCCGTGTCGGTTTGATTTCGTGAGTCGGTCGGAGCTTGTCGGGCTCACGGCCCGACCTACGAGTTCGTCACCCGTAGGTTGGGCCTGTTGAGCCCAACACAATTCACCAATGCCTGCCGCGCGCCGGCACAGTATTGCGCCGTTGATTTGCCCAAAAGCTCTCCCTAGTATCCGCGCCGGGCCACGACCCCCCACCGGGTCGCAACTATTCTGCAAGGAATAGCCGTCATGAAGCCGAACCTGCGGCCAGGTAATACCCATTTCTCCTCCGGTCCCTGCGCGAAACGTCCGGGTTGGTCGCTTGAAGCGCTGTCCGACGCCCTCGTCGGCCGCTCGCACCGCTCGAAGCCGGGCAAGGCCAAGCTCGCCGAGGTCATCGACCTCAGCCGCTCGATCCTCGGCATTCCGGACGATTACCGCATCGGCATCGTCCCGGCCTCCGACACGGGCGCCGTCGAGATGGCGCTGTGGTCGCTGCTGGGCGCGCGCCCGGTGGACATGCTGGCGTGGGAAAGCTTCGGCAAGGACTGGGTGACCGATGTCGTCAAGCAGTTGAAGCTGGCCGACACCCGGAGCATCCAGGCCGATTACGGCAAGCTGCCCGACCTCTCCCAGGTCGATTTCAGCCATGACGTGGTGTTCACCTGGAACGGCACCACATCGGGCGTCCGCGTGCCCAACGGCGACTGGATCGCGGCCGACCGCGAAGGGCTGACCATCTGCGACGCGACCTCGGCCGCTTTCGCCATGGACCTGCCCTGGGACAAGCTGGACGTGGTGACGTGGTCCTGGCAGAAGGTGCTGGGCGGTGAAGCGCAGCACGGCATGCTGGTGCTCAGCCCGCGCGCCGTCGAGCGGCTGGAAAGCTACAAGCCCGCATGGCCGATGCCCAAGATCTTCCGCCTGACCAAGGACGGCAAGATCTCCGAAGGCATCTTCAAGGGCGAGACCATCAACACGCCGTCGATGATCGCGGTGGAAGATGCGATCGACGGCCTGAAATGGGCGCAGTCGGTCGGCGGGCTGTCCGGCCTGATCGCCCGGTCGGAAAGCAATCTGGCCGCCTTGGCGGATTGGGTCGCCAAGACCCCCTGGATCGACTTCCTGCCCGTCGATCCCGCCATCCGGTCCTGCACCTCGATCTGCCTGCGGATCACCGATCCGGAGATCACGGCGCTCGACTCAGGCGACCCAGGCCGATGTCGCCAAGAAGGTCGCGTCGCTGCTGGAGAAGGAAGGTGTCGCCTACGACACCGCCTCCTACCGCGACGCGCCCGCCGGTCTGCGGATCTGGGGCGGAGCCACGGTCGAGCGCAGCGACATCGAAGCGCTGATCCCCTGGATCGAGTGGGCCTTCGCCACGGTCAAATCGGAGACAGTGAAGTCGGAGACCGTCAAAGCTTCCTGAGCGGGAGGACGTGCCGTCATGCCAAAAGTCCTGATCTCCGACAGCCTGAGCCCGCGCGCGGTGGAAATCTTCCGCGAGCGGGGTGTCGAAGTGGACGTGAAGACCGGCCTGAAGCCGGAAGAACTGAAAGCGATCATCGGCGAGTACGATGGGCTGGCGATCCGCTCGGCCACCAAGGTGACGAAGGATATCCTGTCCGCGGCATCCCGGCTCAAGGTGGTCGGGCGTGCCGGCATCGGCGTGGACAATGTGGACATCCCGGCCGCGACCTCGCGCGGCGTGGTCGTGATGAACACGCCGTTCGGCAATTCGATCACCACGGCCGAGCACGCCATCGCCATGATGTTCGCGCTCGCCCGCGAGATCCCGGCGGCCAACGCCTCGACCCAGGCCGGCCGTTGGGAAAAGAACCGCTTCATGGGCGTCGAGCTGACGGCCAAGGTGCTGGGCGTCGTCGGCTGCGGCAATATCGGCTCGATCGTCGCCGACCGGGCGCTTGGGCTGAAGATGCGGGTCGTAGCCTTCGACCCCTATCTCAGCCATGAACGCGCCGTCGATCTGGGCGTCGAGAAGGTCGAACTGGACGAGCTTCTGGCCCGCGCCGACTTCATCACGCTGCACACGCCGCTGACCGACGGCACCCGCAACCTGCTCAACGCCGAGTCGCTGGCGAAGACCCGCAAGGGTGTCAGGATCATCAACTGCGCCCGTGGCGGCCTGATCGTCGAGGAAGACCTGAAGGCGGCGCTCGAGAGCGGCCATGTCGCCGGTGCGGCGCTCGATGTCTTCGCGGTCGAGCCGGCCAAGGACAACCCCCTGTTCGGCATGGATCAGGTCATCTGCACGCCCCATCTGGGCGCCAGCACGACCGAGGCGCAGGAGAACGTGGCGCTCCAGGTGGCGGAGCAGATGGCCGATTATCTGGTGTCCGGCGCCGTGGTCAACGCGCTGAACATGGCGTCCGTTTCGGCGGAGGACGCGCCGAAGCTGCGGCCCTACATGGCGCTCGCCGAACAGCTCGGCAGCTTCGCCGGCCAGATCACCGAGAGCGGCCTGAAGGGCGTCACGGTCGAGTACGAAGGCCATGTCGCCGAACTCAACACCCGGCCGCTGACCGCACTGGTGCTGATGGGCCTGCTGCGGCCGCTGCTGGACAGCGTCAACATGGTCAACGCCCCGGTGATCGCGCGGGAGCGCGACATCGAGATCGCGGAGACCAAACGCGAGCGGGCCAGCGATTACCAGACGCTGATCCGCGTGATCGTCGATACCGAGCAGCGGGAGCGGTCGCTGACCGGCACGCTGTTCGGCGGCGAGAAGCCCCGGATCGTCGGCATCGAGGATGTGCCGATCGAAGCCGAGGTTTCCAGCCACATGCTGTTCATCCGCAACGAGGACAAGCCCGGCTTCATCGGCCATCTCGGCACCACGCTGGGCGATGCGGGCGTCAACGTCGCGACCTTCCACCTGGGCCGCACGGCGCCCGGTGAGAACGCCATAGCGCTGGTGTCGGTCGATCAGCGGATCAGCGACGAGTTGCTGCACAAGATCGGCGCATTGCCCAGCGTCGTCAGGGCGAAGGCTTTGAGTTTCTGACTTAGAACGTCCTGCTACGGCATTCGGGCGATATCCTCCAACTCGCCGTCATATGCGGACTTGATCCATAGGCGCTAACATAGACGTTCCATTGTGACTGCTCCGGCGATGCTCTCCCCCTTTCCGTCATACCCGGACTTGATCCGGGTACCTCCTTTCAAGAGATTACCGGGCGACATCCGGACTTCAGGTTGAAGATCCTCACGTCAGCCTCCGCCAGGAGGTACCCGGACTCCAAGTCCGGGTATGACGGAAAGGGGAGCGGCTCTCTACCGGAGTTTTGCACTGGAACGGCATATGTTGGCGCTTGCTGGAACCTGGGACTGGTTCGAAGGGGTCCGGCTTCGGTTCCGCCCGAAAACCTTTCCGTCCATTAACGGACTGTTCGGCATTCAGGTCAATCATCGATTTGTCGTCAACCGTAGCGGGATCGAGGCGATACCTCGCATGTGCCGCATAGGCCGAATAAAATTGCATTTATGACAAAATTCCAACTAGTGCTTTGAAGTCGAAAGAAGTATCAGCTTCGTCCATATTTTGCATGGGGGTTACCATGTTCGCGATTACGCGCTCTTGGATTTTTGCTGATTGTCTGGTTGATGGCGATGGCTGCCGGTATTCGCGGCGGCGGGCGAACTGCCCAGTCCCAACCGGACCGGTGGTTTTGACCGTCACCGGGCGGATCGCCAATACCAATGCCGGCAAAACGGCCGAATTCGATATGGCCATGCTGGAGGCGCTGCCCGGCCGCACGGCCAAGGTGAACACGCCCTGGGCTGAAGGCGTCAACGCGTTCCAGGGACCGCTGACCCGGGCCGTTCTGGAAGCCGTCGGGGCGGCAGGGAACCAAGCTGAAGGTCACGGCCCTGAACGACTACTCGGCGGAAGTGCCAGCCGAGGACTTCATCAAGTTCGATGTGATCCTGGCGCTCAAGAAGAACGACGCCTACCTGCCGGTCCGCAACCAGGGGCCAATCTTCGTCATATATCCATTCGATACCAATCCAAGTCTTTACAACGAGGTGTATTTTGGCCGATCGGTATGGCAGGTAAAAAGCATAGAGGTCCAGTAGCGGATCGCCCGCGACAAGCCTCTGGCCGGGGCCTGTGAAACAGGAGGTTGCCGATCGTGGTGCATTCCTTGCGCGCAAAGGCTTTGCTCGGCCTGAGCGGGCTGCTGCTGGTTTCCTGCATCGTCCTGCTGACGCTGCTGCTTGACCGGCAGGCCGAAGTGGACAGCAGTGTCCGCGAGGATGCGGTATGGGCGGTCTACCAGCTTGACCGGGAAACCGTGAAGCTTGATGCGGCGCTTTCCGACTATATGGCCGAGCCGACACCGCGAAGGCGGCGGAAGTAGCATTGCGGTATGACATCCTTTACAGCCGCACCACCCTGCTCAGGGGCGGCCAGCTTGCCGCGATCATCTCCATCGTTCCCGAGGATGCCGAGCGCGCTGCCGGGATCGTCGACCGGATCGAACGGCTGGCGCCAAGTGTCGAGACGCTCGATCCGGCGACCCTCGATCTGGCGGCCTTCCGGTCTTCCGTGCAGGAGATCCGCCAACTGACGGAAAGCCAGCTTGTCCGGATCAACGCGCGCCGCTCCGTCGAACTGGTGAGCTACCGCGACCGGACCCGCACCCTGTCGGTGGTGCTGGCGGTCTGCGTCGCGGCGCTGGCGGCCAGCATGGCCGGGCTGATCGCCATGCTGTTCGGCCAGCTCCGCGATCTGCGGCGCGCCCGCGCTCCGGCAGACCGCTCTGGCCAAGGAACTCGAGCAGGCACTGTCGGCGGCCGAGTTGGCCAACCGCGCCAAGTCGGTCTTCCTCGCCACCATGAGCCACGAGATCCGGACCCCGATGAACGGGGTGATCGGGATGGCCGACCTGCTGCTCGGCACGTCGCTGACCGCCGAGCAGCGCCGCTACGGTCAGGTGATCCAGACATCGGCCGAAGCCCTGCTGACCGTCCTCAACGATATTCTGGATTTTTCCAAGATGGAGGCGGGCCGGTTCGAACTGGACGACGCCGACCTGGAAATCGAACCGCTGGTCAGCAGCGTCGTCGAACTGTTCGCGCCGAAGGCGCGGGAGAAGGGTGTCGAGCTGTCCGTGACGATCGATCCCGCCGCCCGCGTCACGGTTCGCGGCGATGCCGGAAGGCTCCGTCAGGTGCTGGTCAATCTGATCGGCAACGCGCTGAAGTTCACCGGCGAGGGCGGAGTCGACATCTCCGTCGGTGTCGATGCGGCGGGCGACCTGCGGTTCGCGGTCCGCGATACCGGCGTCGGCATCTCGGAGGAGGGGCAGGCCAGCCTTTTCCAGATGTTCAATCAGGTGGACGGTCAGGCTAGCGGCAAGTCCGGCGGTACCGGCTTGGGCTTGGCGATCAGCAAGCGTCTGGTCGATCTGATGGGCGGCCGGATCGGCGTGGAAAGCGCCATGTCCCAGGGCAGCACCTTCTGGTTCACCCTGCCGCTCCGGCCCGGTACGGCGAGGCGGCGCCACAGGCGTGCCGGCCGGTCGCTGGCGCATCCCAGGCGGCACGCCGGCATCGCCGCAGAGCCTCGCGCCGGTCAGCGGGCTGCGCATCCTTGTGGCCGATGACAATCCGGTCAATCAGCAGGTCGCCGCCGGCATGCTCAGGCGCGGCGGGCATCTGGTCGATATCGTCGGCGACGGCGCCGCGGCGCTGGAGGCCGTCGCCAAGGCGCACTACGACCTCGTCCTGATGGACGTCGAAATGCCGGAGATGGACGGCTTCCAGGCGACGCGCCGGATCCGGCTGCTGGAAGGCCCCAACGCCGCCGTGCCGATCATAGCGCTGACCGCGCATGCCATGCGGGGCGACGAGGCCCGCTGCATCGAAGCCGGCATGAGCGACTACATGCCGAAGCCGATCAGCCGGCAGCGTCTGGATGAGGCGGTGAGAACCTGGGGCCGGCACGCGGCATCCGCCCGACAGGGTGGAGAGCTGGCCCGACCATCGATCAGAACATGCTGGACGAACTGCTCCAGACGATGGGAGCCGATGCCGGGTTGCTGTTCGAAACCTTCCTGTCCGATTCGGCGGTCCGGGCAACCGCCATCCGCACCGCCGTGGCGGAGAGCGATACCGCCCGGCTGGAACTGGAACTTCACAGCCTGTCCGGAGCGGCCGGCACCATGGGGCTGCCGGCACTGGTGGCCGCCTGCGAACAACTTCGCAAGGCGCGTGGCGCAGGGAATGACGCCGCCGCCCCAGCATCTTGTCGACCGGATCGACAGCGCGTTGCACGAGGCGAGGGATGCCTTGCTGTCCTGCGCGCTTGCGGCCTGATGCGATGTCTGAGTTTCTGCGAACCTGAAACAATCCCGAAACCGAGTATGAGGAGCGCATTGGCCTTGATCGACATGAATCTCCTCATCGTGGATGACAATCCAGCCGACCTCATGCTGATGAGCCGCTATGCCGGGATGATCGGGGATCTCCACATCAAGGCGGCATCGTCCGCCGAGGATGCTCTGGCGCAGTGCGAGGAGCATAGTCTCGATCTTGTGGTCACCGACTTCATGATGCCCGGAATGGACGGAATGGAGTTCATTCACCGGTTGCGCACCATGCGGAACACCGCCGATGTGCCGATCGTCATGGTGACCACCCATGCCTCCTCCGAACTCCGCCGCGACGCGCTGCTCAACGGCGTCACCGACTTCCTGTCCAAGCCGATCGACCGGATCGAATTCGTTGCCCGCTGCCGCAACCTGCTGGCGCTGCGGGCATCCAGCGTCCGCTTGAGGGAAGAGGCGGCGAGCGAGCTGATCATGCGCCTGTCGCGGTCGATGGAGTCGCGCGACAGCGAAACCGGCGCTCACCTGGAACGGATGGCGCGCTATGCCGCCGTCATCGCGGCCGCGATGGGCTTGCCGAGGCAGATGCAGGAGCGCATCCGCATGGCCGCCCCGATGCATGACATCGGCAAGGTCGCGGTTTCCGACCATATCCTGTTCAAGCCCGGCCGCTACACGGTCGAAGAATTCGAAGTCATGAAGCTGCATACGCTCCATGGCTACAGGATATTGGACGACAGCGCCTCTCCCCTTGTCCGCCTTGCCGCGACGATAGCTCTCAGCCATCACGAGAAATTCGACGGCACCGGCTATCCGCAGAAACTGAAGGGCACGGACATTCCCCTGGCAGGGCGCATCGTCGCCATCGCCGACGTATTCGACGCGCTGACCAGTGCGCGGCCCTACAAGGAAGCGTGGGAGGTCGAAGATGCCCTCGATTTCCTGAAGGCCAACAGCGGCAGCCATTTCGACCCGGACTGCATTTCGGCCTTTTTTGCGAGCTTGCCGGTGATCCTGGAGATCAGGGAAGAGTTCCGGGATTGATCCGATGACATTCTGCCGTGGCGCTTTCAGGAATGGGACGGCCTCTTCAGGCGTTTTGCGGTTGTCGCAAATTGAAAATGGCAAAATGCGATTGATATCTATAACAAATTGCCGATGACGTTTTAAAAACTGTCCTTATTCTGCGTATCGGCTGGGCATTCCAGTAATTCCGCTTCTTGGACCATAGATCGAAAGCAATGCCGCAGCTGGCATCGCTTATGCAAATCCCCACTCCATGTCCGGTTTTCAATCAGTTGCGGTGGGGGAAGTTCAAAAATGACAATTCCGGAAATGCCGATGCGTCCGTTGCGGCCGAGCTTGCGCCGATCGATGGCAATGCCGTCATCGATCTGGCGGAGGTCCGCGCGGCCCGGAGCCGTACCGCTTCGGCGCCGCCGCCGCTCGCGTCAAGGGCGACGATGTTTTCGAAGGGATCGAGCGTCAGGCCTGGATCGTCAGCGCCGCGGCCGAGCTTATGATTTCCGGAATGAACCGGTTCATCGACGAACTCGATGTCCTGATGGACGACGTGCGGGTCGCCAGGGAGTTCTGCACCGCATGTCAGGACGCCTGCGAACTCGACGATCTCGATGCCATGATCGAGGCTCGCGACCGGCTCCGTGCCGAGTTCGACGCCCGCAAGTCCGGCGTGAGCGTCGCGGCGCGGAATGATGCGGTGAGGTTGCCGATGCCGCTGGCTATGCCGGCGGCGGAGCGTGGGGGCGGAGCAACCGTCCCCTTCAGCCGCCGGTCCTGAGTCTGAACGGCCTGCTGACCCTGCCTGCCCTGGCGGGCTTCCATATAGGCGCCGGCGACGTTGAGCAGCGCCAGCATGCCGATAGTGGTCACGGCGATGGCGCTTATCAGGTTGGCCCAGCGGCGGGCGCGCCGCTCGTTCTGGTGTTTCAGTTCCCGAAGCCTGCGGTCGGCCGCATCGACGGTCTTGCGGGTGATCGCCAACTGGCCGCGCCGGCCATGCTTCGACCATTCCACGATGAGGGTGGAGGCTTTCCGGGCCTCGATCATGCGGCGCGCGAATTCCCGCGCGATCCTGGACGACGGGAATTCGCCCATCAATTCGCCCGATGTGTCCACCACCCGGATGAATTCCTCATCGTCGCCGGCGGCTCTGGTGCCCTGATCGAACATCGATTTATCCTCTGTCCGCGATCAGGTCTGGTTGCGGGCCTGGAGCTTGCCCATGCGCGCCGACATTTCGCTGTCCACCTGACCGGTGCGCCAGTCCTCGTTCTGCTGAACGATACGGTTCTGGCGGCGCTGGAAGTCGGTGGGCTCGACATGGATGCGGGTCTGGCTCTCGCTGCGCGGAACGACCGGGATGATCCGCATGATCTCGGTGATCCGCTGGTGCCGTCCCAAGGTCCTGTCCGCCATCGGTGCCGTCCCACAGGTCGCAGACCTGACCCCAGCCGTCCAGCAGCCAGGACAGGCGTTCCATGTTCTGGCGGGTCGATGTCAGCCGGAATCCCATTCGGCGACGAAACGGACGATATTGGCGATATCCCGGTCCACGTCGGTCAGGATCGCGTTGCCGATCCTCATGGTGAGCTGCGCCACTTCGGCCAGCGTGCGCGTCGTGCCGCCGCTGTCGGCCCGGATCACCTCGTCGCGGAAATGGCTCAGCCGGTGCAGGAGCTGGCGGAGACGCCCGCGCTGCCCCTCGATCTCGAACCCGATGGGCTGGATGATTTCGCTCAACTCCAGGATTCGCTGATGGCAGGCTTCGGGAGTGATGCCGATGCTCTCGCCAAGCCGGCGGAAAGCCTGCCTCACCATGGTCCGCCCTTCGGGCGAATTGATGTTGATCAGGGCCAGCGCCGCGCGGTCGGTATTGACGCCGGTCGCCTCGATGACCCGCAGCATCAGGAAGAAGCTGCTGGCCAGCTTTTCCGTCGCTTCCCGTTCCAGCGACTTGTTGGCCTGGTCGATCAGTTCCGGCCCGCCCAGCCCGGTCCGGGCCACCCGGTATGCCGCCATCCTGATCTTGTCGGGCGTGGTCGCGTCGGAATAGGAGATCTCAGCGTGCAGCGCCTTGTCGTGGAGGGTGAGGCGGACGACCTGCGGGATGCTTGCCCAGGGAAAGACATAGGTACAGCGTCCTCCGGAGAAGCCGTTGACCAGAACCTCCAGGCTGCCGCGGCTGCCGCGCCGCAGACGGCAGTATGCCAATTCCGGTGTCGTGAACGGAATCGTCGTGCCCCGCTCCTCGAAGGTCGATGGCACCGTGTCCTGGACGATATCCCCAGCTTGCCCGAACGCTGTAACTCCACTCATCCCACACCCCCAATAAAACGAGATAACAGCGTTAATCAACTTCATTGGGTACCATTTTAGACGATATTCAGCCATTCATAACCTATAAAAAGAGGTATATTCAGCAAGTATTCTCAAAGTCTTAGTGTAAGCACCTACCTCTATAGAGTTACTCTTGTGAGGTGGACCTGATGGGGAGCCGGGCGCGGCCAGCGGGTAGCTCTATCGATAGTATATTTTAATTTCATGCAAAAGTTTAGTGTTTGGGGGATGGTCGAGGGGTCGTGAAACTATGCAGTTGCCGGAAAGAAAAGAGCTGGATCAGCTTTCCGAAGAGAAGATCAAGATGGTCTATGCTCTTGCGGACAAAATGCCTGACGACCAGTTGCGCAGCCAGCTCAAGGATCAGCTTCGCCACAGGCTGAAGAAGATCCGGCCCCTGCGCCGCCTGACCGCCATAAGGCTGTTCTGCCTGCCGTTCGAAAGCCTGCTGTCCAACGATACGCCCGGGCTGAGAACCTTCGGCAGCATTCCGCGAAATTGCGTCAATCCCCTCTGGTCGCTGGTGCTGGAGCAACTTGCCCGACCACGAGACGATCGACCGCATCGATGCCTCGAACCAGATGCTGATGCCGGAGCCGTGCCCGATGGTGGAGCACCGCCAGCTTCTGGCGGTCTTCGCCGACGCCGTGTCCCGGATCAGGTCCGAACTGGCAAGCGACCGGAGATGCCCGCCCGGTTGACGGCGATGCATCGGGATTTGGCCGACGTGATCGAGGAAATCCACGCGATCTACCAGATGCGGGACGAGATCATGACCGCCAAGCGCCAGATCATCGCGTCGGAACAGTTGATCGGCATCGGCGATGAATACGCCCGTTCCGTGATGGCGCTGGCCCGGCAGGCCACGGCGGGCCGGGGCGATCAGCGATGGTTCAAGCTCTTCTTCCTGGTGCTGCTGATGGACGAGGATCTTGCCGACCATTCCGGCCGGCTGATCGAAGCCCTGGCGGAAAAATCGGCCAGGGGCGGCGGCGCTTCCATCGCTTCCGAGGTCTGCGAGGTCATGGTCGCCAAGGAGGGGGAGGCGCTGAAAGCGGGTTTCGCCTCGGATCTCGCGACCCCGGCGGATCTCAATGCCGCCGCCGATCAGGTGCGTGCGTCGGCGGAAAGCCTCGGCGTCATGCGGCTGGCGTCTCCGCACCTGAACCGGAAAGTCGGCGAAAGCATCGATCAGGTCGAAGAACGTATCCACGATTTCCTCGGCGGGCAGTTCGCCAAGGCGGCGGGCGCCAGCGTCGCCTCGTTCACCGGGGGACGGGCGGATGTTCTGCCGACCACGGATGAAATCAAGGCGCTCGGCCAGACCATCCTGGCGGTCGCCAAGGTCCAGGCCGCCATTCACCACGTCTACGATCCGCCGGCCGACCTGAAGGAACTGGCGAAGACCGCCATCGAGGCTGTCGGCGCGCGGCTCGACCGCATCGCGACCGCCCGGGTGGCGGGTACGATGCGGCAGAAGCGGGATGCGCTGGCCGTGGCCGTGCAGGTCGCCCGCTCGCTCGAGCCGATCAGCAATGAGGAGACGGTGCTGGAGATGCTTGAGGATTGCGCGATCCAGCTCGGCTTCGCCGAGAGCGGCGATCCGGCGCAGTTCCTGCTGAAAATCATTCACGCGATGAATGCGTCCCATGAATAGGCCCAGCCACGAACAGATCGGCGGAGCAGGGCCGCGCGCCTTATGGCGGCGATAGCCCAGACGCTCCGTCTGGCCTATGATTACGCGCCCTCCACCTTCGACGAGCGCGGCACCACCGTACCGTTCACGACGCCCGAACTGGCCTTTTCCCGTGTTCGCCGCGACAGCAGGACGAACCATCTGGAAGTGCTTGTCATGGGCTTTTCCGGCGGCCGGTCGATCTACGTCTTTCCCTGGGAAGGACTGGCCTCGGTCCTGCGGCTGACCCTGCACGACCGGGCGCTTCAGGCGGAAATCAGTCTGGCCGACGCGATCACGCCGATGCGCATGCGCCTTGCGGCCCATCGGGTCGCGAAGACCGGGCTTGCCGGGGCGGAAGCGGCGGCGGCCGCCTCGCTCGCCATGGAGCGGATCGCGCGGGATGAAAAACTCACCCGCGAAGCCATGCTGCGCCGGATCATCCGGCTGACCGGCGTGCTCGACCAGACCACGGAAGACCTGATGCGGCGATGTCCGGGGACGGGTCGGTGAAAGCATCATCGCCCAGGTTTCCGACGTCTTCGCGAAGCTCACCGGGCAATCGCCCGAACTGTGCAGAAGCCGGCTGCTCGAACTGAGCGACGCCATGGGGCCGCTGGGGTTCCCCGACGAGGAGGACGCCGGATATCTGCGCCGCACGCTGCGCCAGCTCGGACGAACTGCGCACGTCGATTTCCGCCGCCAATATCGGTGCGACCGGCCATCTCGTCGCGGAAACCGCCGGGGTGACCGCCCGGATGGCCGAGCGCATGATCGGCGAGATCGACCGTGATATCAGGAGCCTGCCTGCCTTCTTCGCCAACTGGGAACCCAACATCGCCCGCCTGCGCCACGCGATGGACCGGCTGGCTTGGCTGCTCGACGGCTGGCTTGATGTCTGCGAGTTGTGGCAGGCGGCCATGGCCGACCGGCACAACATCGACCACCGCCGCATCGCCGAGATCATGCGCGTCATTCCGCTGGTGCCGAAGGGCGAATGCGAGACGGCGGTGCGCGCCACCATGGACAACCTTTCCGGCATCCGCCACCGCATCGTCCAGCAGCTTCAGGACTGGCGGACGGGGGAGGTCGATTACGAGATCGTCAGCCGGATCGAAGCCATCAAGGCCCGGACGGCGGCGTTGTAGGGAGGCGTAGGGCGGCAACCACGTTTTTTCAAACGCTTTTCCCAAACATATGAACCCCTTCACTGCGGGCCGCCCGCCTGTCCGCCAAAGTCTCCCCATGCAGAGCCAATACCTGACATGGAGACCGGACATGCACAGCATTTTCACCCGCAGCGCCGTCACCGCACTTCTCCTCGCTCCCGCTTTCGCGGCACCGGTGACGGCGGGGGAGGTCAAGATGTTCGATCGCCCGCCGACCGTCTCCGAAGTTCAGGAATTGCTGGCGGCACCTGCTACGCCCCGCATCCCGCTCCGGCTCCCCGCTACCGCAGCATCGAGATCATCGGCGGCGCCGTGAAGTCGGTGCAGAACAACGCTCCCGCTCCCGCCACCACCCAAGCTTCCTATGAGACGCATGAGCACCGTCAGGTGATGCCGGCGCCGGTCATAGCCCCTGCGCCCATCGAGGAAGCGGTCGATGACACCCCCGGCGCAGGTCGCCGCGGCGCAGCCTCGGGAAGAGCGCCATCCCCCATCGGATCAGGCGGCTTTCGGCTTTCGCATCAATTTCCGCTTCGACAGCGCCGTCATCCCGGCGGACGCTTACGAATATCTCGACACCGTCGGCACCGTCCTGCATTCGGAACCCGAAATCTCCATCGTCGTCGAAGGGCATACCGATGCGAAAGGCAGCGATGCCTACAACATGAAGCTGTCGGAACGCCGCGCGAAGGCGGTCGAAGACTTATCTGGTCCAGAAGCACCAGATCCCGGTTTCCCGCATCCACGCCGTCGGCAAAGGCGAGGCGGAGCCTCTGACCGCCAATCCGTTCGACCAGACCAACCGCAGGGTCCAGTTCGCCCGCGCCAACTGAGGGCCAGCGGAGTATCTTCCTGATTAATCAGGAAAGCGGCGCGCCCTTGTCCAGAAGACTCCTCACCTCGTAAGCATTTCAACTTTTCGAGATTTCACCGACAATGATCGGCATGCCATTGCTGGAGAGGTTGAAATGATCGTACGGATTGCGGCTCTTTCTCCTGACCTGCGCCTTAGCCTTTCCGGTCGCGGCCCTGGCGCAGGAAGCCGGCGGCAGATGCGGCACGCATGAGGCGGCGCCGTCCAGCCGGATGCAGCCCCGCCGCAAGCGCGGCCAAGCTCCCAAGGATGCGAGGGCCTATATCATCTGGCCCCCCAATGGCGCGGTGATCGATGGCGGCAAGTTCTGGGTCCGGATGGGGCTTCAGAACTTCGGCGTGGCTCCGGCCGGGATCCGGCGGGACAATACCGGCCACCATCACCTGATCATCGACCGGGACCTGCCGCCGCTGGATGAGCCGATCCCCAACGACAAGAACCATCTCCATTTCGGCGGCGGCCAGACCGAGGCGCGGATCGAACTGCCGCCCGGCACCCACACGCTCCAGATGCTGATCGGCGATGCCGACCATGTCCCGCACGATCCCCCGGTCACGTCGCCCAAGATCACCATCACGGTCCGCTGAGTTCGCGATCAAGAGCGCCGAAACAGGAAGGCACGTCATGAGATACTTCCACGCTCCGTTTCTGGTGACAGTCGGCATCCTCATCGGGATCTGCGGGGATTGCGGCACCCGGATTGGCGGCGGAACGCCAGCCGGCCCCCAAGGACGCCTACGCCTATATCGGCTGGCCCAACGACGGGGAGGTGGTGACCCAGCGCTTCAAGGTGTGGCTGGGCCTGCGCAATTTCGGCGTGGCGCCCTCGGGCGTGAACCGAGCCCAACACCGGCCATCACCATCTGCTGATCGATACCGACCTGCCGCCGCTGGACGAGCCGATCCCCAACGACAAGAAGCACATCCATCTCGGCGCCGGCCAGACCGAGACCTTTGTCGAACTGCCGCCCGGCCGCCACACCATCCAACTGCTGATGGGCGATGCCGACCACGTCCCGCACGACCCGCCGGTCATGTCGAAGAAGATCACGGTGATCGTTCGCTGATTTGCCCGCTGAGCGGATCGCCGTCGCGCACCAGCCAGACGCGCACCGGGTTGCGCTTGCCCTTGAGCATCAACTCGCCCACCGGGGTTCCCCGAAGGCGGGCGCTGACCGCGTTCCATGTCGGCTCGCCGACGATGATCTGACTCCAGGCGCGTCGTCCGCTCGCCGACTTCCTTGGCGTAGGCTTCCAGGCGGGCGGCGGTGTTGGCGGTGTCGCCCAGCAGCGAATATTCCCGATGCCGCGCACCGCCGAGGCTGCCGGCGACCAGCGGGCCGGTATGGATGCCGATGCGGATCATGATGGGCGGCAGATCCTCCGCTTCCCAGCGCCGGTTCAAGGCTTCCAGCGCCCGGCCCATCGCCAGCGCGCAATCGACCGCGCGGGCGGCATCGGCGTCGATTTCCGCCTGCGAGGTCCGGGCGACCGGCGCTCCGAACACCGCCAGAACCGCGTCGCCGATGAAGCGCAGCACGACGCCGTCATGGGCCGAGACGATATCCACCATCATATCCAGATATGTGTCGAGCCAGCGGATCAGGGCATCGGGCGGCAGCGCCTCGCAGATGGTCGTGAAGCCCTTGATGTCGGAGAAAAGCACGGCGGCCGTCAGTTGCTGCGGCTTCGGCCGCCCGCCCGCCATGAAAGTCGCGCGCTCGCGCCAGATCTCGTCGGCGACCGGTTCCGAGACATGGTTGGCGAACAGCGCCATCAGCGTGCGGCGGTCGGCCCGTTCGCGGAGCGAGCGGTGAGCGGTCATGCCGGCGAACCCTCCCGCCAACGCCAGAGTTGGCGACAGCAGCGGAACCAGCGCCCCTCCGCCGGCGAACAGCGCCGCACTGCCGGACCACAGACGGCGAGAATGGCCGATCCCGCCAGCGCCAGCAGCCAGAGCGGCAATCCCGCCACCGCCAGAGCGACGCCCGCGGCGCTGGCGGCCAGCGTGAGAAGCGCCTGTCCGCGGCATGCCCAGCCGGCGGCTCACCCGCCCGTCCAGCAATTGGGCCAGCACATGGGCCTGGATCTCGACGCCCGGCATGCTGGCGCCCGAGGGGGAAAGAGGCGTCCGGTGCAGGTCGGTGCCGGACAGGACGGTGCCGACCAGCACGACCTTCCCCGCCAGCCAGTCCGGCGGCAGCAGATGCACCAGCTCCGCCGGATATACCGGAAAGGGGGGAGTGCCCGGCTCCGGCCCGTTGCGCCAGTCGATGCGGAACGGCTCGGCCGGAGCCGTCGACCCCCAGCGTACCCGCCAGCCGGGCGGGAAAGCTGGGGCTGCCGTCATCGGCGGAGGCGGGAACATGCCAGCGGACGGTGCCGTCCAGCGTATCCTTCGCCAGATTGGCGTAGCCATGCGGAACCCCGGCCAGAAAGCCCCGGAGGAAATCTTGCTGGCGCTCGGTCAGCGCCGTGCCGTTCCAAGGCGGAGATGGCGACCACCGGCACGCCGGGATCGCTCAGGCGGCGGCGCAGCCGCTCGTCGTTTTCCGGTATCGTCGGCTGGTCGAACAGGATGTCGATGCCGATCGCCCGGACCTTCGCGGCGCGCAACCGCTCGATCAGGTCGGCCAGGAATGCCCGGTCCACCGGCGACCGGCAGGCCAGCGCCACGAAGCTGTCTTCCCCGATGGCGACCATCGCGATGCCGCGATGCTGGGGTTCGGGCGGCGAGAAATGGCCGATCAGCAGATCGCTGAAGCTCTCGTCGGCCAGACGCAGCGGCGGCAGAACGCAGGGGCAGGCCGAACGAGGCTACCGCGATGCCCAGGATGATCGCCGGCACCATGCGGTGCGGCGCCCATCCCCGGACATGGAGCCGAATCCTGCGGACCAGCCCTCCCGCCTGAAGCCCACGACCCGGCATCCCGACATCCTGCAAGATACCTCCCGCTGATTGTTATTAGTTCGGTTATTCCACCCGCAGGACGATCTGGGCGACGACGAGCCGGGTCTGGCGCAATCCGTCGAGCGTGGCTTCCAGCTTTTTGACGGCATCCGGGCTGAGCGGCTTGAAGGCCTGGATGCCGGAGGGCAGATCGGCGGTCAGGTCACGGTCCGCCGCGAAGCAGCGCACTTCGCTGTCGCCGCCGGGTTCGGACGCCGACAGGGGCAGGGGCATCCGGTCGCCGGGGAAGGTCAGCGGCATATGGCTCCTGACCAGCGAACCGCCGGAATCCGGGGAGGGAAAGATCGGGATCAGGTCGGCCCGCCGCCGCAGATAGCAGTAGAGATGGGCGTCGCGGTTGGTCTGGAGCACCAGCCGGACCGGTTCCCCGGCATGGTATGTCGGGTAAAGCCCCCGCTCCGAGGACAGGTAGAGGTCGAGCGGGACCATCGCCTCGCCGATCGAGGCCAGCACCGTTTCAGCCTGCCGCCGGCAGCCGGCGCGGACCAGGGCCACCGCCAGCAGGCCGGGGTCTCCGCTATCTTCGACGACCCGCATCACCAGACTGTGGCTGTGGGACTGATCGCGGCTGCGGACCTGGATCTCAGCGCCGTCGTTCAAGGGAAGCGCCGAGGGCCACGGCTGGGTGGTGGCGGCTGCGTCCCAGGAAATCGTCGCCGGCTTGCCGGCGGCGGGCTTCAGCACCGCCGGGTCGAAGGCCGGATCGGCGGGGCGCTGGATATGGGGCGCATGCCCGGCCCGCACGCACCAGACGCCGGGGATCGACGCGTCGATCGCCGGCAGCTCATCGGCGGAGCGGCCTTTGGGAGGACCGACATTGCGGGCGGCGCCCAGCTCGTTCTGGGCGAAGCGCTCGGCTCCGAACAGGCCGGTCAGGCGGTTCTGCGGTTCCTTGCCGCCGGACAGGCGGTCCAGCGGCCCTTCATAGGGGCCTTTGACGGTGACGGTCCGGCCGCTGGAGAACAGGAACAGGGCGTTGGCGCCTTCCGGCATGCGGACGGCGGCGCCGTCCTCGATCACCTGTCCGATGGTCAGGCCGGGCGCCGTGGCGGCGACGACGATCGCCTGATCGGCGGCGGCGCTGCCCGACGATGCCCAGACCAAGAGCGAATGCGAGGGCTGCGCAGGGGAGGAGCGGGGTGTTCCGGCGGAGTCTTGAGCATGATAACCTCCGTGAATGCTGCCCCATCCTGGGCGCCGTCACGCAGGCGCGCAGTAAACCAGGTGACACTTGAACTGAAATTCAGTTCAGGTCGCGAGCGATCCGGAACCCGTTGGCGAGGTAGCGCACGTCCACGTCATAGTTCACCCGGGAGGTGGCGGACAGGGAATCGGCATCGTTCCGCCAGGACCCGCCGCGCAGGACCCGCTTGCGGCAATCGCCCTGCAGCCACGCGCCGCCATCGGCCGGAGCGCCCTTGTAGTTGCTGTTCCAGCAGTCGGCGACCCATTCGGCGACACCGCCGTTCATGTCGTAGAGACCGAGCGGGTTCGGCTTGAAGCTGCCGACCGGCAGCGGGAGCCGTGCGTTCATAGGAACCGCCGCAGTTCTCGCAGTTGGCATTGGCGACGCCGACGGTTTCGCCCCACCAGAAGCGCCCCGCCGTGCCGCCGCGCGCGGCGTATTCCCACTCCGCTTCGGTCGGCAGGCGGTATTTCTGTCCCGGTCCGCTTTGACAGCCATGTGGCGTAGGCGACGGCGTCGTTCCAATGCACGTTATGGACGGGCGTCCCATCCGTGACGGAGGCGGCCATGCGCGGCATGTCGGTGCATCCGCCGCCCTGCACGCAGGCGCGCCATTCGGCCACGGTCACCTCGTACATGCCGAGCGCGAAGGATCTGGCGAGCGTGACCTTGTGGCCGGGCTGCTCGCTCGGGTCGCCACGGGTGACGCCCATGGTGAAGGTGCCGGCCGGCAGCCGGACCATGACCGGGCAATCCGGGCAATCCTGGAAGCCGTTGGCCTGCCCCTTGTTGCGGGTCGCGGGCGGCAGCGCCGCCGAGGGATCGGCGGCGGCGACCGGCGGGATGGCGGGTGGAGTGCCGGAGGAGCCGGCTTGGCGGCTTCCGCTTTGGGCGGCTCCGGCTTCTTCGGCTCGGGCTTGGCCGGCTCCGGCTTGGGCGGTTCCGACCCTGGCGATTTCCGTCCGTGGCGGCTCCGGCTTCTTCGCTTCCTGCCGCGAGCCGCCACGCCGAAGGCGGCCAGCCGTTCGCGGGCCAGCGGCGCGTTGCGGCCGCTGGGGAAAAGCTGGAGATAGGCCGTGAAATCCGCCGGCTGCCCCGCCGTGCGCACCCGCTGCCACATGGCGTCTTCCAGGTCGGGGCCGCTGAGGGCGGAACCGGGAGCCGCCACCTCGATCTTGACCGACGCGGTCGCCTTGCCGCCGTGGCCGTCATCGATCAGGACCGCGAAGCTGCCGGCATTGCCGGGGGCGGATTGTTCGGGATCGTAGGTCAAGGATGGCGAAATCCGCCGCCGTCAGCTTTTCGCCCATCCGCAGCGGCTGTGCACCCTTCCGCACCTTGCCGGTGGCGGGGAGGCGAAGCCACCGTCATCGTCAGCGGATCGCCGTCCGGATCGTTGGGAGCCTCCAGCCCAAGCTGGGAAACCGCAACCCGCAGCGTCCGCTCGCCGGCGACCACCGGCGGGCGGTTCGACTGGGTCACGGTGATCGGAATGCTGCCGGACGCATGGCCGCCGCGATTTTCCATCACGTTGAAATCGAAGCTGCCGATAGCGCCGATGTCGCCCGGATCGGGCTTGAAGGTGACCTGGGCAAGCTGCGAGACGTTGAGATAGTCGCCGATCAGTACGATCCGGTCGCCGACGCGCACCTGGCCCGACCGTGGCAGGCCGGCGATCTGGGCGAAGACCTCGTCGCCATCGGGATCGGTGATCTTGCCGATGCCGAGCTTGACGGCTTCCGAGTTGTCCGCGACCGAAACCGGCTTCAGCGGCGGGATTTCCGGGTTGCGGTTGGGCGGCGCCGGGTTGAAATAGAACGGCGTGGCGCCCAGCGAGCCGAAGATGAACGGTTCCTGCCGTCCCTGGGTCGCCTCCATCACGTTGTCGCGGACGCGGCGGAAGAACAGGCCAAGCTCCAGGCCCTGCACGTCGAAGTTCTTCAGCAGGGCATCGGTATAGGGGCTGTGGCTGCCGGCGCCGTCCTCGGCCAGCGCGTCGGCGCGGGTGGCGAGCGCCACCAGCGTGTCGCTCGGCGTGTCGTCGATCCGGGCAAGACCGGCGGAAACGTCGCGTTCCCGGATGGCGCCCGCGTTGCTGCGCGACAGGCGGTCGGCGAAGGGATTGTTCCGGCAGGCGTCCAGGATCAGGACGCCCAGTTTCCGCGCCTGCGCCAGCTCTCCCATGATCAGGTTGAGCGGCATGGCCTCGTAGACCAGATCGCGTTCGCGCTCCAGCCGGGCGTCGGACGGCAGAAGATAGTTCTGGCCGCGCACCTGAAGGCCGTGGCCGGCGTAGAACACCACCGCCACATCGGCGGCCGATGCGCGCACGCCGAAATCGCGGAGATGCCCGGCGAAGGCCCGGTTGTCGAGATCGTAAGCCTCTTCGACCTCGAAATCGAGCTTGCGCAGGGCGGCGCCGATGGCGCGGGCGTCGTTCGGCGGATTGGGCAGTTCGGGCGCGTATTTGTAGCCCCCGATGCCGATCACCAGGGCAATGCGCTTGTCGCCGTCCGCCGCATTGGCGGCGCCGGTCAGGCAGAACATCAGCATCAGCGTAAGTAAGAACCTGAGAACTCTCATCAACCAGAAGTCCCCACTGTCGCGAACCGCCCGGCGCAGTCGGGGCCGCAGACCTTGGGCGAAAATGAGGGCCTGCGGCAATTACCAGAAACGATTATATCCCCAGTCGCGGACGTGGTGACAGGGCATAAATGTAAGTATTCCGAAAGCTCCTTCCAAGCGGATGGATTGGGCAGCCCAGTGATGGAAAGGTCATTTTATTTCACGGCATCGGCAGCATCCCTCGATCGCGCCGGTCCGACTGCGGGATTTATCAGCGTGAAGGCGTTCACAGACATTCGCCAAGCATCGGTCTAGCCTGCTTTATCGACAGGGCGGATCACCCGCCGGTCATGGTGCGGAGGAGGGCAAGTCCCGATGCCGAACATATCGCCGATTTTCAGGACCGGACGGATCGTGGCCGCCGGCGCCGCCTTCGGACTGGGTTTTGCGCTGAGCTTCGCCGGCGGGTCGGCAGCGCCGGCGCCAAGGAACTGAACCAGCGAACCCATCTGGAACCCCGCTTCAACGCCAAGATCCAGAAG
>CAWKET010000030.1:0-63810 GCA_963848585.1 uncultured Alphaproteobacteria bacterium | reverse complement strand
GCATTCCGCAGGGTACCGGCTATGACCCCTGCACAGTCCCTGCTTCCATGAACGATCTGGCGTAGAGCGTTGCCGCCCTTCAGAATACACTTCCACCAGCCGGGAAACCATCCCATTCCTGGCACTTGGCATATTGCATTCAATACGCCAGAGGCTGAAGATGGTTTGACATAATAAAGAACGGGAGGAATGTGTGTTTAGCAACGTGACCCATCGCAGCACTGACCCCGCCCATGGCCGGATCAGCCGTTCGGGCAGCGACATTCCACAGCCATCGTCTCCGCTCTCTGCTTCGGAGCCTTGAGTGGCTTGGGCCATGCCGCCGTCATGCTGTTCACAGATCTGCCAAGCCTGGATCTGTCGAGAATGGTCTGGACGAGTTCTAAGCTTTTTCGATCCAGAACGAGCGTTCATGGCCTTTTCCGCTCTGGGACAGGCGATCTGAAATCCAGAAGATGCTGTCGGTATCTTCAGCATCGGCGGAACGGGAGAAGGGCCAGCCAGCACCAGCGGTAGTCAGGGAGTGGACAACAAACCCGGCGAAAGCGGTGAGGGCGAGAATGAAATCAGTATTCTTCAACATGGCTTGAACCTCGGGGACTGGATCGGGTGTCGTCGTTTGCTGCATAGCAACATAAACTGATCGAGCAGCCGGATCAAGCACGTTGGAATACAGGATACCAGATGCCAGCTTTGCGTTAGGGGCAAGGCTGGAGCCCTATTGCCTGAAAGTAAAACGCGGTAACTTCACCACACCGCGAAGAGGCCTCACAGCTCGGACAAAGTCCTTGAGCCCTGATCCGGCCTTCCTCCTTCCCTCCCATAATTTCCAATCAGAACTCAAGCCCGTCCCCGGCCGGGTTTATCAGTTTCGCATTCAACCAATTCTTCTGGATATCTAGGCAACCCTGTTCCGCATCGTGGAAAAATAAAGAAAACCATTTGCAATGTCCTTGGTGTTTGGCATTCAATATACCAGACACCAGGGGGAACCGGAGCCTTTCCAAGCCACGGAAAGGCCGGACCCCCGGGAAAAATAAGAAGTACGGACCAAAGGCTGTCCATCCACACGGAGGAAACGTCCGATGTATGCATCGGTAGATCAACAAGGAAGAAACCCGGCCGCAGATGCCGATCGGACGCGCTGGATCCAGCTTGTGGTCGGCGTCATCTGTATGGTCGCCACGGCCAATATCCAATATGCCTGGACCTTGTTCGTCCCTGAAATCCAGGCGACCTATGGATGGACCCGCGCGTCGATCCAGGCCGCGTTCACGATCTTCGTCGTCGTCCAGACCTGGCTGACGCCGATCGAAGGCTACTTCATCGATAAATACGGCCCCCGCGTCATGGTCGCGGCCGGCGGCGTGCTGGTCGGCTTGGCCTGGGTCATCAACTCCTACGCCACGACCCTGACCGGCTTCTATGTCGGCGCCGCGGTCGGCGGCATGGGTGTGGGCTGCGTCTACGCCACCTGCATCAACAACGCGCTGAAGTGGTTCCCGCACCGCCGCGGCCTCGCGGTCGGCCTGACCGCCGGCGGTTACGGCGCCGGTTCGGCGCTGACCATCCTGCCGATCGCCGCCATGATCGCGTCCAGCGGCTTCCAGAGTGCATTCTTCTTCTTCGGCGTGATCCAGGGCACGGTCATCTTCGCGGTGGCGTGGTTCCTGCGGTCGCCCAAGAGGGAAGAAGTCCGCTTCTCGACCAAGGTCAGTCAGTCGAAGCGCGACTATACCCTTGGTGAAGCGCTGCGCACCCCGGTCTTCTGGACCATGATGGCGATGTTCATCCTGACGGTGACCGGCGGCCTGATGGCGGTGGCTCAGCTCGGCCTGATCGCCCATGACCTCGGCGTCAAGGAATTCCCGGTCAACCTCTACTTCTTCACGATGGCGGCATTGCCCTTCGCGCTGATGCTCGACCGCGTCATGAACGGCCTGTCCCGTCCGATCTTCGGCTGGATTTCCGACCACATCGGGCGTGAGAAGACCATGTTCATCGCCTTCTCCATGGAAGGCATCGGCATCATCGCCCTGGGCTACTTCGGCCACAACCCCTACGCCTTCCTGATCCTGAGCGGCGT
Source organism: uncultured Alphaproteobacteria bacterium (assembly GCA_963848585.1). Lineage (GTDB taxonomy): Bacteria > Pseudomonadota > Alphaproteobacteria > Azospirillales > Azospirillaceae > Skermanella. Next base: position 61,724 of record CAWKET010000030.1, on the reverse strand, counting down.
CGTCTTCCTGGCCTGGGGCGAAGTCTACAGCCTCTTCAGCGCCACCGCCGGCGATGCCTTCGGCACCAAGCATGTCGGCAAGATCTACGGCGTCCTGTACTGCGCCAAGGGTTTCGCGGCCCTGCTGGTCCCCGTCGGCAACCTGCTGATGGAAGCCACCGGAACGTGGTCCACCGTCCTCTACACCGTCGCCGCCATGGATCTCTGCTCCGCGGTCCTGCGCCATCGTGGTCCTGCGCCCGATGCTGGCCCGCCACCACGCCCGGAATGCCGAGGAAATGCGGATCGCGGATCTGGCACAGCGCCAGCAGGTCCGCACGGCAACCACCTGATCCCCACAAAGCACCTGAAGACCCGTCCCGAGCTCCAAACTTCAAGCCGCTGCCGAAAGGCAGCGGCTTTTTCCTTGTCTCCGGTCAAACTCCGATGGCCGCCTTGATCCGCTCCCGCGTCAGCGGCAAGTCGCGCAGGCGGACGCCGGCCGCATCGGCGACGGCGTTGGCGATGGCGCCCGCCGTCGGCCCCTGGGCCGCTTCTCCGGTGCCGAGGATAGGGCTGGCCGGGGCGGTCGATCACATGGACATCGACGCTGTCGGGGATCTGGTCGAAGCGGAGGATCGGATAGCTGCTCCAGTCCCGGCTGGTGATCCGGGTCCGGTCGAAGGTCACCTGCTCCATCAGCGTCCAGCTCGAGCGACTGGATGATGCCGCCCTCGGTCTGGTTGCGGATGCCGTCCGGGTTGACCGCCTGCGCCGCTGTCGATGGCCGCAACGGCGCGGACCAGCCGGGCAGCCCCGGTTTCCCGCTCGACCGCCACTTCCACCGCGACCGCGCAATAGGCCGCCATGTTCTTGTAGCGGGCGAAGCCGAAGCCGCGTGCCGTGCCCCGGCGGCAGCCGGCTCGGAGGCCCAGCCGAACCGCTCGGCGGCCACCGTCACGACATCGCGGGCGCGGGGTCTTCCAGGTGGCGCAGGCGGAATTCGACCGGATCGGTCTCCGCCGCCGCGGCCATCTCATCCATGAAGCTTTCCAGCGCGAAGACGTTCATGTAGGCGCCGAGCGCCCGCAGCGCCGAGGTCCGCAGCGGCATTTCCGGAATGAAGCGATGGACGATCCGCGCGTTGGGCAGGGCGTAGAGCGGGATGGCGTTGCGGTCGCCGCCGCCGGCCGGCTGCGGGATCGGCTTCGGCGGGTCCGGCTTGAACGGTTCGGCCAGATGCCACGCCGGCATCAAGCGCGCCTGCCCCGCCGGGCCGGGTCGAATGCGGGCTGCTCCAGACCTCGTACTGGTAATCGACGATCTTGCCCTGCGCATCGACGCCGCGCCCGCGCCTTCGACACCATGGCGGAGCCGAACGGCTCCCAGCAGTGCTCGTCCTCCCGCATCCACTGGACCCGCACCGGGCGGTCCGGGAAAGGCGCGGGCGATCAGCGCCGCGTCGGCCCCGGCATCGTCGGCGCCGTTGTGGCCGTAGCAGCCGGAACCCTCGGCATGGATGCAGCGGACCTGCGCCTCGATCCATCCGCAGCATTTCCGCGATGGCGGAGCGCAGCGGGAACATGCCCTGGCCGTGAGACCAGACCGTCATCACGCCGTCCCGGAACAGCCCGACCGCGCAGGACGGGCCGATCGAGCCGTGGATCTGGTAGCCGCGATGGTACTCCGCTTCCAGCCGGTGGATCGCGCCGCCGACGCGCGGCCGGGTCGTCCCGCCGGTCCTGGATCACCCGCTCGTCGGACTTCAGCGCCTGAAGGTCGCGGAACAGGTTGTCGCGGTCGGGCAGCGTCTCCTGTTCGTCCCACTTCACGCGACTGGGCCAGCACGCGCATGGCGTTGATCGCCTGCCATTCCCGCTCCGCCACGACCGCCAGATAGTTGCCGTCGCGAACGATGCCGAGCGACGCCCGGCATCGCGTTCGGCCATGCCGGTATCGGCCTCGCGGATGCGCGGCGCCGTAGCTGGGCGGGCGCACGACGCGGGCATGGACCATGCCGGGCAGCCGCATGTCCTGGACATAGGCGGCGCCGCCGGTCACCTTGGCGGGGATATCGACGCGCGGCAGGTCTCGGCCGATCACGCTGTAGGCTGGCCGGGTCCTTCAACACCGTTCCGCGCTGCGGCCGGGCGCCTTCCAGCGCGCCGTCGGCGACCAGTTCGCCATAGCCGAGGCTTCGGCCGTCCGGTGCCGCGACGGCCCCCTGCCCCAGCCGCAGCGTGTCCGCCGGAACGCCGAAGCGCTCCGCCGCCAGATCGCGGAGGATGCCCGCGCACCCGCGCCGCCGCGTGCAGGATCGCGGTGCCGCTTTCCTGCATCGACTGGCTGCCGGCGGTGTAGCTCTCGTTCGGCGTCCGGCCGGTATCGGCCGTGACCAGCGTGATGGCGGCGGGATCGACAGCCAGTTCCTCCGCCGCGACCTGAAGCAGCGCCGTCCTGATGCCCTGCCCCAGTTCCGCCTTGCCGGTGAAGACGGTGATCGCGCCCGTCGGCATCGATCCTGATCCAGGATTTCCAGCAGTGGGTTGCTGTTCAGAGCCTTGGGCATGCCCGGCGGCGTTCCGCCGTCGCCCTCCTGCGGGGCCTGGGCGCAGCAGGCGGCCGGGGAACAGCGTGAATCCGACGACCAGCGCGCCGCCGCCAAGGAAGCCCCGGCGCGACAGAGTGGGTCCGTTCATCGCCGGCCCTCCCGCTTGCCGTGCGATGCGCCGCATCGGCCGTTTGCATGAACCCGGCGGCGCGGCGCACCGCCTTCATGATCCGCATATGGGTGCCGCAGCGGCACAGGTTCGGCTTCAGCGCCTCGCGGATCTCCGCGTCCGTCGGGGACGGGGTGCGCTCCAGCAGCGCCTGGGCGCTGATCATGAAGCCGGGGATGCAGTAGCCGCATTGGGCGGCCTGCTCCTCCATGAAGGCGCGCTGGACCGGTCCCGGATCGTCGATGGTCCCGAGGCCTTCCACCGTGCGGATGGCGCGGCCTTCCAGGACGACGATCGGCGTGACGCAGGACACGACGGGCGCGCCGTCCACCAGGACCATGCAGGAACCGCACTGGCCCAGGCCGCAGCCGAACTTGGCCGCGTTCAGTTCCAGATCGTCGCGCAGCACATAGAGCAGCGGCGTTGCCGGATCGGCATCGACCTGATGGTCCCGGCCGTTGACGGACAGGGTAATCATCACTCCCCCTTCGCTATTCTGCGATGCCGCTGGCGGAATGTCTCGCATCCCGCTGTGTCGGACCGGATACGGGCCACCTGCCCTTCCACATCGTTCCAAGCGGGCTGGCCGCTGAACCGGGTGCGCAGATACTCCGGCCAGTTCCGCCACCTGTTTGTCGGTCAGGATATGCCCGAAGCCCGGCATCAGCGGGGCGGCCGCCGCGTCGGGCGTCATGACGCCGTCCAACGATGACCTGGATCAGGTTGCGCGGGTCCGGCTGCGCGATCGACGTCGCCTTCGCCAGATCGACCGAGGCCGCGAATTGCAGGGGACCGCCCGGCTCATGGCAGGTGGCGCAGGCGCCGGCATAGATCGTCGCGGCGCCGTTGCCCGCCGGGACCGCGCCTGCCGGAGGCGCCGGCTCGCCGCTCGCCCATGCCGTCGGCGATATATGTCGCGAGCGCCCTTATGTCGTCGTCCGGTACGGAGTGACAGGTTGCGGATCACGGGCGCCATCGGGTCCGGCGGCCAGCGCGTGGTTCTCGCTGACGCCCGTCCGCAGATACGCGTAGAGGCTTTCCTGATCCCAGGGGACTGGCGCGGTCGAAGCCTCGTTCAGCGCCGGCGCGTGCCAGCCCTCGGACTCGCCGCCGGCGAACTTGGCGGCTCGGTTTCGCGGGCGCCCAGCGCGTTGCGCGGCGTGTGGCAGGCGCCGCAATGGGCGACGCCCTCGGCCAGATAGGCGCCCCGGTTCCATTCCGGCGAGCGGCGCCGGGTCCGGCTGGAACTCACCCTTGTCCAGGAACAGCAGTTTCCAGCCCGCCAGCAGCGGGCGGAACTGGAGCGGCCAGGGCAGGTCGTTGACCGGCGCCTCCGCCCGGACAGGCTCCCGCGTCATCAGGTAGGCGTAGAGCGCGCGGTTGTCGTCCGCCGTGATGCGGGTGAAATGGTCGTAGGGGAAACCGGGATAGAGGTGATGGCCCTCGCGGTCGACACCCTCGCCCATCGCCCGCGCGAAGGCTTCCTCCGACCACGAGCCGATGCCGGTTTCCGGATCTGGCGTGATGTTGGTGCCGTAGATCGTGCCGAACGGCGTCTTCAGCGGATAGCCCCCGGCGAACGGCTTGCCGCCGGGAGCAGTGTGGCACTGGGCGCAGTAGCCGAGCGCCGCGAGGCGGGCGCCCTGCGCTATTTTCTCAGGAGGAAACGCGGAGCGACCGGGTGGCCTGACCGGATCGAGTTCGGACCGCCACGCCAAGGCGGTAAACCCTGCCGCCCCGACGACCGCCAACAGCAGCAATCCACCCAGGATACGCTTCACCCGCAAATGACGCCTCCCTCCGGCTTTGCGGCGAGGCCGGAAGAAGCTGTTTCAATGCTTGATTAGGCCGCCGCGGGTTTTGGAACTCCCAAGTTCCAACAGCCCCTCGCCCGCGACGGTTCCAGTATTTAGGCGGCTTTCAGCGCAAATCCGCAGCCGGCAGGTCGAACGGCATCGCCACGGCGATCTTCTCGGAAATCACCTGCGCGGTCGCGGCGGAGAGCGTCCAGCCGAGATGGCCGTGGCCCGTGTTGTAGAACACGCCCGGACGCCGTCCCGCGCCGACGCGCGGCATCATGTCCGGCATCATCGGACGCAGGCCGCTCCACGGCACGACCTTGCCGGTATCGACCATCGGGAAGAGCTGGCGGGTCCAATCGACCAGCGGACGGATGCGGTCGGCGCGGATGTCGCGGTTCTCGCCGTTGAACTCGGCGGTACCGGCGATCCGCAGGCGGTCGCCGCCCAGCCGGCTGGTGACGATCTTGGCCTTGTCGTCCAGCAGGCTGACCCAGGGTGCGGCGTCGCGGCTGGCCTCGTCGTCCAGATGAACCGTGATGGAATAGCCCTTCACGGGATAGATGTTGACCCGGTCCCCGACCATCGCGGCGAACTTGCGGCTCGCGACGCCGGCGCAGATGACGATGCCATCGACGACCAGCTCGTCCTGAGACGCCGCCTCGGCCCCGTTCGACCAGACGACCTTGATGCCCTGCTCCAGATGGTCGATCCGCTCGACCGTGGCGTCATGGACGAAGCGGACACCGCGCCGGATGCAGGCCTTCGCCAGCCCACGGGTGAACTTGTGGATGTCGCCGGTCGCATCCGACGGCGTGAAGAAACCGCCGTGGAAGTCGCCCGTCAGAGCCGGCTCGATCGCGCGGATCTCGTCCGCCGTCACGGCATGCCGGTCCAGCCCGCCTTCCACCAGCATCTCATTGACGCGGGCCGCATGGTCGAAGCCCTTCTTGTCACGGTAGAAGTGCAGGATGCCGCGCGTTTCCAGGTCGAAGTCGATGCCTTCCCGCTCCGCCATGTCGAACAGGTGCTTCCGCGCCTCGATGGCGAGCCGGGTGGTCGCGATGGTGTTGGAGCGGTACTTGGGAATGTTGCCGACGAACTCGGCCATCCAGGAATACTTGTGCCAGTTCGGCGACGGGTTCATCAGGAGCGGCGCGTCGCTCTTCAGCATCCAGGTGATGCCCTTGATGACCGTGGACCAGTGGTTCCAGACCTCGGCATTGCTGGCGGAAAGCTGCCCGCCATTGGCGAAGGAGGTCTCCATCGCCGCATAGCGCTGCCGATCGAAAACGGTGACGGCGTAGCCTTTTTCGGCCAGCGCGTAGGCGGTGGTCACGCCGGTGATGCCGGCGCCGATGACTGCGATATGGGGGGTGGTGTTACGCATGAAACTCTCTCCGGAGCGCATGAGGATGACATGGACCGGGCATCTACCCGATCCGGCTTTCCCCATCTGTCGCTGTACCTGAGAGCTTGCCCCGAGGCTCCATGGAGCTTCGGGCTTCCCCTTCGGTGGGCGTCATCATGCCGGTTCATCAGCATGGCCGCCTCTCTCCAGATCATCCAGCTTTAGCGGTCCCTTGTGCCTGAGAGTTTCCTGGGGGGTTGCTCCGTCGGCGCCGACGCCGGTTGAAACCGCGTCGAACTCTCCCGCATAGCCTTGTTGGACAAGTCGTATTATTCACATTAACGAACAGGCGTCAAGCAAAAAAAAACATGAACCGAAGTGTTTTCAAGATGCACAAATAACAGACAGCACAAAAAGACTCCGGTGGCGAACAAATCCGCCACCGGAGTCTTCATCAAAGCTTCGATTATTCGGCGGCGACAAGCTTGCCGTTGGTTTCCCGCTGGAAATAGTCGCGGGTCAACTTCACGATCACCGGCGAGAGCAGCAGCAGGGACAACAGATTTGGGATCGCCATGAAGGCGTTCAAGGTATCCGCGATCAGCCAGATCAGATCCAACTGGGCGACCGACCCCAGGAACACCGCCAGGGTCCACAGCACCCGGTACGGCTTCTCGGATTTGGCGCCGATCAGGAACTCCCAGCACTTCTCGCCGTAGTACGACCAGCCCAGGATGGTGGTCAGCGCGAACACCGCCAGCTCGATCGACAGCAGGTACTGGCCGATGCCGGGCATGGCCGCCTCGAAAGCCGACGACGACAGCACCGCTCCCGACTGCACCGCTGTTCCACACGCCGGAGACGATGATCGCCAAGCCGGTCATGGTGCAGACGATGATGGTGTCGATGAAGGTGCCCATCATGCCGACCAGCGCCGAACGGACCGGGCTGCGGGTCATGCCGGCGGCCTGCGCGATGCCGGCCGTTCCCAGGCCAGCTTCGTTGGAGAAGATGCCCCGCGCAACACCGTAGCGCATGGCGGCCCAGACGGCGGCACCGGCGAAACCGCCGCTGGCGGCGACCGGCGTGAAGGCATGGGTGAACACCAGGGAAATCGCTTCGGGAATACGATCCGCGAACATGAACAGCACGAACAGGGCGCACAGCACGTAGCTGATGCACATCACCGGGACGAGGGATTCCGCCACCCGGCCGATCCGCTTGATGCCGCCCAGGATGACAGCGCCGGTCACGACGGTCAGCACGATGCCGGTGATCCAGACGGGGATGCCGAAGGTGTTCTCGGCAACGCCGGCAATGGCATTGGCCTGCACCATGTTGCCGATGCCGAAGCCCGCCACACCGGCGGTCAGCGCGAAGGCGACACCCAGCCAGCGCCAGCGCGGCCCCAGGCCGTTCTTGATCGCATACATCGGCCCGCCGACATGCTCGCCATTCTCATCGACTTCACGGTAATGAACGGCCAGCAGAACTTCGGCGTACTTGGTCGCCATGCCGACCAGAGCGGTACACCACATCCAGAACAGCGCGCCCGGCCCGCCGAGCGCTATCGCCGTGGCGACACCCGCGATATTGCCGGTACCCACGGTCGCGGCCAGCGCCGTCATCAGAGCCGCGAAGGGGCTGATCTCACCGTCTTCAGCGGAACCGGACTTGCGGCCCTGCCAGACCAGCTTGATGCCATAACCGATCTTGGCGATCGGCATCAGCTTAAGACGTATTTGCAGGAAAAGGCCGGTGCCCAGGATCAGGACCAGCATAGGCACGCCCCAGACGATGCCGTTCAAGGCATTGAGGCCTTCGGTCAAAACTTCCACGTTTCCTCCGATCAACTTTATATCTTCAATTTCATGAAGTTCGATCGGGGTGGGCGCGGCCGAAGCCCTCATCCCACCGCCGATCGTAGTTAACCGGTTATTAAGCAATGACGTGCCAACCGAAGAAACGGCATCATTCCAGCGGTTTAGAGAAATGCGCGAAGGATTGTTTCTGTACACGAAGCTTTACAGGCCTCTGCCAAACTCCAGAGTAAGCCGCAGAAAAGCCTTTCACGGCAGCGGTTTCCCGCCAGCGTACATCGAGGCATACAGTGTAACTCAGCGTATACAGTTATTCCCGGTCATGGCCGGTGCCTTAACCGGGAGCGAGGATTGAAGCCGTAATCTTCCTCGAAGCGCCGACGGCGCACCTGCGAGATCAGGGCGCGAACCATGTAGCCGGCGACAAACCCCAGTGCGATCCACAGGAATGCAATTTCCATTGGTTCACTCAGCCGTGCATGAAATCCCGTGAACAATATTTGGGGAAGATCGCCGCGTATAAGCAATCACTCAGATGTATTGCACCGGGCTGCGCCTGAAGCTTTTCGCCTCCCCCGTTGTTAATGACGACCGGCCTGACTGCCGGCGGAGTGAAAGGCTGATCCAACATGAACATGCGAACGTCAGCATCCACAGCCACCCAACTGGCATCGAGCGATCCGGACTGGTGGCGCGGCGCCGTCATCTACGAGATCTATCCGCGCTCCTTCCAGGACAGCAACGGTGACGGCATCGGCGACCTGAGGGGCATCACCAGCCGCCTGCCCTATGTGGCGGAACTCGGCGTGGACGCCATCTGGCTGGCGCCCTTCTTCACCTCGCCCCAGAAGGACTTCGGCTACGATATCTCCGACTACTGCGGCATCGATCCCGCCTATGGCACCCTGGCCGACTTCGACGGCCTGGTGGCGGAGGCTCACCGGCTGGGCCTGAAAGTCATGATCGATCAGGTGCTCAGCCATTCGTCCGACCTGCACCCCTGGTTCATGGAAAGCCGGTCCAGCCGCGACAACCCGAAATCCGACTGGTATGTCTGGGCCGATCCCAAGCCGGACGGCACCCCGCCCAACAACTGGCTGTCGGTGTTCGGCGGCAGTTCCTGGCAATGGGATTCGCGCCGGCGCCAGTACTACCTGCACAACTTCCTGACCGAGCAGCCCGACCTCAACTTCCACAACGAGGAAGTGATCGAAGCCCTGCTGAACACGGTCAAGTTCTGGCTCGACCGCGGCGTCGATGGCTTCCGCCTGGATACCACCAACTTCTACTTCCACGACGCCGAGTTCCGGTCGAACCCGCCCGACCCCGACGTCCCCGACTTCAAGAAGATCGAGGCGTATCACTGGCAGGATCACCGCTACGATAAGAACCGCCCGGAAACGCCCGGTTTCCTCCAGCGTCTGCGCGCCTTGCTGGACCTCTATCCCGGCTCCGCCACCGTGGGCGAGATCGGACAGGGCCGCGTTCGCTGGAATTGATGGCGCTCTACACCAGCGGCGGCGACAAGCTGCACATGGCCTACACCTTCGATTTCCTCAGCGCCGCGTTTTCAGCCGATCACTTCCGCTCCCATATTTCACGCTTCGAGGAAGTGGCCGCCGATGGCTGGCCCTGCTGGGCCTTCTCCAACCATGACGTGGTGCGCCATGTCAGCCGGTGGCGCAGCATGCCAAGAACGAGCAGCAGCTTGCCAAACTGGCCGCGACTCTCCTGCTGTCGATGCGAGGCTCCGTCTGCCTGTACGAGGGCGAGGAACTGGGGCTGCACGAAGCCGAACTGGCCTACGAGGATCTGGTGGACCCCTATGGCCTGCGCCTGTGGCCGGAGTTCAAAGGCCGCGACGGCTGCCGGACGCCGATGGTCTGGGAAAGCGGCACGCCGAAGGCGGGTTTCACAACAGGCCGCCCCTGGCTGCCCGTAGCGGCGGCCCACCTCAGCCGCGCCGTGGACAAGCAGCGCGCGGACGATACCTCCATTCTCGCCCACTACCGCCGCCTGCTCCGCTTCCGGCGGGAGCACCCGGCCCTGGTCAAAGGCGACATCACGTTCCTGGAAAACGCGTCCCCGCAGCCGGCCGAAACGCTGGCCTTCATCCGGCGGTTCGAGGGCTCCGCGATCCTCTGCGTCTTCAACCTGTCGGCGGAGCCGGCGGTGTTCCAAACCGGCGGAAACTTCGGCTTGCACGCCATCGACCTGCCCGGCCTTGGCGGACGGATCGACGGCGACCGGATCGTCCTTGAGGGGCATGAAGCCTTCTTTGGGCAGTCGTCTGAAACCGACATCACGTGCCCGTCACGCCGTTGGGGCGAACCGCAGATTGGCCCAGGTCATGGCGGAGGCGGCATCCCTGGCGCAGGCGTCAGCGCCGATCCGCCGCCACAGACCGGGGCAACTGTTGAACGGGTATCCGCCGACGATGATTTTGGTGCCGGCGCACTCCGGATTTTCCCGGATGGCGCCGATCAAGGCGGAAGCCTTGGGCAGATTGGGCGCTATGGTGATGGAGAGCGCCAGAATCTCCGGCTTTTCGATCTCCACCAGCGTGACGATCTCCGACACGGGAACGCTGGCGCCCAGATACACGGCTTCCCAGCCGTTCATCGTGAACACATCGCAGACCATGCGGATGCCGATCTCGTGCAATTCGCCATCGATGCAGGTGGCGATAAGGCGCCGCCCATTGCTCCGCCGCTGGATGAGGTAAGGGTAAAGCTGCGACATGATCGTTTTGGTCGCGGCGGTGAAGTAATGTTCCTGCGGGATGGATATCCGGTTGATCTGCCAGAGCCTGCCGACTTCATGCAAAGTCGGTTGCAGGACGTTCATGTAAAGGTTGGGAATCGGAATTCCCGCATCGGCGGCATTGAAGATCAGGTCGGTGGCGCCCGACTGATCCTGAGCCAGCAACCGCTTCAGGTAGTCTTCCGCCATGGCCTTGAACGGGTTGTCTTCCTTCAGCCGGCTCGCGGGAACATCCTCCATGCTGTCCATCAGCCGCAGCGAATCTTCCAGATATTCCGCCTGGATCAGCGTCGCCGCGCTCGATGAAAATCTCCTGCAATGTTTCAAGCGTGCCGATCAGGTCATCGACATCGATGTTGAAGCAGATGAAGATCGATCTGAGCCACGTTATATAATCGCGAAACAGTTCCATGCTGCCGGTCAGCGGTGGCGGCCTCAAGATAGACCAGCGTATACAGCATGTCTTCGACACACCTCTGCCGGCCTTTATCGCCGTAACGCGCCGCAACGCTCGGGTTGCCGCAGCCAATAACGCAGAACGGCCCGCTCCGCGAAGGCGCGCCGTTGCTGGTCGGAATTGGCGTCGAAAATGAGGCCCATGATCTCCCTTGGCGCGGACTTGCGTGCCGCCGACACGGATGTCGCGCACAATTCTCCCTCATCCATGATGATATGGCCCCGCTCCTCTCGACCGGAAACGCATTTTCGAGGCATTGAGGATTAAAGCTCTTGATGCGAGCCTCGGGCGGGTTGGCCTGAGGCTGGAAGCAACCGAGCAGGGCACTACTTCATGACCGAATTGGAACCGTCACGCTTCGCCGCCGGGGCCGCTTACATCGATGGCCGCTACATGCCGGTCGGCGAGGCCGCCATCCCGCTGACCGACTGGGGCTATCGCCGCTCCGACGTGACCTACGACGTGGTGGGGGTCTGGGACGGCGCCTTCTTCCGCCTGGACGACCATATCCGGCGGTTCCGCGCTTCCATGGACGCGCTTCACATGAAGCCCGCCGAGAGCTGACGACGAAATCAAGGCTGTCCTGCACCGGCTCGTCCGGCTGTCGGGCTTGCGGGCCGCCTATGTCGCGATGGATTGCCTGCGCGGCGTTCCCGCCCCCGGCAAGCCGCGCCACCCCGCCTATGCCCGCAACTACATCGCCGCCTTCGCGGTGCCCTGGGTGTCGGTGGCGGGACCCGAGATGTGCGAGCGCGGGCTGCACCTGATGATCGCGGATACGCTGCGCATCCCGCCGGAATCGGTCGAACCCAGATCAAGAACTTCCACTGGGGCGACCTGACGCGCGGCCAGTTCGAGGCGATGGAAAAAGGCGCCGACTTCGCGATCCTGCTGGACGCCCAGGGCAACGTCACCGAAGGCGCCGGCTTCAACGTCTTCAGCATCACCAACGGCGTCGTGGCGACACCGGACCGGGGAGCGCTCGACGGCATCACAAGGCTGTCGATGATCGAACTTTGCGCCGAGCTGGGCATCCCGTGCGAGGTGCGGCCGGTTTCAGCGGCGGAACTGCGCGAAGCCGACGAAATCTTCACCTGCACCACCGCCGGCGGCGTCATGCCGGCCTCCCGCATCGACGGCCGGATCATGGGCAACGACCGGCCGGGGCCTGTTTCGGTGCGGTTGCGCGATGCGTTCTGGGCGAAGCGCGCCGAAGGCTGGCACGCGACGCCGGTTGATTACGATTGACTCGGATGGTTGAAAGGAGGTAAGCTTGTCGGGCCGTATCGATCCCAACATCACGTCCCCTCAGTTCTTCCGAACCTTCTCGATCTCCGCATAAAGCTCCGTCACCAGTTCCTCGCCGATCTCCTTCCGGAACTTCTCGACCACCGGCCCGGCCTTCTCCCTCAGCTTGGCGATTTCCTCGGGCGGGAGTTCGTTGACCTTCATGCCGGACTTCGCGATTTCGTCCAGCGCCTTCGCCGCCTGCTCACGCGCGACCTGACGCTGATAGACGGTCGCCTCGGCAGCGGCATCCTGAAGGATCTTGCGCTCGTCCTCGGACAGCTTGTCCCAGAGCTTCTTGCTCGCGATCACGGCCTGCGGCGTATACATGTGGTTGGTCAGGCTGAGGTATTTGGACACCTCGTTGAACTTGCCGTCCATGATGTTCAGCAGCGGGTTGGTCATGCCATCGACAGCGCCGGTTTCCAGGGCCGTGTAGGTTTCCGTGAAGGGCATCGGCACCGCGTTGGCGCCGACGGCGTTCATGAACTCGACGTAGATCGGCGTCGGAATGACGCGCATCTTCAGGCCCTGAAGGTCTTCGGCCTTGGTGATCGGACGCTTGTTGGTGTGCATCTCGCGGAACCCGAGGTCCCAATACGCCAACCCGACCAGCCCCTTCTCCGGCAGCTTGTCGAGCAGCTTGCGCCCGACCGGACCGTCCAGAACGGCATCGGCTTCCTCAGCCGTGTTGAACATGTAGGGGAAGTCGAGGACCGCCATCTCCTTGACGTTGCCGGCCAGCAGGCTGGCGTTCATGACCGTCAGATCGACCGTGCCGCCCTGCATGGCGGAAACCGTCTGAAGGTCCGCCCCCAGCACGCCGCCGGGGAACGGCTTGACGGTGATCTTGCCGCCGCTCTTCTCCGCGACCAGATCGGCGAACTTCTGGACACCCAGAACCTGCGGATGCCCCTTGTTGCTGGCCGACGGGAACTTCAGCGTCCGCTTCTGGATGTCGGCCGCGTTGGCGGCGCCCGCCAGCAGCAGCATTCCGGGGACGAGGAGACCGGCGAGAAGCCGGGAAGTGAATGTTTTCATGGCGTTTCCTCCATTGCTGTCCGCTTCTTGGGGAGCGGTTTCGTTGATCGAACAGATCCGTTCTGTTGAGCGGAGAATGCGCAGCCACGCCGTTAACGTCAAATACCAAGATATGCGTTCAAATGAACATGATGTTAATTCGCTGGCCCGCACCACCGCCGTCATCTCCGCCTTCAACAGCGCGATGAAGCTTTCGGCAAAGCTCGACAGGCCCCGCTCCGCCTTGACGGCGACATAAGTGTCAAAGGCGGTCGGCTCGTCGATGTCGAGAAGCCGGATGCCCGGCACCGCATCGTGGGCGACGGTGAACTGATCGATCACCGCGATGCCCAGCCCCGCCTGAACCAAGCGGCAGACCGTGGTGCCGAAACGGGCGCGGATCGGCATGGTGTAGGTCAGCCCCCGGCGCTCGAAGATATCGGCCATGATGCGGCCATAGGGATCGTTGGGATCGATGCCGATCAGCGGGTAGCGGGCGATATCCTCGGCTGAAACCGATCCGTTCCTTGCCAGCGGGTGATCCGGCGGCGTGATGCACAGCAGCTTGCCACGCGCCAGCCTGATGAAATCCAGGGAGGGATGATCGACCTTGTAGCTCATGGCGACGATCTCCCCCTTTTCCAGGAGGAGATAATCCATCGCTTCCTCAAGCTTCAGGATATCGACATCGATCACAAGGCCGGGATGCTTCGCCACGATCCGCTCGATCGCCCGAGGCACCATCATGTTGGCGATACTCGGGACGGAAGCGATCTTCAGCTCCGAGCCGTGGCCGCTCTCAAGCCGCTTCACCGTGAACTGAAGATCCTCGACCTTCTTGTAGACCGCGTTGATCTGGCTGAAGACGTCACTGGCCTCGGCCGCCGGGACGTAGCGGCCATGACGCCGGTCGAACAGGCGGAACCCGAGCGACTTCTCCGTGTACTTCATCAGGCGGCTGATGCCGGGCGCCGACACGTTGAGGAGCTTCGCCGCTCCATTGATCGTGCCGGCGACCATTACCGCCCGGATCACTTCGATTTGCCGTAAGGTCAGCATCCCCCATGGATCGCAGGTCGCTCCGATTTGATCAAGAACGATCAGGGGCGGCGGCGCGTCACCCTGTCCACAAGATAGGCGATCGAGCGGTAAGGAACGTTCGAGTGATCCGACAAACCGATCTCGCACGTCCGGTTCGACGAATAGCCGCCCTCGCAGCCCGCCGGGATCGCATCGGGCAACCGGCGGAGCGCGTGGTCGTTCAACTCCGGCGTCGAGAAGCCCTTGTCCCCCGCGAAGCCGCAGCATCCGACGCCTTCCGGCACCACGACCGTTTCGGCGCAAGCCTTGGCGAGGCCGACGATCTTGTCGCCCAGCCCCATGCGCTGGGCCGAGCAGTTGACATGGACCAGCACCGGCTCGGCCTGCTTCGCGACCACCTCCAGCCGGGGCATCACGTGGTCGTGCAGGAACTCGATGCTGTCGAGGATCGTCACCCGGCCGCCCAGCATCTTCTTCAGACGGAGCGTGCAGGCGGAAGCGTCCATGACGACCGGAATACGCCCGTTGTCGTCAACGGCGATCAGCGCCGCCGCCATTTCCGCCGTCTTGGTATCCGCGACATCCGCCAGCCCCTTGCTCTCGAACGCCTGCCCGCAGCAGAGCCCGGAAAGCCCGTCGGGGAAGATCGGGCGGAAACCGGCCTTGACCATCAGCGACGTCAGACGCTCCGGCACTCGCATCGGTTTCGGGTGCTCCGGGCGAAGCGCCGAAGGTCCGGGTGGCGCAACTCGGCACGTAGATCACCGGAGTGCCCGAAGCATCCCCCTGCCCCGCAGCCGGAAGCGTCGCCGGAAGCGGCAGCGCCGGCCCGATCTTCGGCGTCCGCCCGCCCGAAATCCGATGGGCGTGCCCGGCCAGCCGGCGCGTCGACCGCCGGCCCCAGCGTCCGGTTCGACAGCGCCACCGCGCCAAGCCCGAACCTCGCCGCCGCCAGCGTTCCGCCGAAGTAGCGGGCGGCGACATCGCCGATCCGATGCGCCAGACGCGATTGCTGGCGGCCGCGCAGCGCCTTGGTCAGCAGGCCCGTCTCGATCCCGACCGGACACGCGGTCGCGCACAGACCGCAGGCGGCGCAGGTTTCCAGCCCCTGATAGTCGTAAAGCGTGCGAAGGCCGGCCTCCCGCTCCGGATCGGCATGGCTGTCCGACAGCCGCGAAATCTCGCGCCAGCCGACGATGCGCTGGCGCGGCGTCAGCGTCAGTCCGGCCGACGGGCACATGCGCTCGCAGAAGCCGCATTCGATGCAGGTATCGACGAGAGGATCGGCCTTGGGCAGCGGCTTCAGATCCTGCAGGTGAGCCTGCGGATCGTCGCAGATGATGACGCCGGGGTTCAGGATGCCGGTCGGGTCGAGCAGTTCCTTGATGGAGCGCATCAGCCGGTAGGCGTCGCGCCCCCATTCCATCTCGACGAACGGCGCCATGTTGCGGCCGGTGCCGTGCTCCGCCTTCAGCGAGCCGTCGTACTTCTCGACCACCAGCTTGCAGACATCGTCCATGAAGGCGGCATAGCGCTCCACCTCGGAATCGATGGCGAAGTCCTGGGTGAAGACGAAATGCAGGTTGCCGTCCAGGGCGTGGCCGAAGATGATCGCCTCGTGGTAGCCGTGCTTCTCGAAAAGCGCCTGCAGGTCCAGCGTCGCCGCGGCCAGATCCTCGATCCGGAACGCCACGTCCTCGATGATCACGGTGGTCCCGGCGCGGCGCACGGCGCCGACGGCGGGGAACAGGCCCTTGCGGATCTTCCACAGCTTGCCGAACTCGTCGGCGACCGACGTGAAGGCGGCGGGCGCCAGCGTCGTGACGCCGTCGAGCACGGCGGTGACTTCGGCGATCCTGGCGTTCAGCCCCGCCTCGTCCTCCGCCCGGACCTCCACCAGCAGAGCCGTGACGCCGTCGCCAAGGCCGCGGATTTCCGCCGGCATGCCGGGCTTGTCCTCGACCGAGCGCAGCGCCGCCCGGTCCATCAGCTCGACGGCGGCGACCGGCGCCGGCTTGAGCAACGCCACGGCGCGGCAGGCTTCCCCGATGCCGGGGAACAGCAGCAGGGCGCTCGCCTTGTGGGCGTGCTCGGGCACGGTGCGGTAGGTGATCTCGGCGATGAAGCCCAGCGTGCCTTCCGAGCCGATCATCAGGTGCTGGAGGATTTCCAGCGGATCTTCGAAATCGACCAGCGCGTTGATGCTGTAGCCGGTCGTGTTCTTGATCGCGAACTTGTCGCGGATGCGCTGCGCCAGCACGGCATCGGCGCGGGTCGCCCGGCCAAGCTCGTCCAGCCGGGCGAGCAGGTCGCCGTGGCTGTCCCGGAAGCGGGCGACGCTGTCGGCATCGCCCGTATCCACCAGCGTGCCGTCGGCCAGCAGCAGGCGCATGGACACCAGCGTCTTGTAGCTGTTGTCCGACGTGCCGCAGCACATGCCCGACGAGTTGTTGGCGGCGATGCCGCCGATCATGGCGCTGTCGATCGAAGCCGGGTCCGGGCCGATCTTGCGGGCATAGCTTGCCAGCCGCCGGTTGGCATCCGCCCCCAGCACGCCCGGCTGAAGCCGGATCAGCGCGCCGGCCTTCTGCACCGTCACCCGGTCCCAGTTGTCGCCCAGCATCATCAGCACGCTGTCGCTGACCGCCTGGCCGGACAGGCTGGTGCCGGCGGCGCGGAAGGTGACGGGCAGACCGTCGCGGCGGCAGGCGGCCAGCACGGCTGCCGCCTCGTCCTCGCTCTCGACCTTGACGACGACCTGGGGGATCAGGCGGTAGAAGCTGGCGTCGGTCCCATAGGCCAGCAGCCGCAAAGGATCGCGGATGACGCGATCGGAGCCGAAGAGTCGGGTGAATTCCCGGATAGCGCCGGCATAGGCGTCGGGTCTACGCTGCGACTCGCGTTCGGGGAAGTTCCATCAGGCATGCCGCAACACCCCTTAGCTGCCGGCCGGATAATTCCGACCGCGCGTTTCCTCGCCGTGCGGCCCTTCGAAGGTGGCCGCTGCGGCATGGGGTACGACAAGTTTTACCTGTTTAGTAAAGTGGTAAAATTAGTTTGCCAAATCTGATCGCCTGGTCAAAGCAGCGTCATTTCGCCTTGCCGGTAACCAGCTTAGCGCCCTGCTGACGGCGAAGTGCGACTTCTAGCCGCGCATCCGCCCGCTGGGCTTCCCGCAGGGCTTCCATCGTCGAAGCGAGGTGGGCGTCGGCCGTGGCGCGGGCCGCTTCGGGGTTGCCGGCGGCGATGGCGTGATAGATCGCCTGATGCTGGCGCAGGAAGCTGTCGCGCACGCCCCGGCGCTGATACAGGCTGGTGCGCTCGTAGAACACGTCCTCGCTCATCATCCTGATGAACTGCTGCATGATCCGGATCAGCACCTGATTGTGCGAGGCCTCGTAGATCGCAAGGTGGAAGGACGGCATCGGCGGCGGCTTCCTGCGACGGATCGTCAAGCTCGTGCGCTTCCTCCATCGCACGCAGGCATTCGCCCAAGCGCTCGATATCCTCGCGGGGTTGCGCGCTCCGCCGCGAAGGCGGCCGCCGGCCCCGCCATCATCCGGCGGAATTCCAGATAATCGAACGCTGTTTCAGGATGGCACTGGAGCAGCCGGGCGAGCGGATCGGCCTTGGCCGCGTCTTCTCTTCGTCTTCTTCGGGCGCGGTGTTCATGCCGCCAGAATACCGGACACCCGGCACGCCCCTTCAATACCTGCGACATCTGCGACACCCCACGGAGTGCATTTTTCAATTTACAAGCCCTAGGCATTTAATTTATCCACCTTACAGCTTTCCGGTCTAATAAATTTACCAAACCGGACGACATTGGAAATAAAAAACACCAAACTGCCGTGAGGCGCCTGCCCAGGCGCCGGCGCGGCATCCGGAGTGGAAACGATATGCAGCCCTGGATGCAGGTTTACGATCCCGCAGGCAATCTGTGGGTGTCCGCGCTGGTCGCGGCGCTTCCCATCATCTTCTTTTTCGTGGCGCTGGCGGTTTTGCGCATGAAAGGCCACATCGCGGCGACGATCACCGTCGCCATCGCTCTGGCCGTCGCGATCCTGTTCTACAAGATGCCGGTGGGCCAGGCCCTGGCATCGGCGGGTTACGGCTTCGTCTATGGCCTGTGGCCGATCGCCTGGATCATCCTGACCGCCGTGTTCCTCTACAAGGTCACGGTCAAGACCGGCCAGTTCGACATCATCCGCGCCTCGGTCGTGTCGATCACCGAGGACCAGCGGCTCCAGATGCTGCTGGTGGGCTTCTCGTTCGGCGCGTTCCTGGAAGGTGCCGCCGGCTTCGGCGCTCCCGTCGCCATCACGGCCGCACTGCTGGTCGGCCTGGGCTTCAACCCGCTCTACGCCGCCGGCCTGTGCCTGATCGCCAACACCGCCCCGGTCGCCTTCGGCGCCATGGGCATCCCGATGATCGTCGCCGGTCAGGTGACGGGGCTGGACGCCTTCAAGATCGGCCAGATGGCCGGCCGGCAATTGCCGCTGCTGGCGGTCTTCGTCCCCTTCTGGATCGTCTTCATCATGGACGGCGTCCGCGGCGTGCGGGAGACATGGCCGGCCGTGCTGGTGGCCGGCGTCCACCTTCGCCTTCGGCGTCTTCTTCACGTCCAACTTCATCGGGCCTGAACTGCCGGACATCACCTCGGCCCTGATCAGCCTCGTCAGCCTCACCCTGTTCCTGAAGGTATGGAAGCCGAAGCGCATCTTCCGCTTCGACAACGAGGCGAGCAATGCCGAGAGGCCGGCGGTCGATTACACCCGCGCCCAGGTCATCAAGGCATGGTCGCCCTTCGTCGTGCTGACCGCCGTCGTCACGGTGTGGAGCCTGGCTCCCTTCAAGGCGATGTTCGCCAAGACCGGCTCGCTCGCCTCGACCGTCTTCTACTTCCCGATCGAAGGCCTGGACAAGCTGGTGACCAAGGTGGCGCCGATCGTCGCCTCGCCGAAGCCCTATGACGCCGTCTACAAGCTGGATCTCGTCGCCGCCACCGGCACCGCGATCCTGCTGACCGCCATCATCTCCATCATCTTCCTGCGCATGAAGCCGGCCACGGCGGTCTCCACCTTCGGCGAAACGCTGAAGGACCTGCGCCGCCCGATCTACTCGATCGGCATGGTGCTGTCCTTCGCCTTCATCGCCAACTACTCCGGCCTGTCATCCACGCTGGCCCTGCTGCTGGCCGGAACCGGCAAGGCCTTCCCGTTCTTCTCGCCGGTGCTCGGCTGGATGGGCGTCTTCCTGACCGGCTCCGACACGTCGTCCAACGCCCTGTTCGGAGCGCTTCAGGCGACGACGGCTCAGCAGCTCGGCCTGTCCGACATCCTGATGGTGACCGCCAACACGACCGGCGGCGTCACCGGCAAGATGATCTCCCCCCAGTCGATCGCGGTCGCCTGCGCCGCCGTCGGTCTGGTCGGCCGCGAAGCCGACCTGTTCCGCTTCACGCTGAAGCACAGCCTGTTCTTCGTGGCGATCATCGGCGTGATCACCGTGCTCCAGGCATACTATCCTGACCTGGATGATCCCGTAAGGATCGATTGCAAAAGCGGCGGCAGGTTCAACCTGCCGCCGAATTGCACCGGGTCGTAGGAGCAAAGCCCTCAATCTTAGCCCACGGCTTTGGCCTCGGCCCATTTCCAGGCTTTGAGGGCCAGACTATCCGGGATCTCCACATCGTCGAAAGTGACGATCTGGCCGGGTTCCAGATTTCGGGTCACCACCGCCTGCTCCATCAGTCCGATCGGCAGCGCTCCGGGATAATCGGCGATCCGTGCGGCGATGCCGCGGAAATCGAAGCTGCCGATCCCTTTGGGTATCCGGGTTCCGGCGGGAACGGCGTGCTTTGCCAATGCGACCACATTGATTGTCGGGCTGAGCCGAATTATCCATCAGGATGCCGGCACCCTCCACAACGCGGCGGATCGTCGCGGCCACTTCGAGATGGCAGATAGATCTGGTGGCGCAGGATCAGGTAATAGGGGCCGTCGCCCATCTTCAGATAGGCCAGTGCCGGGTGCTGGGCATCGTCATGCTCCGCCATGATGAAGACCCCATGAGGTGCGCCGGCGGACAGGACATAGTCGCTGATCGGGCGGTTCAGCCGCTTGGCCGCTTCCGCCAACTGCCGGCCCGCCTGCCGGTAATCGGCGTCCTCAGGACCCAGCAGACCCGGTTGGGCGATATCGGTGCCGAGATAATTGGCGACCAGAGCCTGTTCGACCTGCAGCTTCGTCCCATCGGTCGCGGCCGTGACCATGGGAAGCGACAGGTTCTGCTTGCGGCCCCAATAGAGCATGTCGTCCAGGGCCGGAGTGTAGTTGCGGTAACCCTTGATGTTGCAGTAGGCGAGCGGCCGGAAGCCCATGCCGGTGGCGAAACGGTGCAGGGCGGCCAGCGCGCCGGGCTGGTCACCCTCGTGTTCCGTGACGATGCCCCGGCCGACGAAGTAAGAACCCGCGGTCACATGGAATTCCGGGTTGCTGGTGACGACCGGGCGGCCAGCAGCCAGCGCCTTGTCGATGACCTCGGCGGCCGCGACGGCATCGCCGGTACATTCGAACACGACATCGCACCGGTCGATCAGTTCGTCCGCGGACCGGGTCAGCGCTTGGGCTCAGCGGATGGTCGGTGACATCGCCCAAAGGGCGGCGGGTCAGTACGTTGCTGACGGTCAATCCCTGCCGGCCATGGAATGCCATGGTGAAATGCCTGGAAACGAACCCGGTACCGGCGACGCCGACCCTGATTTCGGCAATATTGCCCATTGTCTTGGCCTCGTGCTGGATGGTCGGTCAGTCCAGTATCTGAAGTTTCGGCAGTGCGATCACGAACTTGCCGCCCCATTCCCGGATGTAGCTGAGCTTATTCGATGATCTCTTCCTTGTGATTCCAAGGGAGAATCAGGATGAAATCCGGGCGGGTTGCCCTGATGGCTTCCGGGGCAACGATCGGCAGGCAGCTTCCGGGCAAATATTTGCCGATCTTGTAGGGGATTTCATCCGCCACATAGTCGATCATGGTCTCGTCGATACCGCAGAAATTCAGCAGCGTGCTGCCTTTGGCCGCCGCACCGAAAGCCGCCACCCGCTTGTGCCTGCTGTCTTGCGTCGGAGAGGAATTGCAGGAGCGCCGTCTTGACGCCGAGGACCTCGGCGGCATGGCCGGAGTAACTTTCCACGACGATCAAGCCCAGCCTGTTTTTCGGCCTCACGGACGCGCAGCAGGCTGGCTTCTTCGGGATAGGCGGTTTGATCGTCGTGGCAGACAAAGATACGGAGGCTTCCGCCATGGCTGGGAAGTTCCTCCACATCGAACACGCGGAGCCCATGTCTTTTTAGAATCTGCTCCATCGAAAGCAAGGAAAAATAGAAAAAGTGTTCGTGGTATATGGTATCAAATTGAACTTCCTGGATAAGCTTGAGCAGGTGGGGAACTTCGGCGGTGAAGACGCCGGTGTCCTTCAACAATATTTTTATGCCCGCGATCACGTCGTTGATGTCGGGAACATGGGCAAGCACATTGTTGGCGATTATCAAGTCCGCCAGCAGATCCCGCGCCCGCAGTTCCAGAGCGGTTTCAACCCCGAAAAAGCGGACATATGTGGGCACGCCGATCCGTTCCGCGGCTTCAGCCACGTTCTGGGCCGGATCGACGCCCAGCACCGGGATGCCGAGCGGCAGGAAATGCTGGAGAAGATAGCCGTCATTGCTGGCGATCTCGATCACCTGGCTTGTCGGACCCAGATGGAACCGCTCGCGGGCCATGTGGACATAACGGCGCGCATGGTCCAGCCAAGCCTTTCGAATAGGACGAGAAATATCCATATTCCGAGAAAATGTCCTTCGAGTCCAAGTTCGTATCATGCTGGACGAGCAGGCAATGGGAACAGACCTTGGTGTGCAGGGGATATTTCGGTTGCTGCCGCGCGGCTTCCTGTGACGGCGCGTAGGTATTGGCCAGGGGCATGGAGCCCAGATCAAGGAATGTTTGCTGGAGGGGAGATCCGCAGAAGCAGCAGGTCTGGTGTTCCAGACCACGAGGCGTCCATAGATCGGCCAAGGTAAGGGCGGACTGAATTCGGCCCACTGGGCCGGGCTGGGCCGGGCTGGAGTTTCTGGTCATCTCGTTTCTTTCAGAGAGGCCCAGGGGACCCTCAATGCAAATTCACAGGACCGCTCAAATCCAGGAACGGCGTGCACGACATTGTCCTTAATGCCGGCCTTGAAGGCGACATCCTTCAATCGGAGTTGAACGACATGCGCTTGCCCCCGCCAGGCGGTCCCATGACTAAATGACACGGGACAGTGACCGTCGCTGACTGGCCGTCTCGGCTTTTCTTTGAAGCCGTCGGGCGGTGGAGATCGGATCGGCCAGCAGTGCAAGCATTCCCCACCCGAGCGCTTGGGCTACCCGATGCTCCGCAAAGCCGATCGTGGCATGGTGATAATATTGACGGGAGCGGCCGGAAAGGGCCTCGTGAAGCCGTACCAGAACAGGCTGCCGGTCGAGCGCTTCCATGTAAGCTTCCAATTCCAGATTGCCGCCGGCCAGACGCGCTTTGTTGCGCGCTTCGATGAACCGGAACAATCTTTCCTGGATTATCGAACGGCTTGCGGTGAAGCTGTTTCCGTGGATGCGGTAATAGCCCAGGATTGCCGGTAAGGCGCGGATCGAGCCGAGTTCGGCAAGCCTGCTGAGCAGTTCGATATCATCGGCGCTGTTGAAGCGCGGATCATATCCGCCGACCCGCAGAAAGGCGTCGCGGCGGATCATGGTGGTCAGGCCCAGCATATAGATGACGTGCCCGGAACGGCGGAGTTCCTCGAATTCCACTTCGGTCTCAGGGCCGAGACGGGCGGTTCGCAGTCTCTGCCCATTACGGTTGATCAACTGTGCGGCACCTCCCCAACAGACGACATGGGGCTCGCGTTCCGCCGCTTGGATCTGTAGTTCAAGGCGGTCGGGCGTTGCCATATCGTCGGCATCCAGACGGGCGATCCAGGGGTAACGAGCGGCAGAAACACCGGAATTCGCGTTGAGACTGACGCTGCGAAACTTGTTGCGGAGCAATCGGATACGCTGGTCCCTCTTGGCATAGCTTTCGACAATCTCCAATGTCTTATCGGTCGATCCATCGTCACAAACGATCAACTCGAAGTGCGGATATGTCTGACTGAGAACGCTTTCAATTGCGTCTTCCACGAACTTGTCTGAGTTGTAGGCTGGCATGATGATACTGATCATTTAACTGCCGACCATCGATCTGTTTTCGTCACGGTAACTGTATCGCGTTCTATCTGCGGATTGATGTGTCTGAAAAGTGGATAGCATCCATGCTAATTAGGTACTCCGATGATTTGGACTAATAAGCATATTTATTTTATGTAAATTATATATACTTTGTTTATTCCCCATGCTGGGCATTAGCCTTCTATAAAGAATTAAATGGTCAGACGAATGGCTCTCTTTGGTAAATTCTGCGGCTAAGAACAACCATGATATGATAAGGATGGCGAATACCGATTGCCGCCTTGGCTCCACTATTGCCGAGACATGCGATAGGTACCGGGACTTGCAGAGCTGGCAGAAATCAACCCAAATGAACGCATGCGGAAGGCTTTAGAAAGGCGCTATGCCACTTAAGTGGCAAGCCGATATTTACAGTATTATCCATCTTGTTTGTTGATATGGCCACAGTACCGAAGAATGCTCCACTGAGACGCTTCAACTTCCTGCATACATTGTATTAAATTTTAGATACGCGATATATCCAGTGTGATTAGCAAAAAATGCTCCGGATAGTTCCACTGATATTCGTTTTTGTAAATTGGTGCCGTTTTAGGGACTCAGGAATGAGGGCTGACCTTGATAAGACCGATGCGCGATCATCTCACGCCGGGCCTGGTTCGGAACGAAGTTTCGGTCTGGTTTTCGCGGCATTCTTCGCTGTGATGGCCGTCGTCCGGGCCTGGACGGGGCGGGAATGGGAATGGTGGGCTGCGGCGGCTGTCCTCATGATCGTACTGGCATTGACGGTACCGGCCGTTCTGGCACCGTTCAACCGCCTCTGGTACCGGTTCGGCATGCTGTTGTCCCGGATCTTCCAACCGATCGTCCTGGGGCTGCTGTTCTTTGTGACGGTAACGCCGATCGCCCTGATCATGCGTTCAACCGGCAAGGACCCGTTGCGCCTGCGGTTCCGCAAGGACCTGGACAGCTATTGGATCGTCCGCGATCCGCCGGGGCCATCCGGGTCAAGCCTGAACCGCCAGTTCTGATCCAGCAGGAATGATCAAAGATGGACTTTATCCGTGAGTTCATGGCCTTTCATCCAGGTCCGCAAGAAGTTCTGGCTGGCTCCGCTGCTGATCATGATGCTGCTGTTCGGCGGCCTTCTGGTTGTCACCCAGGGCAGCGCCGTCGCCCCCTTCATCTATACGCTGTTCTGAGGCGGGGCCGACGGCAATGCGCATTCTGGGAATTTCAGCCTTCTACCATGACAGCGCCGCGGCGCTGATCGAGGATGGCGACATCGTCGCGGCAGCCCAGGAGGAGCGCTTCACCCGCAAGAAGCACGATGCCGGCTTTCCCCACCACGCCATCGATTTCGTCCTGCGGGAGGGCGGCACCGCTCCAGACGTCGATTATGTGGTGTTCTACGACAAGCCGTTCCTGAAATTCGAGCGGCTGCTTGAGACCTATCTCGCGTTCGCGCCGAAAGGCTTTCGCGTCCTTCGCCATGGCGATGCCGGTGTGGCTGCGCGAGAAGCTGTTCCAGAAAAACCTGCTGAAGGACGATCTGCGGCCGTTG
The DNA here is from genome assembly GCA_963848585.1 of uncultured Alphaproteobacteria bacterium. GTDB lineage: Bacteria > Pseudomonadota > Alphaproteobacteria > Azospirillales > Azospirillaceae > Skermanella. Next base: position 36,659 of record CAWKET010000030.1, on the reverse strand, counting down.
CTGGGCGATTTGGCCGAAGGATTTCGACTGGGACAAGCGGTTGCTGTTCACCGAGCACCATGTTCAGCACGCCGCCAGCGCCTTCTATCCCTCGCCGTTCGAGGAGGCGGCCATTCTGACGCTCGACGGCGTCGGCGAATGGGCGACCACCACGCCGGCATCGGCCAGGGCAGGAAGCTGGAGATCACCCAGCGAGATCCATTTTCCGCATTCGCTCGGCCTGCTCTATTCGGCCTTCACCTACTACCTCGGCTTCAAGGTGAATTCCGGGCGAATACAAGGTCATGGGGCTGGCCGCCTACGGCGAGCCGAAATATGCCCAGCTCATGCTGGACAAGCTGATCGACATCAAGCCGGACGGCTCCTTCCGGCTCGACCTCGAGCTACTTCAACTACTGCACCGGCCTGCGATGACCAACGCCGCGTTCGACGATCTGTTCGGCGGCCCGCCGCGCGCAGTCCGGAAACGCCTCTGACGCAGCGCCACATGGATCTGGCCGCTCGGTTCAGGCGGTGACCGAAGAGGTCATGCTGCGCATGACGCGCGCGCTGACGGCCGAAACCGGCATGAAGAACCTGTGTCTGGCCGGCGGCGTGGCGCTCAATTGCGTCGCCAACGGCAAGTGCTGCGCGACGGCCCGTTCGAGCAGCATCTGGATTCAGCCGGCGGCCGGCGATGCCGGCGGGGCGCTGGGCGCCGCGCTGGCCGCCTATCACCTCCATTGCGACCAGGCACCGCAGCGTCCGGTCGGGCGATGCCATGCACGGCGCCTATCTCGGCCCGGCATTCAGCGCAGACGGAATGCGAGACGGAGCTGTCGGCGCGCTGGGCGCCAACTTCGACGCGCTGGATGACGATGCGCTGATCGAGCGTGTCGCCAGACGCTCTGGCGGACGGCAAGGCGGTCGGCTGGTTCCAGGGGCGCATGGAGTTCGGCCCGCGCGCGCTCGGCAACCGCTCCATCCTCGGCGATCCGCGCTGCCCCGGACATGCAGAAGACGTTGAACCTGAAGATCAAGTTCCGCGAATGCTTCCGGCCGTTCGCGCCGTCGGTGCTGCGCGAGGATCGTGCCGGACTGGTTCGAGCTCGACAGCGACAGCCCCTACATGCTGCTGGTCGCCGATGTCGTGCCGCGAGCGATCGCCGCGACGATGACCGACGCCGAGAAGCGACCTGTTCGGCATCGACAAGCTGAATGTCGTCGCGCTCGGACATCCCGGCCGTGACCCATGTCGATTATTCCGCGCGCGTTCAGACGGTGCACGCGACACCAATCCGCGCTACCACGCGCTGATCACCGCGTTCAAGGAGCGCACGGGCTGCCCGGTGCTGGTCAACACCAGCTTCAACGTCCGCGGCGAGCCGATCGTCTGCACGCCGGACGATGCCTACCGGTGTTTCATGGGTACCGAGATCGACATGCTGGTGATCGGCAATTGCGTGCTGGAAAAGGCCCAACAGGACAGCGCCGCCCAGATCCGTTACGAAGCGGCCTTCGAACTGGACTGATTTCCGGCGGAGAGCGGTGGGAGAGGGCGGCACGCCCTGTTGCGGGGGCGTGTGAGGACATGAGGACCTTGTTTCGGATGATCATTGATTTCAGGACCGTGACGCAGGACACGGTGATCGCAACCGATATCTGCATTGTCGGCGCCGGCGCCGCCGGTATCGCGATCGCCCGCGAACTGCTGGGCTCGGCGGTCAAAGTCTGCCTGATCGAAGGCGGCGGATTGGAATACGATCCCGAAGTCGAGTTGTTGAACGATGCCGAGAATGTCGGCGAATTCACCCTGCATCTGGAATACAACCGGGCACGTTATCTCGGCGGCACGACCAACCTGTGGGGCGGAAGCTGCGCGCCGCTCGACGCTGCGGATTTCGAAGAGCGGCCCTGGATTCCGGACAGCGGCTGGCCGATCGGGCGTGCCGACCTGGAACCGTATTTCGATCGCGCCAGACCATATTTCCAGCTTTCGGACTACAGCTTCGATCCACAGGACTGCACCCGGGAGGTGCCGGAACTGGCCGGACTGCGGCTGCCGGTACAGGGTGGCGACATCACCGAAAAGATCGTCCTGCGCAGCCCACGCGTCGGTTTCGGTCAGGTCTATCGGCCCGATCTGGCGGCGGAGAACACCAATCTGACGGTGATGCTCCACGCCAATGGCATGAGGCTTGAGACCGACGAAGCCGGGAAGACGGTCCACAGCTTGCAGATCGGCAGTCTCGACGGCCGCCGGGCCAGCATCCAGGCCCGGGTCTTCATTCTTGCCGGCGGTATCGAGAATGCCCGCCTTCTGCTGCTGTCGGACCGGCCCAATCCGGCTGGATTGGGCAATGAAAACGACAATGTCGGCCGGTATTTCTGCGATCACCTCAACATGACGTCCGGGCGCGTCCTGATCCAGGGACGCGACCGATTTCGTCCGGTTCTATGATATCGAAGGCCTGTACGATCGCACCAATCCGACCAATGAGCCGGTCATCGTGGGGCTTCAACCGACCCTTGAAGCTCAGCAGCGCGAACGGATCGGCAATTATCTCTGCTTCATCAGCGAGACCTATGAAGGCGAGGATTCCGCCGGCTTCCTGGCCCTGCGCCGGATTATCGGGCGGATCAAGCGGTGGCGCAACCCGACCGATTTCACCCATGATTTCACGACCGTGGCCGGCGACTTCGCCGACGCGGTGAAGGGGGCCTACGGCTATTTCGTCAATGAAGCGCCGCTGCGGATGTACAAACTGCATCATTTCAGCGAGCAGGTGCCCAACCGGGACAGCCGGATCATGTTGGGCGACAGCGTCGATGCTCTCGGGCTTCGGCGCATGCGCGTCGCCTGGAATGTCACGCCGCAGGACAAGCACACGGTCGTCCGCGCGCAATGGCTGATTGCCCAGGAATTCGGGCGGCTCGGTCTCGGGCGTGTCGAAATCGAGATGGCGACGGATGACGATCCCTGGCCGGCAAGCCTGCATCAGTCCAGCCATTACATGGGAACGACGCGGATGAGCAGCGATCCGCGCAACGGCGTCGTCGATGCCGATTGCCGTGTGCATGGCATGACCAACCTGTATGTCGCCGGCGGGTCGGTTTTCCCTACCGGCGGCGGCGGGATGGTGACCTTCAACATCGTTGCTCTGGCGATCCGCCTGGCGGACCATCTCAAAACCGAATTGGCGTAAGGGGGGATGAAGCATGGGAACGGACATCCTGAAGACCGACCGGCGGTCCTTTCTGCGGAGGTCTCCCTGCTGGGGGCCGGGCGGTCCTGTTGCTGGCGTGGCAGATCCAGCCGGTCCGCTTGGCCGCGAAGCCGCTCCGGCCTGTTCAGCCGGAAAACGCCGCCATGATTTCGGTCGGCCGGGCCTATCTGGATCAGGCGCCGGAGGAAGCCCATGCCGCACGGCTCCGGCAGTTGCTCGATCTTACGGCCGAGGTCAGTGCCCAGACCCTGCCCGGTCCCGAAAAGGAAAGACTGGCGATGCGGCAGTGCGAGGATTTCCGGACCGGCGAGACCGTTCTGGTTCAGGGCTGGGTGCTATCGCGCACCGAGGCGAGACTGTACGCGCTTGCCGCACTCCAGGCCGAAGACAGGGCGGCGGTGGAGCATGCCTGATCGACGGGATCCGCGATGAGTACGGCTGTTGAGGTCGATCCCAATCTGATATGCCCGATCACGGGCAGCCCCCTTCATTGGGAGGGGAACGATCTGGTCAGTTCGGACGGCGCCCATCGCTATGCCTGTGAGCCCGGCATTTTCCGCCTGTTCGTTCCGGAGGCCGGGACCGGGATGCTGGACGCCGCCACAAGCAAGGTCCAGGAATTCTATGAAGAGGCGCCGTTTCCCAATTATAACGATGTGGATGATGTCGCGGCATTGGTGAAGCGCGCCGACACGTCGGTGTTCGGCCGGCTGCTGCGCGAACAGATCCCGGTCAATGCCAGTGTGCTTGAAGTGGGGTGCGGCACCGGGCAGCTCAGCAACTATCTCGCGGCGACCTGTGTGGCGCGGATCTACGCCGCCGACATGACGCTGGCCTCGCTCAGGCTCGGCCGGAAGTTCGCCGCCGAACACCAGATCAAGGGCGTCCGCTTCCTTCAGATGAACCTGTTCAGGCCCTGCATCCGTCCGGGCTCCATGGATCTGGTGATCAGCAACGGCGTTCTGCACCACACCGCCGACAGCAAGGCGGCCTTCATGAGCATAGCGCCCCTGGTCAAGCCGGGCGGTCATATCATCGTTGGCCTCTACAACCATATCGGACGGCTGCGGACCGATCTGAGGCGGGCGCTGTGGCGCGTTTTCGGGGACCCTGTCCTGTTCCTCGATCCCCATCTTCGCAAACCGCTGTCACCCGACAAGCGGCGCGCCTGGATCCGCGATCAGTACATCCACCCGGTCGAACGCAAGCACAGCATGTCCGAGGTGCTGGGCTGGTTCGATGAAGCCGGTTTCAGCTTCGTCTCCTCCATCCCCAAGATCATCGGCGACTTTTCCGGCGAGGAGCGGCTGTTCGAACCGGTCTCCGCAGGCCGGCCGATCGACCGGCTGATGGCGGAGACCGAAATGCTGTTTTCGTCCTATGGCGGCGAGGGCGGCCTTTTCATCGTGATAGGCCGCCGTTCGGCATAGCTGCGGACGCGGCGGAAGCGGGCTTGTGATCCGCGATATCGCGGAGATGGCCCGCGATCGCCCGGTTAAGGGTCTCGGCGAATTTGGTGGTGCCGGCTTCGTTGAAATGGGCGAAATCCATGAAGTCGGAGTTTGGCCAAGGCTGATCCAGCACCTCCGGCACCACGATCGCCCCTTCCTCATGCGCCGTTTCGATCAGGACGTCATTGTAGGCGCGGATGAAGTGGCCGATCGCCCCTGTCGGGATGGTGGGGGTCCACCAGTGCGGGGCCGAGCCGACATACGCCGCCTCGTTCGGCACCTGCGGCACGAAGATCGGTTCGGCGCCGATGGCGCGGGCCGCAGCGGCGATCAGGTGGATGTTGCGGCGGTAAATGGCGAGCGCTTGCGGATCGACCTCGGCCGAAACCTCGGTCGTTCTTTTCACGTCCACCGCATGGAGCAGCGAATTGGGGTAGAGTTGATTGACCAGCACCTTGACCACCGAAGCGGTGGCGGTGAAGGAAAAGGGGCAATCGATCAGCAGCGCCCGGTACAGTGAGCGCTGGTGATAGGCGTAATCGCCCGCCAGATCGGGGGTGTGGCTGCTGCGCAGATCGTTCCAGCCCATGAAATAGAGGATGACGTCCGGCCGGTAGTCCGACAGGACGAGGTTGGTCAGCGTCAGATGCTCGGCGCTGGAATGGCCCTGGACGCCGAAATTGGCGGTCTGCATATCGGGCGGCAGCAGCTTGCCGAGCTTGCGGACCCAGGTATCGTCGTCTCCCACCCCGACATCATAGGTGGTCGAGCCGCCGACCGCGGCGATGCGCAGCCGGGCCTGCCGCCAGATCTGGTCCAGTTCCCGGTCGCGCTGTCCGGTGGAATTATGGGTGCGGGGGCCGTATTTCGAATTGGCGTGATAACCCGGCGTGGGGGTCGCGATCAGCGAGGGATGAAAGCTGTACTGGGTGCAGTCCCGGATGTGATTGAACCCAAAGGTCAGCCGCAGCAGCACGGCCGAGGACAGTTCGAAGATCAGCAGAAGTGCCCCGACATAAGACAAGGCCGCCCAGCCACCGCCGGCTCTGCTGCGACGGCAGCAGAGGTGTGACCGCCAGCGCCAAGCCGACCGCCAGAGCCGCCGACGATACCAGCCGCATATAATTCCAGCTGCGGTCGGGCAGATAGCCGGCTTCGGCCATCATACGGCCGCTGAGTTCCGGGGCTAGTAAGATGCCGAGGAGAGCGAAGCACAATGCGAAGAGCCAGAAGAGAAAGCGTTGAACTCGGGGCATATTGGCTCGATGCTCCGCCGGCCTTGGCAAGGCGGTGAGAGGGGACGAATGGGCACACGGTCGCCGCTCCGATTCAGCGCCCGGATCGGGATTCGAATAAGGAACCGGGCGCCGGCTGTCCAATCGGGCAATAGGAGTGCTCCGGGTGGGCGGTACCGATAGGCATATCACGACGACTGAATTACCGGCCTATGACCAAAACTCGGCGGTGCTCCTAATGCCCTCTACCGCGATGCCGACACGATATCATGCCGGGCGATGCGGTTCAGGCTCACTTCCAGCCGCGCGTCGGCCTTGGCGATTTCCTTCAAAGCTCCCGACGTGAAAGCCATGTGCTCACGGGCCGCCTGACGGGCCGCTTCCGCGTCGCCGGCCATTATGCCGTCGCGGATGGCGCGGTGCTGGTCCAGCAGCAGGTCGCGGACATTCCGGCGCAGATACAGGTTCGCGCGGTTATAGAAGACGTCCTTGCGCAGCATATCCGACAGCGAGCGCATGACGTGGAGCATGAAGAGGTTATGCGATGCCTCGTAGATCGCCAGATGGAAGTCGGCGTCGGCATTCGCCTCGTCCGTGGGATCGTCCTTCTGATGGGCCGCTTCCATCGCTTCGAAACAGCCCTGGATCAGTTCGCGATCGACCTCGGTCCCGCGTAACGCCGCCAGATATGCCGCCGAGCTTTCAGCGATGCCGCGGAACTCCAGATAATCGTAAGTCGCGTCAGGATTGTTGCGGACGACGTTGGACAGGGGTGCCGTGAAGCTTTCGTCCAGCAGCGGCGCCACATGGGTCGCCCCGCCCCGCCCGCTCGTCAGCAGCCCGCGCTTCTCAAGTTTCTCCAGAGCCTCTCGCAGGCTTGGGCGGGATACGTCGAAACGCAGCGCCAACTCGCGCTCCGGCAGCAGGCGTTCGCCCGGACGTAGCGATCCTTCCAGGATGAGCTGTTCCAGGCGTTCCGCAATGGCATCCGCGAGCTTGGCGGGACGGATCGGCTCGGTCATGGAACGACATGGCCCCTTGATGATGCACTTCTGCTTTCCTTATGGAGTTGGTAAGCCGCTTTTGCAATGAAAACGGCTTCGGCAAAAAGCTTTAACCAGCGTTTGCCGGCTTGCGGATTACCAGCACGATCAATTCCTTCGGACCATGGACACCGAAGACAAGCATCGGTTCGGTTTGATCCGGACAGCAAAAAGCCCCTCTTCCCGAGCCGGGAAGAGGGGCTTTGATAGAAAGCCGGCTCAGGCTTTGGCGGTGGAGCAGAGCTTCCAGTCGTCACCCTGCAAGGCGAACAGCAGGGCCAGCGGCTGCTGGGTGCTGCGGTCCAGCACGACGCGGAATCGCGTGCCGACGCACGCACCCTGAGCCTTGGCGACCGGCAGCTTGACGCTCTTGGACTTCAGGCAGCCGTCAGCGCTCTTGGGCACGGCGGCGGTGAAGGGCTCCGGCGTCTTGCCGTTCAATTCCATGAAATAGTCGGTCGGCTGACCGCCCTGGACCTTGGCGAGCAGGACGATCGAGCCATAGCGCGACCGGTACAGGCCGGACTGCTGGTTGCCGTCCGACAGGCCGGGAGGCAGCGGCCGGAACGAGACCGCGCCGCAGGCCGGCGGCCCTTTCTCCGCCGTCTTCTTTTCAGCCGACATGCCGGTGGTAGGGGAAACGAAGGCTGTCGCCGCAAGCATCGCGGCGGCCAAGGCAAAGCGGAAAAGTATCATGTATCCAACCCTCGCAGAGGTGTCCGCCGGCGGATTTTTCCGGCAATGGCGCGGTATAGCGGTGGGTTGGTTAACGTTTAGTGAAAAGCCATGCGCGACGTGCAGCTGACTGGGCGCGATCCGTTCTAGGAAAAACGCTTTCGAAGTTCGGCGAAGGCGACGGTGGCGCGGGCGGCGGCCTCGGTCGATCCCTGACCATTGATGTCGGGGTGAACCGCTTTCAGCCGGTCACGATAGGCGGCCTTCAGTTCGGCAAGCGTGGCCGGCATGGCGGTCAGGCCAAGGGCGGCCAGGGCCTCCCGCGTTCTGGCATCCGCGGCCGGTCCGGAATCGCCGGCTGATCGGCCGTCGTGTCCCGCTGCTGCTCCTGCTCTTCATTGCCGAAGGCCGCGTCGAAGAAAGCCAGATCCGCTTCCAGACGGCTGATCGTGGCGACCAGTTCATCATGCTCGTCGAGCCAGAGCGGTCAGCCTCTCCTCCAGGCTTTCGAGGGAAAGGCGCAGGGCTGACCGCCGTTCAAGATCCGGCTCGGCGGCGATCTGGGCCGTCATGACTTCCCGCGCCTTGTCATAGCGGAGGATCTCGGAAACCAGCGACTCGCGTTGCGCCTTTGCCGCGGCAAGCTGGCGGCGAAGGCGCATGACCGTCGCGCCCGCATCCTCCGTCCCGCTGCCGGCCCTGGCCCGCGAAGCGGGGTCCAGCCTGTCCAGATATGCCGCCACGGTAGCCGCTGCCGACCCGAATACCAGCCTGAGCAGGGTTCCGAATTCGCCAAGCGCGCCGTTGCCGGATTTTCCCCGCCGCCGCCGGCGGAACCGCACCTTCAATGGACACTCCACTGCGATGCGGCGGCTGCACTCCCGCCAGCGTCACGAAATCTACCCGCAAGCGGAAGGCGTCGCCAGACAAGTCCGCTGGGCACGAAGCGTGGCTTCGCTCTTTCCTTCGCAGGAGCGAAGGCCTGACGTCATACGTCGAACTCTTGCTATCAGGATAATACTTAAGATTTTATTAAATTTGGCTTCATTGCAAGTAGACAGAAGCGCTGGGATGGCTCTGAAAATCACGTATAATCAATACTTTAGCCGGCATCTTGGTTTCTCTAAATCGTTGGAGGTAGCATTAGGTACACCTATCGATAGTTTGAAGTTAACACAAAATTAAAGCACATTCATTTCATCAACAACGAGGGAGAACAAACAACCAGACATGAACCAACAAGAGGAAGATATCAACAAATTCAAACTAGACAGTTCAATTTTACATTCAATAACCAACCATCACACATTCAACAAACTGGTTTTTTTGGCAGCATGAATATCCAGGTGTTTCAATTAGCGTAGCGGCCGATGTCGTGACTGCCGATAGACTTCCGATAACTGTCGCATATGTCGACCGCCAGGTTATACCGACACCTGCATCTCTCGCACTTCACCCTTCTTGGTCTCCCCCACTTTTTCACTGTTGATGGTCAGCGCATCGGCATGAGGCGATACCGCAGCCGCCGCGCGGAACTTATCGCTGTCCTCGTCATGCTCTGGATAGCCGGACTGATCGGCGGCGGAGATGCCAAATTGATCGCCGCCAGCACGTTCTTTCTCGAGTCCGAACGGCTGGCCGGATTTCATCGTTCCACAGCCATGTCGTCCTTGCCAGGTGGCGTTCTACTCCTTCCTCGGACTTGAACGGGTCAGCGCCTTAGTGAGTTTATGGACAATGGACCAGCTCTTACGCGGACCGTTTCCTTGGCGTCCCTGGGGGAGAAGAGGCTGTACGAGGGCGTCGGGGCTGGTTTTGGATGCGGCGGTGCGCCGGGCTCCGCTGAAGTGCTGGCGCGCCAGGGGGCGGCTGCCGAATTCTGGTCGGAGATTTGGCGGGCCAGAACGGCGCAGGTTGCGACCAGGATCGTCAGTGGCCATACCGCGGCAAGCACGACCCTGATGGAGACGCCGATGCGGCGCTCGCCATCCAGTTCGATCGCGATCCATTGAGCCAGCGAGAACCATGCGATCCCGGCCAGATATGTCAACGTGAGAGCGATGATCGCGGTGGTTTCCATTCATTACGTCCCAAAGCCAAAGTTGGTGCCGACTGCATGTATCCCTTTCCGGCACAACCAAATCACAAATTTCATACAAGCTTATGCCGCGCCTATGCGTCGTGCCACGGCACATTTGTATGCAGTAATGTCAAATTTTATTTTCTTTGGAGGGAGTTTCCCGAGCAGGCGCGGGAGATGGATGGGGTAAATCCTCCCGGCTTCCGTTGGGGCAGGTAATCGCGTCGTCGTTTCCAAAATCATGATGGCGACTTTTGGGTTCCTTCTCTTTTTGGAATTTTTCAGAGCTGAGTTACCGTCTGGAGAGATGGCCCTTCCGGCAAGTCAGGGAGCGTCAGGAATTTTCGGCGGTATTAACTCCGCGGACCTCCGGGACTATTCACCGGCGCTCCATTCGCACTCATTCTCTTCAGTGATTCTTCATGTAAATGTGCTCGAACCCGCCTTAAGCGAATGCGGAGCACGCATGTCACTCCAGTTTCCACACGGCAACGTTGAAGTCGATCAAGTCAGCGTCCTGAACCGCCCATCCTTCCTGGTCGACCAGAGGTCCTTCAGCACGGAAGTGGTTGCCGTCTGCGATTATCTGGCGCTCGCCATCGCCGGGTCTTTCGTTTTCGCCATCATCCATCGCGGTCACGGGCCATGGACGGCGCATGCCTCCACGCTGACCATCAGCATGCTCGTCTTTATGCTATGCGCCCGCATGTTCCGCTCCCATGCCGAAGGCTCGCTGAAGGCCCTGCCCAGCCATATCCTGCGGACCCTGTCGGCACTCTGCGCCAGTCTCGTCCTGACCTTCGGTATTCTATGGTCGATCGCCGAGCCGGTCCCATGACGCTGCCGATGCTGGGCTGGTGGTTTCTGGCGGCCGCATGGCTCATCGTGAGCTGGCGCTGTCTGGTCCTCTGGTTCGCGGGCAAGCGCAGTTTCCGCTCGCTGCTTGCCAAGCGGACCGTCGTGATCGGATCGACGCCGTTCCTGCGGGAAATGTCGGCTTACTTCGCCGACCGGACCGATACCGGGTTCGATCTGGTCGGGACTTTCAATTCCGCCGGCGAAGTGGACCGCGACAGCGCCACGCCCTTCATCGGCGGCATGGGCAATCTGCGCCACTGGTGCGTCCGCCATCGCATCAGGACGGTCCTGATCGAGAACGCCCCGGCCAATCCGGCCGCGGCCGAGCGCATCCTGGCGCTTCTCGACGGGCTGGCGGCGGATATCCGCCTGCTCGGCCGGGCCGCCATCCCGGAGAAGCCGGAACAGGCGCTGATCAGCCGGTTCGGCGGCTGGGTGGCGGTGCAGATCAGGGACAAGCCGGTCAGGAACTGGGACGAACTGGCCAAGCGGACGCTCGATATCCTCGGGTCGGGGGCTCTGATCCTGACGCTGCTGCCGCTGTTCGGCTTCATCGCGGCGGCGATCGCCCTGGAAAGCCCCGGCGGCGTCCTGTTCCGCCAGAGGCGCTTCGGTTTTCAGAACGAGGAGATCAGCGTCCTGAAGTTCCGCTCCATGTATGTCCACAAGCAGGATGTCAGCGGTGCGCAGCGAACGACCCGCGGCGATCCGCGCGTCACGAAGGTCGGCCGCATCCTGCGCCGCACCAGCCTCGACGAGATCCCGCAGCTCTTCAATGTGTTCATGGGAACCATGTCGCTGGTGGGACCCCGCCCCCACGCCACGGCGATGAAGGTGGGCGACCAGCTCTACCATGAAGCGGTCGAGCACTACGCCCAGCGCCACCGGGTCAAGCCGGGCATTACCGGGCTTGCCCAGATCAACGGCTTCCGTGGCGAGGTCGACAGCATGGAGCATGCCCAGGGTCGGCTCGACAATGATCTGCGGTATCTCGGCAACTGGTCGCTGGCCCTGGACATAAAGATCCTCCTGAAGACGGTCGGCTGCGTCTTCGGAGACCGCAACGCCTACTAGCATTCACCAAAGCCTGTCCTTGAGACAGGACGGCCGGGGCGCTCCCGCCGGAATTACCCAGGACTTACTATGTATCGGATAATTCACGTTCTGAACGACGTCCGCAATCTCGGCAACGGCATCATCAATGCCGCACTGGATATAGCTTGCGGCCAAGCGATGGCGGGCCACGATGTGACCGTGGCGTCGGCCGGCGGAGAGTATGAGGAACTGCTGCGGACGATGGGCATCCGCCACCTGTTCCTGGATCAGAAACGGTCGCTCGGCAACGTGCCCAAGGCGCTTTACCGCTTCAACGCCATCGTGTCGGCCCAGAAGCCCGATATCGTCCATTGCCACAACATGACCGGCACCGTGCTCGCCACGATGCTGAAGCCGTTCCATTCCTATTCGGTGGTCGGCCATCTTCACAGCCTGCATCAGCGCAGCTCGAAGGTGATGCGGATCGCCGACCGGACCATCGCGGTCAGCAAGGAAGTCGGCAACGAATTCATCAAGCTGGGGCTTCCGGCCCACAAGATGCGCTTTGTCGAGAACGCGGTGATCGGCAGCCCCCGCTACACCGCCTATGGGAAGGCACGCCGCCCCAACTGGACCAGCCGTCCATCGTCACCGTCGCCGGCATGTTCCAGCGCAAGGGCATCACCGAACTGCTGAGCGCCTTCGAGGCCGTGACGCGGACGGTCCCCAACGCCAGCCTCTACCTGATCGGCGACGGGCCTGATATGGGCGAGTTCAAGCGGCAGGCGGCGCCCTGAACAGCCGCGACCGGGTGCATTTTCTGGGCTTCCGCAGCAATTTCCAGGCTTATATGCGGCAATCGACGGTCTTCGTGCTGGCATCGCGGCTGGACAGCTTTCCGCTGGTTCTGATCGAAGCGCGGGAGATGGGCTGCACGATCGTGGGCACCGAGGTCGGCGGCGTTCCGGAACTGCTCAACTATGGCAAGGCCGGTCTGCTGGTGCCGCCGATGGATGTCAAGGCGCTGGGCGATGCCCTGGTCACGGCGCTGACCGATCCGGAAAAGGCGGCGGAGCTGAGCCGCGGCGCCGTGGAGGATCTGGACCGCTTCCGGCTGGAGCACATGATACGGAACGTGGATATGGTCTACAGCGAGCTGGTCGACCCGCCCGCGCGTCATGACGGCGGGCACCGCGCCGACCAGTTGATCTCGGGCGGCATGATGCTCTAGCCGTTGCATCTGGGCGCCCGACTTGTCGGCTGCGCAGTCACAGCGATGCTTATTGGATATCAGCCCGCTGACCGCGTTCAGCAGGTTGTTCGCATTCACCGGCTTGCCGAGCACCGGCGCATAGGGGTGGCGGGTTCCGGCGGTGGCGCCGCTGTGATAGCCGGTACAGAAGAGGAAAGGCACCCCCATGTCCTCCAGCATCGCCGCGACCGGGTCCACCGTGGCGCCGAACAGATTGACGTCGAGAACGGCGGCATCGGGCGGACCCGACCTGAGAAGGTCGAGGGCATCCTCGACCCTGCCGACGGGACCCAGGACGATATAGCCGGCATCTTCCAGCAACTGTTGAAGCGCCATGGCCGTCAGCGCTTCATCTTCCACCACAAGCACCCGGCGGCCGGCATGGGCCGGCAGTTGAATGGGGGCCTTGATGACGCCGACGGAGATGGTTTCCATCACGCCGCTGGCCTGCCAGGTGTCGCCGGGAATGGAAAGGTGGCAGAACAGGCCGTCCTGTCAGCCATATCGAGGTCGAGCGCGCCCCCCAACTGCAACTCCACCACCTGGCGGAGCAAGACGGTACCGAAGCCATGACGCACCGGCTCCCCATGGATTGGAGGGCCGCCGGTTTCCTGCCATTGGATGGTAAGCGTTCCTCCAGGCTCCGTATAGGACCAGGAAATGCTCAGCCGCCCATCCTCCTCGGACAATGCGCCGTGCTTGAGCGCGTTGGTCGCCAGCTCGTGCAGCGCCAGCGAAACCGCCTGCGTCGCCTCCGGCCGCAATGAGATCGGCGGACCGGAAAGATCGACCCTCTCGTCGGCATAGGCGGCAAGCTCATCCGTCAGCAGCCGCTGAAGGTCGGCGCCGGACCACCGCGCATCCGCCAGCAGGGAATGGGCGCGCGCCATGGCCTGGATGCGCCCCTCGACGGCTTCGGAGAATTTCTCCGGGTCTTCGGAACGGGACAGATGGACGATGGACTGGACCACCATGAGGGCGTTCTTGGCCCGATGATCCACCTCCCGCATCAGCAGCTTGATGCGCTCCTCCCCGTCGCGCCGCTCGGTGATGTCGGCGGCCATGCTCACCACCAGCCGGCGGCCGGACCTGCTCCTCGCCGACCGGAGCGGAGCGAAACGCCCAGATGCGCTTTTTACCTTCGGCGGTCCGGATCACGTATTCACCTTCGTCGATCGGCCGGTCCAGCAGAATAGAGCCGTTCGATGTCCGTCCTGATGGAGGTTTCCGGATCGACCTCCCATGGCGCCGTAGGCCCGCGCCACCCAATCGTCCATGGTGGCGAGTTCTTCCCGGCTGTATCCGGTGATTTCCAGCCAAGTCCGGCTGATGTGGAGGACTTGACCGTCCTCGGCATGCACGATCACCGGGAAAGGAGCGCCCTCGATGATCCGGCGCAGGCGGTTGCGCTCTTCCTCCACCTCCCGCTCCGCGGTGCGCCGGGCGGTGATATTCCGCATGATCCCGGTAAAGAACCGTTGCCCATCCTGCCCCCGCCATTCGGCGATCGAAAGCTCCAGCGGAAACAGCGAGCCATCCTTGCGGCGGCCTTCCACCTCGCGGCCGATGCCTATGATCCGCCGAATTCCGGTCTGAAGATAATTGCCGAGATATCCGTCGTGACGGCTGCGATGCTCCTCGCCCGTCAGTATGGACACGTTCTTGCCGATCAGATCGGATTTGGAATAGCCGAAAGTATCGGCGGCGGCAGGATTGATGGTCTGGATGATGCCCTTGTCGTCGATTACGACCATGGCATCGACCGCCGTTTCAAAAACCGCCCGATGCTGGCCTCTCGCTGGCTTGCAGGGCACGTTCGCGCGCATCCAGCGCCGAGGCCATGGCGTTGAAATCATCCGCCAGGGCCGCGAACTCGCCGGCTTCGGAAGAGACGAGCCGCACGGGCGGTCAGATCGCCGGCGCGCAGCCGGACCGCCGCATCGGCGAGCTTTGGCCGCGGGCTCACTGACATAGCGTCCCCCATCCAGATCATGGCGATCGCGGTGGCCGCGGCCAGACTGAGCAGCAGCAGCAAAGCGCAATTCCGGTCCTTCCGGATCTGATGCAAGCTCACGGAGTTATCGATGGTCAGCGCCAGGAACAGCCCTTCCTGCCCGGCATGCAGCGGAGAATAAGCCACCAGTCTTTCGATGCCATCGTCGTCCACGATCTTCTCTATGTCCCGGCTGTTCCGGCTGAACAACTCCATGAGACGATCGGGAAGCTCTGGTTCCCACGGCTTCAGCCTCCTTGGGAACCTGAGCGATGATCAAGCCGTCGCGGTCCGCCATCGTCAGTGTGGAGGATGGCGGCAGCGGCTTGGCGGCCAGATAATCGTCCAGCCATCCAAGATCGAGCAGAGCGGTAACGGCACCCAGCACGGCGCCGGTTTCAGGATCCTGGTAGGGCACCGAGAATGGCAAAGCGATCTTGCGCTTTGTCTTGTGGCACTATTTGCCCGCCGATGAAAAATTCAGTGCCGGCAAGCGCCTCCTTCACATGCTGCCGCATGGAAGCACAGGGAGGGCGCAGACAACTTAGCTGATTTTTGAAAATTATTCTGTAACTTCAATTTTTGTACAGATCCCGTCTATTCTGCCGCGGCACTGGCTCGCGTGATTGATATCCGGGTGAGGCGGTCGTACGACTGGACAGCCAGAGATGGCGTCGCGTGCTGGCTGGAAGATTAATCTACGGTGTCCGGTCAGGTCGAGGGAGCCGACCGGGGCTTGGGCGCCTTACGGGGACGACGTCAGGCTGTTGAGCAGCGGCGTCGGGTTGGCGTGCATCATCTGCGAATATTGCGCGAAGGTCTTCTTGCCGCGCCTCTCGGCGATGACGGCATAGGCGAGCCGGCGCAGGAAGCCGACGACGCCGGCCGCGTCGCAGATCCGACAGGCGTCCTCATGCAGCGAGACATCGAGGACGTGGTGCAGGGCCTCGATCCGCCAGTGGGACCGGACCCGCCGAGCATACTCGCGCGGTGTCAGCGCGCGGCTGCTGATGTGGTAGTGCACCGTGGTGACGATCCCATCCTGGGTGATGCGGGTGCGCTCAATGCGGCACAGGCAGCGGATATCCTGGATCTTGGCCGTGCCGGTCACCCGGGCGACGATCTTCGGGGTGGTGATCGTTCGAGCGCGGCGCGTCTCGTGGCGTCCGTGGCCGCGGTCCCTGGTCCGATGCGCGTGTCCCGGCGTCTCGTCGAACGCCGTCGCCATCCGCTCCAGCAGGGTCGGCTGATTGCCCGCCACGGCGATCAGGTAGTCGCCCTTGCGCTCGCGTACCGCCGCCGTCACGGCCGGCGTGGTCGCCGCCGCGTCGATCGTGACGAGCTTGCCGGCTAGATCGAGGCTGCGCACCAGCGTCTCGATAGCTGGCCCTTCGGCGCCTGCGCCGGTCTCCACCAGGCCGATCACCTGTCCCGCGCACAGTGCTTCAAGGAAATGGTGGACCTGGCCGCCGTGGTTGGCGGCGCGGGCGCGCTTGCCATCGATGTGCACGGCATCGCCTTCAATCGTGATCGCGTCGAGAAAGTCCTGCAGACCATAGGCTTCGGCTGCCCGCCGGAACGTGTCGGCGCCCGGCGCCTTGCGCCACAGCGGCAGATGCTGGCGAAGAAGGTCGAAATGCGCCTCGGCCCAGGTGGCCGCCGCGTCCCATCCGTAACAGCCGGCGACCTTCGCCAGCAACAGGATGGTCAGCAAACTGAAGATCGGATGCTTGACGTCGCCCCTGCGGTAGTCCTTGATCCCGGCAAAGGCCCGACAAATTCTTGCCAGCATGCGCTGTCTCCGACTGGGCTGAATGCCTGCGGATATAGGCGGCAAATCACCGCTGCGTGATGGCAGTAACGAGGAATCAATACTCGCCGAAATCAAGCAAATTTCGTCTCTGCTTCAATTTAAAACCTGTGCGCCCGCCCTGCAGGGAAGCATCAATTCCGATGGCGGGCCGGTCCGACGAACATTCGACGATACCCTTTTTATCGGTAACATAAACATCAAGATTGGACGGATATTCTTTTCTCAGTCGATCCATCATTTGTTGGCATCTGGTCCAGTTCTGATCGATAACTGCCGGAGCCTGCCGTACCGTTATTAAGATATGCCTGATGCCAGCAACGATGCCAGCCTGTTCGTCGTCGATCAGTTGCAGAACGCGACGGGCTTCCGCAAAAGTCGCGAGGGTTTGCTGTTCTTCCAAGCGGAAGGCAGAATAAATCTGCAAGGCGGAAATCGGCGCCAACGCCAAAGCGACAACAGTAAGGAGGCGGTGCGGCAATTTCATAGCTATGGCCGCCACCGAAACGAGTATGAGAGGCTTATTTTGGTTAACCACCTGAATATTTTCATCATATGCCCAAATAGCTTTTTCTGCCGGTATGATGAAACAAATGGACAGGTCAGTACAGCTTTACCTCGTATGCGGTGCTGACTTTCTGGCGATTTATTTTTTACCACTATGCCTTTTGGCATATGA
This sequence comes from uncultured Alphaproteobacteria bacterium, assembly GCA_963848585.1. GTDB lineage: Bacteria > Pseudomonadota > Alphaproteobacteria > Azospirillales > Azospirillaceae > Skermanella. Next base: position 19,342 of record CAWKET010000030.1, on the reverse strand, counting down.
TTTGGCGGAAATGCGAAAAACCCCGCCAGCCAGTTTGCCAGCGGGGTTTGGCCGGTGCTTCCGGGATGGGTTCAGCCAGCCATGGCCCTGACGTTGTTCGCTCGCGGCGCCTCCCGCCCGATCAGGCCAAGGAAGCGCTCGGCCACGGGAACCGGGCTGTAATGCTTGAGCGCCCAGGCGCGGCCCTGGGAGAAATGCGCTCCAGCACTTCCGGCTCGGCGATGATCCGGTCGATCGCATCCTTGGGGCGATCGAAGTCGATGCCGATATAGTGCTCCCAGTTGGTTGGGCGTACGGGTAGCGCCATGCCGTACTTGTCGAAATCGGCATGGATGCTGACGCAGCCGGCCGCCATCGCTTCCCAGAAACGCCAGCTATCCCACATGGTAATGCGGTTGCTCCGCAGATCGAACCGCCGCATCAGGCGCCACAGCAGGATGAACAGCGGGCTGGCCTGGTTGCGCGGCCAGGACGGAATGAACCAGCCGCAGAACGACGAGGTCGCCGTTACCAACATCAGTTCTTCATAAAAAACCGGGGTGTGGCGGCGGCCGGTCTGTTTCCACATCATGTTATGATAGGCTTCCTCCGGCGTCCCCATGGCGGAGAACGTGGCGGGAAGTGCCGCGTCGGAGATCGGATAGAAGACATCCTGGGCCGCCTGGCGGACCGACTGCATCTTGCCGATGTGGCGGAAGTTGTAGCGCAAGGTCCGTTCGCGCGCGCCGAACGGCGGCACATTGGTCAACTCGCCGATCTGGCGCTGCGCCAGACCCAAGGCCCACGGCTTGACGTTGGCGGGCAGCTTCTGATCCACCGAGCGTGGGCGCTCAGGATCAGGTCGAACTTGCTCGGCATAAAGCGCGCCAGCCGGCGCTGGTCCAGACTGCTGTGATCGGTGTGATGCATGAATACCCGTACCTGCGCCGGATTGGGCTTCAGGTTCCGGATCAGCTCGAGGCCGTTGTAGTATTGGATCAGCCCGAACTCGAACAGCACGATGTCGCAGTCGTCGGGGCCGACGCGCGGATCGTACTTGAACAGGGTTTCGTTGGTCTGCGCCGACGTCCGCCAATAGGGACGCGGCGCGTAAAGGGAGAATCCGAGGGCCGCCAAGCCCTCGCAGAGCGCTATGGCGACGTGCGGATATGTGGTTGCTGAGGATCGGTTTCGATGGGCGGAGTGTGGAAATACACGCTCGGCATGGAGTGCTCCAGCGGTTTGAGATCGTTGGACTGGATCAGGATCGCAGCCGGGTTTTCAGGGTCCGCACCATGCCGGGAGAGACGATCAGCATGATGTGGTAGAGCGCCTGGGACAGCCGTGAGCTTTCCCAGTATGAGGGCGAAAACAGCAGCTTCAGCGAGGCGACAGGCGTTCATGGACGCGGGCATGCTCGCTGAGCGCGATCGGGACGTGCCGGGCGATGGCGCGCCGGACGGCGGCGGCTTCCTCGGGCGTTTGCGGCTTAAGCGCCTTCAGCAGGCGCAATGCCGCGATGCCGGTGCTGGAAGCCTTCGATATCTGAGCGCCCCAGACCCGGTAGGCGGAGACATAATCGTCGATCAGGACGAAGGTCCCGGCCGCCGGAGACAGGCGACCCGGATGCCGAAATCGTAGTCGCAGGCATCCTTGACATCGTCATAGCCGTTGTACAGCACCTGCCGGGCGATCTCGCCCTTCAGCAGGAACGCGTTGTTCGGGAACTGCCCGCTGACGGCGCTCGCCAGCCGCGAGGTCTGCGCGCCCGCCGCTTCCGCCGTCCGCCCGAAATCGCGGTTGGACGCGGCCGAAGCCTTCCAGTCGAAGATGCCGTCCTTATCGACCATCGCCTGAAGGCCGAAAGCCGCGATTGCATCCGGATGCGCCGCCGGCTTCGAACAGACGGCTCAGCGCGCCGGGGAAAAGGAAATCGTCATCATGGAGAATGACGATCCAGTCGCCCCGGCTTTCCTTGAGCAGGCGGTTGACGTTGGACGCCTGCCCCAGCCGGGTCTCGTTGGGCAGGTAGCGCACCGACACGCCTTCATCGCGGGGAAGCGATGCGATGAAGGCGTGGTTCTCCGCGTTCGGCGAGTTGTCGCCGACCAGGATCTCCAACGGCCGGTGGTCCTGCTCCAGGACCGACCTGACAGCGGTCTGAAGATAAACCGAGCGGCCATATGTGGGGATGCAGACGCTGATCAGCTTTTTCATTCGCCGATGCCGTCAACCCAGGAAGAAGGTGCGGATGGCCTCGATCACCTTGTCCTGCTCGCCGCGGGAGATGTCGGCGAACAGGGGCAGGCGCAGCATGCAGTTGGCCGAATGCTCGGTCACCGGCAGCGCTCCGGCGGTCCTGCAATGGGCGAGGCCCATCGGAGCCGAATGGAGCGGGACGAAATGGGTGGTCGCCTGGACGCCGCAGTTCCGCAGGAAGTCCAGCAGCCGGTCGCGGGTGTCCTGGCTTTCCAGCATGATGTGGAAGATGTGGTAGTTGCTGCGGGCATAGCTGGGGATGGTGGGCAGGGTCAGCCAGCCCTTGCGCGCCAGCCGCCGGAGCCCCTGGGCATAGTAGTTGTAGGCGGCGCCGCGAAGGGCGGTGATCAGGTCCATGGCTTCGAGCTGCGGCGCCAGATATGCGGCCACGATCTCGCTCATGGCCAATGACGAGCCGGGGCTGACCCAGGTGTATTTATCGACCTGACCACGGAAGAACTGACGCCGGTTGGTGCCCTTGTCGCGGTAATTGCAGGCGAGATCGTCAAGGACCGGGTTGTTGATGCATGAGAGCGCCGCCCTCGCCCGCGATCAGGTTCTTGGTGTGGTGGAAGCTGTAGGCGCCCATGTCGCCGATGCCGCCCAGCGCCCGCTCCTTGTAGAAGGCGCCGACGCCCTGTGCCGCGTCCTCCACCATGGGAATGCCGTGGCGGGCCGCGACTTCCGCGATCCGGTCCAGGTCGGAGCAGACGCCGGCGTAATGCACGACGCAGATCGCCTTGGTCTTCGGCGTGATCGCGGCTTCGACAGCATCTTCGTCCATCGTCAGGGTATCGGCCCGGACATCGACGAAGACCGGCGTGGCGCCGGCCAGCAGGAAGGCGTTGGCGGTCGAGCAGAAGGTGAAGGACGGCATGATCACTTCGTCGCCGTGCCCGATGCCCAGCACCCGCGGCATGGCTTCCAGCGCCAGCGTGCAGGACGGGGTCAGAAGGACGTGGCGCAGACCCAGCCGGGATTTCAGGACTTCGATGGCGCGGGCCGTGGCACGGCCATCGGTCGCGACATTGCCGCCTTCGCAGACGGAGGCGAGGCTGGACCGCTCTTCGCCGGTCAGGAAGATGCGGTTGAAGGGAACCGGGCCGACCGGCTCGATCAGACGAGCTGTCGAGAGCCTGTCTGGCGGTGGCAGGGGTGCGACGCCGGACCGGTTGTTTGACGGCATCATTGATTGCTTCACCCAAGTTCATGTTCGTCCTCTCGGGCATGACAATGGATGCCCAGTCAGCAGTTGCTACATCTTAAGGTTGAAAAATTCAGGTAGATTCAGGGTGCTCGGCCCTGAATCGGGCTTTACCCCGCGGTCAGGCGGCTTGGCTGGGTTGGGAGGTCAGTCGCTTTTCAAGCCACTCGATCTCGGGCGCGGTTTCCGGCTGGAAGCCGTCCTGATGCTGGAAGTAGCGGTCGAATTCCTCGGTCACGAAGGTCAGGAGATCGGTCGCGGAACCGCTCCTCGCTGAAGCGCAGAGCATTGGCCCGGCACGCCTGCGGCGTGATGCGGGATGCCATCTGCTCGAACAGATCGACCGCCTCGACGATGCTGTCGCTGGTCTGCTTGTTGAAGAACATGCCGGTCGGCTGAGGCGAGTTCAGCAGGCCGCGCACGGTTTCCAGAGCGCCGCCCCGGCCATAGGCGATGACGGGAGTGCCGCAGGCCTGCGCCTCCAGCGGGACGATGCCGAAGTCCTCCTCCGCCGCGAAGACGAAGGCTTTGGCCTGCTGCATCAGTTCGGTCATGCGGGCGGCATCGACATGGCCCACGATTTCGACGTTGGGACCGGCGATCGCCTTGATCTTGTTCATCTCCGGCCCTTCGCCGGCGATGATCAGGCGGCGCTCCGGCGTCTTCGAGAAAGCCTCGGCGATGATGTCGATCCGCTTGTACTGAACCAGCCTGGAAGCGGTGAAGTAGAAGTCGCCCTTGCGGTCGCCAAGACGGAAGCGGTCGAGGTTGACCGGCGGGGAAATCACCTTGGCGGGGCGGCGGTACAGCTTCCAGATCCGCTGGGAAACGAAGTTGGAGTTGGAGATATAGGCATCGACGCTGTTGCTGGTGCGGATGTCCCACAGCCGCATCTTGTGAAGCAGCAGCTTCGCCATCCACGCCTTCACGCCGGTGGTCAGCTTGGAATTCCGCAGATATTCGTGCTGGAGGTCCCAGGCGTAGCGCATCGGCGAGTGGACATAGCTGACATGGAACTGCCGGGGTCCGGTGATCACCCCCTTGGCGACGGCGTAGGAGCTGGAGATCACGAGGTCGTAGTCGGACAGGTCGAACTGCTCGATCGCGATCGGCATCAGAGGAAGAAGGAAACGGTGATTGCTGTTGGGCTTGACGAGCTTCTGGATGAATGACGTCTTCACTTTACGGCCGCCGAGAAAACCGCGCTGGTCTTCAGGCAGAACGTCGAAGAGGCTGAAGACATCGGCATTGGGGAAGACGGCGAGGATCTGTTCCAGTACCCGCTCAGCACCGCCGAAGGTGTAGAGCCAGTCATGGATCACAGCGACGCGCGCTTTTTCCGCCAGGAAACCGCTACTATCGAACGGCATGACAAACTCGCCTCTCTAGCTATTTGGCAATTATTTATCTTAACTTTGTCACAGGCCGAGGTCGCGGATTACGAAGGGTAAAAATCGATCTATTCCGCATACCTATTTATTTCTGGTATTCGAGCCGGAGAGGATGAACAAACGGGCTTCCGCATAGGGGTGTAACCGCATCCTGTTCTACCGCCTCCGGGTCGTACCGGTCAGCTCACGATGCGGCGGTAGAGGAAGCTGACGTCGCTGCGGCGGATCAGCAGGCCGGGCATCCGGCGGCGCAGCAGGATCTCGTAGCTGGCCGCGATGAAGGCGAGCCGCAGCAGGGTGCTCAGCAGCATCGCTACCGCGGCACCCATGACGCCATAGGGCGGCACCAGCAGAGCCATCAGGGGAAGCACGCAGGCAAGGCCAAAACCCTGGACCATCGTGATGGTGCCCGGCCGCCCCGCCCCCATCAACCCCTGGCCGATGATCCTGACCGTTCCGGAAAGGACGGCTTCGGCCAGCAGGATCGGGAAGATATAGACGGCGGCGGCGAAGTCGGGACCGTAGACCACCGGCAGCAGGATCGGCGCCGCCAGCCCCAGCGCCAACGCGATCAGCCCGGTAACCGTCGTGGTGACCCGCGAACTGAGCGAGACGTATGTCATCACCTGATCCAGCGGCTGCGCCGCCACCTTGGGGAACAGCACGGTGGAGGTGGCGCCGCTGATCATGTGGAGCATCCGCGCCAGGCTGGCGGCGACGACATACATGCCCAGTTCCGCCGGGGCCAGCAGGGCCACCAGAAGGATCTGGTCGATATAGGCGGAGACCACGCCCATGACGTCGATGCCATAGGACCGCAGGCCGTAGCCGATCATGCGGCGCGCCGCCACTTTCGCCCGCCGGATCGAGAACGGCATGTCCCGGACGATCCTGATGCCGAAGACCAGGGCGAAGCAAAGCGGCGGCAGGACGTAGCAATAGGCGCTGCGGACGGAGGTCAGTTCGCCCATGTAGCCCGAGCACCGCCAGGAGCACGAGCGTGGCCAGCGTCTGGCCCAGCATCGCGACATTGATCCAGCCGAACTCGCCCCGCGATTCGTAAACGCTGTAGACCAGTGTATTGCAGAGCGTCAGCGGCAGCATCAGCACAAGGCCCTGCGCGCCGAAGACCACATCCGGCGCTGTAGCCGGTCAGGATCAGCGGCATCGCCAAGGCCGCGATGATCCCGCCGGCGGTGCCGAGGACCAGCGCGATGCCGATCGCGCCGTAGAAGTAATCGGCGCGCGAAGCGTTTGGACCTTCTGGAATTGTAAACGAGCGACATCGGCAGGCCGACTATCAGGATCGGCATCAGGACCGACGGCCAGAGGGCCATGGCCCCCTGCTCTCCCCGCCCTCGGCCCCCAGCAGGTTCGCCGTCAGAATTCCGGTGGCGAGGTTCATCGCGAGAATGATGAGCCGGGCGCCGAATGTCTGAATCGCCGCGGCAACGCTGCCGCCGCTGAAAATAAACCGCCACGCCTTCATGAATGAATTTCCTGATGTAAAGATAGACGCCGGGCCGGCGTGACGGCCGGCCCGGATCAAGGATCAGTCGGCGTAATAGGGATTGCGGTAGCTGTAGTCGTCGTAGCCGCCGCGGGCCTTCTTCTTCAGATCGACCATGGTCATGACAGCGCCGGAGACCTTCACGCCGCTGACGCGCAGCCGCTTGATGGCGTCCTGGACCAGCTTGCGGGAGGTCTTGTTCCAGCGGACCATCAGCAGGCTGGCATCGGCGTAGCGGGCCAGGACCAGGGCGTCGGAGACCGCCAGCACGGGCGGAGCGTCGATCACGATCAGGTCGTAGTGACGGAGCGCCTGGGTGATGACGTTCTGCATCTCGCGGCCCATCAGCAGGCGCTGCGGATTGTCCTCGTGCCGCGCCGTCGCCAGGTAGTGCAGGCCGGTCGCTTCATCGACGCGGATGGCGTCGCCGAACTCCCGCTTGCCTTCCAGCACTTCGATCAGGTCGGCCGGCGCCTCGTCCTGGGTGACGGACGGCTTGCCGGGCAGAACTTCCAGCAGGCGGGAGCGGCGCAGGTCGCCGTCGATCAGCAGGACCTTCTGGTGACCCATGGCGAGCTGGCGGGTCAGGGAGGCGCAGAAGGTGGACTTGCCTTCGCTCGCCACCGAAGACGTGACCAGGATGACGCGGGCGGTACGGCTGTGGCTGACGCTGTGGATCAGGCTCTGAACGGTGCGGAGCGCTTCGGAGTAGGACGAGATCGGCTTCTCGATGCAGGTAATCGACCGGGTTGTTCTTCCGGCGGCCACGGACCAGCGGGATGCTGCCGAAGCCGGGGATGCCGGTTTCGCCTTCCACCTCGTCCAGCTCGTTGAAGCCGCGCTGGATGTTTTCGGCGACGAAGGCGATGAACAGGCCCAGGAACAGGCCGAACACCAGACCGATGACGGCGAACAGCTTGCGGTTGGGGAAAGCGGGGAACGGCGATTCGACGGCTTCGGAGATGATCCGGGCATCCGGGCGGGCCAGTTCGGCCTGAGCGCCGGTTTCCTTCATGCGCTGAAGGAAGTTCTGGTACAGCTCGCGGGCGGCGTCGGCTTCGCGCTGGAACTGGCGGACCTGGATTTCGACCTTGGCGCCGTCGGCGTAATTGGCCTCAAGCTGACGCATCCGGCTCTGCAGGCTCTGCTCGCTGGCGCGGGCGACCGCGACATCGGTGTTCAGGGACTGGACGGTGCGCTGGATCTCGTCCTTGATGCGCGCCTCGACCGAGGCCAGTTCGCTGCGCATGCCGATGATGGTCGGATGGCGGTCGCCGTAACTGGCTCGACATGTCGGCCAGCTTGCGCTTGATCTCCGTCTGGTCGCGGGCCAGAAGCTGGAGCATCGGGCTCGCCAGCACGCCGGCGGCGCTTTCGACGCTGCCGCCGCGCAGCAGTTCCTGGCCGGAACGAAGCTTGGCTTCGGCCTGGGTCACCGCCGCGCGGGCGGCGACGAGCTGGACGTTCAACTGGGTCATCTGCTGGTTGACGGCGGACCCGCCGCGCGTCGCATCGACCAGGCCGGCGTTTTCCTGAAGCTTCTGGACACGGCTTTCGGCGGTCAGGACGTCTTCACGCAGGGCCTGGACCTGACGCTTCAGCCATTCGTTGGCGTTGAGCGTCTCGCGGACTTTCTCGTCCCGCTGCATTTCGAGGTATTCTTTGGCGAAAGCCGTTGGCGATCAGGGCCGCCTGCTCGGAGGACGCCGCGGAATAGCCGATGCGGATGCTGTAGGACCGGCCGTCGTTGCTGGCGCTGACATTGCCCAGCAGCGTGTTGATCATCTCTTCGCGCGGGTCGCTGACCACGGGCGCCACCGGCGCCGGCGGCGCCGCCAGGGTCTGGCGCAGCGAGGCGACGGTGTCGTTGGGGCCGATCAGTCCGGCGACCTGATCGAACAGGCCGGATTCGACGATCGAGCGGCCAAGACGCTGAAGACCGCTCTTTCAGCGCGCCGTCGTCTTCCGCGACCGGTTCCGGCTTCAGGGCCAGCGCATCGACGACCCGTCCGGCCGAGATGCGCGACGTGATGATGTCGATCTCACCGCGGATGATCGAGCTATCCACCTTGAGGTCGGCGACGACGCTGGGGTTATCGGTGACGGCGGCACCCCGGACGTTCAGCGAAACCACCGCTTCGGCCCAGTAGGACGGTTTAACGGCATAGCTGGCGCCGATCCCGATCGACGTGCAGAGCACGGCCAGCCCCAGGATCGTGCCACGGCGGCGCTTGATCGCGGCTACGATGGCGCCAAGGTCGATTTCATCGCCTTTCGCCGGGCGGGGCTGGGCCGGTGCCGGCTCGCTGATGGGGGAAGAGAGCATCTCGACGCTCATTATCGCCTCAATCAAAGTTTGGTGGTGTTGATGAAGTCAGCCGGAAATGGCTGTGGAGCCGCCGGCGCCGTGGATGCCGCGGCGGGCAGTGCGAGGGCGATCTCGCGGCGGATGCCGTCGATCATGACCTCGGTGGAAAACTTCTCGATCGCCACGCGGTAAGCGTTGGCGGCCATCGCGGATGCCGCCGCCGGCGATGCCAGGGTTTCGGCCATGGCATGCCGCAGTTCCGCCACATCGTCCGGTGCGACAAGGCGGCCGGATACCCGGTCCTGGACGATTTCAAGCGCGCCGCCGGCCCTGCTGGCGATCAGCGGAGTGCCGGGCCAGCATCGCTTCGACCAGGACGCGCCCGAAGGGCTCGGGTGCGGTGGAAGCGTGGACGATCAGGTCCATCATCCGCATCAGGCGGGGTATGTCGCGGCGGAAGCCCAGGAAGTGGACCCGGCCGGCGACGCCCAGTTCGGCGCACAGGCGTTTCAGGTCCGCCTCATAGGCTTCCTCCCCGAACAGGGCGCCGCCGACGATGACGGCGTGGAGATCGGGGACGCCCGCCACGGCGCGGATGAAGACGTGCTGGCCCTTCCAGGCCGCCAGACGGCCGAACATGCCGGCGAGCTTCTTGCCCTCCAGGCCGAGCTCGCGGCGCAGTGCCGCGATATCGTCCTCGCTGTCCCGCTGAAGGGCGCGCTGGAGATGCCGTTGGGCACGATGCCGACAAGGCGGGGGTTGCCGCCTTCCCTGATGAAGGCTTCGGCGGTAGCGGAGGAGTTGGCGATGACGCGGGAGCAGAAGCGGTTCGCGACCGTGACCGGCAGACGCCGGTTCATGGCCGAGAAATGCTCCGGCGACAGGATGTCGTGCAGATGCCAGACCAGCGGCTTGCCCGCCAGCCACGCCGCCGGGCCGCCGACGATCAGCGACTTCTGCGTGTTGGCGTAGAGGACATCATAGTCCTCGGCCAGCTTGGCGAGCTGGAACGCCAGTGCCGGGATGCCGGCTGCCGCCCGCAATCCCTGACGCCAGCCGCCGCCGCGCCGGACGCCCAGGACAGCGGCCCCCGCCTCGATCACCGTGGCGGGCACGGCGTTGGAGCGCAGGAGATCCGCGAAGGGACCGGTCTGCATGAGGGCCACGTGCAAAGGCGAGTTCCAATGCATCGCGGTGTCGAACAACGACAGCTCGGCCCCACCCACGTCCGAGGCATGATCGACGAAGAGTATGGATGGACTTATCTGGCTCGGCGCCGTCCTGTGATAAATACGTTATAAAATTTTTTATCAAAATTTATTGCACGTGCTTAGTCCGGGATTTGTATTACTCCTCAAAGGCTCAAAAGCCCGGAGTGTATCGCGCCGTTGAATACTCCGGCGGCGTCTTCAAGCGCCTTTGGACAGCCTTAGGTCGATCGCGGACGCTCGCCGGGGAGTGGCTGTCCGCGAGCCGCTCGAAAAGTCGAGGTAGCGCGCCGTCGCCGCCGACCACGTCTGGCGCTCCGCAATCGCCTGCGCGGCACGGGCGAGATCGGCCGCCAGTTGCGGATCATCGCGCAACCGGATCATCGCGTTCGTCAGCCAGACTACATCTTCCGGGTCATCGGCGATCAGCGCCGCCATGGGGAGCGAAGATGCCCGCACCGCCGACCGAGCGGGCGGTGATGACGGGCAGGCCGGTGGCCGCCGCTTCCAGCAGGACGAGGCCGCTGGTCTCATAGCGGGACGGGAAGATGAAGAAGTCGGTGGAGCGGAAGGCCGCTGCGACATCGTCGGGCTTGAGGAACCCGATGAAATGGCAACGGTCGGCGACGCCGAGCCGCTCGGCCATGGCCGGGAACATGCTGCCCTCAGCCGTTCCGACAATGGCGAGATGGACGCCGGGGACATGCGACCAGCGCCTTCAGCACGCTGTCGAGATTCTTCCGGCTGGTCTGGATATCGCCGACGAAGATCCCCATCGGAACACCCGATGGCAGGCCGAAGCGCTCACGCTCCGGCGGACCGGGACGGAAGCGGGCGAGATCGACGCCGTTGTAGATCGTGCTGACCCGGTCGGGCGGCCAGACCAAGTTCGATCACTTCCTGCCGGAGCGGTTCGGAGACGGCGACGATATGCCGGGACCGCTTGAAGGAATGACGCTCGAACCAGCAGTTCGCCAGGCTGTAGAGCCAGCGATAGGCGCTGTCCGGCGTGCGCTTCAGACGCCACGGGTGGTTCGGCGACTGTGCCCAGGTGCGGTGGAGGAAATGCACGGCATTGACGTCGCTCCTGCCCCACATGCAGAAGCCGTTTGTCACGACGAGGTCCAGGCTGTGCCGGCGCTTGGCCACGGCCAAAGTCGCCTGGAGCGCCATCGCCTGATCGCGGAGCAACTGGCTCGGCAGCTTGCCGCCGCCGAGTTTCACCACCTCGACCCCCGGCATGGCCGCAAGGACGGGATCGACCTCCTCGCAGAACAGCGTGACCCGGTGGCCGCGCGCGAGGGCGGCGGTGGCGATTTCGCAGTTGACCAGCCCCTGACCGTTGGCGCGGTGAAAGGCGAAGCTGATCATCCCGATGTTCAGGGACCGATTCGGCGGTTTCATGAGCGCACCCCAAGAACCTTGCGGTAAACCCGCGCCGTCCGTTCGGCGACAAGCGACCATTGGAAGCGATCCAGCGCATAGCGGCGGCATGCGGCCCGGCTGGGCAGCTTCAGCCTGCCCTTCAGGGCGCCGGTCAGGCTGTCGGCCAAGGCGTCGGGTGTCGCGTCCGCCAGCACCAGATCGGGCGAAAGCTCCGCCACCACGGACGGCAGCCCCCCTACCGGCGTGACCAGGGCCGGACAGCCGGCGGCCAGGGATTCGGCGGCGACAAGGCCGAAACCTTCCAGCGCCACGGTCGGCACGACCGAGAGATCGGCCGCCCGGTAATAGAGCGGAAGGTCGGCGTCCGGGAATGAAGCCCAGCATCCTGACATGGTCGCCAAGCCCGCGCTCCTCGATCCGGCGTTTCAGGTCGGCTTCGATCGGCCCTTTGCCGCCGATCAGCAGAAGCACGTCGGGGACCTGCCGTGCGGACTTCGGCGATGGCGTCGATCAGGCTTTCCAGCCCCATGCGGCGGCACAGGCGACGGACCGTCAGAAGGATCGGGCGGTCTGCCGGCAGGCCCAGGGCCAGACGGGCTTCCTCCGGCGAAGCACGACGCCTTGAAGAAACTGTCGGCGACGCCGCCGGGGACGATGTCGATACGCTCGCGCGCGACCCGGTAGCGGGTTTCCAGCAGATTGGCGAAGGCATCGGACAGGACGACGAAGCGGTCGGCATTGCGGTAGACCGCCTTTTCGACCAGCCAGCGGCTGCGGGTGGCAAGGATGCCTCCCCCTTCCGCTTCACATTCGAATGCCCAGGGACCATGGAAGTGGAACACGAAAGGGCGTTTCCGCAGATGGTCCAGCAGCGGCAGGCTGTAGAGGCCGAAATGGCTGGCGATCAGGTCGGCCCTGCCGGCGTTCAGCTCTTCCGTGGCGTACCGCCGGACGGCGCGCAACCTTGATTTCCAATTGTCCTCGTGCCGGGCGAAACTGGCGACGCTTCCCTTGCTGTCGCGGATCACATTGTCCGATCCCGCGACGAGACCGATGACATCCACTCCCCGGTCGGGCAGGTGTTGCGCCAGATTATAATAGACGCAGTCCAGCCCGCCGGGCGTTTCGGGGAACCAGCCGATACCGATCTGAAGGGCGGTGATGCGCCTGGAGGAAACCAGGGAAAGCGGCGGCCGGTTGTTCGGCGCGTCGGCTGCTTGTTTCGGCAAGGTCATAAAGAATATCACCCGGTTTTTAAAGTTCGGTTTAGTCGAGCTGGTGGGAAGTAGTTTTCGGAGCGTTGAAGATCGGACGGCTTTCTCGTAGGTCGGTCTTGAGCGAAGCGGCAGCCGACATACGACGCGCCCGTAGTCGGGCCGCTTCAGACCGACATCGATCGACTCCAGAGCCGACCTACAAGTCCCAATCCCAATCCCAAGCACCGGGCGCGGATGCTACGGCAATTGCCTAAAATGCTGGAATATCCTCATTGGAGGGAGATTCCTGGATGTCATGCCGCGCTCTTCGGAGCTCGAGCCGGAGCGAACGGGTAGCTATTTTTTGGCGCGTGACCAGACCGTTGTATCCGAGTTCTTCAGCTTCCAAGAATTCTGAAGTGCTCACCCCGTTTCAAAGCCGCATCCCGAAGACGGTAGAACTTTCTTATCTCCGTTCTTCTTCGGACTAATCTGCTTGCCGGTTATTTGAATAGTTCCAGCCTGTGATAACAGGATGACCAGGAACAGCTCCGCCAGCGGCAGCAGGCGTCGGCGGGCCAATTAGGTTCCGGATAACAGATCAGGAAGCATTTTGATGACGGCGCATAGTATGGATCACCCTCTTGCCGGACGCCGCCGACAGATGAAGCTGACCGTGCCGGTCAGCCTTTTCTTCGTCGGCGGTTTCTGGGCTATCGTGCTGCTGTCCTGCTCGGCCGGGTTGACGGGGCCGGCACGCTATTTCTATACGCCGCTGGCTTTCATGGTGGCCGCCATCCTGTTCGTGCGGTTTCCGGCGGCCTATCTGGTCCATGTCTGGTGGCTGTGGTTCCTCACCCCGTTCGTGCGCCGCGTGGTCGATTTCCATTCCGGCTGGACGGAATTCAGCCCGATCATGCTGGCGCCCTATGTGGCCAGCCTGCTGATGATCGTGACCCTGATCCGCTTCCTGCCGCGGCTGAACCAGCGCGACATGTTCCCGTTCGCGCCGATCCTGGTCGGACTGGGGCTGGCGTACCCGATCGGGATCATGAACTGCCGGCTTCAGCCCGGCGACATTCGACGCATTGAACTGGTTCCTGCCGGTCATCATGGGCATCCATGTCGCCTTCAGCTGGCGCAGCTATGAGAAGCTGAAGGTTTCGACCGAACAGGTGTTCCTGCTGGGCGCCGCCGTGGTCGGCGGCTACGGCATCTACCAGTTCTTCTTCCTGGCGCCCTGGGACGCCTTCTGGATGCGCGTCGTCCAGATGGACAGCATCGGCAAGCCGGCACCCTTTGAAGTCCGCATCTTCGGCACGCTCAATTCACCCGGCCCCTATGCCGACATGCTGGCCGCTTCCCTGCTGGTGGCTTTGGGTGCGAGCGGCCGTCTGCCCTGGCTGGCGGGTATGCCGGCGGTGGTGGCATTGCTGCTGTCGCTGGTGCGCGCCGCCTGGGTCGGCTTCGCGGCGGGTCTGTTCATGCTGCTCGCCAAGATGGACATGTCGAAGCGCGCGAAGCTGATCGCCGCCGTGGTGCTGACCATCGTCTCCGCCTTGCCGCTGCTGTCGATCGAGCAGGTCTCCACCACGGTGACCACCCGGCTTGAAACGATGGTCGGGTCGCAGGCCAAGGAAGACCAGAGCTATAAGGACCGCGTCCACTTCTTCCAGACCTTCGTGATGGACGCGCTGTCCAATCCCTTCGGCATGGGGATCGGGGCCACGGGCGTCGCCACCAAGTTCGCCAACAACGGCCAGATGGGCGAGCACGGCGTCATCGACAGCGGTCTGCTTGAGGTTCCCTTCGTTCTCGGCTGGCTGGGCGGCATTCTCTACATCTCCGGCGTCGCCTTGCTGGTGAGATCGGCGTTCCAGCGCAAGTGGAGCAAGAACGACGGCTTCGCCACGGTCGCCAACGCCGTGGCGCTGTCGATCCTGGTCCAGATGATCTTCACGAATACGCTGACAGGCTTCATCGGAACGATGTTCTGGAGCTTCATCGGCTTCTCCATCGCGGCGGAGCGCCACTGGGCCGCCGCAGCGGCTGCCAGAGGAGGTACCTTCCCGATGAAAATGAGCGTCCTTGTCCCCTCCTATAAAAGGCCGCAGGATCTCGCCCGCTGCCTTGCCGGACTGGCCCGGCAGCGCAGGGCGGCCGATCAGGTCGTCATCGTGGCGCGCCGGAACGATGATGAGACCATCGACACCGTCAAACGCTTCGCGCCGTTGTTTTCACCGCACCGCGCACCCGATGTCGTGCTGGTGGACCAGCCCGGCGTGATCCATGCCATGGCGTCCGGCCTCGACCACGTCACGGGCGAAGTGGTGGCGATTACCGACGATGACGCGGTCCCGCATGCGGACTGGCTGGAACGGATCGAAGCGGTCTTCGCCGCTTCGCTCAAGGTCGGCGGCGTCGGCGGACGCGACCTCATCCCCGGCGAATTGGGCGGTCCCGGCGAATTGCACGAGCGGGTCGGAGTGGTCCAGTGGTGGGGCCGGGTCGTCGGCAACCATCATCTGGGATGCGGCGGCCCCCGGCCGGTCCATGTGCTGAAGGGCGTCAACTGCGCCTACCGCACGGCGCTGCTGCGTCAGGCCGGCTTCGACCGGCGGCTGAAGGGAGCGGGCGCGCAGGTCCATTTCGAACTCGGCATCGGGCTGGAACTGATCGAGCGGGGATGGTCGCTGGTCTATGACCCGGCGATCCTGGTCGATCACTTCCCCGCCCCCCGGCAGGATTACGACAAGCGGAACAGCTTCAACGCGCGGGCGGTCAGCGATGCCGTCCATAACGAGACGGTGCTGCTGCTCCAGCACCTTTCGGCGCCGCGCCGCGCCGCTCTGATGGTCTGGTCGCTGGTCTGCGGGACACGCGCGGCGCCGGGCCTTGTCTGCCTGGCGGTGGAGGCGCGCGGCAATCCGGGGCTGGCGGTGGATCGCTGGCGCGCCACCCTGCGCGGGCGGATCGAAGGGTTTCGTAGCTGGCGGCGCCAGCGCGGCGCCGGTGGCGCGCCGATGGCGGTCGGTTCCTGATGCCGCGATTGGAAGCAGCCTCAGCATCAATTGCCGCAACAAAAACAATGCATTTATGTAAAATTTCTATCGGCTTAGTGCCTAAGCGTCACTTATCAGTACCAGTCAGCTCACGTACTTTCATCTGAAACCGCTATTCTCTGGTGTGAAAAGTGAAACCTACAAGATTGAACTCCGTCATCAAAGAAAAGCGCCTTCAACGAACGTTGGGACGCTTCAGTTCTGTCAGGCGGTTACATGGCCTGGTGGCGACGCTTCATCAGATCGCGTCGAATGATCAGGATCATCATGACCCTACGGGGCAGGCATCTTCCATATTCAGCAATCTGGATGTGGAAAAGATGGCTCACCAGATCAAGGTGGATGGCCTTGCCCTGGGCCTGAAGCTGCCTGAAACCCTGCGCGACGCCATGGCCGCATTCGGCACCCATTCACCGGTCAAACCCTGGGGCGCCAAGGAGGCCCTGCCTCTGGAAGCTGTCATAAACGGCAGGCTGCCGACCGGGGAACCCGTGGCCGTCGCCGAAGCCATCGACATCGAGCAGTGCCCGGAAGTGGCGCGGGTCACCCGCGATCCGAAGATGCTGCTGCTGGCCAAGCGGGTGCTTGGGTATAACCCGCAGAAGATCGATACATCGCTGCGCTGGTCGTTCCCGACCCGTCTGCCCTTGACCGAGCACTGCAACATAGATCTGGCGAGCCGCTGGCACTATGACGTGATCGGCAAGAATTCCATGTCGCTCTTCTTCTACATCCTCAAGGGCGACAGCGATCTGGACGGCGCCCACGCGACCATCCTGAAATCCCATCGGAAGAAGAAGATTTCGATGCTGTTCCGGCCCAGCACGACGATCAGCGAGGCCGAACTGATCAGCTATTACGGTCCCGGTCAGGTCGTCATCGCGACCGGCGAACCGGGCGACGGCTTCGCCGAGGACCCCAACACCTTCCACCGCGCCATGCAGCCGATCTCCAGCGCGCGCCTTGTGCTGCTGGTCCGCTATAGCTGATCGCTTCGCCAGCGGCTGATCGCCAGCGAGAGGCGCGCAGCGCTCCGGAAGGGTCGCGGCGCTCTGGCCGGACCCTCGAACCGGTTAGAACAGCCCAAGTGCCGCGGTGTGCTGAAGGACTTCCTCGCTGCCGCGCCAGATCATGTCGAGCGCCACATAGGTGATGATCGCAAGACCGATCCAGCCGATCCAGCGGTGCTTGTGGAGCAGGTGGGCAACCATGTTGGCGGCGACGCCCATCAGCACGACGGACAGCAGCAGGCCGATGATCAGGATGGTCGGATGATCCTTGGCGGCGCCAGCCACCGCCAGCACGTTGTCCAGCGACATCGACACGTCGGCCACCAGGATCTGCCAGACCGCGGCCCCGAAGGTCTTGGTCTGGCCTTGTTTGGCCTCAGCCGCGGCGATCGCCTCGTCGGGCGCCACCTCGTCCTGGCCGTGGGAGCGCAGTTCGCGGTACATCTTCCAGCAGACCCACAGCAGCAGCACGCCGCCGGCCAGTGTCAGACCGATGATCGCGAGCAACTGGGTCGTGATGAGCGCAAAGAAGATGCGCAGCACGATGGCGGCGCCGATGCCCCAGAAAATCACCTTGCGGCGCTGGTCCACCGGCACGCCGGCGGCGGCCATGCCGACCACTATGGCGTTGTCCCCCGCCAGCACGAGGTCGATCGCGATGACCTGCCCCAGTGCCAGAAGCTGAGGCCATAAATCGAAGTTTTCCATTGTCCCCTGTATCCTTGATCGCGGCGCATGCTCATCAATGACATACGCCGCCGATAGTTCAGATTTGTCGCTTGAGCGTCTTGTTGCCGACGATTTTGCCGGGCCTTTAATACCACCGGCACCAGCACAAGCAATGCGGCGGTGATCAGAAGCCCCAGGGAAAGCGGATGGGTGAAGAAGACCGTCGGGTCGCCCTGGCTGATCGCCAGCGCCCGGCGGAACTGCTGTTCGGCCAGCGGCCCCAGGATCAGACCGACGACGCAGGGCGCCACGGGCACATCGAGCACGCGCATGCCGAAGCCCAGCAGACCGATGATCCACAGGATCACGAGGTCCACGACATTGTTGTTCAGCGTATAGGCGCCGAGTGTCGCGAACACCAGGATGCCCGCATAGAGCCAGGGCCGCGGAATGACCAGCAGCTTCACCCAGAGCCCGACCAGCGGCAGGTTGAGCAGCAGCAGCAGGACATTGCCGATATAGAGGCTGGCGATCATGCCCCAGACCAGTTCCGGATTGTTGTCGAACAGCAGCGGGCCGGGTTGCAGGCCGTATTGCTGGAACGCCGCCAGCATGATCGCGGCGGTCGCCGAAGTCGGCAGGCCCAGCGAGAGCAGCGGAGCCAGCGTACCGGCGGCGGACGCGTTGTTGGCGGCTTCCGGACCGGCGACGGCCTCGATGGCGCCATTGCCGAATTCTTCCGGATGCTTGGTCAGCCGCTTTTCGACCAGGTACGAGAGGAATGTCGGGATCTCGCTGCCGCCCGCCGGCAGCGCTCCGATCGGGAACCCCAGCGCCGTTCCGCGCAGCCACGGCTTCCACGAGCGCTTCCAGTCCTCCTTGCCCATCCACTTGGAGCCCTTGAGGGCGTAGATCTCTTCTTTCTCGAAGCGGTGGCGGGCGGCGTTGTAGAGCGTCTCGCCGATCGCGAACAGTCCGACCGCGACCACGACGGTGTCGATGCCGTCCAGCAGTTCGGGAATGCCGAAGGTCAGGCGCGCCTGACCGGTCTGGAGGTCGATGCCGACCAAGCCCAGCGCCAGACCGAAGAACAGGCTGGCGAGGCCGCGCGACAGCGAGGCGCCCAGCACGGCGGTGACGGTGGTCAGGGCCAGCACCATCAGCGCGAAATACTCGGCCGGGCCGAACAGCAGCGCCAGCTTGACCATCAGCGGGCGCCACGAAGGTCAGGGCCAGGGTGGCGATGGTGCCGGCGATGAAGGACCCGATGGCGGCGGTGGCCAGCGCCTGAGCGCCCCGGCCCTGCCGCGCCATCTCGTGCCCGTCGATGGCGGTGACGATGCTGCCGGATTCGCCCGGCGTGTTCAGCAGGATCGCCGTGGTCGAGCCGCCATACATGGCGCCGTAATAAATCCCGGCGAACATGATGAAGGCGGAAACCGGCTCCAGCCCATAGGTCACCGGCAGCAGCAGCGCCACGGTCAGCGCCGGGCCGATGCCCGGCAGCACGCCGATCGCCGTGCCGATCGTCACGCCGAGCGCCGACCAGAGCAGGTTGTAAGGTGTCATCGCCACGGCGAAGCCGTGGGCGAGAGCGACTAAAGTTTCCATGTATTCTGGTACCTTTCCGGCTGGCCGGCTGAGATCGATGGCGCTGAATCGGTGGCGCGGTTTTCAGGCGAGCGCTATTCGGCCGCATCGTCCGGCCCGGCCAGGAACTGCTCGAAAACGGAGCCGACCGGCAGGTTCAGATCGAGACCATAATTGAAGAGGCCGAAGGACAGACCGGTCAGCGCCAGTCCGAGAACGGCGTCCTTGACCAGCCTTCTGCTGCCGAAGGCGCGGGCCACCACCATGAACAGGATGGTGGAAGCCGGTATCCAGCCCAGCGTTTCCAGCAGCAGGATCTGGATGATCAATCCGACCGACACCAGCACGACGGCGATGCCGTCCAGTTCCAACCCCTGCGCATGGGCGATGTGGCCGGTAAGCGCTTCGCGCAGCAGCGCCAGACCGACAAGGACGAGGCCGGCGGAGATCAGGTAGGGGAACAGGGCCGGCCCGACGACGGCGTTGGCGGCACCGGGGGCTCGCGATGTCTCGAAGGCGATGAAGGCGCCCAGCGCCAGCACGGCGGCGCCCAGTCCCGCCTCGCCGATC
>CAWKET010000029.1:0-138322 GCA_963848585.1 uncultured Alphaproteobacteria bacterium | reverse complement strand
AGATCTTCCAGGCATGATGACTCTCAAGATTTCAGTGGGGGTAAGGGGGGATGGCAGGACTGGCGGCCGGCGATGCCACGGGGCCGGGACTGCCCGGATCTCCTTCAGGGCGGCAATATTGGCCGCATCGGCGTGCACGAGCTTGGCCGGCTTGCCGCCGGTTTCGACCAGGCGGCAGGGTAGCCGGCCTTGCTGGACCCAGGTGTAGAGGGTCGGCTCCGGCATGCCGATCTCCTCGGCGAGTTCCCGGATCGTCCATTCGTCGGGCTCACGCTCGATCGGGCGCGGGCCGCGGTGATACCGGCGCTCGACGATGCCGGCCTTGAGCAGCAGGTGATTGACCATCGCGGCGTTGAAGGTGTCGCGGCGCTTGGCCGGACGCCAGCCTTCGCGGTTCAGGATCTCGGCGATCTCGGGGTAGCCGTGGCCCTCATGATGCAGGCCGGCCGCGCGCGCGACCAAGTCAGGGTAAGTGCTGAGGGCATCGAGGCGGGCGACCGGCCGGACCAGCTGGTGCCGGGTCCGGTTCCCGCCGTGCCAGTGGCACTCGACACGGACCTGCTCCGTGCCATCCACCACTTCGACCAGCACCCGTTCGAGCAGCAGACGGACGATGGTCTGGCGCTCCTCCTGGGTCGTCGTCCCGGCGCTCCAGAGAGCCGGCAGATCCTGCGCCAGGCCGCGGATCGTGGCGAGGTCGGCCGGGCTCGGCCCCGCAGCCGCATCGCGCACGAAACGCTCGTAGTCGACTTCCAGCCGGCCCTGCTCGGCCAGCGCCTCCTCCCACGCCTTCTCCAGCGTGCGCGCCACCAGCCGGTTCTCCGGTTCGACGGCACCGTACTGCCGGCGCGCCCGGTCGACCTCGTAGCGCGCCCGCTCCCGCCGCTGTTGCCAATGGCGCTCCAGGGCGGCGCGCTCGGCATCGAGATCGGCGGCGACCGCCAGGCTCGCCTCCAGCGCCGCCGGCTGGAGCGCCTCCAGCACCACCTCGGTCAACAGCCGGTCGAGCGGAGCCGCCTTGAGGGACTGGCAGGGTGGCTCGGCATGGCTGGACTTCATGTCGCAGCACATGTAGCGCGCCGCGCTGCCGTTGTTGCTGTAGTACGCGCGCATGCGCAGCCCGCAGCGGCCGCAGATCAGCACGCCGGAGAGCAGCGCGGTGCCGGCCCGGGGCGCACCGACCCAGCCGGCCCGGTTCGCCTGCAACTGCGCCAGGTTGCGCTGATACTGATCCCAGGTGATGTAGGCCGGCACCCGATCGGGCAGGACGACGGCGGCGTTGTCCAGATGGGGCGGTCGCCGCCCGGTCCCGGGACGGCCGGGCTTCTGCCGGCGCCGGTCGACCGAGCGCAGGCCGTAGACGTAGGCGCCGGCATAGATCGGGTTGGTGAACAGGTTCTGCAGCGTGGGCCGGCTGGGCCGGCGCCATTCCAACTCGCCCTTGTTCGGGCCGCCGAGCACGCGCACCGGCAGGCGGATGTCGTGCCGGGCGAAGTGGCTCATGACCTTGCCGATCGTCCGCCAGCGCTCGAACAGGTCGAACACCAGCCGGATCGTCGTCTGCGCCTGCTCGTCGGGATCGAGGACGATCTCGCCGGAGGGACGGCGCACATAGCCCATCGGCACGTGCCTGCCGAGTTCGCCCCGCTCCGCCTTGGCCCGCCGGCCCTCGAGCATGCGCGCCTTGATGATATGCAGTTCCGCCTCAGACATCGTCCCCTTGAGCCCGAGCAACAGACGATCATTGTGGTTCGCCGGATCATACACGCCATCGGCATCGGCGATCAGCGTATCAAACAGGGCACAGATCTCAAGAAGCTGGTGCCAATCCCGGCACGACCGCGCCAGGCGTGACATCTCGATGCCGAGAACCAGCCCGACCTTGTCCAGGCCAACCTGCGCCACCAGGCGCTGGAAGCCGAGACGGCCTTCGGCGGTCGCGCCCGATCGGCCGAGATCGTCATCGATGACAACGATGTTCTCACGCGCCCATCCCAGTTGAAAGGCCCGGTCGACCAGCGCGTATTGCAGCCGCGTCGATTCCTGGTGGCGTTCGATCTGCTGGACCGTGGACTGCCGGACATAGACGACCGCGAGCCGCTCGCGATGCTCCCGCCGGATCTTCTCCGATGCAAGGCCGCTCTGACGCGGCATCAACTCCCCGGCCATCATCGCTCGTCCCCCCGGCAACCGGAACGCCGCGGATCTGCCGCAGGGCCACCTGTCCGAGAAGCAGCACCAAACTGCGCCGCCGTTCCATCGGCAGCGTCTCCCAGACCGGGCAGGGCGAAGCTTCGCTCATGGCGGGACCCAAGCCAACGCACCAGGGCGCACAATGCTTGGAATCCAACTCTCGGCACTTCGCCGATCTCTGTCAAATTATCAGAGGTATTATCGATGGGGTATCGAGCCCCTGTTCCGCGATCTTAAAATAGTCGATGGCCTGGGGGCCATGTGGCAGCGCGGCCGCATCACCCTGCTGCGCTGGCTCCACCTCGTCCAGATCGCCCGCACCTTGCTGGTCCTGCTGACCGCAAGGGCCGAGCCGCAGACCCTTGCCCTGATCCGCCTCGGCGGCTGGCGACCGGCGGCCACCCTGACCCCCGGACTGGTCAAGGAGGCGCTCGCCGCACGCTTCCGGAATTTCGAGGCTTTCCGCCTGTTGCCTGAAACCTACC
Organism: uncultured Alphaproteobacteria bacterium; assembly: GCA_963848585.1. Classification (GTDB taxonomy): domain Bacteria; phylum Pseudomonadota; class Alphaproteobacteria; order Azospirillales; family Azospirillaceae; genus Skermanella. The sequence continues at coordinate 135,644 of CAWKET010000029.1, read as the reverse complement.
GGAAATCGCGACCTGTACGGTCCACCGGTCCTCCCGCAATCGCCGTGGCTGCCTGAGCACAGCGCAAATCCAGCGTCTTCAGGACCTTAACGACCGCTAACGGCGCGCTCAGACGCCCGCCGATAAAGACCCCATGCGGTCGGACTAGAAACTCCAGTCAGGAGTTCCCCATGTTCTGTTACCAGTGCGAGCAGACCCAGCACCTCGACGCCGTCGCCGGTTGCCATTCCCAGAAGGGAACCTGCGGCAAGGACTCCGTCACCAGCGACCTTCAGGACATCCTGATCCACGCGGTGAAAGGGCTGGCGCAGGTCTCGCACAAGGCGCGCGCCCTCGGCGTGACGGATGCCGCCGTGGACGATTTCATCCACTACGCGCTGTTCACCACGCTGACCAACGTCAACTTCAACCCCGTGCGGATCGAACAACTGGTCCGTCAGGCCGTGACGCTGCGCGACGGCTTGAACGGCAAGGCCGCCGCCAACGCGCCCGTCACAGTACCCCCCGGCCCGGCCCGCTACGAGCCGCCGGCCACGCCAAGCCCTGATGCTGGCCGAGGCCGCATGCGTTCGGCGTCCGCGCCGGGGTGGAAACCGTGGGCGAGGACGTGATCGGCCTGCGCGTCCTGGTGCTCTACGGCATGAAGGGTGTCGCCGCCTACTACCACCACGCCACCGTCCTGGGCTTCCGCGACCCCGATATCGACGCCGAGCATCGCGCGCATCCTCTCCGACCTCGCCGGCGACCCCGCCGACATCCCGGAACTGCTGGCCCTGGCGCTCGATACCGGCACGCTGAACCTCAAGGTGATGGAACTGCTGGACGCCGCCAACACCGGCACCTACGGCACGCCCGAGCCGACCGTCGTCCGCATGACGCCGCGCGACCGGCAAGGCGATCCTGGTCAGCGGCCATGACCTCGGCGACCTCGCCCGCATCCTGGAACAGACGCGCAGACACCGGCATCCTCGTCTACACCCATGGCGAGCTTCTGCCCGCCAACGCCTATCCGGCGCTGAAGGCCCACCCGCACCTCGCCGGCAACTTCGGCGGCGCGTGGCAGGACCAGCACACCGACTTCGCCGCCTTCCCCGGCCCGGTGGTGCTGACCTCCAACTGCCTGATCGAGCCGCAGCGTTCCTACAAGGGCCGCATCTTCACCGCCGGGCCGGTGGGCTGGCCGGGCGTTCGGCACATCGAAAACGGCGACTTCACCCCCGTCGTCCAGGCCGCCCAGGCCCTGCCGGGCTTCACCCAGGACGCGCCGGAGAAGACGACCACCATCGGCTTCGCCCGCGACACGGTCATGGGCGTCGCCGGTACGGTGATCGACGCGGTCAAGAGCGGGGCGATCCGCCGGTTCTTCCTGATCGGCGGCTGCGATGGCGCCGCTCCCGGCCGCAACTACTACACCGAAGTCGCGGAAGCGGCCCCCGCCGACACCGTCATGCTGACGCTGGGCTGCGGCAAGTTCCGCATCAACGGCACGGATCACGGGACGATCGGCGGCATCCCGCGCCTGCTCGACCTGGGACAGTGCAACGACGCCTATTCCGCCATCAAGATCGCCTCGGCGCTGGCCGATGCGTTCGAGTGCGGCGTCAACGACCTGCCCCTGTCGCTGATGGTCTCGTGGTTCGAGCAGAAGGCGACGGCCGTGCTGCTGTCGCTGCTGGCGCTGGGGATCAAGGGCATCCACCTGGGGCCGACGCTGCCGGCGTTCCTCACTCCCACGCTGCTGGCCGTGCTTCAGGAGAAGTTCGACCTCCGCGCCAACGGCGAGGCGGCGGCCGACGTCGCCCGCGCGCTCGGACAGGCCGCCTGACATGAGCGGGGCGAACGTGACGGCCGAATTCGGCGTGACCATGAAGACGCGCGACGGCCAGTCCGTCGCGTTCGCCTGCGGCCCTGACGAGCGCATGCTCGACGCTGCCGGCCGGCAGGATCTCTATCCCCCGGCCCAGTGCGGCCAGGGAAGCTGCGGCGCCTGCCTCGCCTATGTCGTAACCGGCGAGGTCGAGCGGGAACCATGCAGCCCTTCGGCACTGCCGGACACCGAACGGGAGAAAGGCGGCGTCCTCCTGTGCCGCTGCCGCCCGCTGTCCGACGTGGACCTCCGCGTGCCCTACGACGCGGCGATGATCCGGCACGAGCCGGAGCCCGAGCGCGACGCGGTGATCGAATCCATCGAAGTCCTGAGCGCCCCGATGCGCCGCCTCGTCCTGCGCCTCGGCCCCGGACCCGACGGCGGGACAGGCGTCGATTTCGAGCCGGGCCAGTTCCTGGAACTGACCGTTCCGGGAACCGACCTGACGCGGGCCTATTCCATCGCGTCCACGCCCAACTGGGACGGCCGGGTGGAACTGCTGATCCGGCTTCAGCCGGGCGGGCGATTCTCGACATGGCTGGAGGAAACGGCGGCACCCGGCATGGCGCTCATCGCGCGCGGGCCGCAGGGCGGCTTTGTGCTGCACGACCGGGGCCTGGACCCGCGCTGGTTCGTGGCGGGCGGCAGCGGGCTGGCCCCTGTGCTCTCCATGCTGCGCCGCATGGCCGACTGGGGCGACCCGCAGCCGGCCCGGCTGTTCTATGGCACGTGGCAGCGGGACGAGCACGTCTGCGAGGCTGAGCTGACAACCCTTCAATCCCAATTGCCGGGCCTGGAGATCATGCGCACGGTGGCGAACCCGGACCCCGACCCGTCATGGACCGGCAGCACCGGCTCGGTGGTCGATATGCTCAGCGGCTCGCTGGACGCGCTCCGGGAACGGGGCGAACCGCTTCCCGACATCTACGTCTGCGGCTCGCCGGGGATGGTCGAAGCGGTGCGGGCCGCCGCGACCAAAGCCGGATTGCCCGAAGACCGGGTGTTCCATGAACAGTGCGGTGCTGCATCGGCCTGATCAGGAACCCCTCCCCGCAGGTGCTGTTGAGACGGCAGGATTCAGACCAACGGCAACGGGGGAAACTTCCCATGGCAGACCAGAAGAACACCGCCACGACCGGCCGCGATGCGCCCACCGAGGACCCCGGCCGCGAAGTGAAGGTCAGCAAGGAGGACCGCGCCCAGGGCGTGGTTTCCCAGCGCGAGACCTCGGTCATCGGCAATCAGGCCGTATCCGAGGAAGCCGGTCTGGCCGCCACCGGCGCCGGCCGCTCCCGGCTGGAAGGCGCGCAGGGTTCCGGCTCGACCACCACCGGGACCCCCGGCATGCCCGGTCCCGAGAACAACGAGGGCACCACGTCCGGCACCACCGGCCTCGGCGTGGGCGGGACGCCGCCGAGCAACGCTCCCGACGCCAGCGACAAGGTCGAGCGCTGACCCCCGCCTGAAAACCGACTAAGCCAGCCAAGTCCGCCCGACCCGTCCGCCAGGGTGATCCCGGCGGACGCCGGTCCGGCCGGGCCGCCTGGACCATCATCATCTCTCCGATATTCTCCGGCGTTATCAGCCCCAGCAGCCGGCCGTCCCGGTTCGTGATGCCGACAGCGGGCAGCCCCTGTTCCTGCATCAGCCGCAACGCCTCATCCAGATTGCGCCGGTCCTCGATCACCGGGATATCCGACCGCATCACCTCCAGCACCGGCGTATCGGGACCGCGTTCCCGCAGCGCCTTGATCATGTCGTCGCGCGTCAGCACCCCGCGCAGCCGCCCGGCCCCGTCCACCACGGGGAATTCATGCTGCGTCGTGTGGATCAGCGCCTGCACCGCGTCCTCCACCACGCTCGACGGCGACAGGCTTTCGAACCGGGTGATCATCGCATCCCCGGCGATCATCCCGCGCGACACCTCCCGAAGCTGGACCGCGTGAGCTTCCGAAGACGCCGCCAGATACACGAACAGCGCTATGAAGATCAGCAGCGGATTGCCGAACAGCCCCAGCAGCCCCAGCGCGAAAGCCACCGCCTGACCGACGGATGCCGCCAACTGTGTGGCCCGCCCATACCCCATCCGTGTCGCGAGCAGCGCCCGCAGCACCCGCCCGCCATCCATCGGAAAAGCCGGGATCATGTTGAACAGCACCAGGAACACATTGACCGACGCCAGCCGCGCCAGCAGGCCGACCCCCGGATTATCGACCTCCATGCTCTCCGCCGAAGGCAACCCGCCGATCGCCAGAAACAGCAGCGCCGCGATCACCACATTGACGGCGGGACCCGCCAGCGCCACCACCAGCTCCTGCGACGGCTTCTCCGGAATCCGCTCCAGCCGCGCCACGCCGCCGATCGGCAGCAGCGTGATATCAGGCGTCTGCACGCCGTACCTCCGCGCGGCGAAGACATGGCCGAACTCGTGCAGCAGCACGCAGGCGAACAGCAGCACGATGAACAGCACCCCCTGCATCGCCGCATCAGCACCGCCCTGCGCATAATGCGCGCCGCCGATCCAGAGCAGGAAAAGCAGGAAGGTCACGTGAATGCGGATAACGGTCCCCTTCACGGAGCCAATCGGAAACGACCATGTCATGAACGATAACTCCCTGCGTTTCAGTGAGGCGCTCCGTCGCTCCGTCGAACCACTCGTCAGCGCGTCTGTGTACCGCCGTCGTCCGTTATCGTCTGTTCGATCCGGCCGGCGCGATCCTGACCCTCGGCATCGGGCGGAACATCGCGCTCGGCATTCTGCATCACGGCCCGCGTCGCCTGCATCCCCCTAAATGTCCTGCGCTCGGGCTCATTCGGCTTATGCGCCTTGCCCTCATTGATCCGGCGGCCTTCCTCCTCCTTTTCACGGAGGTAGCTGTCAAGTTCCCGGTTTTCCGGCTGTTTGTCGGCCATGATTTCGTCTTTCAAACTGTGATGCTCACCCCTTTCAACAGCCACGGCCCCCGCACGTTACCGCCTTAAAGCTTCGGCCAGTCCGCCTTCCGTTTCGGCAGACGCAGCATCTTCCCCTCGAACTCCCATAATGCCCAATAGCCTTGGGCACGAACCTCACCCGGAAATCCCGGTCAATCGTCATCAGCCCCTTGTCCAGCAGCGTGTGAATGTCCCGCCGCAGCAAAATCCCGTCAAACACCTTGTTGGCGACCTGCCAGGGCCGCAGATGAGCCGCCTCCAGAACCCCCTCGACATCGCAATCCGTCAGGGCGCACCTGCCATCATAGGCCGCCAGCAGAAGCTTCCTGAACGCCACCTGTTCCGGACGAACCGCCCGCTCCGCCGTGGCGCCCTCATCCCCCCAGGCATCCAGCGTCAGCTCGGTTGAAATCCGGTACCGGCCATCCTCCGGGATCGCCTCGAACCCCTCCAGCGTCAGTTCCCCATCCTCCACCGCGCCGACCACGGCATGGCCGACCACAAGCCCGCTCCTGTCGGCCAGTTGCACCTTCTCCCCCGTCACCACCACCCCGTCATCCCGGCTGTGCCGAGTGCGCTGCACGGGGCTTTCCGGCGCGTTGGTCCGAATGGTCAGCACCCACTCACTCCCGCGCCATGAATCCGCGCCTCATCCCAAGCCGGCCGCATCCCCTCCCCGGAACCGCGCCGGAATCGTCGCGATGAACGACGTGAACGGCGCCGCCAACCCCTGTGACACCCTGGCGCGCCGCTCCCTCACCAGCACGTCGGGCAGCGGAAAGCGCGGATCGCCGATCCAGACCGTGGCGGCATCCTTTGGAGCCCGGATCGCCCGTCCCAACCCCTGGCGCAGCCGCCGCCGCGTCTCCTCCATCCGGCGCCCCATCAGAATGCCGTCGATCTCCCGCCCGCCCATCCCTCGCGCGGCGAGCAGCGCCCGCAGCAGATCGTCCTCCACCAGATTGGGCGGAGCGAAGGGCAGGCGGGCCACCACCAGATGCTTGACCAGTCCCGGCAGGTTAAGCCCGGCCCACCCGGCCGGCGTCACCAGAGCGGCGTCCCGGTTCTCCCGGAAAGCGCCGATATACCCGTCAAGCTTCGTCCCCCGGCGATGCGCCTCCAGCCCATCGACCCTGGCCGCCAGAGCCTCCGCGTCGGTATAGGAAGTCGTCAGCACCAGCACCCTGTTGCCATCGGCCCCGACACTTCCCCTTCCGCCATCGCCGCCGTGATCATGCCGGCGACATAATCAAGCCACGCCGCATCGGACTGGAACCCGCCGTCCTCATCCTCCAGCCCCGGCCTGGGCACCGTCCGGTCGGCCAGCCGAAAAGCCAGCCTGCCAAATACCGAAGGCTCCACCCGAACGTTGAACCGGCTCTGCCGGTCTCCCTCCCGTATCCCGATCTCGCGCTCGAAAGCCGGAAACCTGTTCCCGCTCGGCATTCCTGTCCGATGGCGGGTCCAGCGTCGCGGAAGTCAGCAGCACCTTGCCAACCGCCGCAGGGCCACTCCCGGAATCACGCCACAACCGGCTCACCAGCCGCCCCGGCCGCAGAGTCGAAACCGCGAAAGCCGGCACCGACCCGAACAGCCAGACGATCGCCGCCCCCCGGAACGGCTCCGCCGGCCCGATCTTGACGAAGCGCCGCAACCCCTCCGCCATGTCCGTCATGGCTTCACGCAGCACCAGATCTCCAGCCCCGCTGCGCCGCCGCCCGCAACGCATCGATGATGGCCCCGGCATGGGCAAGCGCCTGATCCCGCACGATCCCCGGCGGCAGCACCAGAAGCGCCCCCTTGCCCTCCGGCCTCACGCCCCCGGTCCAGACCTCGAAGCTGTCCACAGCGGCGCGAAGCTGTTCCACCGGCTCGCCGGCATCCACCACCGCCTCGACCACGGAAGCGAGCATGGCGAGGCTGACCCGCCGTTCCGCCATCCCCGCCGCGACCGATGGAATGGCGTCGGCCTCGTCGATGATCAGGACATCGGCGTCGCACTTGCCGCGCAGCGCCTCGATCATCGTCATGGCATGGGTCTGAACCACCAGATCCGCCGTTTCCGCCTCCAGCTCCACGAGCCCGGTAGCGTCCCATGTCGGACTCCGGGCAGGTGCCGAGCAGACAGACATCGCCGGCGGTCAACCCGCAGGGCAGGGGGCCGAATTCCTCGATCCAGTCATGGATCAGCCCGCTACCCTCGACAGCGGCCTTGCCCAGCGCCTCGAAGCCCTCTCGACATCGGCATCCACCGACCCCGCGCCACCTTTCCCAGCTCCCGTCCGGCGGCATAAGCCTGACCGATCCGGCTGCGCGCCAGAAAATTCCGCATCCCGTACCGCGCCGCCACGGTCGGACGCCGCCCCGTCGCCTTTTCGACCGCGTTCAGCACCCAGACCGTTTCATCCGACTGCGTGATCTGGCGCAGCAGAGTCAGAGTATGCGTACTGACCACGACTTTTCCGCCCGCGGCCTCCCGGTGCAGCAGCGCCGGGATCAGATACCCCCGCGTTTTGCCCACCCCGGTAGCGGCTTCCGCCAGCATCAGCCGGCTGTCATCGGACAGGAAATTCGCGACATTTCCAGCAAAACCGACCTGTGCCGGCCGTACCTGCTTTTCGGCTTCAAACAGCCCACGAACCCGCGTCGCGAGGGAGTAATCGCTGGAGCTTCCGCCCTCTTGCTTCGGCATGATCCGCAAACCTTCCCGTATTCCCGCCAAGATGAAGCTGTCGGACCCTCGCACTAATCCGGCGCCCGCAGATTGAACCCGCGCACCAGCTTCGGCAGATCCGCCTTCAGCGCCAGCGCCTCGTCCAGCACGGCATGCTCGCTGGTGATCTTCAGCCCGGCATAGTTCTCCAGCGCCACCGTCCCGGCGAGACTGACCGGAGCGCCGCGCCCGGCGATCTTGACCGTCCATGACCCCGTCAGACTCACCGCAGCCATGCGCCACATGGCGCCCAGCACCGGCTGAAAGGCGAAGCGTTCCAGCGCCGCCAGCAGCAGCGCCAGTTCGACCGGCGTAAGCTGGTCGCCCGTGATCTTGTGGCGCATCTCCAGCCCGATCGGCAGAGCCTCATACCCGTTCAGCGGCTGCTGAATGTTGACCTTGCCGCCGGCCCTCTCGAAAGCCGCCTTGGCGTCGGCGTTCAACTGGAAATCTGCGCCTGAAGCTCCTTACCTCCCCGTATCGGCGTTTTTCGATCTCGCCAGCCCGCGCATTTTCTTTTCTGCCCGCTCGGCCTCGGTTCCAGCCGGTTGCCCTCCAGCCTCGCCGCGTTCCTGACCAGGAAATCCCCGGCGGCCTCCGCATCGAACAGTTCCAGCAAAGCCGGCTGCCGGGCGAACGGGATCATGCCGCGCGCCCTCTCCCAGATGCCGGGAGTGAATCGCCACTGTGGGAACCCCGTGCCCCACCCGCAGATTGCCGCCGACATCGATCGCCATCGCGCCGAACAGGCTGACCAAAGGGTTGGATTTGCGGAAAGCCTGCACCGCCTGAAGATCGACCCCCTTCGTATCGGCGGTGTCGCCTTCCTCCTTACGGTCCTTCACGCCGCCCAGCGCCAGCAGCAGATAATCATGCGGCGTCAGCTTCACGGCGCCGTCCAGCGCCAGCAGATCGATGACGACGGCGACGGCGGCCCGCCGCAGCGCTCCCCGGATGGTCGAAGCCGGCAGATAGGCCGTCGTCCGGGGAACCCCGTCCTCGATCACGGGCATGGTCGGCAGGCGCTGCACCCTGTCCTTGGCAGCCCCCATCTCCGCCGATTTGGGCGGGCTGACCGCGATCGGCGAAACCGCCGTCAGCGTCCCGTCGAAAACGACGGTGAATTTCCTGTCATCCAGCGTGTCGCCGCTAATCGTGGACATCGTAAAACCGCTCCATCTGGAGGCCGCGAAAAAGAAGGAAAACTAAAAGCCCGCCGGAATCAATCCGGCCGGATCTGGAGCAGCCCGAAGCCCCAGGCGCGCCCATGCCCAAGGCCGGTTTCCATGGTGCGGGTGAACAGCGCCTCGTCGGTCACCGCCAACCGCCCGAAAGACGGTATCGTCGATCCAGAACCGCCGCCCCTTGCGCTCGATCCACCGCTTGGAGGTCGAATGCTCGGCACCGATGACGCGAAAGCCGCCGGCTGCGGCATGCCGCTCCAGCCAAGCCGTCCGCGCCTTGGAATTATCGTGCCGCACCGGCCGGCGCTGTCCGGAACCGTTCTTCATCGTCAACGTGGCATGAACCCGGAAAGCCGCTTCCCGACCCGCGCTCAAGACCGGCACCGGCACCGCCTTGGCGAGAAGATGCGGCGGCAGGTGGCGGCACCGGACGACACAGACCGGCCGCGCGTCATCGCTCGCCAGCGTAAACAGGTAGCCGGTTTCGGCCCGCGCCCTATCGTCAGCTCAAGTGTCTGATGCAGGGCGTATACATCCCCCGCCAGAGCGGCCGGACCCCGAAGCAGACTTCCACCAAAGCCGGCTGCTGCTCGTCCGGAGCGCTTGCTTCCTCAGGCTGGAGATAACGCTCGATCAGCATGGCCGCTCCCCGAACTGGCGGTTAATTCCTCAGCCCCCGTCAGGCCGGGCTGCTCGCGCGGTATCAGGGTATTCAGGGCATTCATCCGTCGTCCAAGCGCCTTTGGTACGCGTCGCCCAGCACGCTTTTCAGCCAATGCTCAACGGGATACTCACCGCATTTCGGCTAAAAATCAATATAAATTCAAACGGTAGGTCGGCCACCCCAAGCAGGGCAGCCGGAAACCTTCGCAGGGTGTTAGCTGGCGGTGCCGAAAACGGCGGTCAGGGACGCGTGTAAGCCCGCCCGGTATTTGAAACGACCTAGGTTTTTGCGTGAGGGCTTTTGGAACACTTTTGTGTACTTGGAGGGTGCGAAGTTGTAAAAAATAGCTACCGTAAAATACAAAAGGGCGCCATTTGGCGCCCTAAAGCAATGCAGCCTATTAAAATCAGGCAGCTTTTTTGCTTTCTGAGTTTGATGACTATGCAGTGTATCGCCAGTTTCGATGCAGGTACGACAACCCCTTCAGGTTTTTTCCCAGCGCTTTGCCCGAAACAAGAAATGCCCTGCGAAATGCTGTCAAAGCTCTTGATCGTTCATCTGTTTTCTCCCGCGCGTTCTATGTCGGTTTTGTCGATGTGGAGCCACATCCCACGGACGCTGACATCCAACTCCGGATGCAACTCTTTAAGGAAGCTTACTGCCCCGCTAGCGTACAGTCGATCAGTACCATTGTGTAGGTACATCTGCAAAGCGGATGAACGCATATCAGCCCGACACAACTGGATACCTCCAAGGACATAAGAGGCTGTGATCCTAGCAAGTGCCTCCGCACCCTCATAATCGTACTTGGGTGCTAGCAAATTCCAGACCATGCGCAACGTTGCGGCGCTGGTATTCGGCAGCTTGTGATTGACGTGGACTATGCCTTCATATGAAGGCGTTCCGTCCGCCTGCGTTCCCACCAGACAGAAAATGCCGTATTGCGATCCGGCGGCACCTCCTCGGCGATTTTCGCCGCATGCTCCATCATGGTCGGAAAATAATCTTCCGGCTCGAGCACGTCATTATATTCGATGATTTGGGCACGCCACTGGTCACTGACTTGGCGAAAAATCCCATTATGACAGGTTGCTCGCACTAGCTGTAGCATGGTCGCTGCTTCATTTCTGATTGCGCCGGAAAGCTTAGGCGCATACGAAGGCCGTAATACCATTTTGTTGATCATTTTGGCAACCCCCAGAATGCATTTTGCAAATTTCCTTCCTGAAGTTTTCTCGAAATGCAATGTTCTGTGGTGTTATGCTAAAACCACTTTCGTTGAGCAAGAACCTACGGGCGCACACCGTTTGAAACTTTCCGCCTTTGTGCCCTTGTTAAAATGCTCACTTATCCTGCGCTTAAAGCACGCAGTTGATGGTCACAGTCTTGTCGTCAGCCCCCGAAACTGGGGCTGCCCAATGGACCTGGGTGCCGCCAAGCCATGCCGAACTCCTGCCGTCAGCCCCCGAAACTGGGGCTGTCCCAATTAGATACTGATATAAACCATTGTTCTATGTACGAAAAACACCCCTCAAACTTTGCGAAACTCACGAAAATCACCCCGATTTTTCCCCTTTCCAAGCTTTTTCGCCGACCCAAATTCCCGTAAAGTTCACACCGCTCGCCCCGCCAGCGAAACCCCACCCGAACGCCGTCAGCGGTATCCCTCCTCCCGAAGCACGCGATGCACGGCTGGCCGCGCTCTCATCCGCTGGTAATGCGCCAAGCAGTTCGGCGGCAGGTCGATGCCGGTCTTATCAGCCCAGAACTCGACATAGAACAGCGCCGCGTCGGCGATGGAGAACGCGCCGGCCACATAATCCTTACCCTCCAGAACCTTGTCCATCAGCCCAAAGCCCTTGACCGCGATCTCCCGCCCGCGCGCCCGCACCGCGTCGAAGGCGGATTCGTCAGGCGTGAAGGTGGATGTCGTGAAAATCCGCGCGAAGCCCTGCATGTGGATGGTGCCGACCGCGTAATCCATCACCTCCATCACCAGCGCGTCACCGTCGGGATCACCCGGCATCAGCTTCGCCCTGGGGTTGGTCCGCGCCAGCCAATAGGCGATGGCCTGAAACTCGGTCAGCGCGGTTCCATCGTCGCGAAGCAGCGTCGGGATGGTGGATTTCGGGTTCATCGCGACATAGTCGGGCTTGAACTGGTCACCCGCCAGCAGGTTGACGATTGCCGCTTCGAAGGGGTTGTCGATCTCCTCCAGCAGAATGTGGATGCCGGTCGAACACGAACCGGGCGTCATGTAGAGCCTCATGGATCACTTCCGCTACTGAAACCGGACTGAAACGTTAGCATGAGCGGACAGCCCGCCGTCCTGCGGCCATCCGCCCCGCCTGCGGCTCCGCGCTTTCAGCCCCCGAAACTGAGGCTGCTCCAATCACCGGCGCCGGCACTGCGGTCCGCACCATCCTGTCGTCAGCCCCCGAAACTGGGGCTGCTCCAATGCCGAAGAACTCGCGCACCAAGGGGATGGACCTGTCGTCAGCCCCCGAAACTGGGGCTGCTCCAATCTGCTGCGACAGGTCCGGCATCCGGTACCCTGTCGTCAGCCCCGAAACTGGGACTCTTCCAATGATTTCGACGGCGGGGACGGCGGAGTCGGTGCTGTCGTCAGCCCCGAAACTGGGCTGCTCAATCAGATGTTGATATAAACCATTGACGCGTATACGAAAAATGCCCCTCAAACTTTTCAAAACTCGCGAAAATCATCCCGATTTTCCCCAATTCGAAGCTCCGCGAGGGTCCATGTTCCTTGTAATGTTCCGCATCCAGACATCTCACTGCCGAAACCCACGCTCCACCCTCACCGTCCTCACCTCCTTCAAAAGCTCCGCGACCGTCCGGATTCAATCGAACTCGCCGCCGACATGGCGTCCAGGATGTCGCACAGCCTGTCCCAGCCGATCCCCAACTGCCCGGCGATGGCGTCCAACTCGTCATCGATCGCCTTGACGCCGTCACCCCGGCTATCGCCTCCGCCTCCTCCCCGGTCGCGCAGCGCCGCGAGAGCCGACGCCTTGCGGCACAGGTCGATCTTCAATCCCGTCAGCAGCCCGGCCAGACGCGCCACCCGTAGGCTATCGACCGAAACGGCTCCCTTGGCCGTGCTGATCGAAACGACGCTGCCCCGGTTGAATACCAGATCATCCGCGCTCACGGCGGCCTGGGAGAACTGGATCAGCATGCTGGGGGCCGGCGGCGGGTCGGCCAGCTTGCTGTTCAGGAACAGTTGAGGCTTGTCGATCTTCGCGCGGTGCTCCAGCCAGCCGGGCAGGGGGCGGCTCGGTTCCACCGGCAGCACGGCGAGCGTCGATTCCGCCGACGCCACCACCAGCCCGGTATTGATCCGCAGCGTTCCGCCGCCGACCCGGGCATGGGTCCGGTTGATCGCGCGGGCGACATCGGCCCGGCGGTCGCCGGTTTCCTCACCCGGCGGCAGCCAGTACCGCGCCCAGCGCTCGAAGATGAAGCCGAACCTGTCATCCGCTCCGGCTCCCCCGCCGCTTCAGGCCCGCCATCGACTATCCCTGACATCCCGTCCGGCGCGCCCCTCATGCCTTGAGCATCCCGCGCAGGGCGTCACGCCCGACCACTTCGTCGGTCGGCACCGCGCAGAACTCCGCCTCCACCGCCCAGCGGGGAAAGCCGGTCTTCGCCATGGTCGTCGTCACGTCCTCCCGCCCGCCGATCTCGCGCCAGAGCGGCCACGGCACGGCGCGGGCGGGCAGGCCGTCGGCGGTCATCAGGCCGAAACGCTCATCGGCCTCGACCGCTTCGACGTCGATCCGGTCGATCTCGCCCCAGCCCTGCGCCCGCTTCTTGCCGATGGCCTTCACTTGCCCCAAGGCCGCCCTGACCGCCGCCGCGTCCCCCCGCCCGAATGCCCAGAGCGCACGCGGCATGCGCGCGGTGTAGCCGTCCATCAGGCTTTCGAAGTCTCCCCGGTGGATCATCACGTTGGCGATCTTCTTGCCGGCCCGCTGCGGCCTGACCATATCGGCCGTCAGCGTCTTTCCCGGCCGCACGTTGCGGACCATGTTGACCGGCGTCGCCGGGGCCGGTCCCTCGGCGAACAGGTGCGACGCCTTGTGGATCGATCCCGCCCGCTCCAGCGGCAGGCCGCCGATAGCCGCTTCCGCATCGCCCGACAGGTCGAAGGCGAGCCGCGCCAGCAGCCCGTCCAGCGTCAGGACGGGGTTGAGGATGACGGGCGTGTTTAGGGTAATTCGGACGATGAATGCTGACATGCCTGGACGAACTCCTGCCCAAAGCGCTTGGTAAAGCGCCGCATTGGAAAGCGCCCCCTGGCAAATTCCGCATTTTTATGCTAATACCCCGGCATCATCGGATCAACCACGCCCGTCGTTTTTCCGCGCCCAATCGGGCGAATGATGACAATTGATTACATTTGAGGCCTGGAGGGGGATGTATACATACCCCTTCCGCCCGGCACACCGGCCTCGGACCCCCGGACGAACCCCCAGGCCCGGACAAAACTGTTGTATCAGAGTAACTTACCTTGACGATGCCGCCGCCCGCGTGGCACCGTGGCGGTCGCGCGCGGCAATGCGGTCCAGCTTTCAAGGAAGGACCCGCGCAACCGGGGGGAGACAGGGCCTATGACCAAGTCTGAATTGATCCTGCGTCTTTCGGAACAGAACCCGCACCTCTACCAGCGGGATATCGAGAAGATCGTCACCACCATTTTCGACGAGATATCCGAGGCGCTGGCTCGTGGCGACCGGGTCGAACTGCGTGGTTTCGGGGCCTTCTCCGTCAAGAAGCGCGACGCCCGCGTCGGCCGCAATCCGCGCACCGGGGCCAGCGTTCACGTGACCCAAAAGTTTATCCCCTTCTTCAAGACCGGCAAGCAGTTGCGCGAACGTCTGAACACGGAGTAAGGGTTCATCATCAGGCCAAGGCCTCCCGCCAAAGCCCGTCCCATCGCGAACTCAAGAGCCCGAGGAAGCCCGTGCGTTACCTGTCCTGGATCATCACCATTCCGATCGCCCTGGTCATCGTGTCCTTCGCGGTGTCCAACCGGGGTCCCGTCGATCTCGCCCTCTGGCCGCTGCCGTTCGAGATCACCGTGCCGCTCTATGTGGCCGTGCTGACGGCCCTCGTCCTGGGCTTCCTGGCCGGCGGCCTCGTCGCCTGGGGCGCCGACCGCAGGTACCGCGTCGCCGCCCGCGTCCGGGGCCGCAAGGCGGCGCAGCTCGAGCGTGAATCTGGCGCGCGAGCGCGAACAGCGCACCGTCGCCGAGAAGCGCGTGGCCGAAGCGGCGCAGACGCTTGCCACCGCCAACAGCATGCCGGCCCTGACGGCCGATGCCGCCGCCCGGCGCTCATCCAACCTGCCGCGGATCGAAGCGGCCAAAGCGCACTGATGCGGACGATCAGCGCCGCTGAGGTCGAGGCAGCGCTCGAGTTCGCGCCGCTGATCGAACGGCTGCGGAAGATGTTCCGCTCCGGCTGTGAAGTGCCGGTGCGGCATCACCACACCATTCCGACCTTCGACCAGCACGCGGCGACGCTGCTCGTGATGCCGGCCTGGCAGGTCGGGCGCTATATCGGGATCAAGCTGGTGACCGTGTTCCCCGACAACGGGACGCGCAGCCTGCCCTCGATCATGGGCGCCTATCTGCTGCTGAGCGGCAAGACCGGAACGCCGCTGGCCATGATCGACGGGCCGGCGCTGACGGTCAAACGCACGGCGGCGGCTTCCGCTCTGGCGGCGTCGTATCTGGCGCGGAACGACGCCAGCCGGCTGCTGATGGTCGGGACGGGTGCCCTCGCCCCCCACCTGATCCTGGCGCACGCCACCGTCCGGCCGATCCAGGAAGTGCTGATCTGGGGCCGCGATGTCGCCAAGGCCGACCGGCTGGCCCGCGTGCTGAACCGGCGCGGCCTGAAGGTCGCCTCCACCACCGACCTGGAAGGGGCGGTGCGCGGCGCCGATATCGTGTCCTGCGCCACCCTGTCGCGCGAACCGCTGATCCGGGGCGAGTGGCTGGCCGAAGGCGTCCATGTCGATCTCGTCGGCGGCTTCACGCCGGAAATGCGGGAAGCCGACGACGAGGCCATCACCCGCGCCCGCATCTTCGTGGACACCCGCGACGGCGCCCTGAGCGAGGCCGGCGACCTCACCCAGCCGCTGGCGGCCGGGCTGATCACGCCCGACGATGTCGCCGGCGACCTGTTCGACCTGACGCGCGGAGACAGGGCGGGGCGGCGGTTCTACAACCAGATCACTCTGTTCAAGTCGGTCGGGACGGCGCTGGAAGACCTCGCCGCCGCCCAATACGCCGTCGAAGTGACCTGAGGAATCATGCTGACATGGGCATGCACGTCGCCGTCGTCGGAGCCGGCATCATGGGCCTGTCCACCGCCTGGGCGCTGGCCCGCCGGGGGCACAGGGTCAGCGTTTACGACCAGTACGCGGTTCCCAATCCGCTCGGCTCCTCGGTCGATCAGCACCGCCTGATCCGCCACGCCTACGGGGCGGAAGCGGGCTATGCCGCCATGGTCGATCAGGCTTATGACGCCTGGGACCGGCTTTGGGCCGACCTGGGCGAGACGCTGTACGTGCCGACCGGCACGCTCTGCATAGCCTCCACCGACGATACCGCGTGGCTGCACGACAGCGCGCGTACACTGGCCGGTCTGGGACGCGGCGTCCGCTGGCTGACCGCTGCCGAGCTTGGCCGCGAGTTCCCGCTGATCGCATCCGATGGGATTCGCGAAGCCTGCCATCTGGAAAGCGGCGGCGTGCTGCTGGCCGGGCGGATCATCGAATTGCTGGCGCATCATCTGCCCGGACGGAACGTCGCGATCCATCCGCATATGCGGGTCGAAGCGGTCGATCCCGAAGCCGGAACGCTGCATCTGGCCGACCGCAGCACCGTCAAGGCCGACGCCGTCGTCATCGCGGCGGGGCCATGGGTGCGCCGGCTGCTGCCCGACCTCGGCGCGCGGGTCACGCCGTCGCGGCAGGTCATCACGTATCTGGCGGTCCCGGAGGATCTTGCGCGCCGGTTGGGAGCGGCATCCGATGGTGCTGGACATCGATCCGGACTGCGGCTTCTACCTCGTCCCTCCCGTCGCCGGCACCGGCATGAAGATCGGCGACCACCGTTTCACCCTGACCGGCGATCCCGATCAGGACCGCGACGCCGGGCTGGAGGAGGCGGAGCGGATCTGGTCGTTCGGCCGCGCGCGGCTGTCCGATCCGGACCGTTATTCGATAGCCAGCGCCGCCACCTGCTTCTATACCTGCGAAGCGGAGGAGCGGTTCATCGTCGAACCCGTCGGCAGCCGGGGCTGGGTGATGACCGGGTTTTCCGGCCATGGCTTCAAATTCGGCCCGGTGCTGGGCGAAGCCCTGGCTTCGGCCCTGGAAAATCCGTCCGAAGCTCCGACATTGACCTCATGGGCGGCCGGGCAAGGCACGTCATCATTGGAAAAGACATGACCATAACTTATCCCCGGCGTCCCGCATCTTCGTTTCGATCGACACGCCTGAAATCGCATCCGCGCGCGGTCTGGCGGAAAGCCTCGCCGATACCGTCGGCGGCATCAAGCTGGGCCTGGAATTCTTCGTGGGGCAGGGGCCTGCCGGAATCCGGTCGGTGGTGTCCGGTATCGGGTTGCCGCTGTTCATCGACCTGAAGCTGCACGACATCCCCAACACGGTGGCGGCGGCCGTCCGGGCGATGCTGCCGCTCCAGCCGACTTTCCTGACCATCCACACCAGCGGCGGCCCCGCCATGATGCGCGCGGCGGCGGAAGCGGCCCTGATGACCGACCTCCAGCGCCCCCGGCTGCTGGGCGTCACCGTCCTGACCAGCCTGGACGACGACGACCTCGTTTCGGTAGGCCAGAGCGTTCCCGTGCTCGATCAGGCGCGGCGGCTGGCGGCCCTGGCGCAGTCCTCCGGCCTTGACGGCATCATCTGCTCGCCGGCCGAAGTCGCGGCGCTGCGCGCCGACTGCGGTCCCGATTTCGTCCTGATGGTTCCCGGCATCCGCCCCGCCGGCTGCTGCCGTCGGCGATCAGAAGCGCGTCATGACCCCGCGCGACGCGGTGGAGCAGGGCGCCGATTACCTCGTCATCGGCCGCCCGATCACCCAGGCGTCCGATCCGGCCGCGGCGGCCCGGAGCATTGTGGAAGAACTGGCATGAGCGTTCAGGTCAAGATCTGCGGCATCAACCATCCCGACGCGGCGACCGCCGCCCTCAAGGGCGGAGCCCGCTTCGTCGGTCTGGTCTTCTTCGAACGCTCCCCCCGCCACGTCGCCCCGCCGCTGGCGGCGGAACTGTCGCGCATGATCCCGACCGGCGTCCGGACGGTCGGCCTGTTCGTTGACCCAACCAACGAATACCTCGAGCACGTGGTCAGCCAAGTCCCGCTCGACCTGATCCAGCTCCACGGCGACGAGTCCCCGGCCCGCGTCGCGGAAATCAAAGCCGCGTTCTCGATGCCGGTGATGAAGGCGATCAAGGTATCCTCGATCGAGGATCTGGTCAGCCGCCGACGCCTATGCCTCAGGTCGCTGACAGGTTGCTGTTCGATGCGAAACCTCCCGCTAAGGTTTCAGCGCTCCCCGGCGGCAACGGCATTCCGTTCGACTGGACGATCCTGACCGGCCGCACATGGTCCAAGCCCTGGATGCTCTCCGGCGGCCTCACCATCGCCAACGTCGCCGAAGCCATCAGCATCAGCGGCGCCGCCTCCATCGACGTAAGCTCCGGAGTCGAAGACCGCCCCGGCCACAAGGACCCGGACCTGATCCGCGACTTCCTCCGCGCGGCAAGTCAGTGACTTAACAGTCATGACAGACTTACCACCCGAAGAACCCACGCAAGCCGACCGCAATCGTCTTCGCGGGTTCCTGAACCATCTGATCATTTACTTCTCGGCGATGATCGTGCTGGCCCCGATCAACTTCTTCGTGACCCCGGACCGCCCCTGGTTCGTCTTCCCCCTGGTAGCCTGGGGCGCACCTCTCGCCATCCACGCCGCCTTCGCCATGGGTCTGTTCGACCGCTGGCGGCGTCCATCTTCCGGCAAGCATGGAGGAAATCCATGAGCGACACCAAAGCCGTCAACGCCGTGATTTCCGGCAAGGTCCAGGGAGTCTGGTTCCGCGCCTGGACCATGGAACAGGCGCAAAAACGCGGGCTGGCCGGATGGGTCCGCAACCGGAACGATGGCACGGTCGAAGCCCTGTTCGCCGGCCCCGCCGACAAGGTCGATGACATGGTCCAAGCCTGCCACCAGGGACCGCCGCTCGCCAAGGTTGCCGGCGTGGCGGTCACGCCGGCATCGTTCCCCCACAATGAGAGCTTCGAACAGCGCTCGACTTATTGAGCCGAAACCAGTTCCAGCCACTCCTGCTCGGTCAGCGTGGTAACGCCCAACGCCTGAGCCTTGGCCGCCTTGCTGCCGGCATCCGCCCCGACCACCACATAGTCGGTCTTGGCGGAAACGGACCCCGCCACCTTGGCCCCCAGCGCCTCGGCTCTGGCCTTCGCCTCGCTGCGGGTAACCGTCTCCAGCGTGCCGGTAAAGACCACGGTCTTGCCGGCGATGACGGAAGTCTGCACCTTCGGCGGCACGAACTCACTCACCGTAACGCCAGCCGCCAGCAGATCGTCCAGCACTTCCAGATTGTGCGGCTCGGCGAAGAAGCCGAGCAGGTCGTCGGCCACGGACGGCCCGATCTGCTCGATGCCGATCAACTCGCCATAAGCTTCCGACCCGTGGACCTGCGCCGCCGCCATCGACTCGCGCAGATGCTCGAAAGTCCTGTAGCAGCGCGCCAGCAGCCGGGCCGTCGTATGCCCGACCTGCGGTATTCCCAGCGCGAAGATGAACCGGTCCAGCCCGATGTTGCGCCGGGCGTCGATGCTGTCGAACAGCTTCGCCGCCGACTTGTCGCCCCAGCCGTGCCGGTTCTTCAGCTTGGTGAGGCTTGCCGCATCCTTCTCCCGCAGCCGGAAGATATCGCCGGGACGGCGGACCATGCCCTCGTCCCAGAACTCCCGGATGATCTTCTCGCCCAAGCCCTCGATATCGAAGGCGTCGCGGCTGACGAAGTGGCGCAACCGCTCGACCGCCTGCGCATCGCAGATCAGGCCGCCGGTGCAGCGCCGGATCACCTCGCCCTCCGGCCGTACCGCCGCACTGCCGCAGACAGGGCAGTGGTCGGGGAAACGGTAAGGCTCCGAATTCGGCAGGCCGCTTGTCCTCCACGACCTGAACGATCTGCGGAATCACGTCGCCGGCCCGCTGGACGACGACCAGATCGCCGACCCGCACGTCCTTGCGGACGATCTCGTCCTCGTTGTGCAGGGTGGCGCGGCTGACCACCACGCCGCCGACCGTCACCGGCTCCAACTCCGCGACCGGAGTCATGGCGCCCGTCCGGCCGACCTGGATCGTGATCGCCTTCAGCCGCGTCTGCGCCTGCTCCGCCGGGAACTTGTGGGCGATGGCCCAGCGCGGAGCGCGGCTGACGAAACCAAGCCGCTCCTGCCAGTCCAGCCGGTTGACCTTGTAGACGACGCCGTCGATGTCGAAGGGCAGGACGAGCGCCGCTCCTGCACCTGATCGTAGTAGCGCAGCAGCGCCTCGGTCCCGTCGCACAGTTCCGATGGCTTATTGGGCCGGAAGCCCCACTCCTTCAGCCGCTGCCGGACCTCCCACTGGGTCGCACCCAGCGGCTCCGACACCTCGCCCCAGGAATAGCCGAAGAACCCCAGCGGACGCCCGGCGGTGATCTTCGGATCGAGCTGCCGCAGGCTGCCGGCGGCGGCATTGCGCGGATTGGCGAAGATCGGCTGGCCCTTCTCGACCCGCCGCTCGTTCAGCTTCATGAACTCGGCGCGGTCCATATAGACCTCGCCGCGCACTTCCAGCACATCCGGAACGGCACCGGTCAGTTCCTTCGGAACATCGCCGATGGTCCGCACATTGGCGGTGACGTCCTCGCCCTCCTGCCCGTCGCCACGGGTGGCGGCCATGACCAGCTTGCCGTGCTCGTAGCGGAGCGAGCAGGACAACCCGTCGATCTTGGGTTCGGCGACGAACTCGACCGGCTCGCCTTCCTTGATGTTGAGGAAGCGGCGGATGCGCTGGACGAATTCCTCGACTTCCTCTCCGGCGAAGGCGTTGCCGAGCGAGAGCATGGGAACCGCGTGCCGGACCTTGGAGAACCCGGCCGCCGGTGCGGCGCCGACCTTCTGGGACGGGCTGTCGCCCCGCTTCAGTTCGGGGAAGCGCAGTTCGATCGCGTCGTTCCGCCGCCTCAGCGCATCATAGTCGGCGTCCGATATCTCCGGCTTGTCCTGCTGGTGGTAGAGCGTATCGTGGTGCGCGATCTCCGCCGCGAGTGCCGCCAGTTCCTCACCGGCCTGCTCGGCGGACAGGTCCTCCACCTCGATTTCCCTCAGCGACTGCCGTGCTCCCGCCGCCTCCTGGCGTGCCGCAGCCGTCATCAGCCGCGCCCCGCGATCAGGCTGTCCGCCGCCGCGCGGGCCTCCTCGGTGACCTTGGCGCCGGAGAGCATGCGTGCGATTTCTTCCCGCCGCTGTCTGTCGCTCAATTCCACCACCTCGGTCGTCACCCGTTCCTCCGTCGCCTGTTTCTGAACCTTCAGGTGATGCGCGCCGCGCGCCGCCACCTGCGGGCTGTGGGTTACCACCAGAACCTGCCGGTCGCGACCCAATTTTGACAGCCGCTCGCCGACGGCGGCGGCGACAGCGCCGCCGATGCCGGTATCGACCTCGTCGAACACCAGAGTCGGCACCGTGCCGACCGCGGCCAGCACCACCTTCAGCGCCAGCATGAAGCGCGCCAACTCGCCGCCCGACGCTATCTTGTTGATCTGCCCCGGCGGGGAACCGGGATTGGTCGCGACCAGGAAGGCCACCCGGTCGATACCTTCCGCCCCCCAGGCCGATTCCTCCAGAGGCTCCACCGTGGTCGTGAAGCGCGCCTTGTCCAGCTTGAGCGGCGGCAACTCCTTCGACACGGCGGCGTCCAGCTTGGCCGCCGCTTCCCGGCGCCAGCCGCTCAGCCGCTTCGCCGCTTCCAGATAGGCTTCCCGCGCCGATTCCGCCTCGCGGGCAAGCCGCTCCAGCGCGTCGCCCTGATCCTCGATCAGGTTGAGCCGCCGGGACATGTCTTCCCGGAGCAGCGCCAGCTTATCGACCGCGATATTATGCTTGCGGGCGGCGGCGCGCAGGGCGAACAGCCGTTCCTCCAGCTTCTCCAGCCCGCGCGGGTCCAGATCCTCGTCGCTGGAAAGCGCCTGAAGGGTCGCCACCGCGTCGGCGACTTCGGCCAGCGCGCGGTCGAGCGCGCCGATCACCGGCTCCAGCCGTCCTCCCGCCTTGTCCACGATCCGCATCAGCGCCCGCTGGGCGGCGTTCAGCCCGCGCTCGGCGCCGCGTTCGCC
Source organism: uncultured Alphaproteobacteria bacterium (assembly GCA_963848585.1). GTDB lineage: Bacteria > Pseudomonadota > Alphaproteobacteria > Azospirillales > Azospirillaceae > Skermanella. Next base: position 113,806 of record CAWKET010000029.1, on the reverse strand, counting down.
GGCCAGTTCGGCGAAGGCGCCGTTCATCGCCTCCACCACCTTTTCCCGGTGCATCATGACCGAGCGGGTTTCGGCAAGCTCTTCCTCTTCGCCCGCGCGCGGGTCCAACTGGTCCAGTTCGGCGACGGAGTGGCGAAGATATTCCTCCTCCGCCCGTGCCCGGCCGATCTCGGCCGCAGCCTCCTTGCGCGCCACCTCGACCTGCCGCCACGCGCGGTAAGCGGCCGCTACCTGGGCCAGCGAGGTTTGCAGCCCGGCATAGGCGTCCAGGACGGAACGGTGGGTCTGCGGATTGAGCAGGCCGTGGGTGTCGAACTGGCCGTGGACTTCGACCAGCGTTTCACCCAGCCGGCGCAGAAGCGTGACGCCGACCGCCTGATCGTTGACATAGGCGCGGCTGCGGCCATCGGCCGTGACGACCCGGCGCAGCACCAGCGTGTCTTCGACCTCCAGCCCCTGCTCACGCACCAGCGCTATGGCGGGGTGGTCGTCGGGCAGGTCGAACTCGGCGGTGACCGACGCCTGATCGCTGCCGTGGCGGACCAGCGTGCTGTCGCCGCGGCCTCCCAGGGCCAGCCCCAGCGCATCCAGCAGGATGGACTTGCCGGCGCCGGTTTCGCCGGTCAGCACGCACAGCCCGGCGTTCAGCGACAGCGCAAGCCTTTCGATCAGGACGACGTCCCGGATCGACAGCGCCGCCAGCATGGGCCGCCTTAGAATACCGAGGCCCAGGCCCGGCTGATCCATGATTTGCTGCTGCTCTCCGGCCGCACGTTCGCGTCCACCAGCAGGGCGTAGCTGTCTACGTACCATTCGCTGCCCGGGAAGTTATGCCCCAGCACGGCCGCCGCCGCCTGCGCCTCGTCCACCACGCCGAGGGCGAGATAGGCTTCGGTCAGGCGATGTAAAGCTTCCGGCACGTGACTGGTGGTCTGATATTTCTCGATAACGGTGCGGAAACGGCCGATCGCCGCGTTCTGGTAGCCCTGGCGCAGGTAGTAGCGCCCGATCTCCATTTCCTTGCCTGCCAAGTGGTCATTGGTCAGGTCGATTTTAAGCGCCGCGTCGCGGGAATAGGGCGATTCGGGGAACCGCCGGGTCAATTCGCCCAGCGCGTCCAGCGCCTGCTGGGTCACCCGCTGGTCACGCCCCACATCGGTGATCTGCTCGTAGTAGCAGAGCCCCTTCATGTAATAGGCGTAGGCGATATCCTCGCTGCCCGGATGGAGCTGGATGAAGCGGTCGAGCGCTATGATGGCGTCGTCATACTGCAACGCCTGATAATGCGCGAAGGCGGACATCAACTGAGCCCGCGTCGCCCATTGGGAATAGGGGTGCTGGCGCTCGACCTCGTCGAACAGGCGCGCCGCCTCCTTGTAACGCTCCTGATCCATGGCGGCGGCCGCCTCGGAATAGATCGTTTCGACCGGGCGCTCCACATAGGGAGTCTCCTCGGTCGAGGCGCAGGCCGTCAGGGTCGCGGCCATGGTCAGTGCGAGACATGGCCCCGCGATCAGGCGGATCAGGGAAGGAGACAAACGGGTCATCATCGACATTCACACGAGATACGGAGTTGGCGCCTGTATAGCACGCCATAACGCCGACGCGACACCGTTTGGAGAAGGCCCCGGCTGGGGCCGCCGGGCCGTCTGAATCCGGTCAATGTCATCGAAGGTCGCTCGAAATCACAGGCGCGCGATGTGGCGGGTTCTCCCACGGCCGGAAGGCCGGAGAGAGGGCTTCTCGCCCCGTCGCGGAGAATATCGGCAAAAGAACAAATTGAGGTAAAAGGTCATGGAGCATCGTGGAAGGTCATCAATTTGGCACGCTGAAGCTCCGGGTCACCAGAGGCGGCTGCTCGCTGGCTTAATCGGAACATTACCGGAACGCTCCGACATATTCAACCGTATATGATCGTCAGGTGGTCAGCCATACGGGATGTCGGGCAGCGCCCACTTGTCGCGAGCCTTCCGCCGGGAAACCGGATAATCTGCCGCACCCCGTTGCCGGCCGACTGAAATCGACATCAACGGAAAACGACATGGATGCCGCCGCAGTGACCGCTACCGTGACCGCCACGCTCGCCGCCGCCTATCGGCCGCTGAAGGACCACGCGCTGCGGGAAGCGCTGGCGAACGAGATGCATGCCCGCCCGGCCGAGGGCCTGCGGTCGCCGCTGCGGGTTTCCCATCTCGCCATGCTGTCGGGGGAGGGCAACTCGGAACTCGACCGTGCCCACTTCGCCCGGCTTTGCGAGCGGGCGGGGGTGGCGCCTCCGCCTCCCGGCGCCACCCACCACAGCGCCGATCTCGGCACCTTCCGGATCAAGTGGGAGCGGCATACCGAGTTCAGCAGCTACACCGTGTTCCGTCCCAGCGGCAACGGCGACAGCTTCGCCGACACGGCGCTGGCGGCGCTGCCGCCGGACTGGCTGGCCGGCATGGCGGGCGAGATGCTGGCGGGGGTCCATCTGGCGCTGGTGCAGAGCGACTCAGCTTTGGCGACGCCGGAAGGTTTGCAGGGAGTGTTCGGCTCGGACAGTTTCGTCGGGTCGCGGATGGCCGGCGGCGGGGCGACCGGCTGGACCGACTTCCGGATTCATGCCGACGGCTTCGGCCGCTTCGTGGTCGCCGATCATGGCATGAAGCCGCGCCAGACCGGCCGGCTGGTCCAGCGCCTTGTCGAGATCGACACATACCGCATGATGGCGCTGCTGGCCCTGCCGCTGGCGCGCGGCGTACTGCCCAGGGTCCGCGCGATCGAGGCGGAACTGGCGCGCCTGACCGAACTGGCGACCCGTATCGCCCGGATGGAGGACGAGAAGGCCCTTCTCCAGCAACTGTCGAAACTGGCGGCCGAATCAGAGCAGACTTCGGCCGAAACCACGTACCGCTTCACCGCCGCCCGCGCGTACAGCGACCTTGTCGCCCGCCGTATCGCCGAACTGCGGGAGGACCGCATCGAGGGTGTGCAGACCATCAGTGAATTCATGGCCCGCCGGCTGGCTCCAGCGGTAAGCACCTGCGAGGCGGTCGCCAAGCGGCAGGAATCGCTGTCCGCCCGCGTCGCCCGCGCCAGCAATCTGCTGCGGACCCGCGTCGATCTGGCGCTGGAGGAGCAGAACCGCGACCTGCTGAAGAGCATGGACCGGCGCGCCAGTCTGCAACTGCGGTTGCAGGAAACCGTCGAAGGGCTGTCGGTCGTCGCCATCAGCTACTATCTGGTCGGCATCGTCTCTTATGTGGCGAAGGCTTTGAAGGGCGTCGGGCTTGCCGATCAACCCCGATCTGGCGGTCGGGCTGGCCATACCGGTGGTGCTGTTCCTGGTCTGGTCGGGCGTGAAGCGCATACGCAAGGTCGTGACCGGCGACGAGCACGAGTGACTGGCGCCGACTTCCTGAGTCGGAAGCCGTTACGGCGGCTGAATCCCGATCTTCTGGGAATAAATCGTAAAGAAGACGATTTTTTCGCGTGCCGCGATATGTCCGGAACGCCTGGATTCCTGCGAAAATCGAGCTAAATCAGACTATTCTGTTTGCTGCGTCAAGTTGACGCCGGGGCTGCTAACCGCGTATGTAGAATCCAAAGTCTTTGAGCAGGATCAATTCGGGTAAGCCTGCGACACTATGTACCGGCCCGGCCGGGAGCGCCGGTTGATTGGGTCTATGAACAAACAGGTATGTTTAGCGCAATGGCGATCTCCGGCGCCGTGGGCCTTGGAGGCTCCCGGCCATTAGAACAATCACCCCGCGCGCAAAGCGGGGGAACAGCGTTCGTCACGACACGCGGAGCGGCGGCTCCGCCGCAAGGAAGAGTGGTTAGGGATGAAAGTGCACAGGATCAGCGCCGTCTTGACGGCCCTATTGTTTTCCATATTCGGCAGCGCCGGTGCCGCCCTGGCCCAGGGTCAAGACGTCGGAGTGGCGCGCCCCTGGCAGCTCGGCCTCCAGGAGTCGGCCTCTCCGGTGAAGGAGCAGTTGACCGACTTCCATAACCTGCTGCTGGTGGTCATCACCGCCATCACCCTGCTGGTGCTGGCGCTGCTGGTTTATGTGATGGTCCGCTTCAACGCCAAGGCGAACCCCAATCCGACCCGGACCTCCCACAACACCATCCTTGAGGTGGCGTGGACGGTTCTGCCGGTGGTCATCCTGGTGGTGATCGCGGTGCCGTCGTTCAAAGTCCTGTACTTCATGGACAAGACCGAGAACGCCGACATGACCCTGAAGGTGGTCGGTCACCAGTGGTACTGGGAATATCAGTATCCCGACCATGAAGACCTGACCTTCAGCAGCTACATGGTCCCGGACGAGGACATCCAGCCCGGCCAGCATCGTCTGCTGGAAGTGGACAACCGGATCGTCCTGCCGGTCGACAGCAACATCCGCATCATCATCACGGCCGGCGACGTGCTCCATAGCTGGGCGATGCCGGCGCTCGGCATCAAGAAGGACGCCATTCCGGGCCGCCTGAACGAGACCTGGGCGCGGATCGACCGCGAAGGGGTCTACTACGGCCAGTGCTCGGAGATCTGCGGCACGAACCACGGCTACATGCCGATCGCCATCGAGGCGGTTTCCAAGGAACGGTTCGCTCAGTGGCTTGTCGAAGCCAAGGAGAAGTTCGCGTCGAATTCCGATCGCAAGGCGCCTGCCGTCCAGGTTGCGCAGAGCGTTGGCAGAGCAGGCTCCGGCGGCGCGGTAAATGAGAAAAGAGCGCTCAAGCGCAATGACAACCCGAGGGTAAGGGACTGACACCATGGGTCACGGAGCGACCGGGGCATCCGCCCACGACGACCACGGCCACGATCACAAGCCGGGATTCGTGGCGCGGTGGTTCTTCTCCACCAACCATAAAGATATCGGTACTCTCTATATCATCTTCTCGATCATCGCCGGGCTGATCGGCGGTCTGTTCTCCGTCATCATGCGGATGGAGCTGCAGAGCCCCGGCAGCCAGTTCGTCACCGACGGCCAGCTCTGGAACGTCATCATCTCGGCCCACGGCCTGATCATGGTGTTCTTCGTGGTGATGCCGGCGCTGATCGGCGGCTTCGGCAACTGGTTCGTGCCGCTGATGATCGGCGCGCCGGACATGGCCTTCCCGCGCCTGAACAACATCAGCTTCTGGCTGCTGGTGCCGGCCTTCTTCCTGCTGCTGGGTTCGGCCTTCGTCGGCACGGGTGCGGGCACGGGCTGGACGATCTATCCGCCGCTGAGTTCGGCGGTGGGGCATCCGGGGCCGTCGGTCGATATGGCGATCTTCGCGCTGCACCTTGCCGGTGCGTCGTCGATCCTGGGCGCCATCAACTTCATCACGACCATCTTCAACATGCGCGCGCCGGGCATGACGCTGCACAAGATGCCGCTGTTCGGCTGGGCGATGCTGGTCACCGCGTTCCTGCTGCTGCTGGCCGTGCCGGTGCTGGGCGGCGCCATCACCATGCTGCTGACCGACCGCAACTTCGGCACCACCTTCTTCGACCCGGCCGGCGGCGGCGATCCGGTGCTGTTCCAGCACCTGTTCTGGTTCTTCGGCCATCCCGAAGTCTACATCATGATCCTGCCGGGCTTCGGCATCATCAGCCACGTCATCTCGACCTTCTCCAAGAAGCCGATCTTCGGCTATCTCGGCATGGCCTACGCCATGGTCGCCATCGGCGTCGTCGGCTTCGTCGTGTGGGCGCACCACATGTTCACGGTCGGCCTGGATGTCGATACCAGGGCCTACTTCACGGCCGCGACGATGATCATCGCGGTTCCGACCGGCATCAAGATCTTCTCCTGGATCGCCACCATGTGGGGCGGCTCCATCGAGATGAAGACGCCCATGCTGTTGCGCGGTCGGCTTCATCTTCCTGTTCACCGTCGGCGGCGTCACCGGCGTGGTGCTGGCCAATGGCGGCATGGATATCGTGCTGCACGACACCTACTACGTCGTCGCTCACTTCCACTATGTGCTGTCGCTGGGCGCGCTGTTCTCGATCTTCGCCGGTTTCTACTACTGGATCGGCAAGATGTCGGGCCGGCAGTATCCGGAGTTCTGGGGCAAGGTGCATTTCTGGATGACCTTCGTCGGCGTGAACCTGACGTTCTTCCCGCAGCACTTCCTGGGTCTGGCCGGCATGCCGCGCCGTATCCCGGACTATCCGGACGCCTATGCGGGCTGGAACATGGTCTCGTCGGTGGGTGCGTACCTGTCGTTCGCGGCGGCTCTGCTGTTCGTCGGGATCGCGCTCTACACGATCACCCGCGGCCAGCGCGTCGGCGCCAGCTACTGGGGCGATTCGGCGACCACGCTGGAATGGACGGTCAGTTCGCCGCCTCCGTTCCACCAGTTCAATGAACTGCCGCGCGTGAAGTAAGCAAGCTGTATGCGAGAGAAAAGACCGGGGAAGAAGTACGCGAAATGACGGACATCTCCATGCGGCCCGACGCCGAGGCGTCGGTTGGCGGCGTCGCCACAGGCAGCGTCCGCGACTATTTCGAACTGCTGAAGCCCCGGGTCATGTCGCTGGTGGTGTTCAGCGGCTTTGCCGGGATGATCGTGGCCCCTGGCCACCTTCACCCTGTACTGGCGCTGACCGCCATCCTCTGCATCGCGGTGGCCGCCGGGGCGTCCGGCGCCATCAACATGTGGTACGAGCGCGACATCGACGCCATCATGCACCGGACGTCGAACCGTCCGCTGCCCGAGGGCCGGGTCGATCCGGACGAGGCGCTGGCGTTCGGCGTCGTGCTCACCATCGGCTCGGTCGCGCTGATGGGGCTGGCGGTCAACTGGGTCGCGGCCGGGCTGCTGGCGCTGGCCTCGTTCGTTTATGTCTTCGTCTATACGATCTGGCTGAAGCGGCGGACGCCGCAGAACATCGTGATCGGCGGCGCTTCCGGCGCCTTCCCGCCGATGATCGGCTGGGCCGCCGTGACCGGCGATGTCAGCGTCGCGTCGGTCCTGCTGTTCCTGCTGATCTTCATGTGGACGCCGCCGCATTTCTGGGCGCTGGCGCTGTTCCGGAACGAGGACTACACAGGGCCGGTGTTCCGATGCTGCCGGTGGTGGCGGGCGAGCGCGAGACCAAGAAGCAGATGCTGATATACACGCTGCTGCTTCTGCCGATCGCGGTTTCGCCGTACTTCGTCGGCATCGCGGGACTGCCGTATCTGGCCGGCTCCGCCGTGCTGGGCGTGCTGTTCGTGGTCTTCGCGGTGCAGGTCTGCCGGGACAAGACGGACCGCTCGGCCAAGCAGATGTTCGGCTTCTCGATCCTCTATCTGTTTCTGCTGCTTTCCCTGTTGATAGGGGAACAGCTTTCCGGGCCGCTGGTCCGGTTCGACTAAGACTGCGAGGACCATCATGAACGCCAACCGATTGACCGGCACCCAGTTGACCGATGAGCAGAAGCGCCGGCAGCGCGGCAAGAACATCGCCGTGATGGTGGCGCTGCTGGCCCTGGTGGCGCTGCTCTACGTCATCACCCTGGTCCGGATCGGGGGGAACGCATGAGCGAAGACGCCGAAGCCGGGGAACATGCGCCGCCGCAACCTGACGGTGATGGCCAGCCTGTTCGGCCTGGTCTTCGCCATGGTCGGGTTGTCGTTCGCGTCGGTGCCGCTCTACAACCTGTTCTGCAAGGTGACGGGTTTCGGCGGAACGACGCAGGTGGCGGAAGGGCCGGCCGGCAAGATCCTGGACCGCAAGGTCAAGGTGCGCTTCAACGCCGATGTCAACGGGGCGCTGCCCTGGGGCTTCAGGCCGGAAATCCACGAGATGGAAGTCCGGATCGGCGAGTCGGCCATGACCAGCTACCGCGCCGTCAACCATTCCGACCAGCCGATCGTGGGCATGGCGACCTACAATGTGACGCCTGACAAGGCCGGGCTCTATTTCAACAAGATCCAGTGCTTCTGCTTCGACGAGCAGAGGCTGGAGCCGGGGCAGACGGTCGATATGCCGGTCTATTTCTTCGTCGATCCGGCGATGGCCGACGATCCCAAGCTCAACGATGTTTCGACCATCACCCTGTCCTACACCTTCTTCCGGGCGCATGACGATCCGGGGCTGGTGTCCAAGGCGGGGCCGGCGCCCAACACAGTGAACTAACTTCACGTCATCCAACGATAAGAGCAAAGAACGAGGGTTACACAGCATGGCCGAGTTGAACGCGCACAATCCCGGCGTATACCCCGGAGGCGTATCGACCGCCGACGGTCATGGCGCCGCGGGCGGTCACACCCACCCCTACCATCTGGTCAATCCCAGCCCGTGGCCGCTGCTGGGCGCTTTCGCCGCCGGTCTGACGGCGGTCGGCGGCGTCATGTATATGCATGGCAGCGGCTGGCTTCTGCTGGTGCTGGGCTTCCTGTCCGTCCTGACCGTGATGGCCGGCTGGTGGCGCGACGTGGTCCGGGAGTCGGTCCGCGAGAAGGCTCATACTCCCGTCGTCAAGCTGGGCCTGCGCTACGGCATGTCGCTGTTCATCGCTTCCGAAGTGATGTTCTTCGCGGCCTTCTTCTGGGCCTTCTTCGACGCCAGCCTGTATCCGAAGGAAGCCATCGGCGGCATCTGGCCGCCGGCGAACATCGAGACGATGGAACGCCTTCCACCTGCCCCTGATGATGACCCTGATCCTGCTGCTGTCGGGCACCACGGTCACCTGGGCGCACCATGCCATCGTCGAAGGCGACCGCAAGACGGCCACCGTGGCCCTGGGCCTGACGGTGATCCTGGGCGTGCTGTTCAGCTGCTTCCAGATCTACGAATACGGCCATGCCCATTTCGGCTTCAAGGACGGCATCTATCCCTCGACCTTCTACATGGCGACCGGCTTCCACGGCTTCCACGTGCTCATCGGGACGATCTTCCTGGCGGTCTGTTGGTTCCGTGTAAGGGCCGGCCACTTCACGCCGAAGAGCCATTTCGGCTTCGAGGCCGCCGCCTGGTACTGGCACTTCGTCGATGTGGTCTGGCTGTTCCTGTTCGTGTCGATTTACTGGTGGGGAGCCTGATACCCTGGCGCCAACCAATTACCCTCAGGTTCTCCCCGGTCGCGGCGGCGCTGAAATGCCGCTGTCCGCGATGCGGGAAGGGCCGGCTTTTCAAAGGGTTCCTGAGCGTCGCGGATCGGTGCGAGTGCTGCGGCCTCGCACTGGCCCGCGGCGACAGCGGCGACGGTCCCGCCGTGTTCCTGACCTTCATCCTGGGTTTCACGGTGGTCCCGGTGGCCTTGTGGGTCGCCATGTCGGTCGATTGGCCGCTGTGGCTCCATACGATCGTCTGGACCGTCGTGATCCTGGGATTGACGCTTGGCATGCTGCGGCCGGCCAAGGCTTACCTGATGGCCTTGCAGTTCCGCCATCGCGCCAGCGAATACGATCTGCCCGACCCCCCGAACCCGCGGGACTGAACCATGCCTGCGCTGGTTGAGAAACAAGAAGAAGGGCGGCGCTTCCGCCCCGGTCTGGCCGCTACTCTCTTCACCCTTGCAGCCGTCGCCATCATGGTGGGGCTTGGCACCTGGCAGGTCGAACGGCTTGCCTGGAAGAACGCCCTGATCGAGCGGATCGAGAGCGGCCTGCGCGCCGCCCCGGCTCCCCTTCCGGCACGGGTGGAAAACCCCGCCGACTGGGATTTCCGCCGCGTTTCGGTCACCGGCCAATTCCTCCACGACCACGAACTTGATCTGGCCGCCCGCAGCATGAACGGGCGGATCGGCTACCAGATCGTGACGCCGCTGAAGCGCGACGACGGCACGCTGGTGCTGGTCAACCGGGGCTGGGTGCCGCTGGAAAAGCGCGATCCCGCGTCCCGGCCGGAGGGGCTGCCGGCGGGGACCGTCACGGTCGAAGGCGTCGCCCGAGTCCCGGCGGAGCGGGGCTGGATGCAGCCGGACAACGATCCCGCCAGCGAACATGTGGTTCTGGTACGATATCCCCGCGATGGCCGCGCAGGCGGGGGCGGTGCCGGCGACGCCGCTCCCCGTGGTGATCGAGGCGGGAGACGCCCCCAACCCCGGCGGTTTCCCCATCGGCGGCCAGACCAACGTGAATATCGCCAACAATCACCTGCAATACGCGTTCACGTGGTACAGCTTGGCGATTACGCTTATCGTGATCTACTTCGTGTTCCACTGGCGGCGCGGGTCCAAGGAAGAGGCGCCCTGACCGCCAACGAATACCGCAACAACTTATTAATGACTTCAGGGAGGCTCGGATGTCCGCCTATCAGACGCTGGAACGGCGCTTCGCCCGTCTTGCCGCGATCAACGACGCGCTCGGCATTCTGCAATGGGACACCGAAACGCTGATGCCTCCGGGTGCCGCCGATGGCAGGGCCGAGCAGCTTGCGACCCTGAAGGTCCTGAGCCACGAGCTGCTGACCGACGACGACAACGCCGACCTGCTGGCCGACGCCGAACACGAGACCGACCTTTCCGACTGGCAGGAAGCCAACCTGCACGAGATGCGCCGCGCCTACCTCCACGCGACGGCGGTGCCGGGCGATCTGGTCGAAGCGAACTCCCGCGCCGTTTCCCGCTGCGAGATGGTCTGGCGCGAGGCCCGCCCCGCCGGCGATTTCGCGATGCTGCTGCCCAGCCTGTCGGAAGTGCTGAACCTCCAGCGCCAGATCGCGGCCGCCAAGGCGGAGGCGCTGGGCTGCTCGCTGTATGAAGCGCTGCTGGACACCTATGAGCCGGGCGGCAACACCGACCACATCGACAAGGTGTTCGGCGACCTGAAGCGCTTCCTGCCGGGCTTCCTGGGCGAGGTGCTGGAGCGCCAGAAGAGCCGTCCGGACATCCTGCCTCTCCAGGGGCCGTTCCCGGTGGAAACCCAGCGGGCGCTGGGCGTCCGGCTGATGCAGGCCGCCGGTTTCGACTTCAACCGGGGCCGGCTGGACATCAGCCTTCACCCGTTCTGCGGCGGCGCCACCCATGACGTGCGGCTGACCACCCGCTATGACGAGGACGACTTCACCAAGGCGCTGATGGGCGTCATGCACGAGACCGGGCATGCGCTGTACGAGCAGAACCGCCCGGCCGAGTGGCTGGGCCAGCCGGTCAGCGAGGCTCGCGGCATGAGCCTGCACGAGAGCCAGTCGCTGATCATCGAGATGCAGGCCTGCCGCAGCCGCGCCTTCCTGGAATTCGCCGCCCCGGTGATGCGGGACACCTTCGGCGGGACGGGACCGGCCTGGGACGCCGCCAACCTGCACCGGCTGTATACCAAGGTCGAACCGGGCTTCATCCGGGTCGATGCCGACGAGGTGACATACCCCGCCCATATCCTGATCCGCTACGATCTGGAAAAGGCGCTGATCGAGGGCGACATGACCCTGGCCGACCTGCCCGGCGCCTGGAACGAGGGCATGCGCGACCTGCTGGGCCTGAAGGTCACCACCGACCGGCTGGGCTGCCTTCAGGACATCCACTGGCCGGGCGGAGCCTGGGGCTATTTTCCCACATACACGCTGGGAGCCATCACGGCGGCCCAACTGTTCGACGCCGCGACCAGAGCCGACGACAACGTGCTGCCGGGTCTGGCGCGCGGCGACTTCTCCCCCCTGGTCAACTGGCTGCGGACCAACATCTACTCCAAGGGCAGCCTGCTGCCGGCCGACCAGTTGATGACCAAGGCGACCGGGCGTCCGCTGGATGCCAGCGTTTATGAGCGGCATCTGCGGCGGCGGTACCTGGAGGAGGCTTGAGGGGAGAGGGCTGGGCGAGGCCTGGGAGCCGATGTAGACATCCCCCAACAAGGCCGCAATTGTCATCAATCGGCCGCAAGATGCGACGGTCTGGGTGCATGTGTGCTGTTCACGATGTCGAAGATCCGGCGCTAGGGCTTTCGTCTTGTATCACAGGCTGATTAAGGAATTCTTTCTTGACGTTTTGGCTTGGCGTCGAGTTTCGAAGCGCATGCTTTTCCGGCTAAGGGAGGCGCTGCACGCGGGCAAGGTCAATACACATAGGCTCGCCATGCGGACCAACATCGACATCGACGACGCTCTCATCGCGGAGGCCATGGCGGCGAGCAAACTCACGACCAAGAAGGCCGTCGTTGAAGAAGCGCTCCGCCGTCTGGTCCATCAGAAGAGCGAAGCGCAAACGCTGGCGGCAACTCTACGGTACCGTCGACTGGGAAGGCGATCTTGAGCAAAGCCGCCTGGGCCGGGCCGATGCGGAATGATCGTCGTCGATGTCACCGGTCTCGATCCGGGACTTCGATTCCAGCAGGATCATCTCGGCTTGTCGGTTGTTTAACGCCGGCCTCGGGGGGCCTCCGCCCGAAGGCGAAGGCTCCACTATCAGCCAAGTCTTGGTTAGTTCACCATCGTCATCGCGCGCCGGTTCTGCGACCACGCCTGTTCGCCGGAAGCGCCGATCGCCGGGCGTTCCTTGCCGTAGCTCAGCGTGGCGATTCGGTTGGGCGAGATGCCTCGGGCGACGAGGTAGTTCTTCGTCGCGGAGGCGCGGCGGTCGCCGAGCGCCAGATTGTACTCGCGCGTGCCGCGCTCGTCGGAGTGGCCTTCGATCGTCACGCTGACGTTGCCGTACTGCTTCAGCCACTGGGCCTGCCGGTCCAGGGTGGCGCGCGCTTCGGCGGTCAGGTCCACCTGATCGTAGCCGAAGAAGACCCGGTCGCCGACATTGGTCGCCGAGGTCCTGCTGGGAGCCCGGTCCGCCCGGAACATTGGTGCGGCCATTCATCGCACCCAGCGCCGCCGCCAGCGCCGCCGGCGCCTCCCGCACCACCGGCCCCAAGCGCTCCGACCCCGACGCCGCCGGGACCGCCCGCACCGTTTCCATAACCCTGAGCACCGGTGACGGCACCCATGCCACTGCTGCTGGCGGCGTCCCACGGTGTCGATTCGCAGGCCGTCAACACCAGCAGGGCACCGAGAATCCCGAAAAGCTTCAACCGCATAGCATACCCTTTACGACGACTGGCCTAAAAATGTCCGCAGACAGAAATGTCCGCAGACACATAGGGGAACATGGCTACCAAATAGTTAACAAACCGCCCGCAATGCTGTAGCCGAGCGACATACAGGGCAACACCCCCTGCGACACGATAGCCAAGTGATAGCTGTCACATACCCATCTGCGCAAACTGGATTAGAGTGTCTTATCGTTACAGTGCGGCGCAAACGGCACCCTTGGTAACGACGACGTACCACCCATCTCTGAGTAGCCCTTCAACAACCACTCACCCCCAGAAAAAACGGCCATGTCGATCCTTCCCACCGGCTCCCCGGCGGTGAACACGCGAACTCCGCCCCGGCGGAACCTCCTGTCCCTCACCCTTATGGCTGCGGTTCTCGCCGGCACGGCGATGGCGCATCTCGGCATCTGGCGTGGCCAGACGGCGCCGGTCGATGTGGCGGCATCGCCAAGCCGTCTGCAATCGGTATCGTACAGCCCTTCCGGCCGCGATTTCAGCCCGGAAGACGATCACCATGTCGCCGTGGCCGAGATCCGCAAGGACATGGCCGCGATCAACGGCATCGCCGACGGCATCCGGACCTATACCGTTTCCGACGGTCAGGACCGCGCGCCCGGCATCGCCAGCCGCATGGGCCTGAAGGTCAATCTGGGGATCTGGCTGAACGCCGACCCGGAGCATAACCGGCAGGAGATCGATCAGGCCGTCGCCATCGCGCGCAACACGCCGAACATCGTCCGAGTCGTGGTCGGCAACGAGTCGCTGCTGCGCGCCGACCAGACCGACGAGACCCTGGCCGCCTATGTGGCGCAGGTCCGCTCCCGCGTGCCGCGCCGGATTCCGGTCGGCACGGCCGACACATGGTCCGAACTGCTGAAGGCGCCCAAGACGGTCGCGGTGTCCGACTTCGTCGGCATCCACACGCTGCCGTACTGGGAAAAGCTGGAAAGCTCGGGCGCCTTGCCCTACGCGATGGACAAGATCAAGCGCATCCGGCAGGCCTATCCCGGCAAACCGATCTGGGTCGGTGAAATCGGCTGGCCGTCCGACGGCGACAATTTCGGCAACGCGCACGCCTCGCGGCCCGAGCAGGCCCGGATCATCCGGGAATTCGCTCAGGACGCCAAGCGCATGGGCGTCGAGTACAACGTGATCGAGGCGTTCGACCAGCCCTGGAAGACCGCCATCGAAGGCAGCCCCGGCCCGCACTGGGGCGTGCTGGACGCCGACCGTCAGCCCAAGTGGCAGTTGCGCGGCGCTGTCGAGCCCAAGCCGGAAGCTCTCGGAGTCGGCATCGTCTCGGTCCTGATCGGCGTGTTCCTGTCGGTGCCGGCCCTGTTCCGCCGCCGCGCCACCGTGCTCCAGGCGCTGCTGTGGTCGATCGCCGCCCATGGCTCTGCCGGCATGACCGCCTGGGCCGTGCTCGCCGCGCTGGGCATCTACGCCACTCCCGGTACGCTGGTGATGTGGGCCAGCGGTCTGGCGCTCGGCGGCATCCTGCTGGTGCTGGCGCTGGCCGACCTTGACGAGATGACGCGGACCCTGCTTGGCCGCCGCCCGACCCGGCTGCTGCCGCGGGAGGGTGCCGCCTCCCTGATCGAGCAGGCCGGCATCGCCGTCCGCCAGCCGATGGTGTCCGTCCATATCGCCGCCCGCAACGAGGACCCGGCGATGCTGAACGCCACCCTCGACAGCCTCGCGGCGCAGGAATACCCGGCCTTCGAAGTGGTCGTGGCGATCAACAACACCGACGACGTCAGCCTGATCACCCCGGTCGAGGAATACTGCCGGACCCTGAACGAGCGGCTTGGCCGCGATGTCTTCAAGTTCGCCAACTTCAACCCGATCACCGGCTTCAAGGCGGGCGCTCTGAACCGCGCGCTCAAGATCACGGCGCCCGGAAGCCGAGGTCATCGCCGTCCTGGACGCCGACTACGCCGTGTCGCCGCACTGGCTGAGCCGTCTGGCGCCCGCCTTCTCCGACCCGTCGGTCGGTCTGGTGCAGGCTCCGCAGGAACACCGCGACGGCGACCAGTCGCTGCTCAAGCGCCTGATGGCCGCCGAATACCGCGCCTTCTTCGACAGCGGCATGGTCGAGCGGAACGAGGACAACGCCCTGATCGCCCACGGCACCATGATCATGGTCCGCCGCTCGGCGCTGGAAGGGCTGGGCGGCTGGTCGGAATGGTGCATCGTCGAGGACACCGAACTTGGCCTGACGCTGCTGGAGCAGGGCTGGAAACAGCACTACACCACGGAACGCCTGGGCGCGGGCATCACGCCGGACAGCTTCAAGGACTTCCGCCAGCAGCGTCACCGCTGGGCCTATGGCTCGGTCCAGATCATGAAGGCGCACTTCAAGGCTCTGCTGCCCGGCGCCAAGGGTCTGAACGGAGCGCAGAAGCTGCACTTCTGGTCGGGCTGGGCACGCTGGTGGTCGGATGCGCTGGGGCTGGTCGCCGCCGCCGGCGCCATCTCCTGGACCGCGCTGGCGACCGTGCTGCCGCTGCACCTGCCGCCGCCGGAAGTGACCGCCATCGCGATCGCCGCCCTGATCCTGCGGGCGAGCGCCAGCATGGCCCTGACCAAGTTCGCCTCGCGTCATAGCTGGGGCGAGACGGTCGGCACCTCGATCCTGGGCATGAGCCTGAACTACACCGTCGGCGCCGCCGTGCTGAAGGGCCTGTTCACCAAGCACGAGCCGTTCAAGGTGACCTCGAAGGGCAAGCGCAAGAAGGCCGCCAAGTTCCCGGCCATGCCGGAAGCGATCCTCAGCGGCCTGCTGATCCTGGCCTGCGTCACCGCCATCGTGCTGAACCACGCCGGCACGATATCGCTGACCCTCTGGACGATCCTGCTGGCCGTGATGGCGGTGCCCAACATCGCCGCCTCCCTGCTGGCCGCGACCGACCTGATGCCGGTCCGCGAGAAGGCGCCGGATACCGTGGTGGAGCCGGCTGGAGTGCCGGTACCGGTGGCGGCGGTTCAGGCGGTGGTGGCACCTTCGCCGGTGGTACTGGTCGCCGACGTACAGTAGAAGCTGTACTGTAAAGCTCATGTAAGGAGATGCCTGGCTTCAAGTTCGTGTATGACGTAAAGGGAGGCGAGTGCTGTTATTGGCACTCGCCTTTTCTATGACCTTCAGCTGAGTAGGCCTTATCCCGGTATGTAGCTTCAGAACTCCTTACAACACATTTCTTCTACGTATCGGGATCTTAGAACTCGTACTATTATCTTAATGCACTATTTAAGAAGCGGTCCAAAAAGGCTGACGCCGGCGCAAATGACCTTAAAAACAAAAATGTCGCTCATCATGCTCGTGGCAGCCGTGGTGATGGCCGTAGCGAGCGCCGGCGTCCTGAAACTGACGATTCTTCCAAGCTTCGACGCTTTGGAGATGCGGGAAGCCTCCCGCAATACCCAACGGCTGGAACGGACGCTTCAGGCGGAAGCTTCGGCCCTTGGCCGCGCCGTCAACGACTGGTCCAAATGGGATGAAATGGCGGCTTTCGCCGAGGGCAACAATCCCGCCTTTCCCGCGATCAACATTACGGCCGAAGTCCTGCAGGACCTGAAGGTCGATTTCATGATCGTCCTCGATGCCCAGGGAAACCTCGTTTACGAGTCCATGGTGGACGAGGGGGCTCTGAAATCGCCGATCCTGCCGGGTTTCCTGACGGATTTTTCTCCGGACGCCAAATCTCCCGATTACCAGGGCTTCATCCGCAGTGCGAAAGGACCGATGCTGGTGGCCTCGCGCACCATCCAGACCATGGACCGGCAGGGACCCGCGCGGGGCGCGCTGATCTGGGGCCGAAGCTTCGATAGCCAAGCGGAAAGCGCCATTCGTGAACAGCTTCAACTGCCTATCGAGGTCGAGCACGTTCAGGAAACGGAAGCGGTCGCCCGGCGAGCGCTTTCTGCGCACGGAGAGCGGGATCGTCGCGACAACGATGCTTGCCGATGTGCATGGCCATCCGGTCCTGCAGCTTCCGCATTTTCCTGGGCCGCGAGATTGCCGAACTAGGGGAACGCACCGTCAATCTGACGGTGGCCGCCCTGGTGACGGCATGGCTGATCGCCATCGTCATCATCGCGTTTCTCATGCAGTCGCTGGTGCTGCGGCCGATCAGGCGGCTTACGGCAAAGGTGCAGGCGATCGAATTTCCCAAAGGGCTCGACGCCCCCCGCCTGCTCGCGCGCGGGGACGAAATCGGATCTCTCGCCCGCGCTTTCAACGGCTTGCTGATCCGGCTGGACGAGCTTTTCGTCAACGCTCAGGATGCGCGCAATGCGGCGGAGCGGGCCAATAAAGCCAAGTCGGAGTTCCTGGCCAATATGAGCCATGAACTCCGGACGCCGCTCAATGCGGTCATCGGCTTTTCAGAAATGATACACGGGTGCGTCGTCGGCCCGGTTGCCGAGCGTTACCGCGAATATGCGCTGGATATACTGCTCAGCGGCCGGCATCTGCTGACCATCATCAACGACATCCTCGATATGGCCAAGGCCGAAGCCAGCCAACTCACGCTTTATCAGGAAAAGGTCGATCTGAAGGAAATCGCCGGCACCTGCGTCAAGCTGATCCGGAGCGGCGCCGAAGAGGAACACATCACGGTCGAGAACCTCATCCTGGAGCCTCTGATCTGCACCGCCGATCCATTGCGCCTTCGTCAGGTTCTGCTGAACCTGCTGTCGAACGCGATCAAATTCACCCCGCCCGGCGGCTCGGTCCGGATCTCGGCGCACCGGCATCCGGATGGCGCCATCGACCTGACGGTGGCCGATACGGGGATCGGCATGACCGCGGCTGAGCTGGAAAAAGTCGTGGAGCCGTTCGCCCAGGTGGACAGTGTCCTGAGCCGCCGGCATTCCGGGACCGGGCTTGGTCTTCCGCTGGCGCTCAAGTTCATGGAAGCCCATGGCGGTTCCCTGTCGCTGGAAAGCAGCCCCGGCATGGGGACGACAGCGGTCGCGCATATTCCATGTGGGGTCGTCAAAGAATCGCCGGACCACCCCGGCGCCGGATGCATCAAGGCGTCAAGACCGCGTAAACCGGCCTTGGCCGATGCGCCCCGTGAAGGGAGATGATCGGATCCGGAAAGGCGCCCGCGAATTTTGGATATCAGACCCGCTGCGACATTTTTCGTATTGATATCAGCCTCGATAAGGAGCACGTTTGCAGTGCAACAGAGATGTTGCGACGCCCTTGTTGGGCGTTTCCTCCCTAAACTCAAGGCCGCTCTCATGGGCGGCTTTTTCTTTTTCGCTCTCCCTCCTCATGTGATGCTTCGATAGCGCATCCATGCCTTGCCGGCCATCGGGGCAGGCGCTACTTATCGCTCAAGCGTTCGTTTAAACACGCAGCGACAAACTTGCCAAGGGAGGCAAAGCCGATCATGTCCGAGCGACAGAATACCCGCGTGCTGCTTGCGGAGCGGCCGGTCAACCGGGCGCCGGTCGAAAGCGATTTCCGGATCGAGCGTGTCCCAGTACCCGAACCGGGTGAGGGCGAAGTGCTGATCCGCAACCTCTTCCTGTCACTCGACCCTTATATGCGCGGCCGGATGAGCGCCGCGAAGTCCTATGCGGAGCCGGTGGCGATCGGCGGCGTCATGGCGGGCGAAGCGGTGGGGCGCGTGGTGGCGTCGCGCCATCCGGGCTGCCAGCCCGGCGATCTCGTGCTGGCCCATACCGGCTGGCAGGAATACGCGGCGGTTCCGGGCGAGCGGGTGACCAAGGTCGATCCCGATCTGGCGCCGCCGTCGCATTACCTGGGCGTGCTGGGCATGCCGGGCATGACCGCCTATTGCGCGCTGCTGTATCTGGGGGAGCCGCAGCCGGGCCAGACCGTGCTGGTATCGGCCGCATCCGGGGCGGTCGGGCAGGTGGTCGGGCAGATCGCGAAGATTCGCGGCTGCCGGGTGGTCGGCGTCGCCGGCTCCGACGAAAAGGTCGACTATGTGCGGGGCGAGTTGGGCTTCGACGCGGCGGTGAACTACAAGCGGCCGGACGGCGCTCCCAAGGACTTCGAAACCCTGTCGGGCGAATTCGCGGCCCTGTGCCCCAACGGGATCAACATCTTCTTCGACAATGTCGGCGGTCTGGTCCACGACGCGGCACTCGCCAACATCGCGCAGTTCGCCCGCGTCATCATCTGCGGCACGATCTCCGTCTATAACGAGCTGGAAAAGCAGGATATCGGCCGCCGCTGGATGCGCCAGCTTCTGGTGAAGCGCGCCCGGATGGAAGGCTTCCTGGTCTTCGACCACGCGCATCGCACCGAGGAGTTCCGGCAGACCATGGCGGCATGGCTGCGGGAAGGCCGCATCGTCTTCCGGGAAGATGTCGCTGAAGGCATCGAGGCGGCGCCCCGTGCCTTCATCGGCATGCTGTCCGGAGCCAATCGCGGCAAGCAACTGGTCCGGATCGGTCAGGAATGAACGGTCTCGCTTAAGAAACCATGGTCGCGCGGCTCAGCCCGCCTGCTTGGTGGGCTGCGGCTGCTGCGCCGGCTCGTTGGCGAAGCCGTTGTTCAGCGCCCAGATGGCGGCCTGGGTGCGGTTGGTCGCGTTGATCTTGCGCAGCAGGCTCTTCAGGTGAACCTTCACCGTCGCTTCGGTGATGTTCAGGTGGTTCGCCACCACCTTGTTGCTGTCGCCGTTCAGCAGGCACCGGACGATCTGAACTTCGCGCTGGGACAGACCCTTGCGGGCGCTGGGCATGTCGAAGGCGCTGGTGTTGATCCGGCCGCTGATGAGGAGTGCCGCGAGATGCGTCGGGAACACCTTTTCGCCCATCATGACCAGATGAAGCGACTGGATCAGCGCATCGGCCGACAGATCCTTCATCAGGCATCCGTCAGCGCCGGCGGCCAGCGCCGCGATCAGGCGTTGCGGGTCCATATCCGCCGCCAGCAGCACGACGCGCCCATCCGGGAGCAGATCGCGCAGCGTGCGCAGAGTTTCGGTTTCGGTGTCGCTGTTCCACGTCATGTCGAGGAGCACCAGTTGCGGCGCCAAGCCACCCTGAACCAGGGTTACGCCTTCGGCGACGGTCTGGGCCTCTCCCGATATCTCGAACTTCTCCCCGCTGAGGAGAAGCTTCAAGCCTTCACGGAACAGTTTGTTGTGGTCGATTAAAAGAACCTGCACAGGAGGCATTGGTTTCCTCAGAGGTATAAACAAAACCATCTCAACTTACCCCAACATGTCAGATCGCAGGAGAAAATATAGGCCTTTGCGCCGCCTATTATGGATTATTATCTAATTGAGTTAACTCAAAGAGCTTATTTGTAGACAGGAAGTAATAAATACTATCCTTTTGATGCATTGCAGCATAATGGTCTACGGTCTGATTTGTCGGGAACTTTCCCGAGCCAAGCGAAATTGACTGTCGATTTTGGTTCGTCAGCCGCTTGCGGACGGCGAAAACAGGTACCACACTATAAGTGTCGATACTGTTCTGGGCTTCCACGTCTGCCGACCTCGTGCCGGTGCTGGTCTACCCTCAGTCAACTCGATGCCTCGTTACGATGTTGTTGCGGGGCAACGCCAGCTCTAGAGATCAACATGTCCACTGGCACAGTGAAATGGTTCAACAGCACCAAGGGCTATGGCTTCATCCAGCCGGATGACGGGACGCAGGACGTCTTCGTCCATATTTCGGCGGTTGAGCGCGCGGGCCTCGGCAGCCTCCAGGAAGGCCAGAAGGTTTCCTTCGAGGTCGTGCGCGATCCGCGCCGCGGCAAAAGCTCGGCGGAAAGCCTCCGGGCGGTCTGAATTCCCGGATATCCGGAATCGGACGCTCCGGAAATAACGGGATGGGCGGCTTCGGCCGCCCATTTTCGTTTGCGCAGCGTGCCGCCGCCCGTTCAGGATGCCGGAACAGCCGCCGCCAATGCTGGCGCCTCGAACCCGGCGACCGCGAATCCCACCATCCGCGCGATCAGCGCGTCGGTGTCGCCAAGGTCGCAGATCCCCCCGGATATGGCATCCAGCCGGCGCAGGTCGGTGATGGTGTAGTGCATCAGCGCCAGCGTGAAATGCAGGCGCCAGAAGATCTCCTCCGTGGAAGATCGGGCAGGGTGCGGGTCAGGGAATTGGCGAAGGGCTGGAGATGCCCGACTTCCTTGTCCATCAGGTTCCGCATTTCCGGCGTCCCGTCCGTCCGCACCCGCCCCATGAACTGGATGAACACCGATGGCCCGCTGCCCGGCTGCTGCGTCCAGCGTATCGGCGGACAGACCAGCGCGTGGAGGATGTCATACAAGCGGCGCCGGCCCGCCGCCGGCACGCGCCTCCGCTTCACGCAGCAGATTGAGGCGCTCGCGGTTGAGATCGACCGCCCGCCGCTTGAACACGGCCAGCAGCAGCGCGTCCTTCGACCCGAAATGGTAATTGACCGCCGCCAGATTGACCCCGGCTTCCGCCGTGATCTCGCGCAGCGAGACGCTGGCAATAGCTTCGCTCGGCGAACAGCCGCTCAGCGGTATCGAGGATGATTTCCTTGGTGTCCGGGCGGCGCATGGCTTCGGTTCCGATCCAAACGGTATTTTTAAGTTTAATTCATACGTTCGCTTGAATCAATGAGGGGTGGGGTTGTCACTGGCTGATGGAATGCCAACTGAGAGGCTGCCGTCCTATCCCATTGCCAATAAACAGACTTTCAGTCTTGTGCCGAGTGGGAGTAAAACCGACCTGGATGGTTGACGGTAACGTACCGCGTCCATGCGGCTCGACCCGTTCGGGAGGATCGGCTTCTGCAGATGATATGGCGATGGCTCAAGGTGGCGACATTGGGCGCCGCTCTGGTGCTGACTGGCGCTCCGACATTGGAGCGCGTGGATTACGGCGCTGGCGAAGCCGGTCGCCAGGCGCCGGTCACCTTGAAATCACGGCAAGTATCCAACCGGCCGAGGCGCGGGTCACGGTCCTCCGGCGGCTATTCACGGCCAAGCGGCAGCGTATCGCGCACGCCGTCGTTCGGCTCCGGCGGCTCCGGCGGATACAGCAGGACGCCTTCGACCAGCGGGGGCTATGCGCGGCCGTCCTCGCCCGGCGGCAGTTCCTTCAACTATGGCTCGCAGTCCTCGGGCGACCGGTCCATGTCGCGCCAGTCCGGCGGCGACGCGCTTGGCCGCTACCGCGCCCAGCAGGAACAGCAGCGCCAGCCGCCCATAGCGGCGCCATCTCCGCGCCCACATCGCCCGGCTATTCGCCCGGCTATGATTGCGGCGGGTCGCGGCGGAGCGGCGGCTATGGCTGGGGCTATGGCGGTTCCATTCCAGCAACCGCGGCTATGCCGACCGGGGCTTCGGCGGCTGGAGCGGCAGCCGGGGATGGAGCGTACCGTCCTACGCCTACCGCTCCGCACCCCGCTTCGGGATCTGGGACGGCCTGTTCCTGTGGTTCCTGCTGGATAACCTGACCCGGCCGGGCTACGCGGATTTCTTCCATCACCAGCAGAACGACCCCGGCTATCAGCAATGGCGCGCCGAGGCCGACCGCCTGGCCGCCGACAACGCCGATCTGCGCCAGAAACTCTCGGCGCTGGACAGCAAGCTCGCCGAAGAGAAGGACCAGCCGCGCGACCCCAATTACCTGCCGCCCGACACCCCGCGCGAAGTCGCGGTCGCCGACGGGACGGAGGCCGATGCGGCATCCGGAGGCGGCTTCGGCGAGTTCGGCATCGTCGCCATCATCCTTGTCGGCGGCGGCGTTATTTTCCTGGTCTGGCTGTGGCGCAAGCAAAGAGGCGCCCGGCCGGCCCGTTCCGGAGGGGGAAGTGGTTCCATGAGTTCTCTGAAGACAGCCGGCAACATCCTCCGCCAGAAACTCTCGGGCGAGACCTATACGCCGTCCCTGTTCCGCGTCGGCATGACGCTGACGCTGGACCCGACGCCGTTCATCCTGGCGGCCAGCAGCACCAAGGTCATGGAGCCGACCGATGTTTCGGCCGGCGGCATGCTGGTCAGCGTCGCCATGGTCTCCACGGTCAGCGACGGCGCCGCGACGCTTCACCGGCTCTACCTGCCGGAAGAGAAGGGCTTCTTCCAGATCCATCTGAACACGGCGGGACAGCCGGACGAATGCCGCTTCTTCTCGCTGGTGGACGAGGTCCACCCCGGCAGCGAGGACGAGTGGGCCTTCTGGCTCGACCCGGCCGAGGGCATGATCGGCTGGCCGGAGTTCCAGACCAAGGACGGCAAGGTCTATCCGCGCCTGTGGACGCCGGGAGCGTCCCGCGTCCAGCCCCGCACGCTTTATGAGAACGGCACCGACGTCAAAGGCATGACCGTCCGCACGCTCACCACGATGCTGTACGCCGCACCCACCGGTGCCGCCGATCCGGCGCCGGCGCACGGAATACATCATGGTGTCGGCGATCGAGCAGGGCGGGCAGGCGTGGGTGGAAGTCCATGCCGGCATCGACGTCAACCCGGCCGCCCTCTCGCTAGCCTGATCCAGACCGATCACCTGACCCCGCCAGCAAGCAACCAACAAGAAGCCAGGACCTCCCATGGAAAGTAATTTCGGCCTCGTCCTCAGCGGTCTCGGTCAGGGGCTCCCCGTCCTGCTGCTGCATTTCGTGGTGACCCTGCTGCTGCTGGCCCTGGGCGTCTTCTGCTACACGCGGATCACGCCGTTCCACGAGGCCCAACTGGTGCGGGGCGGCAATATCGCGGCGGGCATCGTGCTGAGCGGCACCATCGTCGCTCTCGCCATTCCCCTTGGCGCCACGCTGGCGACCAGCATCGTGCTGCTGGATATCGTCATCTGGGGAATCATCGCGCTGGTTCTCCAACTCGCCGCCTTCGGCATCGCGACCCTGATGTTCCGCGAGATCAGGCCGATGATCGAAGGGGGCAATGTCGCCGCGGCGCTTGACTCTCGCCGGTATTCAGATCGGAATCGGCCTGTTGAACGCTGGTGCGATGGCTGGCTGATCCCCATGTCCGCATCTGACCCTTTAACAACAATGTTCTGGGCAAGGAGCCTGACATGATCTCGTTCATTCGCAACCTCGTCGGCGTGAAGACCGATCGCGCCGTTCAGGCCAGTGTCGAAGCTCTGGTGCGCTGGGACCCCCAGGCCGCGACCGAGGCGGAACTCCGCACCATGGAGCAGCACCTGGACGATCTGGGTCTCCAGGTGGCGCAGGCCCGCGCCAGCTATGAGCGCGAGAAGAAGGAAGCCGACGCGATCAACGCCCTGTCGCGCCAGCGCCTCGCCGCCGCCGAGCAGATCGAGAAGCAGGGTGCGGCCGAAACCGACCCCAACCGCAAGGCGGCGCTGGAAAAGAGCCTCAGCACCCTGGTCAGCATGCTGGAGGAAATGGCGCCCGAGATCGAGCGCGAGGAGGCGGAAGCCAAGGACGCCCAGGACTTCCTCCAGATGCTGGAGCAGACCTATGCCGACGCCGGCGCCAAGCTGAAGCGCGCCCGGTCCGATCTGGACCGCGCCCAGCGCGACATGTCGCGCGCCCAGCAGCAGCGCGAAGCGGCGGAGCGCCGGGCCGAGGCCGCCCGTCAGGCGGCCGGTCTGGCCAGCGCCACCAGCGGCCTCAGCGTCGCGCTCAAATCGATGCAGGATGCGGCGGCGCGCGATCTGGCATCCGCCGACGCGGCATCGGCCAAGGCCCGCCTGCTGAAGCCGACCAAGCCGGAAGAGGACGACCCGAACATCGCCGAGGCGCTGCGTCTCGCCTCCGGCAAAGGGGCCGGCGCCGACCAACCTTTCCGACCGTCTGGCCGCGATCCGCAGCCGTCAGTAAGGCTGGCGGGGAGGGGCGGCGGAGATCATTCCGCCGCCCTTTTCCAAACATGATATTTCCAGATTGACACATACGTTTGTTTGAATATACAGTCCCGCCAAGCTCGTTAACCAGAGCAGCGTACAAGAACAAAAGTTCCCTTGGGGGGTACGCAAGACGATGCCGGTTTCCACCGGCGTCTCCGTTACCGTCGGTCCGGCAGTTTGAAGCTAGGACCGGTCCGACGGTAATGCGGAATTGATATCCGGCTCCAGCATCTCTACATCCTTTCCGGCACCGCCCCGCGCTCGCTCAGCGACACGCTGCGCATGGCCCGCTCCACATCGCCCAGCAACCCGTCGCACGGCGGCACCGGGCCGGTGAAGACCATGAAGTGCGCGCTGCGCGTATCGCTCGCCATGAAGACGGCGATGGCCCGCTCATCGGCGCCGGAGTCCACGACGGCCGAGGCATGGCGCCCGACCGAGCCGTCCAGCGTCCGCATCTGTGCCGGCGGCTGCTCGCGCAGCACGCGGAGCGCGCCCTTGACCGAATTCCAGGTCTGCTGGAAGAACGGCACCGGCCGGTCGCTCCCCAGCGGACGCGGCGCCAGCACCGACAGGCTGCACGCATCGGTGCGATAGACCACGTTCGGCCCTTCCTCCGCCCGCCGCCACCCGGCCGGCGGCTCCAGCGTCAGCCCATTGGCCCGCTCCGCCGCCAGCGATGCGGATACCGGCGAACATCAGCATGACGGCGACGATGCCGAGCGCCATCGCCTGGGCGAATGACCAGTGCGTCACCTTTCATCGGAACAGCATTTTCGTGCCTCTGGTATGAGGAAATCACCGGCGCCACTGGATGATAGCGTGTTCATGGACACGCGGGGTAACACAGTTTCCGAAACGGACCCGGCGGCGGGCTGTTGGGGATGGCATGTCCTTCACCAGCAGGAAAACCAGCCATGAGCAACAGCGACCGCGAAGCGCAGGAGCAGCGGAACAACCCGGTCGGCCAACGCCCGCAGGATATCCGCAGCCGCACCGACGTCATCATGGAGCGCGACGCTCACCATCTCGACAATCAGCAGGGTGAATCCGCGTCGGTCCAGGGCCTGAACCCCGAACCCGACGAAACCATGCGGACCGGCAAGGAACGCCGGATGGAGAAGGGCGCCTCGCCGACCCTGGACGCCGACGGCAAGCCCTACGGCCATGACGAAGACCCCGACAGCACCGGCACCAAGGCCGGCACGCTCGGCGGCATCGGCGGCTTGCCATAAACCCCGGCCCGTACACGCTCCGCTCAGCTCTCCGTCCGCCGGAAAGGCGGGGGCTGATGCGGGTCGTCTTCCGGTCCCGCGATGTCGGGACCGATGAAGCCGGGCGGGACGGGCTGCTGGACCACTCCGTGGTTCAGCCAGTCCAGGCAGGCGTCGATGGTCGAAAGCAGGGTGCGCTCCGTGAACGGCTTGCGCACCAGCCCGACGACACCCACGTCGCGGGCGATCTCCATGCTCACGTGACCGGTCACCAGCAGGGTCGGGACCTGCCAGCGGTCCATGATCAGGCGGGCCGCTTCCAGCCCGTCGGTCCCGCCCAGCTCCACATCCAGCAAGGCCAGGTCCGGGCGGTGCTCCGCCACCAGCGTCAGCGCCTCGTCGGCGTTGGCTGCGATGCCGCAGACTTCATGGCCAGCGTTGGTAACGATCGTCTCCATGTCGAGAGCGACCAGCAACTGGTCTTCAGCGATGATGAGACGGACTCCGGCCACGCCATTCCCCTTATGCAGTTTTGCGCGATCCCTGGTTGTTCAACACTGAGGATTCCGGATCAACTCTCATTACTCCGGAAGATTTGCATTTCGCTGATATGGGCCGCGGCTTCCGAAAGGGTCGTCTCCAGCCGGTCCGCACCGATCAGCGCCGGCGCGTCCGCCGGCAGCGGCCCGTCGTCTTCCGAGGTCCACAGGCCGACGACGATCGGAATCCGGCGGTCGAGCTTGCCCCGCAGCCGGCGCACGATCCGGCGCGCGTGCTGGACCGATCCGGGGTTCAGGTAGGATACGCAGACCAGCCGCACATCGCTGGTGTCCAGCTTCGACAGGTTGCGGAGCGAAATCGCCTGACATGGCAGGGTTTCCGCCTTGATCCCCCGGCGTTCCAGCAGATGCGCCAGCAGCGCCGCCGAGGCGCGGTCAAGTTCGTTGCGGCCGGCGACGGACAGGACGCGGCCGTGCATCGGCTCCGCCGCCGCCGGTGCCGCTTCGGCCCCCTCCGATCCCCTCCGCCTCCGCGTCCGCTTCAGGCTTCGGGTCCTCGTAATCGTCCAGCGCCTCGATGACCGTATCGACCCCTTCGGCGATGGTGGCCTGGACCTCGTCCGCCAAGGCGTCGCGCTGGCGGTCGGCTTCGGCCAGATGCAAGGCGGGAAGCACCACCCGGTCGTAGATATGCGGCAGCGGCTTATCGGGGAACGACTGCTCCGCCAGTTCCGCCGCTTCCTCCGGATCGCGGGCAAGCAGGCGCTGATAGAACCGCGTCTCGGTCGGCAGAACCGGATCGTTGCCGAACATGACGTGGAGGAACTGGAGCTGCGGCACGTGCCGCCCGATCACCACCATGCAGACCGTCAGCGGCGTCGCCAGCAGCACGCCGACCGGCCCCCAAAGCGTGATCCAGAAGACGGCCGCCGCGATGATCGCGAGCGGCGAAAGCCCGGTGCTGCTGCCGTACAGCCAGGGCTCCAGCACATTGTTGCTGAACAGCTCCAGCACCATGAAAAGCCCGATCGTCAGCAGCGGATCGGTCCAGCCCGGCGACACCGCGAACGACAGGATGATCGGAAACAGCGACGAGATCACAGGCCCGACATACGGGATAAACCGCAGGACCGTCGCCAGCACGCCCCACAGGATCGGGTTGGGCACGCCGATCAGCCACAGGCCGATGCGCTACCGGAATGCCATAGGCGATGTTGATGATGAGCTGCATCAGCAGATAGCGGCTGACGCGGGCGCCGGCCTCGTCCATCGCCTCGGTCGTCCGGTGCAGGTCGTTGGCGCCGACCAGCCGGATCAGCCGGTCGCGCAGATCCTCCCGTTCCAGCAGAATGAAGATCACGAACACCAGCACCATGCCCGCCGTGCCGATGGGGCCGACCAGCGGACCCAGATATGTCTGGATCTCGTTCCACGGGGAAGGGCGCGGTTCGTGGACTTCCACCGGGATCGGCTTGAGAACGTCCACCCGCCCTTCGCTCCCCGGCCCGCTGAACGGCTCCCGGCGCCGCCGGCGCCGTCGCCTGATCCAGCTCCTTGCTCAGATCCTTCAGCATCTGCGACGCCTGATCGATCACGCCGCCGCCCCCGCCTTCGGTGGCGCCGCGCACGCTCTGGATCTTGGCCCGGATGTTCTGTTCGTAGTTCGGCAGGTTCTGCGCCAGATCGACAAGCTGGCTGGCGACCAGAGTGCCGAACCCCAGCATCACCATGAACATCAGCAGCACGACCAGGATCACCGACGGAACCCGCCCCAACCCCCAGCGCCGCAGCCGGACGACGACCGGTAGCCAGCGCGAAGCTGAGCAGGATCGCCAGCGCCACCGGCATCAGGATGTCCTGGCCGAAATACAGCGCGCCCACGACCACCACCATGATCCCCAGGGTGGTGCCGGTGGAAGTCGGCGGCGCGGCGGAGGGCACCGCGACCTGACGGGTTCCGGGCCGGGAGGCCAGTCGGGACGATGGTGTGCCGATGATCTGGGCGTCGATGAACCAGTCACCGATGAAGTAGGCGTAGTCACTGACATGATCGCGACGACCGAAAGTTTGGGGAGACGAGCCAGTCCTCAACATGTTGTCGCCCCACTTGTTGCAGAAACGAATGGGGACCATCCGTGTTGACAGGGATAACGGAATATTGCTCGCAGCGGATCGATACTTATCGGTCCGGACCCAAGGAGTTTCAAGATGCGCAGGACCATTGTGCTTATGTCCCTTTTCCTGGCCGGCGCCGCCTTCGACCGCCACCTCCGCCGCCAGCGCCCAGGAGAACAACTGTCTGGCCGAAGTGGACCGCCTCGCCAATTCGCTGGGCATGAAGGGAGAGGCCTCGCCCCAGGCGACAGTCCCCCGGAGCGGCGCCAGCAGCGAAAGCCTCGCCCAGTCCGGCGGCGTGATCCAGCCGCCCGATGTCGGCAGCGCCCGCGTGATTGAACCGCCGCAGGGCACTGCGGACGGCATGAACACCGCCCCCGCGATGCCCCAGCAGGACGGCGCTCCCCAGGGAACGGTACCCAACAGCGGCACCGGACAGCCCGCGATGGGCGCCGCCGAGCGCGCCCAGCTTGAAACGCTGCTGCTTGGCGCCCGCAACGCCGGCCGCCAGGGCGACACCGCCGAGTGCCAGGAACGTCTGGAGGAAGCCCGCGATCTGGCGCGGGAAAGCGGTGCCGACTCAAGGATGTAGCCGAGCTACCGGAGGTCGCGTTAGGATACTGCGGTACTCCGCATCTTGAAGGGCCGCATCATGGGTTTCGCGCGCAGGCTTGTAGCATCCTTGGCCGTGGCGACGGTCATAGCCGTCACCCCTCCCGCACAAGCCTTCCAGCCGGGCGACAGCCTGCCCCCGGAGATCGCCACCGGCACCCGCCAGAAGCCCCTGGTCGAAGCCGACGAGGAAATGGTGGTGACCGCCAACCCGGAAGCATCGCGCGCCGGGGCCGCCGTCCTGGAACGCGGCGGCACCGCCATCGACGCCGCCATAGCGGCGCAGCTTGTCCTGGGACTGGTCGAGCCGCAATCCTCCGGCCTCGGCGGCGGCGCCTTCCTGGTCTACTACAATGCGAAGACCGACCGGCTGACCACCCTGGACGCCCGTGAAGCCGCCCCCGCCGCCGCCACGCCCAAACGCTTCGACGGCCTCAGCTTCGCCGACGCCGTCGAAAGCGGCCTGTCCACCGGCGTCCCCGGAACCCCCCGCCTGATCGAGGAAATGCACCGCCGCTTCGGCACCCTGCCGCTGGCCGACCTCGCATCCCGCGCGGTCGAACTGGCGCGCGGCGGCTTCGAGATTTCCCCGCGCCTCGCCGACAGCATCAAGGCCTCCGACCGCATCCCCGACGATCCCACCGCCAAAGCCTATTTCTTCAACGATGACGGCACGCCGAAATCCGCCGGAACCCTCCTGCGGAACGAGGACTACGCCCGGTCCGTCATGGCCCTGGTGGACCACGGCAACGCCGACGCGTTCTATTCCGGCCCGATGCGCGACGACATCATCGCCACCGTCAAGCGGGAGCCGCGCCCCGGCGACCTCGCCGCCGAGGACTTCGACGCCTACCGCGTCAAGGAGCGGGAACCGGTCTGCGGCAAGTATCGCGGCTACAAGGTCTGCGGCATGGGACCGCCCTCATCGCGGCGGCATCGCGGTGGCCCAGATCCTGGCGATGCTGGAACCCTTCGACATGGCGGCCGCCGGCCCCAACACCGCGCGATCGGTCCACCTCTACACCCAGGCCAACCGGCTGGCCTTCGCCGACCGCAACCGCTACGTCGCCGACACCGACTTCGTCGACGTGCCGGTCAAAGGCCTGCTCGACCCCGGCTACCTCGCCACCCGCAGCCGCCTGATCAACCCCGACACCGACATGGGCGTGGCCGAGGCCGGCGATCCCCCCTTCAAGACCGGCCGGCTCATCGACGGCATCCACCACGACCTGCCCGCCACCAGCCACATGTCGATCGTGGACAAATCAGGCAACGCGGTGTCGATGACGACCACGATCGAAAGCGCCTTCGGCTCCGGCCGGATGGTCCGGGGATACCTGCTCAACAACGAGTTGACCGACTTCTCCTTCTCCGCCGGAACGCCGGAGCAGCCCGTCGCCAACCGCGTCGAACCGGGCAAGCGCCCGCGCAGTTCGATGGCGCCCACGATCATCTTCGACCAGGACGACAAGCTGAAATACGTCCTCGGCTCCCCCGGCGGCTCCGCGATCATCTCCTTCGTCGCCCAGAGCGTCGTGGCCCTGATCGACTGGGGCCTCGACCCGCAGCAGGTGGCGGCATTGCCGCATTTCCTGAACAACAACGGCAAAGCGCCCGCGACCCTGCTTGAAGCCGGCACCTCGGTGACCGATCTGGCGTCGGAGCTTGAACGGCGCGGCCATGCCGTGGCGCCGATCGAACTCACCAGCGGCCTCAGCATCATCGCCGTCGGCGACGGAAAGCTGCTGGGCGGTGCGGATATCCGGCGCGAAGGTCTCGCCGCCGGCCGGTAAACTCAATAACCCAAACGCCGCAGGTGACCCGATGAGCGATGACTGGCGCTTCGAAACCGTAACCGGGTCCTCCGGCGAGCGGCGCGACTTCCGGATCACCCTTGGCCTGCGCGAAGGCTGGAAGCGGACCGGCAGGATCTACGATATCGAGGAAGCCGTCCGGGCCGCCCATGACTGGATGAAGCGCCGCGCCGACGCCGGCCAACCTTTCCTGTCCGGAATGTTCACCCGTGGCGAGGTCGTCTACGCGTGGCCGGGCGGCGAGGGCACCGCCGGCAGCGACCGCGAACCCGTCGCGATCTTCACCGGCGAAGTCCTGCCGCTCTACAGCGGCGAACTCGACGACACCGCCATCTGCGAGCTGCTGAACGAGCTGGCCTGCGAAATGGGCCGCCTGCTCGGCCAGGAAGACCTTCACCTCGCCTACAAGGACCGCGCCTGGGTGCTGAGGCGGGTCCGCTCCTGCACCCCTCTCCCGCCCCACGCACGCCAAGCTTCTCCACGACGGCGCGGATCAGCTTCATCCCGGTATCGTCGTCCAGCGACAGGATCGATTCCGGGTGGAACTGCACGGCGGCCAGCGGCAGCGTGCGGTGTTCCACCGCCATCACCACACCATCCTCGCTCTCCGCCGTCACCTCCAACTCATCCGGCAAACTCGCCCGCTCGGCGAACAGCGAGTGATAGCGCCCCACCGTGAAGCTCCGGGGCAACCCGTCGAACAGCGCGCCACCCAGTACCCGCACGGTGGAAGCCTTGCCGTGCATCGGATGCTCCAGCACGCCCAGGCTCCCCCCGAAATGCTCGGCCATCCCCTGCAACCCCAGACAGACGCCGAACACCGGCACCCCCAGCGCCACCGCCAGACCCAGCGTCGCCGAAACGTCGAAATCCGCAGGCCGCCCCGGCCCCGGCGACAGCACCAGCAGATCCGGCCGCATATCCGCCAGAACGGCCCGAGCCGCCTCCGCCCGCAGCGTCGTCACCTCGGCGCCGGTCTGCCGGAAGTAGTTGCCAAGCGTATGGACGAAGCTGTCCTCGTGATCGACCAGCAGCACCGTCCGCCCATGACCCGGCCGTGCCACGGCCCCGATCTCCGGCCCGCCATTGCCCGCAACCTGCCGGATCACGCCGAACAGCGCCGATCCCTTCAGCCTGCACTCGGCATCCTCCGCCACCGGGTCGCTGTCATAGAGCAGCGTGGCGCCCACCCTGACCTCGGCCACGCCGTCCTTCAGCCGGATCGTCCGAAGCGTCAGCCCGGTATTCATGCCGCCATCGAACGTCATGCAGCCGATGGCGCCGCCGTACCACCGCCGCGCCGACTTCTCATGGTCCTCGACGAACTGCATCGCCCGACGCTTGGGCGCCCCGGTCACCGTAACCGCCCAGGTATGGCTGAGGAAGCCATCCAGCGCGTCGAACCCTTCCCGCAACGTCCCCTCGACATGGTCCACGGTATGGATCAGCCGCGAGTAAAGCTCGACCTGCCGCCGCCCGATCACCCGCACCGAACCGGGTTCGCAAATCCGCGACTTGTCGTTGCGGTCCACATCGGTACACATGGTCAGTTCAGCCGAATCCTTGGCCGAATTCAGCAGCGTCAAAATCTGAGCCGCATCCCCGATGGCGTCCACACCGCGCGCGATGGTGCCGGAAATCGGGCAGGTCTCGATCCGCCGCCCCTCCACCCGGACATACATTTCCGGCGACGCCGCGACCAGAAACTCCCCCTCGCCAAGATTGATCAGCGCCCCATAAGGCGAAGGATTCGCCCGCCGCAGCCGCCGGAACAAGGTGGCCGGCCCACTCGCCGACCTCTCGGCGAACACCTGACTCAAGACGACCTCGAACAGATCCCCCCGCTTGAAAGCATCCCGCGCCCGCTCGACCGACCCGGCATAGTCGCCGGCCCCATGATCATTGGCCGGCTCCCCCTCAACCTCCGCATTATAGGGAGCCGGTGCGGTGGACCGCGCCAGCCCATGCGTCCGCTCGCCCGCCGCCGTGAACTCGTAATGATGGATCATCGCCGTCGCCCGCAGATGGTCCACCACCAGCACCTCATCCGGCAGATAAAGCACGAGATCCCGCTGATCGTCCCCCCGCTCCAGCCGCCGTCAGGATCGCCTCGAACTGGAACGCCAGATCGTACCCGAACGCCCCGTACAGCCCCAGCGTCCGGTCATCCGGCGCGCTGAACAGGTCCGAAACCGCCCGCAGCACCGAGAAAACCGAAGGCTGCCGGCTACGCTCCTCCTCCGCGAAGGTCCCCGCCGCGACCGCCTTCACCCGGCAATCGATCCGCCCCGGCACGACCTCGAACCGCTCCAGCGCATCCAACTCCGCCAGCGCCTCGGCGATGGCCCGAACCAGCACCCGCCCGCGAAGATTCAACGCCTCGATCCGCACATCGCGATCCCGCGCCGTCAGCATGACCGGCGGATCGACAAACCCCAGATCCCACCGCGTATAGCGCCCCGGATATTCAAAGCTGGAAGAAAGCAGGACACCCCGCCGCCGCTCCAGCGCATCCACCAGCGGCTCGACGGCCCCCTCGTAAGGCTGCCTGATCAACCGCCGCTCAACCCGGATGCCACCCCGCGTCCGGTAATCCAAAGTCTCTTTATCGTTGAAGCTCATATCCGGGTTCCCGTTCAGGTGTCTGGCTGAAATGCCGCCACGAACCCCCGGTGAACCCATCCTTGTCAGATCCCATTCTCCGACAAAAACAAAGGCCGCCCGGAACCCGTGGCGGCCTCGATGTCGATCACAACGATCGCATGCGTGAGGTTTGGCCGCCCGACTACACGGGCCACCACCAACGCTGCGCTGCTGTGAGAATGAAGTTGCTCATGGGCCGGAGAATGTCACGGGGCGGGGGAGGAGGTCAAGGGGCGTTCAACGGGCCAACCAACCGCACCTCCCCAGGATCGGCAAACCGCCCGCTTCCGCTAGCCGTATTACTCAATGTTTTCAAGCGGTTGGCCATGTCCACAAGATCGGCACGAAGATCGGCAATTTCCGGTGCGGAAAAGCCATTTTATGTCTATATTACAAACACTTGAAGCAGCATAAGATCGGCAAGCCCATGACCGGCCTGTTTGAAACTCCGGGCAGGATCGAACCCTGTCTCCCCGAGGTTCTGCCCATGCCGATCACCGACCTTGTGGCTGGCTTGTCGGCTGCGGCTACCGGCCTTGGCAACCGGCTTCACGCGCGTACCCGTGCCGACTTGGCCGGGCTCGTGCGGATCATGAACTGTTACTACAGCAATCTCATCGAAGGCCACGACACTCACCCGCGCGACATCGAGCGTGCGTTGGCCGGCAGGCTGGCTGAGGAGAAGGGCCGGCGGAACCTCCAGCAGGAGGCCGCCGCGCACGTCCGTGTCCAGCGCGAGGTCGACATCAGATTTGCCGCCGGGGAGTTGCCCGAACCCGCCTCGGAGGAGTTCATCCGCTGGCTGCACGATGAATTTTACCGTAGCGCTCCCCCCGAGATTCTGCGCATCGAGAACGAGAGCAAGACCGTATCCTTCGACATGATACCGGGAGAGTATCGCTCGCTCCCGATACACGACGTGACCGTTGGCCGCCATGAGCCGCCGTCAAGCGAGCGTGTTGTGGCGTTCATGCAGCATTTCTCCCGCCGGTACCGGTTCCAGGGCATGGGCCAAGGCTCGCGCCTCATCGCCATGGCGGCGGCCCACCATCGGCTTAACTACGTCCATCCTTTTCCGGACGGCAACGGGCGTGTCAGCCGTCTGATGAGCCATGCGATGGCCCACGCGGCCGGCATCGGCGCCGGTGGCTTGTGGTCCATTTCCCGTGGACTTGCGCGAGGCATTGACAGCCGGGGCGAGTACAAGCTCCAGATGGACGCTGCGGACATGCCCCGGCAGGTTCGCTTGACGGTCGAGGCAACTTGTCCATGCGGGCGCTGCTCGGCTTCATCGAATGGTTCCTCCAGGTCAGCCTTGATCAGGTGACGTTCATGGCAACCCTGTTCGATCTCGACGCGCTCGGTACGCGCTTGCGTGGATATGTCGAGGCGCGCGACGGTCTCCGTATCGAAGCGGCGCGCATCCTTGATGAGATCCTGCTGCGCGGCGAGATGGCGCGCGGTGACGCCGAGCGGATCTCCGGCTTGAAGGAACGGACTGCCCGCGCATTGCTGGGCGCTCTCGTCACGGACGGAATACTCGGCTCCGACACGCCCAAAGGCCCTGTCTCCCTCCGTTTCCCCGTCCACTCCGTCGAATCTCTTCCCCCGCCTGTTCCCAGCAGCCTGACGAGCTTCGTCCATTCCTGCAACCCTGCTGCAAGAAAGACGGTGACGCGCCAGCGATCGATGCGCCCCTCATGCGGGCAGTGACCCGCGAGCCCTCATATCACCCCCCGCTCTCCGCCCCCGTACCCATCCCGCCCATCACCGTCCGCCCTCACACGCGGAACCGCCACCTCGAAATACTCCCCCGCTCCGGAACCGACCTTACGGCGATCCGGTGCCCCAGCAGCCCGCTCAGCCGCTCGACCACCGCCAGCCCCAGCCCAAGCCCCAGGTGCCGGTTGCGGGCCGGGTTGCTGAGCTGCATGAACTCCTCGAAGATCGCCTCCGTCATGTCGGGCGGGATGCCCCGGCCGGTGTCGCAGACCAGGATGCGGACGCTGCCGCCGTTCCCGCCGGCTCGCCCGCCAAGGCGGCAGCCCAGCACGATCCGGCCGTGGTCGGTGAACTGGATGGCGTTGGCGACCATGTTGTGCAGGATGCGGTAGAGCAGGTTGCGGTCGCTGTGGACCTGGACGCTGGACGGCATGACGCGAAGCGTCAGGTTGCGGCGCTCCGCCGCCGGGGCGAACTCGACCTGCAACTGGTCCAGAACGCTCTGCACCGGGAACACCTGCCGTTCCGGCGCCACGATCCCGGCGTCGATGCGGGAGATGTCCAGCATGCCCTCCAGCAAGCCCTGAAGAACTTCCAGGCTGCGGCCAAGCTGCTCGATCACCTCGGCCTGCCGGGGGTCCTGGTTGCGCCGGCTCAGGACCGAATGGAAGATCACGCCGGCCTGAAGCGGCTGGCGCAGGTCGTGGCTGGCGGCGGCCAGGAAGCGGGTCTTGGCGTTGCTGGCGCGTTCGGCCGCGGCGCGGGCTTCCGCCAGTTCGCTTCGTCCGCTCGGCGACGCGGCGCTCCAGTTCCAGCGCCCGGTTGCGCCGTTCCTCCAGCACGCAGACGGTCGATCAGCCGGCGCCGGATTTCGACCGCGAGCTGGTGGGCGACATCGTCGAAGGGCAGGCTCCGGCCTCTGACGATCTCGCTCCAGGCCTCGAACGAGGCGCGGGGGGTAAGGTCCCGCTTGGCCTCATCGTCGGTGAGCCCCGGCCCAGACGACCGTCCGTACCCGCTCCCGCCGTCCCAGGACAAGGTAATCGCCGCCGTCCGGCGACAGCGGCAGATGGACGGCGCCGGTGAAATCGGCGCGGGCGTCGCCGGTCAGATAGACGCCGACGGGATCGGCTGCCGCGACCCACTGATCGTCCAGCCGCACGGGATCGGCGCCGCGCCGGGTGGGCAGCGTCGTCGGCGGGTTCGCGGCCGTGCCGTGGCGGATGGGTTTGCCGTGAATCCTGCCGAGAAGCGCCGTGCAGCCGAACCAGGACAGCAGCATCGGCGCCCGCCGCTCGATCCCCGCCGCCAGCTCCGGTGTTTCGGACAGCGCGTCGGCAAGCATATCGGCCCGGTTGCGGGCCTGGAGAAAGCCGGATGCGCGCTGTTCCGCTTCCATCCGGAACAGCCGTGCCGCGACCACCTCGGCGATTTCCTGGCAGGCGCCGCGCAATGCCGCGGATACCGGGCGCGGCGTCGCGTTGTGGCAGACGATCATGCCCCAAAGCCGGTTGCCGACCAGCAGCGACAGGGACATCGACGCCCGGACGTCCATGTTGCGCAGATATTGAAGATGTATCGGCGACACGCTGCGGAGTGACGCGAAGCTCAGGTCGAGCGGCTGGCCGCGTCCGGGGTCGAGTTGCGGCACCAGTGGCACCGGAGCGCCGTCCACGTCCTGGATCACGCGCAGCAGGGTGCGGGTGTAAAGCTCCCGCGCCTGGGCCGGGATGTCCGAAGCGGGGAAATGGTGCCCCAGATACCGCTTCGGCAGGCCGGTCGTCTGTTCCGCGATCACCTCGCCATGCCAGTCATGGTCGAAGCGGTAGATCATGGTGCGGTCGAAACCCGTCAGCTCATGCATCTCCGTCACGGCCATATCGCAGATGCCCGCCACGTCGTCGCCGGAGCGGGCGATCCGGCCGATCGCATAGGAAAGCCTGCGGTGCAGGTCTTCCGCATGGCCCGGCGGCGTTCCCGGACGGTTCCTCGAACTCCAGGATGACGCGGCCGTCATGCTGGTGCGCGATGCAGCACAGCTGGCGCTCCGGCGATGTCCGGATGGGGACCGGGATCTGATCGTACAGATGGGGGAAGACCGGCGACAGGTCGCGGCTCGGCCAGTTGCGCCACGGTATCCGGGCCGAGCAGATGGGACAGAGGCCGCCCCGCGAGCGCTTCGGGCGGCTGCGCTCAGCAGGCTCGCCGAATTCGCGCTGACCTGGGCGATGGTCCAATTCCTGGGATCGACCGAAAGCAGAACGCCATGCGGCTGGATAGTGCCCGGAATGTGGATCGGCTCTCGCTCGCAGGCGTCCGGTCACCTGCGGGATCCGGGGCGCTCAATCCCATGACACAGGGTATGGCAGGTTCATGGCTGCTGGTCCGATCATTCGTTGCGGCCCTCGAGCGCTCAGCCGCCTTCCTCAAACCGAGGCCGACCTTGAATTCGAAACGATTGCCATAGCTTAAGTCAAGTAATTGAAAGTGGGTTGGACCATAGGCGTAGTTCATAGCTTGGTTACGAATATGCCTACAGAATAAGGCATTCGCCTTTCGGCGGCTGATTGTCGATTAACCTCATATTTTCGCGGAGCAGGCTTTGAGCCCGAGTGAGAGCTGGCTTAAGGGGGCGGTCCTATACCAAATATATCCGCTTAGCTTTTCCGACAGCGATGCCGATGGTTACGGCGATCTGGACGGAATATTTCAACGGCTGGATCATATCTCGTCTCTCGGCGTCGATGCCGTCTGGATATCGCCGTTCTTCGCATCGCCGCTGAAGGACTTCGGCTACGACATCAGCGACCACAGGGCGGTCGATCCGCGCATGGGGACGCTTGAGACATTCGACCGCCTGCTGGCCGAAACCCACCGCCGGGGCCTGAAGCTGATCGTCGATCTGGTCTGCGGCCATACCTCCGACCGCCATCCCTGGTTCGGGGAAAGCCGGCGGTCGAAGCAGGCGGACACCGAGCAGACTGGTATGTCTGGGCCGATCCCGCCGCCGACGGAACGGCCCCCAACAACTGGCTGTCGGTCTTCGGCGGCCCCGCCTGGACCTGGGACCCGCGCCGGCGGCAGTATTACCTGCACCATTTCCTGTCCAGCCAGCCGACGCTGAACCTGCGCAACCCCGCCGTCGTGGCGGAACTGCTCGACACCGCGCGGTTCTGGCTGGAGCGCGGGGTGGACGGCTTCCGGCTCGACGCCGTCGATTTCCTGATGCGCGACCCGCAACTGCGGGCCAATCCGCCGATGGCGCCGGTCCGCTGTCCGCCATCCCGGCCAAGCCGTTCGGCCTCCAGCGCCATATCCACGACATGGCGCATGCCGACACGGCGGGCCTGCTGGCCCGGCTCCGCGAAGTCGCGGACGAGTATGGCGGCCGGGTGCTGCTGGGCGAGTTGTCGAGCCAGCCGGGAGCCGGCCAGCGGATCGACCGCTACACAAGGCAGGGCGGCCTGCATTCCGCCTATACGCTGGACCTGCCCAAGCAGCCGTTCGGCGCCCGCACCCTGTTCAGCGCCCTGATGGCGGCGGGTACCGGCGCCACCACCTGCTGGAGCTTCAGCAACCACGATGTCGAGCGCGCCGCCTCGCGCTGGAAACCGGCGGGCGCCGATCCCGCCCGGTTCGCCGCATTGCTGGCGCTGCTGTTCTGCTGCCTTCCCGGCACGCTGTGCCTCTACCAGGGGGAGGAACTGGGCCTGCCGCAGGCGGAGCTTGAGTACGACGACCTGCGCGACCCCTTCGGCATGGCCTTCTGGCCGGAATTCCCCGGCCGCGACGGCAGCCGGACGCCGATGCCCTGGATCGGCGGCGCCCGGCACGCCGGCTTCACCGATGCCGAAACGCCCTGGCTGCCGGTTCCGGAAGCTCACCGGGCGCTGGCGGCGGACGGGCAGGAGATGGACCCCGCCTCCACCCTCAACGTCTGGCGGCGCTGTCTGGCGCTTCGGCGCCAGTTTCCCGACCTGACGCAGGGCGGCCTCGCCGAAGTGGACGAGGACGGCGAGGTGCTGGCCTTCTCGCGCGGCGGCCGGCTGGTCGCGGTCTTCAACCTGTCGAACGCGCGGGCCGAATACGTGCTGCCGCCGGGGCGCTACACCCCGGTGGAAACTCCGCTGCCCGCCGGAACGGCAGTGGCGGCGGAGGAGGGGGTTACCCTCACCCTGCCGCCACTCGGAGCGCTGCTGGTGATACGCGAAGGCTTAAGAGGCGACCGGTTACTCCGCCGCCATCGGCGTCGGCGCCGGGTGGCGGAAGGCTTCCAGCAGAGCCGCTTCCTTCGCCCGCGCGTCGGCCAGATGGCGTTCCTTGACCGGACCGAAGCCCCGGATGGCATCCGGGATCGACGCGATCTGGACGGCCAGACCATGGTTCTCATGGTTCAGGCCGGACAGAAGCTCGCCCAGCGTCTTCTCGTAGTCCGCGATAAGCTGACGCTCCATCTTCCGCTCCGGCGTGCGGCCGAACGGGTCGAACCGGGTGCCGCGCAGGCGCTTCATCCGGGCCAGCGCCTGGAAGGCCTTCAGCATCCACGGCCCATAGGCCTTCTTCTTCGGCTCTCCCGTCGCCGGATCGATCTCCGCCAGCATGGGCGGAGCCAGATGGAACTCCAGCTTGTAGTCGCCCTCGAACTGCTCGCCGAGCCGCTTCAGGAACGTGCCGTCGGTGTAGAGCCGGGCCACCTCGTACTCGTCCTTGTAGGCCAGCAGCTTGAAGTAGTTGCGGGCGACCGCTTCCGTCAGGCCGGTGAGACCACGGGCGCGCTCGCCCTCGACCTGGCGGACCCAGTCGATCTGGCTCTTGTAGCGGGACGCATAGGCCGCGTCCTGGTAGTCGGTCAGGAAGCTCACCCGCCGGGCGATTACCTCGTCCAGGGTCTCCGACAGCTTGCCGGCGGGCCGTGGCCGCCGGTGCGGCGGTCGCCTTGACGGCGGCCAGATCGACGACGGCGCGGCGGCCCCAGCGGAAGGCATCCGTGTTCATCTTGACCGCGACGCCGTTCAGCTCGATCGCCTGTTCGATGGCCTCTGCGCCGTCACCGGGATCAGGCCCTTCTGATAGGCGACACCCAGCATGAACAGGTTGGTCGCGATGCTGTCGCCCAGCAGCGCCGTCGCGATGCCCGTCGCGTCCATCGAAGTCAGCGCCTCGACGCCGCCGCAGGCCTTCGCGATCTCCGCCTGCAACTCCTTCGACGGGAATGCGGAAATCGGCGTTCCGGGTGAAGTCGGCCGTGACCGTCTCATGGTCGTTGATGACCGCGTTGGTGAAGCCCGGCGCCATCTTGGACAGGCAGTCGCTGCTGGCCGTGACCACCACGTCGCAGCCGATCACCAGATGAGCACCCCCCGCCGCGACGCGGACCGCGTGGATATCATCGGGCGTATTGGCGATGCGGATATGGCTGGTGACCGCTCCGCCCTTCTGCGCCAAGCCCGCCTGATCCAGCACCGAGCAGCCCTTGCCCTCGATATGCGCGGCCATGCCCAGGATGGCGCCGATGGTCACGACGCCCGTCCCGCCGATGCCGGTGACCAGCACGCCATAGGGATGGTCGAGGCCGGGCAGCGCCGGTTCCGGCAACGCGATCTCCGCCTCGGCGGCGGTGCCCGCCGCGGCCGCCGGCTTGGGCTTCCGCAACTGCCCGCCATGGACGGTGACGAAGCTCGGGCAGAAGCCCTTCACGCACGAGAAGTCCTTGTTGCAGGAGGACTGGTCGATCTGGCGCTTGCGGCCGAACTCGGTCTCGACCGGCACCACCGACAGGCAGTTCGACTTCTTCGAGCAATCGCCGCAGCCTTCGCAGACCTGCTCGTTGATCATCACCCGCTTCGGCGGATCGACCATGATCTTCCGCTTCCGGCGGCGGCGCTTCTCGGCGGCGCAGGTCTGGTCGTAGATCAGGATGCTGGTGCCCTTGACCTCCCGAAGCTCGCGCTGGACGCTGTCCAGATTGTCGCGATGCTCGACCCGGACTCCGGACGCAAGCCCGGTCGTCCCGGCATACTTCTCCGGCTCGTCCGTCACGACGACGATCCGCGTCGCCCCTTCCGCCGCGAGCTGGCGACTGATCATAGGCACCGACAGCGGGCCGTCATGGGTCTGACCGCCGGTCATGGCGACCGCGTCGTTGAAGAGGATCTTGTACGTGATGTTGACGCCCGCCGCGATGGCGGCGCGAACCGCCAGAATGCCGGAGTGGAAGTAGGTCCCGTCGCCCAGATTG
Organism: uncultured Alphaproteobacteria bacterium; assembly: GCA_963848585.1. Classification (GTDB taxonomy): domain Bacteria; phylum Pseudomonadota; class Alphaproteobacteria; order Azospirillales; family Azospirillaceae; genus Skermanella. Next base: position 72,206 of record CAWKET010000029.1, on the reverse strand, counting down.
GCGAAGATATGCTGCTCGTCGGTGAACGGCGCCTGACCGATCCAGGGCACGCCTTCGCCGCCCATCTGGGTGAACGTCTCCGTCCGCCGGTCCATCCACGTCGCCATGTAATGGCAGCCGATGCCGGCCACGGCGCGGCTGCCCTCGGGCACCACGGTGGAGGTGTTGTGCGGGCAGCCGGAGCAGAAGAACGGCTTGCGTTCCACCAGCGCCTTCCGCGTCTTGGCGTTCTCCTGCCGGTCGAGGAACTCGACGCGGCGGCGGATGCCCTCGTGGTCGAAGAACTTCAGCAGGCGGCGGCCGATGGTCACGGCGATGCGGGCCGGCGACAGCTCGTTATAGGCCGGCAGCAGCTCGCGCGCTTCCTCGTCGAACTTGCCGATCACGCGCGGGCGCACGTCCGGGTCCCAGTTGTAAAGCTGCTCCTTGAGCTGGTTCTCGATGAGCGCCCGCTTTTCCTCGACCACGACGATCTCTTCCAGACCCTGGGCGAAGCGGCGGATGCCTTCCCGCTCCAGCGGCCACGTCATGGCGACCTTGTAGACGGTCAGCCCGATATCGGCGGCCATCTCCTCGGAAATCTCAAGATCGTCCAGCGCCTGCCGGACATCCAGATAGCTCTTGCCGGTCGTGACCACGCCCAGCCGGGGCCGGGGGGAGGCAATCACCGTCTTGTCCAGCCGGTTGGCGCGGGCGAAGGCCAAGGCCGCGTAGAGCTTGTGCTTCATCAGCCGCTCTTCCTGCTGGAGCGGCGGATCGGGCCAGCGGATATTCAGCCCGCCGACCGGCATGTCGAACTCCGGCAGGACGTAGTCGATGCGCATCGGGTCGATCGACACGGAAGCGGAGCTTTCGACCGTCTCGGCAATCGTCTTGAAAGCGATCCAGCAGCCGGAAAAGCGCGACATCGCCCAGCCCATCATGCCGAGATCGAGGAATTCCTGAACGCTGGCCGGGTTCAGCACCGGGATCATGGCATGTATGAAGGCATGCTCGGACTGGTGCGGGAACGTGGAGGACTTGCAGCTATGGTCGTCGCCGGCCAGCACCAGCACGCCGCCATGGCGCGACGTTCCCGCGGCGTTGCCGTGCTTGAACACGTCGCCCGACCGGTCCACGCCCGGACCCTTGCCGTACCACATGGAATAGACGCCGTCATAGCGCGCACCGGGGAACATGCCGACCTGCTGGCTGCCCCAAACGGCGGTGGCGCCCAACTCCTCGTTCACGCCCGGCTGAAACTGGATATGGTTGGTGGACAGGAACTTCCGCGCCTTCCACAGCGCCTGATCGAAAGCGCCCAGCGGCGACCCGCGATACCCTGAAATGAAACAGCCCGTATTCAGCCCCGCCGCGACATCGCGCTGCCGCTGCATCATCGGCAACCGAACCAGCGCCTGCGTTCCGGTCAGAAACACCCGCCCGCTTTCGAGCGTGTACTTGTCGTCAAGTTTGACTGCTGGCAGCGTCATCTTCCCGTTCCTCCTGAAACAGAGCGATCCTTGGAATCGTCTTCTTGTTTTTCTTGGGAAAAAGGTAACCCGTACTGACCTATCCTGCAATCCTTCCTAGAGTGACCCAATAAATTCGCAACGAAATCTCCGCGACTTCCTGTCGCGGCGATAAAAAGTTATATGGGTTCGCCTGAAAGCGGATTTTTCCGTTCGGGACAGAAAAATGTGAGAGGGCGTCGATGAGTTGCTACAAGAGCGTCACCGCACCATGGAAACCCCGCATTCCGCCATGAAAGCGTCCAAGCCAGTCGCCACCGATCCGCCCACCCCCGACGAGATCGCGCGGCAGACCGCGCGCTTCCGGGCGCTGATCGCCAAGCCGACGCGGGAGCGGCTGCGCACCCTGGTCATCCGCCTGTCACCGCCAGCTTGATCAGACCATCGCGGCCAACCCGCCGCGCCAGGAAGTCGCCTGCCGCAAGGGCTGCGCCCACTGCTGCCATCTCTACGTCTCCGCGACGGCGCCGGAACTGCTGGCTATCGCGGAACACGTCTCCAAATGGCCGGAAGAGCGCCGCGCCGGACTGACCGAACGCCTGCGCAACGCGTCCCAACTCACCCGTGGCCTGACGCCTGCCGAGCGCGTGCGCCTCAGCCACCCCTGTCCGATGCTGGAAGACGGCCTGTGCGGCATCTATCCGGTGCGCCCGCTCGGATGCCGCGCCTACGCCTCGTTCGACGTGGCCGCCTGCGAGCGTTCGACCAGGGAACGCGATGCGGAAGCGCCGATCCCGGTCCCCCGGATCAACATGCGGACCCGGCGCTTTCTGTCCCATTGCCTGCGGGCAGCACTCACCGAGCGTGGGCTGGACGGAAACTCCTACGAACTGATAGACGGGCTTTCGACGGTTCTGAACACCCCTGACGCCGATGCCCGCTGGGCCGTCGGCGAGAGCATACTGGCCGGCGTTCAGACCGATCCCTGACGCCGACGACCAGAAATTGTAGGTCGGCCTTCGCTCTTGGGCGAACGCCGACACAACGTTCCCGGCCAACGTCGATGCTCCATGCCAACACTCCGGCCCCGGTGTCGGCGTTCGCCCAAGAGCGAAGGCCGACCTAGGAAAAGGCATTTCTCACTAGCCAAGGTTATCGGCCGTTGGAACACCCCCTCAAATCACCGGCAGTTCCAGCACCGCCCGCGCGCCCTCTTTCCTCCTCCAAAGCTCATCGTCCCACGTCAGCTTGCCGCCAAGCTGCTGCGCCAGCACGTCCATGATCTGCAATCCGGTGCCCACCCCCTTGGCGGCGGCGCGGTCGAAGCCGGGGCCGTCGTCGGTCAGGGTCAGGCGGGCGCGGTCGTCGGCTCTCACGGGTCAGCCGCACGTTGATCACGCCCCGGCCGTCAGGAAAGGCGTGCTGAATGCTGTTGACGAAGAACTCGTTGATCAGCAGCCCCAGCGGGACCGTGGTGTCCACGCCCGCCATGGCTTCATCCGCGCTGAACTCCAGCGTCACTTCCTCGGCGCGGACGCCGTGGAAGGACAGCAGGCTTTCGCACAGTGAATGCAGATAGCGGGGCAGGGGGATCTGGTCGATGTTCTCCGCCTGGAACAGGTTGTCATGGACCACCCGCAACGTTTCCACCCGGCTGCCGATGATCCGGAGCTGCCTCTCGACTTCGCCGCTGCCGACCCGGCGGATCTGCATGTTCAGCAGGCTGGTGATGATCTGAAGGTTGTTCTTCACCCGGTGCTGAAGTTCCCGCAGCAGGATCGCGCGCTCGTCGGCCAGTTTCGTCAGCGCGTCGTTGGTCTGGTTACGGTCGATCGCCGCCGCCAGCACATTGGCGTAGCTTTGCAGGAAATCGACATCCTCCTGGTTGAAGCTTCTCTTTCGCGTGCTGTCCACCTCAAGCACGCCGAAAGCTTCGCCCTTGCCCTGGATGATGACGTTGATCAGGCTCCTGATGCCGTGCTCGCGCAGGAAATCCGGGACGTCGAAACGCTTTTCATTCTCGATGTCTTCGGCGATCACCGGCTTGCCGGTATAAAGCGTGAACCCCCCGGACGATCTGCTGCCGGCATCCACCACCAGGTTTCCGACCAGACCGGGCTTCCATCCCGTACCCGCCCGCATCAGCAGCTTATCGCCGCCGGGCAGGGCTTCCATCACCTTGGCCCGGTCGATGTCCAGCCCCTGCGCCGCCAGCACCACCGCTTCGTGAAGCAGGGCGTCCAGATCGTCCACCATCAGCGCCTGCCGGCCGAACTCGGCCAGCGCGCTCTGGCGGCGGACCCATCTTTCGCGGTCGAAGGTGTCGGTGTTTTCAGTCATGAGAGGGACAACACACGAAGTGCGCATTTGGCGGCGAACATATCAATTAGTCGCTCCTAACGGCCAGAATAGAGTTGCTCCAGCACATCGCCGTATCGTTTCCGGATCTCATGCCTGCGGATTTTCAGCGTCGGCGTAAGCTGGCCGTTCTCGATGCTGAAAGCTTCAGCCGTCAGGGCGAATTTTCGGACGCGCTCGATGCCCGACAGGCCCCGGTTCACGCGCTCCACCGCCTCGCCGATATGTCTGGTGAAATCGGCGTCGCCGACCAGATCGTCCAGGCTCGAAGACTTGCCATGCCGCTTCGCCCATTCTCTGGCAAGTTGGGCATCCGGAACGATCAGCGCAACCAGAAACGGCCGCCCGTCGCCCGCCACCATGACCTGCCCGATGGCGGGTTCCAGCGCCAGCAGGTTCTCGACCCGTCTGCGGCGCCACGTTATCGCCGCCGCTGGTCACGATCAGGTCCTTCTTCCTGTCGGTCAGCACCAGCGCCCCGTCCGGCGTCAGGTGGCCGACATCGCCGGTATGGAGCCAGCCGTCGATCACCGTCCGCTCGGTCGCGTCGGCGTCGCCCCAGTAACCTTTCATCACCGAAGGGCTGCGCACCAGAATTTCGCCCTCACCTCCCTCGATCCTGATCTCCACGCCGGGGACCGGCGGCCCGACGGTGTCGTGCCGGACCCGGCTGGGCCGGTTGCAGGAGATCAGCGGCGACGCTTCCGTCTGGCCATAGCCTTGAAGGATGCGGATGCCGAGCGACTGGAAGAACAGCGCCGTTTCCGGCGCCAGGGCCGCCCCGCCGGAAATGAAGGCCTTCAGCCGCCCGCCGAAGCGGTCGCGGATGCGCGCCCGCACCAGCCGGTCCAGCACCTTGTCCTGCAAGCCATCCCATAACCCCAGCCTGCCGCCCTGGTGATAGCGCAGCGCCCCCAGTTCCAGCGTCCTGCGGAACAGATCGCGCCGCCAGCCGCCGGGCCGCTCGGCCTCCCGCCGGATGCGCTGTTCCAGCACCTCGTACAGCCGGGGCACGGCGGTCATGATGGTCGGTTTGACCTCCCCCAGATTGCCGGCCAGCTTCTCCACGGATTCGGCATAGGCGATGCGCGCGCCCAGGCTCAGCGCGAACATCTGGCCGCAGGTGTGCTCATAGGCATGGGCGAGCGGCAGGAAGGACAGGAAGGTCTCGTCGCCCAGTCCGACATCCAGCATCAGTTCCAGCGCTCCCTTGCAGTTCGCCAGGATATTGCCGTGGGTCAGCATGACGCCCTTGGGCGTCCCGCCCGTGCCGGAGGTGTAGATCAGGCAGGCGACATCGTCGCGCTCCAGCGCCTCCAGCGCCGGCTCGACGGCCAGGCCGGCGCCGCCGCGCTCCAGCAGGTCGTTCCAGTGCAGCATCTCCGGCCCGTCCGGGAGGAAGCCTGTCCCGGCCGCATCCTCGTTGAAGCTCACCACGGCGCGGGTATCGGGAAGCTGAAGGGCGGCGGGCAGCACCTTCCGCATCAAGGCGGCACTCGACACCAGCACCACCCGGGCGCCGCTGTCGCGCAGCGTATGGAGATGGTCCGCCGTGGTGCTGGTGGTATAGGCCGGCACCGTGATCGCCCCCAGCAGCATGATGGCGAAATCGGCGATCAGCCATTCCGGACGGTTTTCCGACACGATGGCGACCCGGTCGCCATGCCCGACGCCCAGGCTCTTCAAGCCCGCCGCCGCCTTGGCGACCGCGTCGGCGACCTCGCTCCAGCTCTGATCCCGCCAGACGCCGTCCCGCTTCGAAATCAGCAGCGGCCTGTCAGCCAGACGCTCCGCCTGATCGAAGAACATGGCGGGCAGGCTCCGCCACTCATCGTAGCGGCTCTCATCAATCATGCCGGATCATCATGCCGGAGTGTTTCGGGTGCTGCGCGTTCATGCCTCTGGTCCATTCTGGAGTGGGCCTTGTGGCCGGTGGGGGAAACGGGAATCGCCGATATCGTGATATAGGAAACGGCGGAGCCGCTTGGATGGGCGCAAGACCCGGCCTATATCCCCTCCAGCGCAACAGGAGGACATCCATGAGTTAGACCATGACCGCCGAGCCGCTCGACACCCCCGATCCGGCGGCGCCCGACTTGGGCGCGCTGCCGACCTGGGATTTGAGTGACCTCTATCCGGGTCAGGACTCCGACGCGCTGAAGGCCGATCTCGACCGGATGGATAAAGCGTCGAAGGATTTTTACAAGAGCTATAACGGCAAGCTGGCGACCCTCGAAGGCGCCACCCTGGGCAGCGCCATCGCGCAGTATGAGGAAATCGACGAAACCCTCTCGCGCATCATGAGCTATGCCCATCTTGTCTATGCCGGCGACATGAACGACCCGCTGGTCGGCAAGTTCTTCCAGGGCATCCAGGAGCGGGTCAACGGCATCTCAAGCCACCTGCTGTTCTTCACGCTGGAACTGAACCGGATCGAGGACGACGCGCTGGCGGCGAAGCTGAAGACGCCGGAGCTGGCCAGATACGCGCCCTGGCTGCGCGACATCCGGGTCTTCCGTCCCGCACCAGCTTTCCGACGAGCTGGAACGGCTGCTGCACGAGAAATACGTGGTCGGCCGCGCCGCCTGGAACCGCCTGTTCGACGAGACGATCGCCGGGCTGCGCTTCACCATCGGCGGCCGGGAAGTGACCTGCACCGAGGCGCTGAACCGCCTGTCCGACCGCGACGCCGAAAAGCGGCGCGAAGCGGCGACGGAGATCGGCCGGGTGCTGAGCGCCAATGTCCGCACCTTCGCCCTGATCACCAACACGCTCGCCAAGGACAAGGAGATCGAGGACAAGTGGCGGAACTATCCGCGCCCGACCTCGTCCCGCAACAAGTCCAACCATGTCGAGGACGAAGTCGTCGACGCGCTGGTCACCGCCGTCAAGAACGCCTATCCCGACCTGTCGCACCGCTATTACAAGCTGAAGGCCAAGTGGTTCGGCGGCGACACCCTGGATTACTGGGACCGCAACGCGCCGCTGCCGGACGACGACGACCGGCTGATCCCGTGGGATCAGGCGCGCGGCATCGTGCTGGACGCCTATGGCCGGTTCTCGCCCGATCTGGCCGCCGTCGGCGCCAAGTTCTTCGACAACGCCTGGATCGACGCGCCGGTCCGGCCGGGCAAGGCTCCGGGCGCCTTCGCCCACCCGACGGTGCCGAGCGTCCATCCGTATCTGCTGGTCAATTACCAGGGCAAGACCCGCGACGTGATGACCCTGGCCCATGAGCTGGGCCACGGCGTCCATCAGGTGCTGGCGGGCAGGCCAGGGCCATCTGATGGCCGACACGCCGCTGACACTGGCGGAGACGGCGTCGGTGTTCGGCGAGATGCTGACCTTCCGCTCCCTGCTTGACAGCGAGACCGATCCGAAGCGCCGGAAGATCATGCTGGCCTCCAAGGTGGAGGACATGCTGAACACGGTCGTTCGCCAGATCGCGTTCTTCGATTTCGAGCAGCGCCTGCACAACGAGCGGCGGGAGGGCGAGCTTGACCGCCGAGCGGATCGGCGAGATCTGGCTGGCCGTCCAGACCGAAAGCTTAGGCCCGGCGCTTCGCTTCGACGAGGGATACCGGAACTACTGGACCTATATCCCCCACTTCATCCATTCGCCCTTCTACGTCTACGCCTATGCCTTCGGCGACTGTCTGGTCAACTCGCTGTACGCGGTCTATCAGGATGCGGCCGGCGGGTTCGCCGAGCGGTACCTGAAGATGCTGTCGGCCGGCGGCACCCTGCGGCACCGCGAGCTGCTGGCGCCCTTCGGGCTGGATGCGTCCGACCCCGCCTTCTGGGACAAGGGCCTGGGCGTGATTTGTGGCTTCATCGACGATCTGGAGCGGCAGGAAGGCTGATCCCGCCGTCAGGGCGGGTGAGGCAATACGACACGGGTATGGCCGAGCGGCGCGGGCGTTTCTCAATGCCCGCGCCGTTTTCGGTATATATGCCACCTCAAAGCGGCAATATTTGTGCGAGCCGAAGGTAAGACAACATCCTAAGCGTTGAAAGGTATCGCTGACACCGTTCGCATGACGGTGGTAGTTTCCAAGGCATGTCCGGCGCTTGAGGTGTGCTACCGTGTCCTTGATCAACCGTTTGTCCATATCCACCAAGATCGCCATCCTCTGTGTATTGGCGATCGGGATGATCGGTATGGTCAACCTTTTCGCCATGCACACCCTGCTGCGGGCCGAAGCCGAACGGCTTGGGGTCGAGCGCCAGGAAAGCAACATGCGGGTCGCGTGGGAGGTCCTGCGCGCCTCCGGCCCTCTCCATCAGGAAGCCGACAAGCTGAAAGCCGGCAGCACCGTCCTGGATGGCGACACCGAACTGGTCGACCGCATCACAGCACTGACCGGTGCCGGCGCCACCGTGTTCAGCGGCGGCTTGCGGATCGCCAGTTCGGCCAAGACGACGGACGGCAGGCGGACGGTGGGTTCCCGCCTGCCGGCCGGCCCCATCGCCGATACGGTGCTGAAGCAGGGCAAACCCTATCGCGGCGAGGTCGGAGTTCCAGGGCCAGCCCTATCTGGTCGCCTATGATCCGATCCTTGGACGCCGATGGCCGGGCGATCGGCGCCCTCTATGTCGGGGCGCCCAAGGCCGGCTTCGTCAGCATGCTCGACGTCCTTGTCCAGGGCGGTCTGGCGCTTGGCGGCCTTGCGGCCGTGATCGTGGCCGCCGCGTCGTTCTTCGCCATGCGCCTGCTGCTGGCGCCGCTGACCCGGCTGAGCGCCGTGATGGCGAGGTTCGCCGCCGATCAGCTTGACGAGGAAGTGCCGGGGCTCGACCGTGGCGACGAGGTCGGCGCCATGGCGGCCAGCGTCCAGGTCTTCCGCGACCATGCGCTCAAGGTCCGCGCCATGCGGGCCGAGGAGGAGCGGCTGGAGGATGTCCACCGCGAGGAGGTCCGCGCCGCGATCCGCGGCATGGCCGACAAGGTCGAAGGCCAGACCCGCAAGGCGATCGAGACCGTGACCGGCCAGACCAACGAGATGCGCGACGCCACGGCCGGGCTCCATGCCGCCGCCAGCAGCATGGAGCGCAACGCCAAGGAGATGGCCGAGACATCCAACCATGCCCTGGAAACGGTGCAGGTCGCGGCCAATGCCACCGGGCAGCTCACCAACTCGATCGACCGGATCACGGGACAGGTCGGCGAAGCGGCCAACGCCGCCCGGCTGGCGGTGGAAAGCACCCACCACGCCGCCGGGGTGATCCGTACCCTCGCGGGTGTCGCGACCGAGATCGGCGGCATCGTCGGCATGATCCGGAGCGTCGCGTCGCAGACCAATCTTCTGGCGCTGAACGCCACGATCGAGGCGTCGCGCGCCGGGGACGCCGGCAAGGGCTTCGCCGTCGTCGCAGCCGAGGTCAAGAGCCTGTCGCGGGAAACCGAGCGCTCGACCGACCTGATCGGCGATCTGATCAGCCGCATCCAGGCGGCGGCGCGCGATGCCGATGCCGCCGTGGAGAAGGTCGGCGAAACCATCGCGGCGGTCGATGGCATCGCGGGCTCATCGCCGTCGCCATGCGCGACCAGTCGAGCGCCACGTCCGAGATCGCCATCAACATGGAGGAAACCGCCCGCGCCACCCGGCAGGTCGCGGGCCATGTCGATGCCCTGACCAGCGATTGCCGCCGCACCGACAGCTCTGGCGGAAAGCAGCAAATCGGCGGCCGCCGTGCTGAGCGACGGGATCGAGGCGCTGGCCGAGGCCCTGACCCAGATCGTCCGCACCTCCACCGAGGAAGCCAACCGCCGCGCCCACACCCGCCACCCCTGCAGCGTCTCGACCGGAGCTTGCCGGCTCCTTCGGCGCGGCGGAAGCGGAACTGCTCGACGTATCGCGCGGCGGCGCCCTGATCCAGACCGAAGTCCCGCTCGGCCCCGGCGACCATCTGGTGCTCCAGCTCCCCGAACGCGACGCCCCCCAGCACGGCCATGTCGTCGGCGTCAGCCGCCACGGCATCCACATCCAGTTCGCCCCACCGCCGCTTGCCGACCAGGATGTGGCGAAGGTGCGGCGGATGGCGGAGCGACGCCCGCCGCTCTGCGTAGCAGGCCGACGCCGTGACCGGCACGCCGCCCATGCCCCGAAACGCTCCGGCCACACTGGTCAATCGCCGCCTGGAGCACCACTTTCACTCCATGGCAAATGGCACTGAACAGAACTCGTTTGGCGGGCGGATCGCCCGCTATGCACGGGTTTCCACGGCGATGGGCGGGCTGGCGGCGCGGCTCGCCGGTCAACGCTATCTCGGTCTCAAACTCGAACGCGGCGAGCACGCGAAGGAACTGCGGGACGCGCTTGGCGGGCTGAAAGGGCCGCTGATGAAGGTGGCGCAGATCCTGTCCACCATCCCCGACGCTCTGCCGCAGGAATACGTCCAGGAACTCTCCCAGCTTCAGGCCGACGCGCCCAGCATGGGCTGGCCCTTCGTCAAGCGCCGGATGGCGGCGGAGCTGGGGCCGAACTGGCAGAAGCGGTTCGCCAGCTTCGAGCGCACCGCCGCCTCCGCCGCCTCGCTTGGACAGGTCCACAAGGCGGTCGGCCATGACGGCCGGCAGCTTGCCTGCAAGCTCCAGTACCCGGACATGATGTCCGCCGTGGAAGCCGACCTCCGCCAGCTCAACCTGATCTTCTCGATCTACGAGCGCTACGACCGCGCGATCTCCACCAAACAGATCCATGCCGAAATCTCGGCCCGCCTGCGGGAGGAGCTGGATTACGCGCTGGAAGCCCGCCACACCGCCCTTTACCGCGACATCCTGAGCCCGGTCGACGGCGTCCAGGTGCCCGAGGTCGTGGCCGACCTTTCGACCAAGCGGCTGCTGACCATGACGTGGCTGGAAGGCCGCAAGATCCTGGACTATGTCGCGCGACCATCCGCATCACCGCAACGAGCTTGCGCTGAACATGTTCCGCGCGTGGTACACGCCGTTCTACACCTGCGGCGTGATCCACGGCGACCCGCATCTGGGCAATTACACGGTTCGGCCCGACGCCTCGATCAACCTGCTGGATTTCGGCTGCATCCGCGTCTTCAAGCCCAGCTTCGTCAAGGGCGTGATCGACCTGTACCATGCCCTCCAGACCGACGACCGCGACTTGGCGGCGGAGGCCTACCGGATCTGGGGCTTCAACAAGATCAACAATGAGCTGATCGATATCCTCAACGTCTGGGCGCGCTTCGTCTATGCCCCGATCATGGACGACCGCGCCCGCAGGATCGACGAGACCAACAGCGCCATGTATGGCCGCGAGGCGGCGGAGAAGGTCCACCGCGCGCTCCACGAGGTCGGCGGACTGGAAATCCCGCGTGAGTTCGTCTTCATGGACCGCGCCGCGATCGGCCTGGGCTCGGTCTTCCTGCACCTGAAGGCGGAGGTCAACTGGTACCAGCTCTTCCACGATCTCGTCCGCGACTTCGATGTCGATGCCCTGGAAAAGCGGCAGACGGACGCTGCTGAACCGCCATGGGGTGCCGCTGCCGGTGTGATCACAAGTGACGTACGTGTGATCGCTGTCGGTTTTTCGTGAGATTTCTCGGAACCAACCGTCCAAAACCTCTGTTGAGGGGGTCAAAGGTTGCCGAATGGCGATCGTATCGCCCCCAAGACGAGGAATCTCCAGAGATGAATAAGCTGTTCTATGGTGCTGCCGTACTCGCTCTCGCCATTGGTGTCTCCGGGCCGTCCATGGCCCAGGATTCTGGTCTCGCCACCGGTCAGACCGACGGTGTGACCAGCGGCCGGGCGTCCATGGGGACCCAGGCGCCGGGCGTGGCCCCGGATGCGACCGGCGCCACGACCGGGCAGCCGATGAGGGGAACTCAGGCGCCGGTCATGACTCCTGATTCGAATCTCGAGACCGGCCAGACCGACGGCGTGACAAGCGGCAGGGCGGCGCTGGGGCGGGGCGGCGTAGGCCCCGGCGATCCCACGTACCCGACCGGCACCACCAATCTTCAGGTTCCGGCATCCTGCACGTCGACTGACGTCGCCGCCGTGCGGTCCGACGCCAAGACCATTTCGAACGACCTGATTCGCGAGCGCCTGGAAGTTCAGCTTCAGACCGCCGAAAATCAGTTCCGCGACGGCAATCCGGCCAGGTGCGCCCAGATCCTCGCCGACGCGCGCAACTCCATCGTGAAGGCCGGCGGCACCGTCAATGACATCAGTGCCGCGGCCGGCGGTGGCGTGGTTCCGCCCGCAGGCGCCGGCCCGGCCGGTAGCGAAGGCGTCGCTGGCGGCGGTCCGGCTGAAGGAATGGCTCCCGGCCCGGCGCTAAGCCGTAGCGCCATAAGACAATACGCGGTGCTCAGGTTCCGCGATACTGGCAGCCGGCCCCCTGTGGGCCGGCTGCTTTTTTGTGCGCGCATGCGTCATCCGCACGGCTGATGCCCGCGTCTTCGACCTTTGTCCACTGTGCAAGCGCCCGCAAGAAAGGTTTAGTGTTAAAGCTTGAACGGGCAAGGTTAGTGGGTAGAACGCTTCACAAACTTTCCTGAATGCGGCATTTTGCCATCTCATAAACCGAACGCCATACTTTCGGCACAATAAAATCAGCGGCAAGGGAACCAGCCAGGATGAAAGTCGCGATACCCAAGGAGCGGCGCGCCAACGAACGCCGCGTTGCGGCATCCCCCGATACCATCAAGAAGTATAAGCAGCTTGGGCTGGACGTTGTTGTCGAAACCGGCGCCGGTAAGGAAGCCTCGATCCCCGATCAGGCCTTCGCCGATGCCGGAGCGACCATAGCGCCGGACGAGGCTTCGGCCCTGTCCGACGCCGATATCGTTCTCAAGGTGCAGCGCCCATTGACGGAGGCCGAGGGAGGCCCGGACGAACTGGCGCTGATGAAGCCCGGCGCCATGCTGGTCGCCATCCTTCAGCCCTATCAGCAGCGTGACCAGCTCCAGGCCTACGCCAACGCCAAGGTGAACGCCTTCGCGATGGAGCTGATGCCCCGGATCACCCGCGCCCAGTCGATGGACGTGCTGTCCAGTCAGGCCAATCTGGCGGGATACCGCGCCGTCGTCGATGCGGCGTCGGAATTCGGCCGCGCCTTCCCCATGATGATGACCGCCGCCGGCACCGTGCCGCCGGCCCGCGTCATGATCATGGGCGTCGGCGTCGCCGGCCTCCAGGCCATCGCCACGGCAAGGCGTCTCGGCGGCGTCGTGTCCGCGACCGACGTGCGTCCGGCCACCAAGGAGCAGGTCCAGTCGCTCGGAGCATCCTTCGTCGCGGTCGAGGACGACGAGTTCAAGGAGGCCCAGACCGCCGGCGGCTACGCCAAGGAGATGAGCCCCGCGTATCAGGAAAAGCAGCGGGCCCTGATCGCCGAGACGATCAAGAAGCAGGACATCGTCATCACCACGGCGCTGATCCCCGGCCGCAAGGCCCCGATCCTGGTGACCGAGGCGATGGTCCGCTCCATGAAGCCGGGTTCGGTCCTGGTCGATCTGGCGGTGGAGCAGGGCGGCAACGTCGAAGGCTCCAAGCCGGGTGAGGTCGTCGATATCGACGGCGTGAAGATCGTCGGCCACCTCAACGTGCCGAGCCGCAACGCCATCGATGCCTCGATGCTCTATTCCAAGAACCTGCTGAACTTCCTGACGCCCCTGATCGACAAGGAAAAAGGCCTGACGATCAACTGGGACGACGAGATCATCAAAGGTACCGCGCTGACCCGCGACGGCGCCCTGGTGCATCCGAATTTCGCCGCCGCCGAACCCGTCGCGGCCAAGAGCTGAGGGGAACACAGCCAATGACAAGCCAGGAACTGGCCCAGCAGGTCACCAACCTGCAGGCGGCCTTGCGGTCGCTCACCGCCGAGGCGGATCGTCTCGCCGCTCGAAACGGCCAATTTCGCATACCGGAGCCGCCGATGCGGCACCCGCCGCCGGCCACAACTTCTTCATCACCGGCCTGACGGTTTTCGCGCTGGCCTGCTTCGTCGGGTACTACGTGGTCTGGCGCGTGACGCCGGCGCTGCACTCGCCGCTGATGAGCGTCACCAACGCGGTGTCGTCGGTCATCATCGTCGGCGCGCTGATCGCGACCGGCAGCACGGCCGGCTTCACCTTCTCCACGGCGCTGGGCTTCCTCGCCGTCATCCTCGCTTCGGTCAATATCTTCGGCGGGTTCATCGTCACGCAGCGCATGCTGGCGATGTACAAGAAGAAGCAGAAGAAATAAGGGAGCCCTGAACCAACATGGTCGCATTCGCTCCATTGGCGTATCTCGTCGCCGGCATCTGCTTCATCATGGCACTGCGCGGTCTTTCCAGCCCCGAAACGTCCCGGCAGGGTAACAACTACGGCATCGTCGGCATGGTGATCGCCATCGTCACGACGCTGATGCTGCCGGGCCTGATCTCCGGCCTGTCGCTGACGCTGATCATCATCGGCATCGCGATCGGCGGCACCATCGGCGCCGTCACCGCGCGCAAGATCGAGATGACGGCCCTGCCGCAGCTTGTCGCCGCCTTCCACTCTCTGGTCGGTCTGGCGGCGGTGTTCGTCGCCATCGCCGCGTTCTACGCGCCGGAAGCCTATGACATCGGCACCCGCGGCAACGTCCGCGTCGGCAGCCTGATCGAAATGGCGCTCGGCGTCGCGATCGGCGCCATCACCTTCACCGGCTCGCTGGTGGCCTTCGCCAAGCTCCAGGGCTTGGTCAGCGGCAAGCCGCTGGTCTTCAACATGCAGCACATGCTGAACGCCGGCCTGGGCGTCGTGCTGCTGCTGGCGATCGTCTGGCTCTGCGTCAGCAACAGCACCGTGGCGCTGTGGATCATCGTCCTGCTGGCGCTGGCGCTGGGCTTCCTGCTGATCCTGCCCATCGGCGGCGCCGACATGCCGGTCGTCGTGTCGATGCTGAACAGCTATTCCGGCTGGGCGGCCGCCGGCATCGGCTTCACGCTGGAAAACAACCTGCTGATCATCACCGGCGCGCTGGTGGGCTCCTCGGGTGCGATCCTGTCCTACATCATGTGCAAGGGCATGAACCGCTCGATCTTCAACGTCATCCTGGGCGGCTTCGGCGGCGATACGTCGGCGGCGGCCGCCGGCGGACCTGCGGGCGACCGCGCGGTCAAGGCCGGCTCGGCCGAGGACGCCGCGTTCATCATGAAGAACGCGTCCACCGTCATCATCGTGCCCGGCTACGGCATGGCGGTGGCCCAGGCGCAGCATGCGCTTCGCGAGATGGGCGACATGCTGAAGAAGGAAGGCGTCGATGTCCGCTACGCCATCCACCCCGTCGCGGGCCGTATGCCCGGCCACATGAACGTGCTGCTGGCCGAGGCCAACGTGCCGTATGACGAGGTGTTCGAGCTGGAGGAGATCAACCGCGACTTCGGTCAGGCCGACGTGGCCTTCGTGATCGGCGCCAACGACGTGACCAACCCCGCCGCCAAGACCGACCCGGCCTCGCCGATCTACGGCATGCCGATCCTGGACGTGGAGAAGGCCAAGACGGTGCTGTTCATCAAGCGCTCGATGGCGGCGGGCTATGCCGGCGTCGAGAACGAGCTGTTCTTCCGCCCCAACACGATGATGCTCTTCGGCGACGCCAAGAAAGTCACCGAGGAAGTGCTGAAGGCGCTGGATTAGCGGCTAACGCCTGACTGAAAAGGCGGCGCGGTTTAACGACCGCGCCGCCTTTTTTCTTGCCCGAACCGCCTCGCTCTAGAGCAGGTGCGGGTATGATGGAAACGGGGCCAGAATATCAGGCTCCGTCATGTCGGTCATTCGCCAAGAGCCGACCTTCGCATGACGAAATCCCCATGCACAAAAACCGCCTCCGGAGTGCTCCGGGGCGGTTCCATGCGGCCTGAACCTGTGATCCGCGGTCTTGAGACGGGCGCGGACTGGAGGTCGATCAGTAGCCTTCACGCTCCATGCGCTTGCGCAGCAGCTTGCGAGTGCGGCGAACGGCTTCCGCCTTCTCACGCGCGCGCTTCTCCGACGGCTTCTCGTAGTTCCGTCGCAGCTTCATTTCACGGAAAATACCCTCGCGCTGCATTTTCTTTTTCAGCGCGCGGAGGGCCTGATCGACATTGTTGTCACGAACCAGCACTTGCACGGTTTGGTGTCTCTCCAACAGTTTAAGTCATCACGCACGATGCGCAAAAGGCACCCGTCCGACCGAGGTCGCGGGTTCTAGCACGCCGGGGAACCCTTTCTCAAGGGCTAATCGGATAGCTAAAGTCGGCTGCTGACCGTATCGCGATGACACGGCTTTGCATGGACCCCCTTATACACCCATACTGAGCCCATGGCTATTCTGAAGATTGCCCGCATGGGCCACCCTGTCCTGCGCCGGGTCGCGGACCCCGTAGCGGACCCCACAGACCCTGAAATTCAGCGGCTGATCCTGGACATGGCCGAAACGCATGGAGGACGCCTCGGGCGCCGGTCTGGCCGCTCCCCAGGTCCATGCTTCCAGCCGAATCATCCTTTTCGTGGTCCCGGCCGCCCGCGCCACCAATGAGAACGAGGAGGACCGGCCGCGCGGACTGTCCGTCCTGATCAACCCGGAAATCGAGCCGATCGGCACCGAAATGATCCCCGGCTGGGAGGGTTGCCTGTCGATTCCGGGCCTGCGCGGCATCGTGCCGCGCCATGCCCATATCCGCTACCGGGGCCTGGACCTCCACGGCAACCCGGTCGAGCGCGAAGCCAGGGGTTTCCATGCGCGGGTCGTTCAGCACGAGATGGACCATCTCGACGGGATACTCTATCTCGACCGCATGCCGGACCTCAGCCTGCTGACTTTCAACGAGGAAATCCGGTATTTTCCGGAAGACCTGTCCGAACTGGCTTTTCGGCGCGACGACGCCAAATAACTTGATCTATCTGGGGCCAAAAAGAATGAACGGGGCTGGAATGGACACGAACGACATCCACACGGGCGAAAGCGACATCGATAAGATCCGGGACGAGATCCTGGAAGCGACCCTGCCCAACGTCATTTTCGACGGCTGGAGCACCCAGTCGCTCCGCGACGGCGTCTCGATGGCCGGCTACGACAGCGACACGGCGTTCCGGGCGTTTCCCGGCGGCATTCCGGAACTGGTGGATCACTTCAGTTCCTGGGCCGACCGCCGGATGCTTGAAGAACTGGAAAAGCACGACCTTGAAGCCATGAAGGTCCGCGACCGCATCACGCTCGCGATTCGCTCAAGGCTGGAGGTGCTGGAACCCCACGAGGACGCCGTCCGCCGCGCCCTGACGTTCCTGGCGCTGCCCAACCATACGGCACAGGGCGCCCGCATGGTCTACCGCACGGTCGATGCCATGTGGTACGCGGCGGGCGATACCGCGACCGACTTCAACTACTACACCAAGCGCGGCCTGCTGGCCGCCGTGCTGACCTCGACCACGCTCTACTGGCTGAACGACCAGTCGGAGGACAAGCGCGACACCTGGGCCTTCCTGGACCGCCGTATCGCCGACGTGATGAGGGTAGGGCGGACGACGGGCAGGTTGTCCGGCCTGGGCAATCTGGTCGCCCACATCCCGTCGCCCTTCCGGTTCGCGCGGCAGGTCCGCCGCCGCGCCTCCGGCTACTGAGCCGATCCGGCGGTCACTCCGCAGCCATGCTGCGGGTGATCGCCGTCAGGGTGGCGCGCAGCCCTTCGGTCACCGGCGTCTTTGCCGTGAAGCCGAAGGCCTCCGCCGCCCGTCGTCGGGTCGCCGAGCGAGGTGCGGATATCCCCGACCCGCGCCGGCCCATGGGCGATGCGCGGCTTGACGCCCCCCAGTTCCGAAATGATCCGGGCCAGTTCCAGCACCGTGGTGGGACGGCCGGTGCAGACGTTGAAGACCCTGCTGCCCTCATGCCTTGCCGTCCATGGCGGCCACCAGATGGCGCACGACATCCGCGACATAGACGAAGTCGCGCACCTGCCCGCCGTCGCCGTTCACCGTGATCTCCCGGTTCTCCGCCACCTTGTCGGCAAAGATCGCGATCACGCCGGAATAGGGCGATTTCGGGTCCTGGCGCGGCCCATAGACATTGAAGAAGCGGAACCCGGTCGAGGGCACCTTGTGAACCTGCCACGCGACCCGGCCATGCAATTCGCAGCCCAGCTTATCCGCCCCATAAGCCGACAGCGGCGCCGTGGCGGCGCTCTCGCTCAACGGCATGTCCGGGTTGTCGCCATAGACCGCCGCCGATGACGCGTACACCACCGGCACCGGCCCCTTGCGATTGCAGGTACGGGCGGCGTCGAACACCGCGATCGTGCCGGTCAGGTTGACCCTGTGGGTCCCCAGCCAGTCCTCGTTGCCGCGCTGGACGGACGCCACCGCCGCCAGATGGAAGCAGCCGTCCACGCCAGCCATCGCGCGGGCCACCGCTCGAGCATCGGCGACATCGCCGACCATCACCTCGACCCCGCCGGCAGATTGGAGCGCCGTCCCGTTGACAGGTCGTCCAGCACGCGGACGTTGTCGCCACGCGCCAGCAGGGCATCGACCAGATGCGACCCGATGAAGCCGCAGCCGCCGGTTACCAGCCAGAAAGCCATGAAATTCCCCAGAATACGCCAAACACCGTGAAAACGGTTGCGTACTCTCCCCGTTGCCGCTGGTCGCGGGGGCAAAGGAGGGCATCCGGGAGAGAGGCGCGGATGCGTCATGGCGTCGGTATGGTTGGGCATGCCAAGGCGGCAGCCATATGCTGATGCCGGCGGCGGGCTATAAAGGGTCATGAGCAACCCGACAGCCCATGCAGAGCAACCGAAGCCCATGGAGGAGAGACCATGCTGGAAAAAGCCGCCGATGAAACCAGGATCACCGCCAACCTGCCCACATCCACCGTCGAGATGGTCATCCGCGAGCATCAGGACACCGGGTCGGAAGTGCTGACCATCAGCATCCGGGCCACGCCGTCGTTCCAGGCCGTGGCCCAGGCGTTCCGGCCGGAAGCCCTGATGCTGGCCAATCCGTTCACCCTCTGGATGCGGATGGCCACGCTGGCTTGGCAGCCCTGGCTCCAACTGGCCGGCATAGCCGCCCCAGGCCCAGCGGGAGCTGCCGAAGCGGTCCCGAAAATCCTACTCGGTAATGACCTATTCGGTAATCGTCTTGGTGGCCTGCGCCTTGTGCGCGGCCAGCGCCATCAGGCGGCGGTCGCGCCACGCCTGCCGGGCCTGCAAGCCGGTCTTCCGGCAGCAGCAGGCGGCGCTGGCGCTCGATCCGGCTGGTGGATTCCTCGTCCCATTCGCGGGGCTTCGACTGGGTCTGCGCCATTTCATAATACATCGGCCCATAGCGGTGGATGTAATCGGCGACACCGCCGGGCGCGTTCAGGTCGATCGTCTCGAACGGTCCCATGAAGGCCCAGCGCAGGCCCAGGCCCTCGCGGATGGTCTTGTCCACGTCCTCCACGCTGACGATGCCGTCCTGGACCAGCTTGAACGCCTCGTTCAGCAGGGCGCCCTGAAGCCGGTTCAGCACGAAGCCCGGTATCTCGCGGGTGGTGCGGATCGGCTCCTGTCCCAGCGCGGTCATCAGCGCCTGGGTGCGCAGCACGACCTCCTCATCGGTCCAGGGGGCCGGGATCAGTTCCACGAGCGGAATGAGATAGGGGGGATTGACCGGGTGGGCGACCAGACAGCGCGCCCGGCCGGGCAGATGCTCGGTGAAGGTGGACGCCGGCAGGCCGGACGACGAACTGGCGATGGCGGCTTCCGGCTCGGC
Source organism: uncultured Alphaproteobacteria bacterium (assembly GCA_963848585.1). GTDB lineage: Bacteria > Pseudomonadota > Alphaproteobacteria > Azospirillales > Azospirillaceae > Skermanella. The sequence goes on along the minus strand of CAWKET010000029.1, from coordinate 52,668 downwards.
CAGCCGGTCCAGTTGGGTGAACAGTTCGCGCTTCAGCTCCACCTGTTCCAGCGCGCATTCCTGGACGTGGCTGGCGTTGCCGACGGCTTCGGCAAGGTTCGACGTGGGTTCGATCCGTTCCAGCAGCCGGTCCGGTTCGACGCCGATCAGTCCAAAGCCGAACAGGTCCCGGAGGTTTCCCTCGATCACCTGCATCGCCAGGGGCAAAGCTTCGGGATTGCTGTCATACAGCGCCACCCGGCGGTTGGCCCTGGCACAGACTATCGCCCAGCCCCGACCCACCAATCCAGCGCCGATGACGGCAATCTTGTCCACCATGGCCATGTGGTTTCTCCACTTTCTTCAGTATCTTGCGGTGTTTCCCGGTCTTCGTTCCGGCGCCGGTCGGGGGCGGGACGATGGCCTGGATGCTGGAACCTAAGCGGTCAACCCAATCGAATCGAGTCCGAAACGACATTTATCCGATATATTTCGTTTCTGATTCCAAACGAAATTTCAGATAAATATTCAATATTTGTCTCCACATGCCTCCGCAGGCTGATCCAGTCCCGGCCGGCCAATCGTTTTCAAACCACCCGGTGCCGTGGCGTTCCGCCGCTGAGGAACGCCACCACGCCGGCCACAACCTCCATGCCCATCCGTTCCATGGACTCGCCCGTCGCGGCGCCCATATGCGGCGTCGCCACGAAGTTGCCCAGGCTCAGCAGCGGATGGTCCGGCCGGGGCGGTTCCTCCACGAAGACATCGCTGGCGGCGCCCGCGATGCGGCCTTCGCTCAAGCGCCGCATGCAGCGCCGTCTCGTCCACGATGCCGCCGCGCGACAGGTTCAGCAGGATCGCGTCCCGCCGCATCAGGTCCAGCCTGCGGCCATCGATCAGGTTCGCCGTATCGGGGGTCAGGGGAATATGCAGGGTCAGCAGATCGACCTGCGGCAGCATGGCGTCCAGGCTGGTATACCGCTCCGCCCCGACCTCGGCGAAGGCGCCGTCCGGGGCGAAGGGGTCGAAGGCCAGCAGCGGCGCGCCGAAAGCGTTTCTGAAAAGGACCGCCGTGCGCCGCCCGACGCTGCCCATGCCGACCACGCCGACCGTCCTGCCGGTAAGCTCGAAGCCCTGCGGCGGCGATCCGCTCAAGCTTCCCTCCCGCAGCAGTCGGTCAAGCAGACTGATCCGCCGGGCAACCGACAGCGCCATGCCGACCGCCAGTTCAGCCACCGCGTTGGCGTTGGCCCCCGGCGTGCTGATCACCGCGATCCCGCGCGCCCGCGCCGCATCCAGATCGATGTTATCGACGCCGACGCCATGCTTGCCGACCACCTTAAGCCTGCTGCGCGGCTTCCAGCAGATCCGCCGTGATCTTGGAGGTGCGGACGATGATGCCATGGGCATCGTCCGGCCACCTGTCTTTCCCGGAATCACCCGGTTCGACCACATCGCAACTCTGCCGCAGGGTCGCGATGGCGCTGGGCGCGATCTGTTCAAGGACATAGACGAGGGGGCGTTCCACCATTTCCGGGCCACATACCGAGTTATTCATCAAGCTGCCGGGATGGTAAATGCCGCACCGGTTCCCTGCCAGCACTAATCGTTGCACCGCCATCCGATATCACTACTCCGCCACACCGTCCCGATCGTTGACGACCCGGAACGTCTGGCTGTCGCCCTCATGCCGGTACCGTATGGATGTCAGTTCCCCGTTCAGGCATTTCAGGTCGATGCGGTCGGGCAGGGTGCGGTCATGGCCGAAGGTCAGCGGCAGAATCACCATGTCGCCGGACCTGAAAACCTCCTCACGGCCGTCCAGTCGCCGGACGGCGATGCCGCTGGATGAAAGTGCAGCCGGACCGCCCCGCCGGCTCCCGGCAACTCGATCGGCCCGAAGCTGATCGGCACGGCTGAAGTGCCCGCATGCAAGGATTCCAGCGGGATTTCGACCGTCGCCACGCCAAACCCAAGGCATCCCGCCAGCGTGATCGGGACGGTCCTGGGCGCCGTCAGGTGAAACGAGACGAAATAAGCAGCCGCCCCCGCCGCCAGCCCCAGCCCGGCGACACAGAACGCGGCGGAGGCCCGCCGCTTCCCAGCGCTCATCGGCATGGCCGCACCGGTCCCGGCGCCGCGTGGCACGGCTCAGTAATGCCGGCTGCCCGCCTCGCTGGTTTTGGGTCAACTGGCTGACGATGGCGGCAAGCTGGGTCTCGCTGGTGTCGGCGACGATGACGTAGCTCTGCTCGCCATTGCTCCAGTAACCGACGCGAACGCCGCCGACCTGCGCCATGTGCAGCCCGTCCACCTGTCCGTCGTCGCGCGGCGTCAGGCATATGGTCAGCCGGTGACCCTCCCGGTCCTCATAGATCAGGCCCGGCCAGCGGGTGCTGCATGTCGCCCATCACCCGGCCGCCGACCAGCTTGAGGCCGATGGGGGTCAGTTCGGGCACTTCGACCTGTTCGCCAAGCCGCGCCGACATCCAGCGGGCAAGCTCGACCGCCACTCTCCTGACCGGGATTCACGACCGGCGGCATCGGACCCTCGGCGAACACCAGATGAGCGCCCGTCGCCTCCACCACGTAAGTCGGCAACTGCCCCGGAATGAAGCGGTGGACAAGCTCGTTGGTGGTCCAGCCCGCCGCCACCAGCGCCACGATCGCGGCGGCCTGACGCAGCCAGACAAGGGGACGCCGCTTCGTCAGCGCCTGCTGAAGGCGCGACTCCCAACTCCTCCGCCAGTTCCTCGGTCCGTTCAGGGTCGGCCTCGCCCGGCATCTTCCGACGCGCCGATGGCCGTCAGCAGTTTCTGCTCGGCGTAGTCGTGAAGCCGCTGACGCGCTTCCGGGTCGGTTTCCAGCCATGCCAGGACGACGGCTTCCTGCTCCGGAGCCAGTTGCCCGTCGAGATAGGCGTGAAGGTCGTTCTCGTCGATTTCGATCGTCATTCTGACCTCCCGACCAGACGCAGTTTCGGCCGTCTGGCCTGATTGAGCATGGAGCGCAAGGCGGCACGCCCCCGGCCAAGACGGGACATGAAGGTACCGATCGGGATACCCAGCCGCTTGGCCGCCTCTTCGTATTTCAACTCTTCGGTCGCGATCAGCGTCACGGCCCGGCGCTGGTCCTCGGGCAGTTGGGACAGAGCCGCCATGACCTCCCGCACCTCCATGTGCCGGTGCTGGGCCGGCTCGGCGGCTTCCATCTCCGCCGCGGCGGCATCGGCATCCGCCTTGACGGCGGTTTCCAGCTTGCGCCGCCGAAGCCCGCTGACATGGACATTGTGCAGGATGCGGAACAGCCATACCCGCAGGTCGGCGTCCGGCCGGAAGGTGTCCGCCCCGGCGATCGCGCGCGACAGGCATTCCTGCACCAGATCCTCCGCCTCGTCGGTGTTGCGGGTCAGCGCTATCGCATAGCGGCGGAGGCTGGCGATATGGGTCGCCATCTCCTGCTTCAGCTTTCCGTGCGGATGCGTCCCGTTGGGCATGAATGTCCGCTTCAGGCCGGCATGAACGAAGGCACGCGCCGGCCGCCGGTCATCAGGCGCTGAAGCTTCTCGATGGCCCGCGCCTCGATCTGCCTCACCCGCTCGCGGCTGATGCCGAACTGGCGCGACAGGTCCTCAAGCGTCAGCGGCTCCTCGGCAAGCCGGCGCGCCGCGAGGATCGAGCGTTCGCGCTCCTGCAACTGCTGCATCGCCTTCTTCAGTTCAAGCCTCCTGCGCTCCAGTTCCTGGCGCTGGGCCAGCATCTCTTCCTGGTTCTCGCTCGGGTCGACCAGCCAGTCCTGGGCCTCTCCGTCTTCCATCCCCGGCAGCGGCCGGTTGAGCGACTGGTCGGGACCGGCAAGCCGCCCGTTCATCCCGGCGACATCCGATACCGGCACCTTCAGGTGCTCGGCCAGCAGCCGCGCTTCCTCGGGGCTCAGATCGCCTTCCTGCAGCATGTTCATATTGCTCTTGGCGCGGCGCAGGCCGAAGAACAGTTTCTTCTCGGCCCCGGTGGTGCCCATCCGCACCATCGACCACGAACGCAGGATGTATTCCTGCATGGCCGCCCTGATCCACCACAAAGCGTAGGTGGTGAAGCGGTATCCGCGATCCGGGTCGAAGCCGTTCAGCGCCTGGACCATGCCCATATTGCCTTCGGCGATCATGTCGGACATCGGCAGACCATAACCGGCATAGCCGCGCGCCACCTTGGCGACCAGCCGCAGATGACTGCCGATCAGGCGCTCCGCCGCCTGAGGGTCGCGCCTGTCACGCCATGCGCGCGCCAGTTCAGCTTCCTCGTCGGCGCCCAGCATCGGGTATTCGCGAATCCGGGAGAGATAGCGGGCAAGGTCCGAGCGGCTTGGCGATGACTCCATGAAAAATGCTCCCGTATTCCCTGTCTAATGTTCTGTCATCTGTCCGATTACGAACGGGCTCGATTTTCATCCCGGCTTTTTCATTATTTCGCGGCAAGTGCGGATCACTGCCCATGCCCTCGGCCATCATGGTGCGGACGACGGGAAAGTCTTTGCTGACGCCGTCCCGGCTGATGTACTGGACCCGCGCCACGACATCGTTCCGGCAATGCAGCAGGATGCGGCGCGGCGGGTCGGCCGGATCGCCCAGGTTGACCGGCAGGTGCAGCACATCATCGACCCTGGCGATGGAGGAGCCGCCGCCGTCGGCATCGCCGCTGAAGCGCAGCCTGACCACATCGGCGGTACCCTGATGCCGGAACGGCCCAAGCCAGACCGGCACATGCATGCCGTCGCCCGACCCGGACGCAGCAGCGCGCCGGGCAGGCTGAAGCTGACCGTCTCGCGCGGTATGCCGCATGCGACCTGGATGATTTCGACCGGCTCCGGCGCGGACCGGCCCAGCGTGAAGCCGGCAAGCGCCGGCAAGGCCACGGCCCCGCCACCGCAACCGCGACGACCCGCCAGTCCTTCCATCCCGCCCGTCTTTCCCGCCGCACCACCCGGCACTCCGTCCGCGACGCGGCGGCGCAGGCGACCTGAATGATTTAGCCATGGACGCGCGGCGCCAGAACGCACTAGCGTGAAGCCGTCAAGACGCCGGCATCTTGCAATGATCCGACCTTCGCCACCGGAAACCGAACGAGTGATCCGCGGCTACTCCTTCCAAGACCGCTTTCCGCTTCTCCAGACCGCACACGCCTGGCAGATCCACTCTCGGACGAGTCGCATTTGCGGTTATCGCGGCAATTATCGCGGGTGCGGCGGGTTGTCGACGATCGCATCCGGATGCAATGATCAATGGCGGCATCTTCGGTATTCGATGCCGGAGATATCTGGCGATGCGCGAAGCAAGCCGGAATTGTCGATTATACGTTCGGAGGCAATGATGCCACATCGCGATTTCCGCCACGGGCAGTCTTCGAACGAAGCAGATCTGTGAAGAGTGCAGGTGATACGATCGACTTGATCGCTCGACTGACGAAGTTCTACGGCACGGATGGACATCGGATATCCACGGATAAGCGCGGTATACCGGTAAATCCCTGCAGTCAGTCGCTATGTCGATTCGCTCATGGCGCTCCACCGGGTTTATGCCGTGGATATCCGTGATCCAATCCGTGTATCCTGTCACCGTTCGTCCCTGACGCGAAGGCCGATCGCGGAGCTGGCATCCCCTACCTTGACCCGCCTCCCGCGCCTGCTAAACTCCCGCCATCATGATGGGCTCATTCACCGCCACCCGGCTCCGTCCCGCGCGAATTAGCTGCCCGGTCCTCCGCTGAGGGCCGGGATAAACGCTATTTGACGCCGCTGCCCTGCTGGCGCGGCTGGACGTGGGAGCCTTCGCGATGCTATCGCTCTCCCCAGATTTCACCCGACGAGCTGCCGGTGCCCGCACCGACAGGTCGCCGGCTGCCTGGACCCGATCATGACCCGCGACTATAAATCGACCGTATTCCTTCCCCGCACCGATTTCCCCATGCGCGCCGGCCTGCCCGCGAAGGAGCCGGAGCTGCTGCGGCGCTGGGCGGAGATGGGGCTTCACGACCGGCTGCGGGAAGTCTCCGCCGGCCGGCCCAAGTTCATCCTCCATGACGGCCCGCCCTATGCCAACGGCAACATCCATGTCGGGCACGCGGTCAACAAGATCCTGAAGGACGTGGTCAGCCGCTCGCAGCAGATGCTGGGCAAGGACTCGGTCTATGTGCCGGGCTGGGACTGCCACGGCCTGCCGATCGAATGGAAGATCGAGGAAAAGTACCGCGCCGCCGGCAAGGACAAGGATCAGGTCGAGATCCTTCAGTTCCGCGCCGAATGCCGCCAGTTCGCGCAGGAATGGGTCGATATCCAGAGCGAGGAATTCCAGCGCCTAGGGCGTGCTGGGCGACTGGTCGCACCCCTACAAGACCATGACCTTCCCGGCCGAGGCGACCATCGTCCGCGAGATCCACAAGTTCCTGCTCAACGGCGGCCTCTACAAGGGCGCCAAGCCGGTGATGTGGTCGGTGGTCGAAAAGACCGCCCTGGCGGAAGCGGAGGTCGAATACCACGACCATACCTCCACCACCGTCTGGGTGAGGTTCCCGATCTCCGCCCCCGCCGTGCCGGAACTGGACGACGCCTCCGTCGTCATCTGGACCACCACGCCCTGGACGCTGCCCGGCAACCGCGCCATCGGCTACGGCCCCGATCTGGAATACGGCGTCTTCAAGGTCCTGGAAGTGGCCGAAGGCAGCGCCGCCAAGGTCGGCGAGCGGCTGGTCGTCGGCACCGCCCTGGCCGAAGACCTGAAGAAGACGGCCGGCATCACCGAGTGGCGGCAGGTCTACACCCTGCCGGGCACCCGCCTCGCCGATACCCAGACCAGCCACCCGCTGCGCGGCCAGGGCTACGACTTCGCGGTGCCGCTGCTGCCCGGCGACTTCGTCACGGCGGATACCGGCACCGGCTTCGTCCACATCGCCCCCGGCCATGGCGAGGACGACTTCAACCTTGGCCGCAAGCACGGCATCCAGGTGCCGCAGACGGTCGCCGACGACGGCACCTATTACGACCACGTGCCGCTGTTCGCCGGCAAGCGGGTCTATACCCAGGCCGGCAAGCCGGGCGACGCCAACGGCGCCGTGATCTCCGCCATCGCCCATGCCGGCGGCCTGCTGGCGAAGGGCAAGCTGGTCCACAGCTATCCGCATTCCTGGCGCTCCAAGGCCCCGCTGATCTTCCGCACCACGCCGCAATGGTTCATCTCGATGGAGACGAACGAGCTGCGTCAGGTGGCATTGAAGGCGATCGACGACACCCGCTGGGTGCCGCCGCAGGGCCGCAACCGCATCGCCTCCATGATCGAGAACCGCCCCGACTGGTGCATCAGCCGCCAGCGCGCCTGGGGCGTGCCGATCGCCCTGTTCGTCGATAAGAAGACCGGCGTGCCGCTGAAGGACAAGACGGTCCTCGACCGCATCGCCGACACCTTCGACACCGAAGGCTCGGACGCGTGGTTCGCCCGCGACGCCCAGTTCTTCCTGGGCAACGGCTATGCGGCCGCCGATTACGATCAGGTCTTCGACATCGTGGACGTCTGGTTCGAATCCGGCTGCACCCACAGCTTCGTGCTGGAAGCCCGGCCCGATCTGCAATGGCCGGCGTCGCTCTATCTGGAAGGCTCGGACCAGCATCGCGGCTGGTTCCATTCCTCCCTGCTGGAAAGCTGCGGCACGCGGGGCAGGGCGCCCTATGACGCGGTGCTGACCCACGGCTTCGTGCTCGACGAGCAGGGCCGCAAGATGTCCAAGTCGCTGAAGAACGTCACGGCCCCGCAGGAGGTCGTGGACAAGTACGGCGCCGATATCCTCCGGCTCTGGGTGGTCGGCTCCGACTATTCCGAAGACCTGCGCATCGGGCCGGAGATCCTGAAGTCACAGGCCGACCTCTACCGGCGTCTGCGCAACACGCTCCGCTACCTGCTGGGCGCACTCGCCGACTTCTCGGAAGAGGAGCGGATCGACGTCGCCGAAATGCCGGAGCTTGAGCGCTGGGTCCTGCACCGCCTGACCGAGCTTGACGGCGTCGTCCGCAAGGGCATCGACGACTACGACTTCCACGCCCTGTTCACGGCGCTCCATAACTTCTGCGCCGTGGACCTGTCGGCCTTCTACTTCGACGTCCGCAAGGACAGCCTGTACTGCGACCGTCCCAATTCGGTCACCCGCCGGTCGGTGCGGACCGTGCTGGACCACCTGTTCTCCTGCCTGACCGCGTGGCTGGCCCCCGTGCTGTGCTTCACGACGGAAGAAGCATGGCTCAGCCGCTACGGCACCGACGGCCCGGTCCCGAGCGTACATTTGCGTACATTTGTCGACATCCCGGCAGGGGTGGGCATCGCCCGAACTGGCCGCCAAATGGGATGTCGTCCGCGATGTCCGCCGCGTCGTCACCGGCGCCCTGGAACTGGAGCGGTCCGCCAAGCGGATCGGATCGTCGCTCCAGGCGTCCCCGGTCGTCACCGTCACGCCGGAGGTTCATGCCATCCTGGCCGGCGTCGATCTGGCCGAGGTCGCGATCACGTCGGACATCCGGGTGATGGAAGGGCCGGTGCCCGAAGGCGCCTTCACGCTGGAGGACGTGGCCGGAGTCGGCGTGGTGTCCGCCTTGGCGGAAGGCGAGAAGTGCGAGCGGTGCTGGAGGGTCCTGCCGGAAGTCGGCAGCGATCCCGAGCATCCGACCGTGTGCAACCGCTGCGCCGACGCGGTCGATCACATGGCCGAGGCCGCTGAATGAGCGATGGGACCAATATTGACCGGGCTAATGATGAGGCCGGTCTGATGGAGCGGCCCCGCTCGATGGTCCGGCTCGGCCTTATCATCGCCTTGATCGTGATGATCATGGATCAGGCGTCGAAGTGGTGGATGCTCGAAGTCGTGGGGATGCTCGGCAACCCCCGCGTCATCGAAGTCACTTCCTACTTCAATCTGGTCATGGCATGGAACAGGGGTGTAAGTTTCAGCCTGTTCTGGCATGAGGCGGAATACATGCCCTATGTGCTCTCCGCGGTTGCGTTGGGCATCGTGGCGTTTCTGCTTTCATGGCTGCGCAAGGCGGATCGTCCCTTCCTCGCCGTGTCGATCGGCATGGTGATCGGCGGTGCGCTGGGCAATGTGGTCGATCGGCTCCGGTTCGGCGCCGTGACGGATTTCCTGGACTTCCATGTCCTGGGATACCACTGGCCGGCGTTCAACGTCGCCGATACCGGGATATCGGTCGGCGTCGCCCTGATCGTGATCGACAGCCTGTTCGGCGGTCAGGACACGGACGGGGAAACGAACGGGACGGCCAAGGACAAGTAAGGGGCCGGGCGCGCGGAACCGGACCTGAAGAGCAACTCGATCTGGATATAAGAGAAACGGCAATGGACGTGATCAGCACTCTTCAACTCCGCCACAACCGACGCGGCCGACGGCTTGCGGCACCGCTGGTCTGTCTGGCGCTGGGCACACTGGTGCTTTCCGGTTGCGGCAGCGCCCGCCAGACTTTCGGTCTGGACCGGACGCCGCCCGACGAATTCAGCGTTCTGACCCGCGCACCGCTGGCGGTGCCGCCGGAATACAAGCTGCGTCCGCCCGCGCCCGGCGCTCCGCGCCCGCAGGAATCGGATACCCGCCAGCAGGCGGCATCCGCCGTGTTCGGCTCGGCCCCGCAGACCCGCCAGCAGGCGGCGGCCTCCAGCGCCCCCACCACAAGCGGCGAGTCGGCGCTCCTCAATCAGGCCGGCGCCACCCAGGTCCAGCCGGGCATCCGCACCACCGTCAACCGGGACGCGGCCACGGCGGCGGCCCAGAACACCAGCTTCATCGACAGCCTGCTGTTCTGGCAGAAGCAGGACCCGCCCGGCACCGTCGTCAACGCGCAGGCAGGAGCAGCAGCGCCTGCGGGAGAACGCGGCGCTGGGCAAGCCGGTGACCGAGGGTAACACGCCGGTGATCGAGCGCCGCCGGAAAGCTCCGCTCGAAGGCTTGTTCAATTAAGCACTTGCTCGTTTAAGCATGGGAGCCCAGTTCACTGGGCACCCACCAGCCTGTCGCGACATCAGCGTCGCGGCAGGCCGCACTTTCCGTTTCCCCCCGTGAGGTGTTGCCGTGCCCGTCCCGTTGCGCCGGCTGATCGCCGCGCCCGCTCTCGCCTCCCTCCTGCTGGCATCATTGGCCGGTACCGGTCTTGCGCAGACGCCGCCGCAACCACAACCAGCGCGCAACCAGGCCGAAGCGCAACGCACCCATCACTGCGCAAGGGCGTCTTCTTCCCCGAGACCTTCACGCTCGGCAACGGCATGCAGGTGGTCGTGGTGACCAACCAGCGGGTGCCCGTCATCACCCATATGGTCTGGTACAAGGTCGGCGCCGCCGACGAGGTGACCGGCAAGTCGGGCATCGCCCATTTCCTTGAACACCTGATGTTCAAGGCGACGGACGAGCTGAAGCCCGGTGAGTTCAGCCGGATCGTCGCCCGCAACGGCGGCCGCGACAACGCCTTCACCTCCTGGGACTACACCGCCTATTTCCAGAACGTCGCCGCCGACCGGCTCGAACTGGTCATGAGGATGGAAGCGGACCGGATGGCCAATCTCCGGCTGACCGACGAAACCCTCCTCCCCGAACGCGACGTGATCGTCGAGGAACGCCGCCAGCGGACCGAGAACGAGCCCGGCGACAAGCTGTCCGAACTGGTCCAGGCCTCGCTCTTCGTCCACCATCCCTACGGCACGCCGGTGATCGGCTGGGAAAACGAGATCCGGCAGCTTACCCGCGACGACGCGAACGAGTTCTATCAGCGCTGGTACGCTCCCAATAACGCCGTGCTGGTGATCGCCGGCGACGTGACCGTCGATCAGGTGAAGCCGCTGGCCGAGAAGTATTTCGGCCCGATCGCACCGCGTCCCGTCCCATCCCGCCACCGGGTCGAGGAGCCGCCCTTTGCCGCCGAGCGCCGCGTGATCCTGCGCGACGCCGAGGTCCGCCAGCCCAGCCTGCGCCGCCTCTATCACGCCCCCAGCTACAACCGGGGTGAAACCAAGCACGCCTATCCGCTGGAGGTGCTGAGCGAGATCGTCGGCGGCGGAGCCACCAGCCGGCTCTACCGCTCCCTGGTGGTCGAACAGCAACTCGCCACCGGCGCCGGCACCGGCTATTCGCCCGCAGGCCTTCGATCTGGCGGTGTTCGGCGCCTATGTCAGCCCCAATCCCGGCGTCGACATGGACAAGCTGGAAGCGGCCCTGATCGAGCAGTTGAACAAGGTCGTATCCGAAGGCGTCACGCCGCAGGAGGTCGAGACGGCCAAGATCCGGATGGCGCGCGAGGCGATCTTCGCCCGCGACAGCCTGCAAGCGTCCCGCCATGAGCTTCGGCACGGCGCTGGCCACCGGCCGCACGATCGAGGATGTGGAGGAATGGCCGGAGCGGATCGGCGCCGTGACGGTCGAGCAGGTCAATGCCGCGGCCACGCGCCGTGCTCGGCCAGACCAACCCCGTCACCGGCCTGCTGCTGCCGGCCCCCGTGCGGGAAGCCGCAGCCGGTCCGCCGCCAACCGCAGCCAGCCCCGCCATCCGGCGCCGCCGCCCAGCCCGGAACCTCGGGAATGATCCGATGAACTATCCGATGAGCAGGGCGACGCGCCGCCTGTCCCTGCCGGTCTTCCTGGCCGCATTCTGCCTGATGGTGGCCGCATGGACCTCCGCCGCCTCAGCGATCGACATCAAGCGCGTGGTCAGCCCCGGCGGCATCGAAGCCTGGCTGGTCCAGGACACCAAGGTTCCGCTGCTGTCGATCAAGTTCTTCTTCAAGGGCGGGGTGGAAACCGATCCCGCCGGCAAGGAAGGTCTGGCCAACCTGACCTCGACCGTGCTGGACGAGGGCGCCGGTCCCTATGACAGCGAGGAATTCCAGCGCCGTCTGGCCGACAACTCCATCTCCATCGGCTTCACCGCGACGACCGACGGGTTCTACGGCGGCGTCCATACGCTGGTGGAAACCCAGGACGAGGCCGTCGATCTCGCCCGGCTGGCCCTGACCCAGCCCAGGTTCGACGAGGAAGCGGTCGAGCGGATGCGTCGCGGGGTCCTGTCGCAGATCCGCCGCGACCAGGGCGACCCGGATTTCCTGGCCCGCCGCGCGCTGTATGAAACGGCGTTCCCCGATCATCCCTATGGCCGGCGCGCCCGCGGCACGGTGGAAAGCGTCGGCTCCATCACCAGGGACGACATGACCGCCTTCGTCCGGCAGCGCTTCGCCAAGGACAACCTGACCGTGGCCGTCACCGGCGACATCACGCCGGAACAACTCGGTCCCGTGCTCGACCGCATCTTCGGCGCACTGCCGGCCAAGGCCGCCGTCAAGCCGCCGGCCGACACCGTTCCCAAGGGAGCGGGGGAAACGGTGCTGGTGCCGCGCCCGCAGCCGCAGACCGTCGTCCTGATGGGCCAGCCGGGCATCAAGCGCGACGATCCCGACTGGTTCGCCGCGACCATCATGAACTACGTGCTGGGCGCCGGCAGCTTCAGTTCCCGCCTGATGGAGGAGATCCGCGATGAAGCGCGGCCTGACCTATGGCGTCTACAGCTATCTGGTGCCGTTTCAGCACTCGGCGCTGGTGATGGCCGGCGGCTCGGCCGCCAACGCCAATGCCGGCAAGATGGTCGAGCTGATGAAGGCGGAATGGCAGAAGATGCGCGACCATGGCGTGACCCAGCAGGAGCTGGACGACGCCAAGACCTACCTGACCGGCTCCTTCCCGCTCCAGTTCACGTCGAGCGCCGCCATCGCCGACGTGCTGCTCCAGGTCCAGCGCGACAATCTCGGCATCGATTACCTGGACCGGCGTTCCGGCCTGATCAACGCGGTGACGCTGGAGGATGTCCAGCGCGTGGCGAAGCGGCTGCTCGATCCGGCGGCGCTGCTGACCGTCGTGGTCGGCCAGCCGGAAGGTATAGAGCCGACGAAAACCAAGGACGATGTTCCGAGCTGAGTTGCAATTACGGTAGTATGGGGAGCAACAGGAGCGCGGTGAGGCCATCGCTCCGTTCCGGATGTTATTCGGCTGGCTGGCAACTGAAAAACGAGAGGAAATATTCTCCATGTCCGCTCTGACCAATTCCCCCGCGTGGCAGGCCCTCTCCGCGCACCGCGCCCAGATGGAAAACGTCCATATGCGCGACCTGTTCGAGCGCGATCCCGAACGGGCCTCCCGTTTCTCGGCGCGTCTGGACGGCCTCCTGCTCGACTACTCCAAGAACCGCATCACGGAGGAAACCGTTGGGCCTGCTCCTCGACCTTGCCCGCCAGCAGGATGTCGCCGGCTGGCGTGACCGCATGTTCTCGGGCGAGACGGATCAACACCACGGAAAACCGCGCGGTCCTGCATACGGCGCTCCGCAACCGCTCCAACCGCCCGGTGATGGTGGACGGGCGCGACGTGATGCCGGACGTCAACCGGGTCCTGGCGCAGATGGGCCGTTTCTCCCAGGCCGTCCGCGACGGCGCCTGGACCGGGCATGACGGCCGGCAGATCACCGACGTGGTGAATATCGGGATAGGAGGCTCCGACCTCGGCCCCTACATGGCGTGCGAGGCGCTGAAGCCCTACGGGCATCCCGACCTGCGGATGCATTTCGTGTCCAACGTCGACGGCACCCACATGGCCGAGACGCTGAAGAAGTGCGATCCGGCCACCACTCTCTTCATCGTCGCGTCCAAGACCTTCACCACCCAGGAAACCCTGGCGAACGCCCATACCGCGCGCTCCTGGTTCCTTGAAGTCGGCCCGCGACGAAAAGGCGGTCGCGAAGCACTTCGTCGCCGTTTCGACCAACGAGGCGGAGGTCGCGAAGTTCGGCATCGATCCGGAAAACATGTTCGTCTTCTGGGACTGGGTCGGCGGACGCTACAGCCTGTGGTCCGCGATCGGCCTGCCGATCGCGCTCGCCATCGGCATGGACAATTTCGAGGCGATGCTGGCCGGCGCCCATGAAATGGACGAGCATTTCCGCAACGCGCCGCCGGAATCCAACCTGCCGCTGCTGCTGGGCCTGATCGGCGTCTGGAACGCCAATTTCCTGAACGCCCACAGCTACGCGGTGCTGCCCTACGACCAATATCTGCACCGCTTCCCGGCCTATCTCCAGCAACTCGACATGGAGAGCAACGGCAAGTCGGTGGACCGCGACGGCAACCGCGTCGATTACGGCACCGGCCCCGTCCTGTTCGGCGAGCCGGGAACCAACGGGCAGCATGCCTTCTACCAGTTGATCCACCAGGGGACGCGGATCGTCCCTGTCCGACTTCCTGGCCCCGGTCGAGACCCAGAACCCGATCGGCAAGCATCATCCCGATCCTGCTCTCCAACTTCCTGGCCCAGCCCGAAGCGCTGATGCGCGGCAAGACGGCGGAAGAGGTCCGGGCGGAATTGCAGGGGGCGGGAGTCATCGGCGAGGCTCTGGAAGCCCTGGTGCCCCATAAGGTGTTCGAGGGGAACCGGCCGACCAACTCAATTCTCTTCCGCAAGCTCGATCCGCGCACGCTCGGCCTCCTGATCGCGCTTTACGAGCATAAAGTGTTCGTGCAGGGCATCATCTGGAACATCAACTCCTTCGATCAGTGGGGCGTCGAGCTTGGCAAGCAACTTGCCAAGGTGATTTTGCCCGAATTGGGGGAAGCGTCGGCGCCTGCCGGTCATGATTCATCGACCGCCAGCCTGATCGAGGCTTGCAGGGAGTAGCGCCGGAGTACCCGCACAAGCTATGCTGTCGGCTATTGATCTAAATTGCCGACAGCGCGTGTGCAGGTTTCGATGACGCAATCCCGACCGCTCACGCGGCTCGATCAGGTACAACTCGATAACGTCGTCCGGCGGCACGAGATGTTCCGTAATGCCCGCATGGGTGGCTCGCGGGCGACCTTGTCGTTTTTCGATCTGTCGGGACTCAATCTCAGCCGGGCGGGATCTCGCCCATGCGGATTTTGTCGGATCGTCTCTGCGTGGCGCCAATCTGGCGGGGGCGCGGCTCGACTGCGCCGCCATGTTCGCCTGCGATCTCCGTCAGGCGAACCTTGAGAACGCCAGCCTGATCAAGACGGACCTGCGCGGCGCCTGCCTGCGGGGCGCCATCCTGATCGGCGCCAACCTGTTCGAAAGCGACCTGCGCGACGGCACGCTGGCGGAAACCGACCGGTCCGGCAATCTCAAGATCGTCCAGGTCGATACCCAGCCGACCGAGGCGTCGGGCGCCGACCTCTCGCGGCGCCAACCTGACCAACGCCCGCCTGTCCGGCGCCATGGCGATCCATACCGACTTCACCGATGCCGTCATGCGCGGCTGCAAGCTGGTCCGCGCCACCATGCGCGGCGCCAACTTCAGCGGCAGCAATCTGGAAGGCGCCGACCTCAGCGGCGCCGACCTGCGCGGCGCCTGCCTGCGCGGCGCCGTGCTGACCGGCGCTTCCATGACCATGACGGAAACGGCGGGCGCCGACATGGAAGACATGCTGACCGACCAGCCGGTCGGCCGGCCGGTGTCGGCGCTGGGACGTCCGCTGGATGAGCTTGCGCGCGACCATATGGCATGGATCGGCAGTGCCGGCGCCGAAGGCGCCAAGCTCGACCTCAGCGGCTATCGATCTGCGCGGCAGCCCGGCGTCCCTCGCCAGCATGTGCCTGACCATGGTGAAGGGCATCGGCACCATCTTCTACGGCATGAACCTGGAAGGCATCCAGTTGCAGGCGGCCCAGCTTGAGGACAGCGACCTGCGCACCTGCAAGCTGAAAAACGCCGACCTGCGCGGGGTCAACCTGAAGCGGGCCAAGCTGAACAACGCCGACATGAGCGGCGTCAACCTGCGCCCGCTGATGATCGACGACAAGCGGGCGATGCGCTCCGATCTGGAAGGCGCCAAGCTGCGCTACGTCAACCTGAGCGGCGCCTGCCTGCGGGGAGTCAACTTCGCCGGAGCCGACCTGTCCTTCGCGACCCTGCTGGGCGCCGATATGACGAAGACGGATTTCCGCCACGCCAAGCTGTTCGGCGCGCGGGTCGAGCGCGACGCCCTCCAGACCGCCAACGTGGAAGGCGCCGCCGGGCTCAAGCTCTGACGCGCTGCTATAGTTCCAACAGGTGGTGACATTGGGCAGCGCGATGCGTACATGTTGACCCATGACAATACGCCGCCTCCCTGAAACCCTGGTCAATCGCATCGCCGCCGGTGAAGTGGTCGAGCGGCCCGCCGCCGCGGTCAAGGAACTGGTCGAAAACGCGCTGGATGCCGGCGCCACCCGCATCGACGTGGTGGTTCGCGACGGCGGACGCTCGCTGATCGCGGTGACCGACGACGGCTGCGGCATGACCGCGGACGAACTCGAACTGGCGGTCGAGCGCCACGCCACATCCAAGCTCCCCGGCGAAGACCTGCTGAACATCGCCACCCTGGGCTTCCGGGGCGAAGCGCTGCCCAGCATCGGCGCCGTCAGCCGCCTGACCCTGACCAGCCGCGCCAAGGGCTCCGACAGCGCGTGGTGCATCGCGGTCGAAGGCGGCGCGAAGGGCAGGGTGGCTCCGGCAGCACACCAGCAGGGCACCAGGGTCGAAGTCCGCGACCTCTTCTACGCGACACCCGCGCGCCTGAAGTTCCTGAAGCAGCCGAGGACCGAGTTCGACCACGCGGTCGATGCGGTCGAGCGTCTGGCGATGGCCCATCCGCATGTCTCCTTCACCGTCGCGGACGAAGGACGCACCCCGGTACGGCTGTCCGCCGCACAGGGCGAGTTGCTGGACGCCCGCCTGACCCGGCTCGGTGCCCTGATGGGACGGGAGTTCTCCGACAACGCGATCCCCGTCCTGGCCGAGCGCGCCCAGGTCCGCCTGTCCGGCCATATCGGCCTGCCGACGCTCAACCGCCCGACCGCCCGCCACCAGTACCTGTTCGTCAACGGCCGTCCGGTCCGCGACAAGCTGCTGGTCGGCGCCGTGCGCGGAGCCTACGCCGATTTCCTGGCCCGCGACCGCCACCCCATGCTGGCGCTCTTCCTGGAAATCCACCCGGAGGAAGTGGACGTCAACGTCCATCCGGCCAAGGCGGAGGTCCGCTTCCGCGATTCAGCCCTGGTGCGCGGCCTGATCGTCAGCGCGCTGAGGCACGCTCTCGCCCAGGCGGGTCACCGGGCCTCCAACACCGTCGCGACCGCCACGCTCGACGCCTTCTCCGCCGGCATAACGCCGCCAACCTCCGTCCGCCCCGCAACCGCCATCGGATTTCCGCTACGGTTTCAGCAGCGGGCGCTCCTCCTACGTGCCGCGCGATCTGGCCGACGCGGTCGCGGCCTATCAGGCGCCGCTGACCGGCTTCGCCGCCACCCCCTCCGCCCGCCCGGCAGCCCCGGTCATGCCGGCAGCCGATGAACCTCCACCCGAACACCCCTTGGGGGCGGCACGGGCGCAGGTCCACAACACGTACATCGTGGCCCAGACCGCCGACGGCATCGTGATCGTCGATCAGCACGCCGCCCACGAACGGCTGGTCTACGAGCGCGTCAAGCAGGCGCTGGTCGATGGCGGCGTGAAGCGCCAGGGCTTGCTGATCCCCGAAGTCGTCGAACTGGACGAACCCTCCGCCGCGCGGCTGGTCGCCCGCGCGCCCGAACTGGCCGATCTCGGCCTTATCCTGGAGCCCTTCGGCGACGGCTGCGTCGTCGTCCGCGAGTTCCCGGCGCTGCTGGGCAAGACCAACATCCAGGGCCTCGTCCGCGACCTTGCCGACGAGTTGGCCGAACTCGGCGATACCCTCAGCCTGCGCGAGCGCCTCGATGCCGTCTGCTCGACCATGGCCTGCCACGGCTCCGTCCGCGCCGGCCGCAGCCTCAACCAGGACGAAATGAACGCCCTGCTGCGCCAGATGGAAGCAACGCCCCACAGCGGCCAATGCAACCACGGCCGCCCGACCTATGTGGAACTGAAGCTTTCCGATATCGAAAGGCTGTTCGGGCGGCGCTGAGCAACCGCAAATCCGACAGTTCCGTAACAACGTCGTTCAGGTAATGCGCAGGAAGTACACCCGCGTATCGCCATAAACCCGCTCATCGAACCGCTCCAGATCCACTTCCAGCGGATCTTCAAGCCCCGTCTCGACGACGGCCACACCGCCGGAAACGCACCAGCCGCGCCCGATCAGCGCGGTCAGCGCCGTCGAGGCCAGCCCCTGCCCATAGGGCGGATCGAGGAACACCAGCGTACACGCCGCCTGCGCACGCGGCGGACGTACGGCGTCGGCCCGCAGGACGGCGCTCCGGTCACCGACCCCCAGTGCCGCGATGTTCCGCCGGACGAGGTCCAGCGCTTCGCGGCCCTGGTCCATGAAGACCGCGTGACCGGCGCCGCGCGACAGCGCCTCCAGCCCCAGCGCGCCCGTTCCGCAGAACGCGTCGAGCACGCGGGCACCCTCGATCTCCGGCGCCCAGTCGGCATGGGCCAGAATGTTGAAGATGGCTTCACGGGTCCGGTCGCTGGTCGGCCGGATTTCGCGTCCGGCGGGAGCCTCCAGCCGCCGGCCGCGCAGGTCACCGCCGACGAGTCTCATGCTTACCCGCCGGTGTCCGATCGCCCGATGTCCGTTCCGCCCCCGATCTTTCACCAGCGGGTCTTCCACCAGCGGGCCTTCCGCCCGACGGCTTGCCGCCCGTCGGCGGCCTCGGCCTATCCGGCCCGCCGCCACTACCCGGCTTCACCGAGTGAAAGGTGGATGTATGCCGGGGCTTCGGCCTGGGCTTCGCCTTCGCCGTTCCCATATTCGGCTCGGCCGGCTTGTCGCCCCGGTCCGCGAAGAACTTCGCGACCTGATCGTGCAGCACGCGCTTCGGCACTTCCTCGACCTCGCCGCGCTCCAGCTTGCCGAGCTGGAAGGGACCATAGGCGACCCGGATCAGCCGGTTGACCGTCAGCCCCATGCTCTCCATCACATTGCGGACTTCGCGGTTCTTGCCCTCGCGCAAGCGTGATGGTCAGCCAGGCGTTGGCGCCCTGCTGGCGGTCGAGCACCGCTTCGATCGGGCCGTACTGAATGCCGTCGATCGCGACGCCGCGCGCCAGCCCGACCAGCCGGTTGGGATCGACGAAGCCGTTCACCCGGACGCGATAGCGCCGTGCCCAGCCCGTCGTCGGCAGTTCCAGAAAACGCGCCAGCTCGCCATCGTTGGTGAGCAGCAGCAGCCCCTCGGTCGTAAGGTCGAGTCGCCCGACCGAAATCACGCGCGGCAGTTCCGCCGGCAGGACTTCGAAGACCGTCTGCCGGCCTTTCTCGTCCCGCGCCGTCGTCACCAGCCCGTCGGGCTTGTGGTAGCGCCAGAGCCGCGTCGGCTCCAGATCGGGCAGGGGATTCCCGTCCACGACGATGCGGTCTTTCGGACCTACCGTCACGGCGGGGGATGTCAGGACGACGCCATTGACCGCGACGCGGCCTTCGGCGATCCAGCGCTCCGCATCGCGGCGGGAACAGAGCCCGGCGCGGGCAAGCCGCTTGGCGATCCGTTCGGGCGCGGACTGGCAGTTCGGGGGAGTTGGATTTCGGGCATGGTCATCGGCGGACTCCGGCCCGTGGCTGAGGCGTTGGTTCTGACGTGGGGTCTGACATGGGGGAGACTGTAGGGTGCCGGTCTTCAACCCGCAAGAACAGGTCCACGCGTCCCGCCATGTTCCGGATGAAGTTTTAGGCCGTACAGGCTCAAGCTTAAGCCTCCAGCTCAATCTTCCAGCCGGAAGCCGACTTTGATGACCACCTGATAATGCGCCACCTTGCCGTTGGAGATATGGCCGCGGGTTTCGACCACCTCGAACCAATTCATGTTGCTATGCTTCTTGGCGGCGCGTGCCACGGCGCCCTGGATGGCATCCTCGATGCTGGTGGGGGAGGAGCCGACGATCTCGATCTTCTGGTAAGTGTGATCGCTCATGAGGAAATGCTCCGTTCGAGGAATATTCGGGAACCAAGCATGATGTTGCCCAAGCCATTCTTGCAATCATCCGTTTGCGGGTGCGACAAGTTGGCATCCGGCGCTTGACGCGCGGGCGCACGGCGCGCAACTCTGCCGTCATGATGAAGGCGATATGTTGAAGACCGGCGACCGGTGTCCCGCCTATGGAACAGGCCCTGGCGCAGGCGCGAAGCCGCCGCCGAACGCGGCGAAGTGCCCGTAGGCGCCGTTATCGTGGATTCCGCGACCGGAATCGTGCTGTCGGCGGCCGGAAACCGCACCGAGGAACTGGCCGATCCGACCGCCCATGCGGAGGTTCTGGCGATTCGCGCGGCCTGCGCCGCACGGGGCGAACCGAGGCTTCCGGACTGTGACTTATACGTGACTTTGGAGCCATGTGGAATGTGTGCTGCGGCAATCAGTTTTGCTCGGTTGCGCAGAGTGTACTTTGGGGCCTATGATGTAAAAGGCGGCGGGGTCGAACATGGGCCTCGCTTCTTCCACCAGGCGACTTGCCACCACGCTCCCGAAATCTATGGAGGGCTGGAGGAGCGTCGGGCGGCGGAGCTGCTGAAGGAGTTTTTCCGTAGGCGGCGCTTGTAAATGTAATTTTGGTTGTAGGCGCGTTTTGCTGCGGGGCATGGCACGGGTGGGAAGGCGACGGCTGACCCTTGGGGCATGGGTAACCATGACCACCTTGACGTGTTTCGCTGACAGGACGCGTTCATCGAGACTCCACGGATCGGCTTTCCCATGCGCTTTAACGCCCCGCGTCACTCCTTCCAGCAGCAAACTCCCGTCGCCGAAAAGATCAAGGCGACAGTCAAGTGGTTCGACCCGAACAAGGGTTTCGGTTTTGTCGCCCCTGAAGATGGTTCACCCGACGCCTTCCTGCCCGCTTCCGCCGTGACGGCGGTCGGGCATGACCGTCTGCCCGAGGGCACGACGGTTGTCGTCGATCTGGTCCAGAGCCAGAAGGGCAATCAGGTCAGCCGAATCTACGATGTGGATGTCTCGACCGCTTCCCCGCGCCCGCGTCGTGATGACGCAGCCGCGCCCCGGCCCGCGCGCCGGCGCCGCTCCCCGCAGCCCCTACGGCAATGACCGTGGCGGTTACGGCAACGATCGCGGCGGCTACGGCAATGACCGTGGCGGCTACGGCAAGACCGCGGCGGCTACGGCAACGACCGTGGCGGCTACGGCAATGACCGCGGCGGCTACGGCAACGACCGTGGCGGCTACGGCGGCGGCGGTTACGGCAACGACCGTGGCGGCTACGGCGGCGGATACGGTGATGACGGCGGCAACGATCGCGGCGCCAGCAGCGGCCCCTCCGAAGAGGTCGAAGGCACCGTCAAGTGGTTCAACACCACCAAGGGCTTCGGCTTCGTCGCCCCGGACAACGGCGGCAAGGACGTTTTCGTCCACGTCACCGCCGTCGAGCGTTCGGGCGTCGGTCCGCTGGCTGAAAACCAGCGCGTCCGCATGAAGGTCCAGCAGGGTCAGAAGGGCCTGGAAGCCGTCAGCATCGAGACGCTGTAAGCTTCCGGCTCATCTTCCGGCGTCTGTAAAGGAAAGGGTGCGGGCAGTTTGCCCGCACCCTTTTCCATGTCCGCTTCGAGCGCCGGCGCCGTCAAACGGCTCAGGATCCGTCAGTACCCGCATAGGCATGCTTATCAGTTAGACTTATTAACTGGAAATTTACGGAAAAGTGGATTAAAGCTTCCGGTTAGCACTCGTCCGGTTCGAGCGCTAACAGCCGCTCCCCGAAACGATTGACCACACAGCGATTTCTTAAAGGAGCCATTCATGTCGTTCAGACCATTGCATGATCGTGTCGTCGTCCGCCGCATCGAGCAGGAATCGAAGTCCAAGGGCGGGATCATCATCCCCGACACGGCCAAGGAAAAGCCGCAGGAAGGCGAAGTGATCGCCGTCGGCCCCGGTGTCCGCGACGATCAGGGCCAGCTGCACGCTCCCGATGTCAAAGCCGGCGACCGCGTCGTCTTCGGCAAGTGGTCCGGCAGCGAGATCAAGATCGACGGCTCCGACTTCCTGGTCATGAAAGAGTCCGACATCATCGGCGTGCTCGAATTAGCCGCCGTCTGAGCCGATTTTCCATTACTTATACTTCAAGGCTAGACATTCGAGCCTCGCGACATCCGCCGTCAGCGGTGTTCGCATCAGCGTGGGCAGCTGCGGGCGCGCTTTTTAGCACCGCCAGGAGTGAACACGCCCATCTCTACGGGATCACACTCCTCGCACCCGGAGGGCGGCGTGGTTGCACGAGCGGTTGTTGGTATCCCGACGGTACTCTGCCTGTGGATCTCTGAAATTATCGCCTCGGTCCCGGGACGCTGTGCCGTCACGGTCCTGGAACTGCTGACCGGCACCATGCTGACCGGCTATGGATCGATCAGCCAGGCGATTTTGGCGGTTCCGTGCCGACGACACTGGACAAGCTATTATTGGATGGTGCGCAAAGGGAAGTTCGACTGGAAGGCCATGGTTCATGCCTTATGCCGCATCGTGAAGCGGGAGTTCCCGTCTGAACGCCGCGTTGTGGTCGGCGACGACACCCTGATCCCGCGGGTGTCCGAGGCGGCACCGGGCGCCTCGATCCAATACGATCACGCCAGGAAGCCCAATCGGCCGGACTATATCCTGGCCCAGACGGTGGTCAGCCTGTCGGCGGTGATCGGCAATTCCTCGGGATCCTGGAGCGTGCCGCTGATGTCGAACCTGGCGGTGCACACCGGCAACCACGGCAAGCTCGAAACGATGCGGGCCATGCTGGAGGAGGTGAGCGCGAGCCTGGGCGCGATCACCTTGCTGCTCGATGCCTGGTACATGAAGGGGTACCTGATCTCCGATGTCCTCACGCGCGACACCATCGTCATCGGCCAGGTCCGGCGCGACACCGCCTTGTATGATTTGCCGCCACTCCGGACGGGAAAACCAGGGCGGCCCCGAAAGTACGGCGACCGGATCACGAAGGAGAAGCTCAACGCGCTTCCACAAACGCGCACGGAGCTGCCGATCTACGGCGGCCACCGCACCGTTCGCTATCGCACCGCCGTCTGCATGGTCCGCTTCCTCGGCGGTCGTCTTGTCCGAGTGGTTTGGGTATCAATGTTCGTCGATGGCAAATGGAAAGCGGAACGGCTTCTGCTATCAACTGATTGGAGCCACACGGCAGAAGACGTGATCTTCACCTACTCTTTGCGCTGGACGATTGAACCGATGTTTGCCGCCCTGAAATGGAGTGAGGGCATGATCGACATGTGGATGCAGTCGGTCGAAACCTTCCATCGATGGCTCAACATGGTCCAGATCGGGCGGGCGCTGATCCAGATGCTGGCCGTCAAGGCCGACGCCGCGACCACGGCGCTCGCCCAGGTCGCAGCCTGGCGCAAGGAGCCGTATCTCACCGCCGGCATGGTCAAGGCCGGCCTTGTCCGAGCCTTCTGGAATATTGCGCCGGCAGAAGCATGGTACCGCAGAGGGCGGAAATTCGACCCTTCCCGATGCGTTCCGATGAGGACCAGGGTGGTTCGGACCGCCAGTGCCGCCTGATCCAGCCTTCCAGACATCAAATCCAGCGGCTCACCGCCCGTCCGGCTCCTGCCGAACCGGACCAGTATGTCGCGAGGCTCGAATGTCTAGCTTCAAGGATTTGATACATGGCCGCCAAAGACGTTAAGTTCTCCACCGACGCGCGTGACAAGTTCCTGCGCGGCGTCGATATCCTCGCCAATGCCGTCAAGGTGACGCTCGGCCCCAAGGGCCGCAACGTCCTGATCGACAAGGGCTACGGCGCTCCCCGGATCACCAAGGACGGCGTCAGCGTCGCCAAGGAGATCGAGCTGTCCGACCGGTTCGAAAACCTCGGCGCGCAACTGCTGCGTCAGGTCGCGACCAAGACCAACGATCTCGCCGGCGACGGCACCACCACGGCCACCGTGCTGGCCCAGGCGATCGTCCGGGAAGGCTCCAAGGCGGTTGCCGCCGGCCTCAACCCGATGGACCTGAAGCGCGGCATCGACCGCGCCGTCGCGGCGGTCATCGAGGACATCAACGCCCGCTCCAAGAGCATCGCTGGCAATGACGAGATCGCCCAGGTCGGCACGATTTCGGCCAACGGCGACACCCAGATCGGCGAGATCATCGCCCGCGCCGTCGCCAAGGTCGGCAATGACGGCGTGATCACGGTCGAAGAGGCCAAGAGCCTGGAGACCGAGCTCGACGTGGTCGAGGGCCTTCAGTTCGACCGCGGCTATCTCTCGGCCTATTTCGTGACCAACGCCGAGAAGATGGTCGTCGAACTCGAGAACCCGTACATCCTGATGCACGAGAAGAAGCTGTCGGGCCTCCAGACCCTGCTGCCCCTGCTCGAAGCCGTGGTTCAGAGCGGCCGTCCGCTGCTGATCATCGCCGAGGACATCGAAGGCGAAGCTCTGGCGACCCTGGTCGTCAACAAGCTGCGCGGCGGCCTGAAGGTCGCGGCCGTCAAGGCTCCGGGCTTCGGCGAGCGTCGCAAGGCCATCCTTGAGGACATCGCCATCCTGACCAAAGGTCAGGTGATCGCCGAAGACCTCGGCATCAAGCTGGAAACCGTCACGCTCGAGTGCTGGGCACCGCCCGGAAGGTCGTGATCAGCAAGGAAAACACGACGATCATCGACGGCGCCGGCGATAAGGAAGCCATCGCTGGCCGGGTCGCGCGTATCAAGGCGCAGATCGAAGAGGCGACTTCCGACTACGAGACGGAGAAGCTTCAGGAGCGGCTTGCCAAGATGACCGGCGGCGTCGCGGTCATCCGCGTCGGCGGCGCCACCGAGGTCGAGGTGAAGGAGCGCAAGGACCGCGTCGATGACGCCGTTCACGCGACCCGCGCCGCGATCCAGGAAGGCATCGTCCCCGGCGGCGGCGTCACCCTGCTCTATGCGACCCGCGCCATCGACAGCGTCGTGCCGGCCAACGCCGACGAGCGCGTCGGCATCGACATCGTCCGCAAGGCGCTGCGGGCTCCGGTCTGGCAGATCGCCGAGAACTCCGGCGCGGATGGTTCGGTCATCGTCGGCAAGCTGCTGGAATTGACCGACATCAACTTCGGCTACGACGCCCAGACCGGCACGTTCGTCGACATGTTCAAGGCCGGCATCATCGACCCGACCAAGGTCGTCCGCATCGCCCTTCAGGACGCGGCCTCCATCGCCGGCCTGATGATCACGACCGAAGCGATGGTCGTCGATAAGCAGGACGGCAAGGCATCGTCAGCCCGCAGGGCGGCGGCGACGACTACGGCTTCTAAAGCCGGTTACGGGCCGGCCTCCGCCTTCGGGCGGAGGCCGGCCCGTAAATCTGAAATGCCCGATGCTTTCCCTGGAACAAACCGGCCGGGCCGGTGCTTGACTCCCGCAGTCTGTAATCTCACAGCCTGTTCAAGCCGGAGTCACATCCATGGAAACCAACACCCATCACGTCATCGTCGTGGCATCGATCCTCACCTCGATCGTGCTGCTGCTCATCATCGCCACGTGAGGGCATCGCCATGGCCACGCTGACATGTCGAGGGCGAGTTGCGCGGGCATGTCGCCGCAGCACTCAAGGACTACATCGACAAGCTGAATGAATTCAAGGACATCGACGCCGTCCAAGGCGGCCAAGGCCGACTACGACCGGACGATCGCCGACGTCCGGAAGCTTGTGGACGCCGTCGAGATGGATGCCGCCTGACCTGTTCAGCGGATCCTCGAGATCGAGACGATCCTGCCCTGACGGTTCCTGACCCGCACGCTGAAGCGCCGGCGGCTCTGGCATGGTTTGACGTTGACGATGTCGCCGGCGTTCAGCAGGCTGTCCTGATCCAAGTATTTCCGGCTCTTCGAGCGCCTCTTCCTCTTCGGGCGTGGCGAAGCATGTCCAGATCGTGCCGTTCGGCGTCCGCGCGTCCCTGCGCAGATGGCTGACGGGCTTCGGGCGGTGCCTGAACAGCCCCATCGTGCGATCTCCTGATCCGCTGAATGACTGGGTTCGACGTGCAACCACCTGACCCCGTGTTAAGTTCCAGGCGTCGGAGCTGCGCAGATGTGGAGGAAAGACATGAGCGTTAACCCTATCCGCGTGACGGTGTGGAACGAATACTTGCACGAACGCACCCAGGCCGATGTGGCGGCCATTTACCCCGACGGACATCCACGAAGCCCTGGCGGCTCCCCTGCGCGCGGCCGGCTTTGCGGTGCGTACCGCCACGCAGGATCAGCCGGAGCATGGGCTGACCGAAGCCGTCCTGGCCGAAACCGATGTCCTGCTCTGGTGGGGTCACCGGCATCACCATCAGGTCGATGACGCCGTCGTGGACCGCGTCCAGGCGCGGGTGCTGGCGGGAATGGGGCTGATCCCGCTGCATTCCTCGCATTTCTCCAAGATCTTCAACCGCCTGATGGGCACCACCTGCAACCTGAAACACCGGGTCGCGGGCGAGCGGGAGCGGATCTGGACGATCGCCCGAGGCCACCCGATCGCCGAGGGCCTGCCCGAACACTTCGACCTGAAGCCGGAGGAAATGTACGGCGAACCGTTCGACATCCCGGCCCCGGACGAGCTGGTGTTCGTAAGCTGGTTCCAGGGCGGCGAGGTCTTCCGCAGCGGCTGCTGCTATACGCGGGGGCTGGGCCGGGTCTTCTACTTCCGCCCCGGCCACGAAACCTACCCGACATACCACGACGCCAATGTTCAGCGCGTCATCGCCAACGCGGTGCGCTGGGCCGCCCCTCGGGACGTCACCCCGCTCCGGTTCGGCCGCAGCGCGCCGTTGGAGGAGCTTTAGGCGTAAGCTCCACCTCACTCCAACGCCGCCGCTATCGCGTCGTCCACCCGCTCCAGCCAGACGAAGTTCAACGCCGTCGCGCGCCGCTTCCGGGATCTCCTCATAATCCCGGCGGTTGCGCGCCGGCAGCATCACCGTCGTGATGCCCGCCCGTTGGGCCGCCAGCACCTTCTCCTTGATGCCGCCGACCGGCAGCACCAGCCCGCGCAGGCTGATTTCACCCGTCATCGCCAGATCGCTGCGGATCGTCCGCCCGGTCAGCAGCGACACCAGCGCCATGAACATGGCGACACCCGCACTCGGCCCGTCCTTGGGAATGGCCCCGGCCGGCACGTGGACGTGGATGTCGAACTTGTCGAACTCCACCGGGTCCGTCCCCAGCACCTCCGGCCGCGACTTCACCAAGCTCAACGCCGCCTGCGCGCTCTCCTTCATGACATCGCCCAACTGACCCGTCAGGATCAGCCGCCCGTTGCCGGGCGTCCGCGTCGCCTCGATGAACAGGATATCGCCGCCGACCGGAGTCCAGGCCAGCCCGGTCGCGACACCGGGAACGCTGGTCCGCATCGCCGTCTCGCTCTCGAACCGCCGGCCGCCCAGGATCTCGGTCACCTCATCCGGCCCGACCACCAGACGCTCGATGGTGCCCTCCGCGATCCGCATCGCGATGTTGCGGAAGACGCCGCCGATCAGCCGCTCCAGGTTGCGGTTGCCGGCTTCCCGCGTGTAGTAGCGGATGATCTCCCGGATCGCGTCGTCGGTGATGGCGGCCTGCTCCGCCGTCAGGCCGTTGGCCTCAACTGGCGGCGGACCAGATAGCGCTTGGCGATCTCGACCTTTTCCTCCTCGGTGTAGCCGGGCAGGTCGATCACTTCCATGCGGTCGCGCAAGGGGCCGGGGATGTTCTCCAGCACATTGGCGGTCGCGATGAACATGACGCGGCTGAGGTCGAACGGCACGCCCAGGTAGTTGTCGCGGAAGGTGTTGTTCTGCTCCGGGTCAAGCACCTCCAGCAGCGCCGACGAGGGATCGCCGTGGAAGCCCTGGCCGAGCTTGTCCATCTCGTCCAGCATCATCACCGGGTTGCTGGTGCCGGCCTTGCGCAGCGACTGGATCACCGTGCCGGGCATGGCGCCGATATAAGTCCGCCGGTGGCCCCGGATCTCCGCCTCGTCATGCAGGCCGCCCAGGCTGACGCGGACGAACTTCCGTTCCGTCGCCCGCGCGATGCTCTGGCCGAGCGAGGTCTTGCCGACGCCGGGCGGGCCGACGAAGCACAGGATCGGGCTGCGCCCTTCCGGGTTCAGCTTGCGCACCGCCAGGAATTCCAGGATGCGGCGCTTGACCTTCTCCAGCCCGTAATGGTCCTCGTCCAGAATGCGCCGGGCCGCCGCGATGTCGATGCTGGTCTCGCTCAGGTTCGACCACGGCAGTTCGATCAGCCAGTCCAGGTATGTCCGGATCATGGCGTATTCGCCGGCGCCCTCCGGCATCCGCTCCAGCCGCCGCAGCTCCTTCAGGGCCTGGGTCTCGACCTCCGGCGGCATCTTCGCCTTCGCGATGGCCTCGGTCAGTTCCTGAATCTCGACCTGCTTGGCGTCGGTTTCGCCCAGCTCCTTCTGGATCGTGCGAAGCTGTTCGCGCAGCACGTATTCGCGCTGGCGCTCGTCCATGCTCTCCTTGGTCTGCTCGCTGATCCGGCGGGACAGCCGCAGCACTTCCAGCCGGTGGCCCAGCAGGTTGCCGACCTTTTCCAGCCGGCGGGTGAGGTCGAAGGTTTCCAGAACCTCCTGCTTCTCTTCCGGCTTCAGGTCCATATAGTTGGTGACCATGTCGGCCAGCGCCGACGGGGTCGGGATGTTCTGAACGGCGGCAAGCAGTTCCTGCGGCGCCTGGGGCAGCAGTTGGACCGCTTCGACCGCCTGCTGGCGCAGGTTGAAGAAACGGGCCTGGATCTCGGTGTTCATCTCCTCCGGCTCGTGCACCACCTGAATGCGCGCGACCAGGAACGGATAGCCGTCGAGATATTCCAGCACGCGGAACCGCTGCTGGCCCTGCGTCACGACATGGTGGGTGCCGTCGGGCGCCGTCAGATAGCGCAGGACGGAGCCAACCGTGCCGACCCGGTAAAGGTCCAGCCCGGTCGGCTCGTTGACCGTTTCATCCCGCTGAAGCACGATGCCCAGCGGCTTTTCCGTCCGTATCGCGTTCTGCGCCGCCGCGATCGACTGCTGGCGGCCGACGGTGATGGGCAGAACGACGCCGGGGAAAAGGACGATGTTGCGCACCGGCACGATGGCGATGGCATCGTCCGGCAGGGGCAGGTTGTATTCGGCTTGGGTGGTGGAAGCGGTTGCGGTTACCATGTCAGCTCCTTAGCCCACCTTGCGCAGGACCAGCACAAGGCATCCGTCGGCAAGTTCGCGACGGCCGAGTTCAAGAGGGCCGGGCGGCAGTTGGATATGCCGTTCGAACCGGCCATGGGGGATTTCCATCCGGTGGA
Source organism: uncultured Alphaproteobacteria bacterium (assembly GCA_963848585.1). Taxonomy (GTDB): domain Bacteria; phylum Pseudomonadota; class Alphaproteobacteria; order Azospirillales; family Azospirillaceae; genus Skermanella. The sequence goes on along the minus strand of CAWKET010000029.1, from coordinate 23,373 downwards.
TCAACCCTGATTTGTCGCCGATCGGCAAAGCGCGCTCGCCCACCACGATCAGCACATCGCCATCGACGACGACCTGAACCTGATCGGGCCGGACGCCGGGCAGCGCCACCACGACCAGATATTCGTTGGCGGTTTCGATCAGGTCGACCGGCGGCTGCCATGTCGGACGCCTGCCTTGCGCGGGTGTCCCGGGTTGGAAGAACTGGCGGTGCATCCGCTCCGCCTTGTCCATCATGTCGAGTGCTTCGGCCCACATCCAGATGCGGGGGTCACGCGAGGGCATTTGGCCACTCCCTCCTCAAACGTCGGTTCGTCTCTCAAGTGGTCAACACAACAGACAAATTCGAGGGGACGCACACGCGGCGTCTCGGTTGAAGGCAGACAGCATGGTATACCGGCCATGCCCAAACCCACTTCAAGCCCGACTTGAAGACCAAGAAAACCGCGCCAACGCGCCTGGAGGAACCCGAGTGAACAGCCTGCTTACGCCCGAAAACAGCCTGCCCGAGGACGGCTGCGCCGGAACCCTGGTCGGACGCGCCCAACTGCCGGAAGGTCCCGCCGTCGTCGCGATCCGCGAAGACGGGGTCTACGACGTGACGGCCGCGGCCCCGACCATGAGCACCCTGCTGGACGCCGACGATCCGGTGGCGGTGGTCCGGTCCGCCCTGGCCACGGCGCCCCGCATCGGCGACTTGGCCGACATCCTCGCCAACAGCGCCCATGACGCCACCGACCCGTCGAAGCCCTGGTTCCTGTGCCCGGTGCGACCTGCAGGCGGTCAAGGCCAGCGGCGTCACCTTCGTCGCCAGCCTGCTGGAGCGCGTGATCGAGGAGCAGGCGCGCGGCGACGCCGGCAAGGCCGAAGTCCGTCCGCCAGACCATGATCGACGCGATCGGCACCGACCTGTCGGAAATCAAGCCCGGATCGGACAGCGCCGCCCGGCTGAAGGACCTGCTGATCGAGCGGGGCGTCTGGTCGCAGTATCTGGAAGTCGGCATCGGCCCCGACGCCGAGATCTTCACCAAGGGCCAGCCGATGTCGTCGGTCGGCACCGGGGCCGAGATCGGCATCCTGGCCGCCTCGACCTGGAACAACCCGGAGCCGGAAATCGTGCTGGCGGTATCGTCGGCGGGCAAGACCGTCGGCGCCACGCTCGGCAACGACGTCAACCTGCGCGACATGGAAGGCCGCAGCGCCCTGCTTCTCGGCAAGGCCAAGGACAACAACGCGTCCTGCTCCATCGGCCCGTTCATCCGCCTGTTCGACGAGACCTTCGGCATCGACGACGTGCGCAAGGCCGAACTGGCGATGAGCGTGGAAGGCACCGACGGCTACCGCCTGACCGGCAGCAGCTCCATGTCGAAGATCAGCCGCGACCCGCTGGACCTCGTGTCCCAGGCGATCGGCAAGAACCACCAGTACCCCGACGGCCTCGTGCTGTTCCTCGGCACCATGTTCGCGCCGGTCGAGGACCGCGACGAACCCGGCGCCGGCTTCACCCACAAGATCGGCGACATCGTCCGGATCGAGACGCCCAAGCTGGGAGCCCTGGTCAACCGCGTGACCACCAGCGACAAGGCGCCGCCCTGGACCTTCGGCGTCCGTGCCCTGGTCCAGAACCTCGCCTCGCGCGGATTGCTGGGGAAGATCTGAAAACCTGATCCTCCGCTGTCGGCCAACCGGACCGCTCGCGCGGCCCGGCTTCCAGCTTTGACAACTTTCGGCTTTGACAAGTGGTCTTACTGTATACGCTTTCCGCATGAATGGTTTAGCCGATCCTTTTTGGGCCAATTTTGAACGATTTCTAGTTGTGCTGTGGCCACCATTCGAAAAGGGTGTGCGCTCTGATCTGATCCTGATCGTCTGCAAGGATACGGCACCGTTCAGCGAGAACCTCATCAAGTTCGTCCAGCGTCTCGAAGTATTCATTGACGATGGGCTCGTTGGTCAAAGGCCATAAGCGTTCGGCGGGCTGGATTTGTGGTGAATACGGGGGCAGGAACATCAGTTCAACGCCCTCGGGAACCTCCAGATCCTTGGAGACATGCCAGCCAGCGCCGTCGAGCACGAGGATGATGTGTTTGTTGGGGCCGGCGCCGATCTCAGTGGCGAACGACGCCAGCAGCGCGCTGAACAGCGCGGTGTTGACGCCATCGGCGATGAACCACACAACTTGGCCGGTGGCTGGCCGGACGAAGCCATAGAGATAGAGCCACTGGTAGCGGTGGTGGCCACTGGCGATGGGACGGCAGCCGCGCGGCGCCCAGACCTTGCGCAGGATCGGCTTCAGGCCGAGGCGGTGTTCGTCGAACGCCCAAACTTCGACCGGGCAGGCCGCTTCGGTGCCTTGAAGCTCGGCGACGCGGGCCTGGAGCTTTTTTTAAACCGCGCCTGCTCGTACAGGCTCGCCTTGGGATTGGCGGGCCGCGGCACCTGCCGCGTCAAGTCCAGGCGACGCAGGTATTCGACCCCGCGCTGCGGCGACACGGTGCGACCGATCCGCCCGGTGATCCAGCACGCCACCTTGCGCCCGGTCCACAGCCCGCCGTCGGGCGGCGGCTCGCTGACCAAGTCGCGCAACTCCTCCAGCTGGCCTTGGTCGAGCAGCGGGGCGGCGCCGGGATTGTCCAGCCGGCCGTCGCCCAGACCCGCAAGGCCGTGGTCATTGTAGCGCCACAGGATCTTGCTGACCCAGACCGACGAATAGCCCGTGACCTCCGCCACGAACTTCGCCGCATGTCCCTGGCTCAACAGCCAGATGATCTGAAGGTGACTGCGCTCAATGCCGCCATCCGCAGCCTTGTAGCGCCGCTCCAGCTCCTCGGTCGAGTGATGGGGAGCGAGAAAAATTCGACTGGTCATGCTGATGACGTGGCGACAGCAAATGGCCACAACACCCCTCAATCGATTTCGCTAGCAATTTTCCTACAAATTACGGAGGCAAAAGCCTCTATACGGAAAGCGTATCGACCCGGATGCGGGCCAGGAGTTCGCGGGCGGAGAACGGCTTGACCAGGTAGTCGTCGGCCCCGGCCTCCAGGCCCTCGACCCGGGCCTCCTCGCCGGCGCGGGCCGACAGCAGGATCACCGGCAGGTCGCGCAGGCTCCGGTCGGCGCGGATCGCGGCCAGCAGGCCGAAGCCGTCCAGCCGCGGCATCATCACGTCGGTCAGGACCAGGTCCGGCGGCCGCGCCGCGGACGGCGCCAGCGCCGCCTCGCCGTCCGCCACGGCCTCGACCTCGTAGTACGCGCCGCAGCAGCCGCGCGACGTAGTCGCGCATGTCGGCGTTGTCGTCGGCCACCAGGACACGCGGCCGGCGCGAGCTCGGCCGAGCCGGCTCGATCGGCCGGCAGTGGCTCGCGGGCGGCGGCGAGTCCGGCCGGCGCTCCCTCGGCGCTCGTCGCCGGGAAGCCAGCGCAGCGCCTCCTCGACGAAGGCGCGGCGCGCGTCGCCGGCGAGGCGATCGCCGCTGCCGCGCCGACCGCTCGGCGGGCAGGTGCGCCGACCCGAACGGGATGGTGACGGTGAAGGTGCTCCCCCTGCCGGCTCGCTCTCGGCGCGCGACCGTGCCGCCGTGCAGCCGGACCAGCTCCTGCACCAGCGCCAGGCCGATCCCGCTGCCCTCGTGGGTGCGGCCCCGCGCGCCCTCGACCCGGTGGAACCGCTCGAACAGCCGCGGCAGCTCGGCGCGGGATGCCCGTGCCGGTGTCGCGCACCGGACAGTACGACCGACGCCTGTCGCGCCGGCCCGGAGCGATGACCGTCGATCCCGCCGGCGAACGTGAACTTGAAGGCGTTGGAGAGAGGTTGAGGACGATCTTCTCCCACATGTCCCGGTCGACGTACACCGGCTCGGCCAGCGGCGGGCAGTCCGACGACGAGCCCCAGCCCGGCCCGCTCGCAGGCCGAGCGGAAGTTGCTGGCCAGGTCGGCCGTCAGGGCGGCCAGGTCGGTCGGCTCGTAACGCGGCCTGGACCCGCCCGGCCTCGATCCGGGAGAAGTCGAGCAGCGTGTTGACCAGCTTCAGCAGCCGCAGGCCGTTGCGGTGGGCCACTCGAGGCGCTCGCGGCCCGTCGGCCGGAACGCTCGCCCGTCGGCGCCAGCAGGTCCTCCAGCGGCCCCAGCATCAGCGTCAGCGGCGTGCGGAACTCGTGGCTGACGTTGGTGAAGAAGGCCGTCTTGGCGCGGTCGAGCTCGGCCAGGGCCTCGGCGCGCCGGCGCTCCTCCTCGTAGGCCGCGCGTTGGCGACGCCGGCGGCGACTTGGCCCGCGACCAGCGACATGAAGCCCCGATAGGCGTCGTCGAACGGCCGGTACGGGTTGAGCCCAGTCACCAGCACCCCGGCGCGGCCCGACTGGCCAGGCGGAGCGATCGGCAATGCAGCGCCCGCGCGGCGGACGTCCCAGTCTCTCACAGGGCAGCCGTGTGAATCGGGTTCGATATCCGGCACGCGTGGTCGAATGTCAGCATCACCTCGCCAGCGGCCAGACCGACGACGGATCGGTGAGCCGCAGTTCAGCGGCGCCGCCGGATGCCCCGTCGATCCCGGTGAAGCCCCGGCCAGCGCCGCGCGACCCGGTGTCAAATCAGGTAGATCATCGCGAACGGCAGATCGCACTGCTTCGTTTCCCGCGACCGCGCTCGAGGGTGCGCCATCCTCTTCGGTCTGGGCCTGGGACGCTCGCGGCGAGATTCCCAACAGCGCCAACTGGCGCCCGCCGATCATCCGCTGCGTCTCCTCGGTGTCGACGCACATCATGCCGCCGGTGCCGCCCTCGTCGTGGCACCGGGCTGTAGGAGAAGGTATACTCGGACCGTTTGAAAACCCGAAAAACAGAGTGATGGCGATGGCAGATTGAATCCGAGTCGATTCTTGTTCCGCCTTGCGCTTTTGAGTTGGCCCTTGGCGCCGGTACGACGTATCGCTTTGTTTTTGCAAGATTCCTGAATTTTCGGGTTCTTACGTGGACAGAGTATATAATACGCTTTCCGTATAGAGGCTTTTGCCTCCGTAATTTGTAGGAAAATTGCTAGCGAAATCGATTGAGGGGTGTTGTGGCCATTTGCTGTCGCCACGTCATCAGCATGACCAGTCGAATTTTTCTCGCTCCACATCACTCGACCGAGGATCTGGAGCGGCGCTACAAGGCTGCGGATGGCGGCATTGAGCGCAGTCACCTTCAGATCATCTGGCTGTTGAGCCAGGGACATGCGGCGAAGTTCGTGGCGGAGGTCACGGGCTATTCGTCGGTCTGGGTCAGCAAGATCCTGTGGCGCTACAATGACCACGGCCTTGCGGGTCTGGGCGACGGCCGGCTGGACAATCCCGGTGCCGCCCCGCTGCTCGACCCGGCTCAGCTGGAGGAGCTGCGCGACGTGGTCAGCGCGCCGCCGCCCGATGGTGGGGTGTGGAGCGGGCGCAAGGTGGCGCTCTGGATCACCGGGCGGATTGGTCGCACCGTATCGCCGCAGCGCGGGGTCGAGTACCTGCATCGTCTGGACTTGACGCGGCAGGTGCCCCGGCCCGCCAATCCCAAGGCGAGCCTGTACGAACAGGCGCGGTTTAAAAAAAGCTCCAGGCCCGCGTCGCCGAGCTTCAAGGCACCGAAGCGGCCTGCCCGGTCGAAGTTTGGGCGTTCGACGAACACCGCCTCGGCCTGAAGCCGATCCTGCGCAAGGTCTGGGCGCCGCGCGGCTGCCGTCCCATCGCCAGTGGCCACCACCGCTACCAGTGGCTCTATCTCTATGGCTTCGTCCGGCCAGCCACCGGCCAAGTTGTGTGGTTCATCGCCGATGGCGTCAACACCGCGCTGTTCAGCGCGCTGCTGGCGTCGTTCGCCACCGAGATCGGCGCCGGCCCCAACAAACACATCATCCTCGTGCTCGACGGCGCTGGCTGGCATGTCTCCAAGGATCTGGAGGTTCCCGAGGGCGTTGAACTGATGTTCCTGCCCCCGTATTCACCACAAATCCAGCCCGCTGAACGCTTATGGCCTTTGACCAACGAGCCCATCGTCAATGAATACTTCGAGACGCTGGATGAACTTGATGAGGTTCTCGCTGAACGTTGCCGTATCCTTGCAGACGATCTGGATCAGATCAGAGCGCACACCCTTTTCGAATGGTGGCCACAGCACAACTAGAAATCGTTCAAAATTGGCCCAAAAAGGATCGGCTAAACCATTCATGCGGAAAGCGTATTAGTTGAAACGAAACTGGATGAAAACCTGCCTTTGGTTACCGGCAATCCAGTTCAACTTCAGCAGGTTGTCCTTAATTTGGTCACGAATGCTGTCGATGCCATGAGTTCGGTAGTTGGCCGGCCACGCGTGCTTCGCATCGAAACGGCACCTCACCAATCCGACGCCATCCTGCTATCGGTGGAGGATGCGGGGGTCGGTCCTGATCCGAAAATCAAGGAACGGATCTTCGAACCGTTCTTCACGACGAAGTCGCATGGCATCGGAATGGGGCTGATGATCTGTCAGTCGATCATCGAGGCCCATGGCGGGCGGATATGGATGACGGACAACAGCCCGCACGGTGCGACCTTTCATTCACCCTGCCGGCGGATGAGGATAATGAGTTGCCGGAGGCGGAGCGAGTACGAATGAATCCGGAGCAGTCCTTCGTCTTCATAATCGATGATGATCCCGCCGTCCGCAGGTCGCTTGAGAACCTGCTCCGGTCCGTGGATCTGGTGCCCCGGTCGTTCGGATCGACCGATGATTTCCTGCTCGCCGAACTGCCCGACGCACCGGCCTGCCTTGTCCTGGATGTCAATTTACCGGGGCTGAGCGGACTTGAGTTCCAGCGGGGCATGACCGGTTCAGGCATTCGTCTTCCCGTGGTCTTCATCACCGGTCATGGCGATATCCCGATGTCCGTCAGCGCCATGAAAGCGGGCGCCATCGAGTTCCTGACCAAGCCGTTCCGCGATCAGGACTTTCTGGATGCTGTCCATAAGGGCATCGAACATCACCGCGTCCATCGCAAGGAATACGCGATCCTTGCGGAGTACAGGGAACGCTTCAACTCCCTGACGCCGCGCGAGCGCGAAGTCATGGCGCTGGTCGTAGCCGGCCGGTTGAACAAGCAGATCGCCGCTGAGCTTCAGTTGAGCGAGATCACCGTGAAGGTCCACCGCGCCCGTGTCATGAGCAAGATGCAGGCGAAGTCGCTGCCCGATCTGGTTCGGAGCGCCGACAGGCTGGCTGCGGATGGCTGGTAATCCTTTGCCCCATTGGCTTTAAGAGCTTGGCCCTGAGAGCCGGAAATCGGCCGCGATCGGGTAGTGTCGCTGGCGATGTCGGCTTCCGGGTCCCGTATGACCCAGCCTTTGTCGATCCCGACGCCGCCGTTGACCATGACATAGTCGATCCGCATGGCGCTGGAAATGTCCGTGCTCAGCATCGCCGTCGGGATGGTGTAGCCGCGCTCGGCGGGCGGCATGGCGTCGTGAAGGCCGAAGCGGGGCAGGACATCCTTGAACAGCAGGCGGCCCGCTTCCATGAAGCGTTCGATCTCCCGCCGTGCCGCATCGGATGCCCGGAAGCGCTCGAAGCCATGCGCCAGGGCCGCCACATCAGGATCGTCGTCCGGGCTGATCGCGTTCATGTCGCCGGCCAACAGCAGGGGACCCGGCAGCAGCGGCAGGAATTCGGCGTAGTCTTCAACGCGCTTGCGCGGGCGGCGCTGCGGGTGCGGGTGGTATGTCGCTATCCACGCCTCGCCCTCGGGAAATTTCACCTTGGCGGCCAGCATGCCGCGATCCTGGCTCGACCGGGAGCGGTGGATGGTGGTCGCCACGATATCGATGATCGGGTGGCGGCTGAGAATGGCGTTACCCCAGGAGCCGTCATAAAGGCGGTTGGCGGCGTGGGGGAAATCGAAGAGCCCCGCATAGTCTTCGAACTGGCCGAACGCCTCCTCGCAGTAGAGCGCTTCGTTGAGCACGAGAAAATCCGGCTTCAGGCGGCCGATCAGCGTCACCGCCGCGCGGCGCCTGTTTTCGTCCGGCAGGCGGTGGTCAGTCTCGCCGGCGGGCGGCCGGAGCAGCCCTTCCAGGATGTTCCAGGATACCAGCCGCCTGAGGGGAGCGGCGGTGCGTGTATCCGCGCCGGGTGGCGGCTGGTCCATGATGACTGCCCCTGTAGCGATCCATTCAATCCCGGTTTTTCCGGTGAAACCGGCTTCCGGCAAATCCCATATCAAATCTCATATGAGGTATGCCGCCATCACACGGGAGACTGGTCAGCAAAAACATAGTTATACTGCCCCGGCGACCAAGCCTTACTCATTCGATTGAAAGGGTGACATCATGGGACTGCTGCTGGCGTTCGTCATCATTGGGGTTCCCACCGCGGTAGCAATCGCCGACATGATGAGAAACGACAAGGCCGCTACGCCGGAACGTTGAGGCCGGTGCCCGGCGGCCGGGCAAATGCCGCCGGACGGGTCGAACCTTTCCTCGATCAGAAAATCATACGGGCGTCTTCAGCCGAATGACGTTCCAGGAAGCTGGCGCCAGTGTCGCCTGCAACCGTCCGCCACGGACCTGCACGCCGTCGAGCGGTACGGGGCTGACCGCGTCCGGGTCCGACTTCGTGTTGGCCGTCTGCAAATCGTCGTGGCGCAGTTCCAGCGCGTGATCCAGGGTCATGTCGCTGAAGCCGCGGGCGTCCAGATCAAGGGTGATCGGCTCTTCCAGGTGGCGGTTCAGGACGAACAGGGTCAGCGCCTTGTCCCCTTCGTTATGGACGCTCGCCACCTTGACATAGGGCACGCTCGGCAGCGGGAAGTACAACTCGTTGGTCCCCGCGCGGGTCGTAGTAGCGGGCCGAGTATGTGGGTGAGTTCACCTGCGACCGCAGCACCCGGCCGCGTCCCAGATTGCTCATCTGCGCGAAGGGGTGGAAGATCGTCTGCCGCCACGCCGGGCCGCCGGTCTCCGTCATGATCGGTGCGATGGCGTTGACCAACTGCGCGAGGCAGGCCGACTTGACGCGGTCGGCGTGGTTGAGAAGCGAGATGCAGGCGCCGCCGAAGGTCAGCGCGTCCTCCATCGTATAGATCTTCTTCCAGGATCTGCGGCGCCTCCGGCCAGCCCGGCTTCGCCCGGCCTTCGCCCCGGCCACGGGTGCGATACCAGACGTTCCATTCGTCGAAGCTCAGCATGATGCGCTTGGAAGACCGGCGCCGCGCCGCCACCGCGTCGGCAATCGCCACGACCTCGTCGATGAAGGCGTCCATCAGGTCGGGGCTGGCCAGGAAGGCCGCCGTGTCGCCGGCGTAGTTGTTGAAATAGGTGTGCAGGGAAATGAACTCGACATGGTCGAAGGTATGCTCAAGGACCGTGTACTCCCACTCGCCGAAAGTCGGCATGTTGCGGGAGGAGGAGCCGCAGACCGCCAGTTCGACGGAAGGATCGACCCATTTCATCATCTTGGCCGTCTCGGTGGCGATGCGGCCGTACTCGGTCGCGGTCTTCGTCTCCATCTGCCACGGGCCGTCCATCTCGTTGCCCAGGCACCAGAACTTGACATCGTGCGGCTGCTCCCAGCCGTGGCTGCGGCGCAGGTCGGACAGCGCCGTACCGCCGGGATGGTTGCAGTATTCAAGATAGTGGCGGGCCGCGTCGGCGCCTCGGGTGCCGAGATTGACGGCCAGCATCGGCTCGATCCCGGCTTCCCGGCACCAGTCGATGAACTCGTTGGTGCCGAACGTGTTCGGCTCGGTCGAGAACCATGCGAGGTCGAGCCGGCGCGGCCGGTTTTCCACCGGGCCGACGCCGTCCTCCCAGTTATAGCCGGAAACGAAGTTGCCGCCGGGATAGCGCATGATCGTCGGGGCCAGCTCCTTGACCAGCGCCATCACGTCGCGGCGGAAGCCCCGCTCGTCAGCCTGCGGGTGGCCGGGTTCGAAGATGCCGCCGTAGACGCAGCGGCCCAGATGTTCGACGAAAGCGCCGAACAGACGCGGATCGGTATCGCGCGATCGCGAAATCGCGATCGATCAGAACCTCAGCCTTCAACATGGGGAAAGTCTCCTGGGAGTGAACTGTTTTTTTCAGAAGGAGCGGACAGCGCGGCTTCGCTCGATGGTTTGGGGCGCATCGTCGCCGGGAAGGTCGTCGCCGGGGACGTCGGGCGAGAGCACCGAATTCTTCAGCAGGATCGAGTAGGGGTGCTGAGGGTTGTCCAGCACGGCGCGGGCATTGCCGCTTTCCACCACTTCGCCCTTCTGCATGATGATGATGCGGTCGCTGATGTAGTAGGCGGTCGCCAGATCGTGGGTGATGTAGATGATCGAGACCTTCAGCTCGTCCCGCAGATCCTTGAACAGGTTGACGATCGCCACCCGTAGCGAGGCATCGACCATCGACACCGGCTCGTCCGCCACGATCAGCCGGGGGCCGGGGATCAGCGCGCGGGCGATGGCGATGCGCTGAAGCTGGCCGCCGGAAAGCTCGTGCGGGAAAGCGTCCCTTTACCTCGGCCAGCGACAATCCCGACCTTGCGCAGCGCGCGGTCCGATGCGTCGTCGGTTTCCGCCTGGGATCTGGCTTCCGTGAAGTTCCGGGCGGTCATGGTCAGGTAGCGGTCGACCTGCTTCAGCGGGTTGAAGCTTTCGAACGGGTTCTGGAAGATCGGCTGGACCTGCCCCATGAAGCGCATCCGGTCGCGCCTCTTCCTGATGGTCGCTCAAGTCCTCGCCACCGAAGCGGATGCTCCCCATGGTCGGCGACATGCTGTTGAGGATCATGCGGGCGAGCGTGGATTTGCCGCTGCCGGACTTGCCGATGATCGTGAAGATCTCCGGCCTATCCGCCGCCAGGCTGAAGCTGACGTCGCGGACCGCATCGACCCGCCGCCGCGACAGCAGCCCGCCGGTCCAGAAGCTGCGGCTGACGCCCTGCACGTCAAGAAGCTGTCCCGTGCTCATCGGCCCGCTCATTGCACCGTCCCTCCGTCACGGCATGGCAGGCGACGCGGTGTCCTCCTCCCAGCGCCTGCATGGGCGGCACCACATGCCGGCAGACATCCATCGCGATCGGGCAGCGCGGTGTGGAAGCGGCAGCCCGGCGGCGGATCGGCAAGGTTCGGCGGCGTGCCTTCCAGCCCTTTGCGCGGTTCGGCGTCGCCGATCCGGGGCAGGCTGCGGATCAGGTGGACGGTGTAGGGATGGCGCGGATTGCGGAAGATATCGCGGGTGCGGCCCTCCTCGACCAGCCGCCCGGCATACATGATGCCCAGCCGGTCCGTCAGGTTGGCGTGGACCGCCATGTCGTGGGTGACGAACAGGATGGAGGCCCGCATCTCCCGCTGCACTTCCCGGATCATCGTCAGCACGCTCTTCTGCACCACGACGTCCAGGGCCGTGGTCGGCTCGTCCGCGATGATGAAGCCGGGGCGGCAGACGGTCGCCAAGGCGATTACGACGCGCTGGCGCATGCCGCCGGAAAGCTCGTGCGGGTAGGCGTCCAGAACGGCGGGCTGGAGGTGAAGCCGGAGAAGATGATCCTCGACCGCCTTAAGGAACGCCGGCATGGGCAGGCCCATGTGCCGGAAGGCGAAATCGACGAAGCTCTGCCGGACCCGCCGCAACGGGTTCAGAACGCTCATCGAGCCCTGCATGATATAGGCAAGGTGCTTCCAGCGGATCGCGGTGCGCTCGGCCGGTTTCAGCGCGTAGAGATCGACCTTGCGCGTCCCGAAGTCGAAATTGACCGAACCGCTGACGACGTTGAGCGGCGGGCGGATGGCGCCCGCGATCGTCTTGATCAGGGAGCTTTTACCGGACGAGGACTCTCCGGCGATGCCGTAGATCTCGTCGTGCTCGATCCGGAGCGTGATGTCATCGACGGCCCGCACCTCGCGGGTGACGCCGAACCAGCGCGTCTGGTAGTAGGCCCGCAGGCCCTCGACCCTGAGCGCCGGGGATGCCGGCGACAGGTCGGGTACCACCGGGTTCATATGATTGTTGAGTTGATGGAGCGTCATGCAGCACCTCCCATCCGGCTCAGCCGGCTGCGGGGGTCGATGTATTCGTTGAGTGCGGTCGCCAGCAGGTAGAGCCCGATGAACAGCATCATCACGGCGATCACCGGCCATGCGATCCACCACCAGACGCCCGCCACCAAGGCGGTGTGCTGGTTGGCCCAGTACAGCATGCTGCCGATGGTCGGCGTGTTGATGTCGGTGAAGCCCAGGACCGACAGGGTCACTTCCATGCCGATCGACCAGTTCATGTTGTTGAGCGTGGTCGAAAAGACGATCGGCAGCACATAGGGCAGGTGCTCCCGCGTCATGATCTGACCAGGGCTCATGCCGGAAAAGATGCATTGCGAGGTGAACTCGCGGGTCCGCAGGCTCATGGCGACGGACCGGATCAGGCGGGCGTCATAGGCCCAGCCGAGCGCCGCCATGATCACCGCCAGCATCGCCCAGGACATGCTGTCGCGCATGACGAAGTAGAACAGCACCAGGATCGGGAACAACGGGATGATGATGAAGGTATCGTTGATCGACATCAGCACCCGGTCGGTCATCCCGCCCATGTAGCCCGACACCAGCCCGACGGTCAGCGAAATCACCCGGCTGAGTCGCCGCCACCGCAAGGCCGAACAGCAACGTGTTCCTAAGCGCCACCGTCATCTGCCAGAACACGTCCTGCCCGCGTGACGTGGTGCCCAGCCAGTATTCCCACGACGGCGGCATGTCGGGCGCCACGACGTAGATGTCCTCGGCGGGATAGGGGGAGAAGAACGACAGCACCGACAGCCCGACGATGATCAGGGTGATCAGCGTGCCGATGGCGAATTCCATATTGAAGCGCAGGAGGTCGCGGATGATCTTGAACATGTTCTTCACTCCACCTGCACGCGGGGATCGAGAAGCGGGTAGAGCAGGTCGATGACCAGCACTGCCGTGCGAAACCGCGACGATCGACACCGATGTCACGCCAAGCACGAGGCTGTAATCGCCGGCATGTACCGCATCGACCAGCAGCGACCCGATGCCCGGATAGCCGAAGACTTCCTCGGTGATGATGGCGCCGGTGAAGATGGCGCCGAGCGACATGGCGAGGCCGGTGACCTGCGGGACCAGGGCGTTCCGCATGACGTAGGAGGTCAGGATGCGCCGCCGGTCCACTCCGCCCAGTTCCGCATAGACCACGTAATCCTCGGTCACGATGTTGGAGACCAGCGCCCGCATGCCGAGGAACCAGCCGCCCAAACCCACCAGCACCAGCGACAGCGCCGGCAGCAGTGAATGCAGGAAGACGCTGTAGACGAAGCCGAAGCTGAAGCTGCGCTCGACCGCGATGCCGGAGCCGCCGCTGATCGGCAGCACCGGCCACAGGAAGCCGAACACGACCAGCAGCACGAAGGCGACGACGTAGTAGGGCATCGGATGAAGCCCCATGGCGACGAGCCCCAGCGCCTTCAGCACCCTGTTCTTCCTGTAGTATCCCGCCAGACCGCCCAGCAGGTTGCCGAGCAGCCACGACAGCACGGTCGCCACCACCAGCAGACCGATGGTCCAGGGCAGCGCCCGCAGGATCAGTTCGGATACCGGCGTCGGGAAAGCCGACAGCGACGGCCCGAAATCGCCGACGACGATCCGGCCCCAGAACGACAGGTACTGCTCCAACGGGGTGCCGGACATCCCGTACAACTCGCGAAGAGACTGCCGCATCGTCTCGATCGCTTCGGGGCTGGTATTGCCGAAGGAGGTCAAGGCGGAAATCGTCTGCTCGACCGGGTCGATCGGCGTCGCGTGGGAGATCAGGTAGGTCAGGTTGATGCCGATGAAGACGACCAGGACGAATTGCAGCAGACGCTTCGCCAGATAGGTGGCGTAGGTTTTCATGGGAGCGATCCCCAATGCGTGAGGTCGGTTTTCCGGTGCGCCGGGGATTGTTGGGCCGTGGCCCAACAACCCCGGCCGCTCGTCCACTATTGCACGCGGCTTGAGGCGGACCATCATGTAGCGGGAGTTGCCCCAGTTCGGCACCGGGTTGGCATAGGGGTCTTCGGCCGTCGGGTAGCCGGTCCAGTAGGTGTCGTCCATCGCGACGAAGACGTTGTAGGCCATCAGCGGGATCGTCGGCATCTCCTGAACCGCCAGCTTCACGTAATCGCGGCCAAGTTCGACCGAGCGCGGATCGTCGAACGCGACGCCGCGGATCTTCTCGATGATCCGGTCCAGTTCCGGCGACGACCAGCGCATGTAGTTGCGCGGAGCCTGCATCTTGCCGGGAGCCGCCACGAACTGCGAGTGCCAGCTATCGAGGAAGTAGGCCAGATCCGGATGGCCGCCGTAGCTCTCGACGCTCCAGCTTATCAGGGTATCGAAGTCGCCGGCGTTGCGGCGGTCGAGCATGGTGCCCTGGGCCAGTTCCGTCTTGGCGTCGATGCCGAACTGACGCCATTGCTGGGCGATCATGGTGCCGGCGCGGGTGATGACGGGACGGGATTCACCCTCGACCATGACGCTGATCGTGAAGGGCTTGCCTTCCGGCGTGTACCAGTTGCTGCCGCGCTTGGTGAAGCCCGCCTTCTGCAAAAGCTCCTGCGCCGCCTGCGGATTGGGCTTCCACCAGCCCATGCCGAACGACTTGTCGATGGCCTTCTGGTCGGTCGGGATCTGCTCCTTCATGGAAGGACGCAGCATGTCGGCGATCTGCTTGCCGATGGTCGGATCGTACGGCTTGATCTTCCGCTTGCCGGTATCCAGCTCGAAGCTCTTGAGCCAGTCCTGCATCGGGATGTGGTAGTCGTCCGGATGCGTGCCGGTCGGCGGAATGCCGATGGCCGAAATGGTCGCCGCCCCCCGGTACGAGGCCATCGAGACGGCCTTGATGTCGATCAGCAGCGCCAGCGCCCAGCGCACGTCGCGGCTCTGGAATTCGGGGCGCTGAAGGTTGAACAGCAGGGCCGGCAGCGTCGGATCGGGATGGGCGTAGGGGAAGTCCTTGAACCAGCCGCGCGAGGTCTTGGACTGCTTGGCGAGCGTGAACATCCCCTCGGGCGCCACGTCGTGGACGACGTCCAGGTTATGGTTCATCTGCGCGATCACGCGCTTATCGGGCGGGCCGCCATCGATATAGACGGCGTATTTCGGCCCCGGTTCGCCGAACCGGCCCAAGGTGGTGCGCTGCCAGTCGTCGCGGCGCTGCCAGATGAACCATTTGCCTTCCGGGATCGAAGCTGTGCAGCGTATAGGCCCCGAGCGAAACCGGCTTGTTGAAGTCGAACCGCATCGGATCGGCCGCTTTTTCAAAGACGTGCTTCGGCATGATCCAGATGGCGTTGAAGCGCACCGTGAACAGCGCGTGGAAGCGGGAATTCGGGCGCTTCAGCTTGAAGACGACGGTCTGCGGATCGGTAGCCGAAACGCTGTCCACGTTGAGCGACAGCAGCGGCCCCCAGCGCATGCCGGTGTTCTTCATCTGGGTTTCGACGGTGTAGACGACATCGTCGGCGGTGAATTCGACCCCGTCGCTCCAGAAAATACCGGGCCGCAGTTTCACCGTCATTTCAGTGAAATCGGCATTGTACTTGGGCGGTTCGGCAGCCAGCGAGTTGTCGATCGGTCCATCGAGACCGCGTTCCGGATCGATGTACCACAGCGTATCCATGGCCAACTGCTGAAGGCCGGTATACTGGCCGCCGGCATTGATCGCCCAGATGTTGAACCAGCCGGCGTTCTTGATCGTCCCTTCGGGATTCTCAAGAATCAGCGTTTCTTTTCTTGGAAGGCTGGAAATCACGTCCTGCGCCTTGGCGGCGGACGGGACATAAGCGGCCGTGCCCAGCAGCAATGCTACGGCGGCACACGCGATTTTCTGAAAATGGGCGTTCTGAGAACGGGCATTTTCTCCCCTCTTCAGCGATGGGTTCGCTTTGTTCTTTTATTCTGATTGGTTCGAACGCTAATCCCGTTCTGGACAGTCGTCAACAGAAAATTCTATATATATCAGAATTTACGATACATATACCCTTGTGCGGTGCAAAAGCTGGTCATCAAAGTTGGTACGATATCAGAAATGCTGATACAGTGAGTTATCGAACGCGGAGCTTGATGTGAACGAACAGACCTCGGTAGCAGCGACATTCTCAGCATCAGCCCGGACCGGGATGTCGATATCGTCAAGGCGCTGGCGTCGATGCCAAGGATGCAGATCCTGCGCCTGCTCCGTCACAGAGGACCGCTGAACGTCAACGAGATCAGCGAAGCGCTCGATCTGCCGCAATCCACGGTCGCCACCAATGTGCAGACGCTGGAATCCTGCGGCCTGATCGAGACGCGGGCGATGAAGGCCAACAAGGGCCGGCAGAAGATCTGCTATGCCCGTTATGGCGAGATCCTGATCCGGTTCGACGATCCGCCGCTCCAGCAGAAGACCAACCTGATCGAAGTCGCCATGCCGATCGGGCTCTACACCAATTGCAGCGTCTCCGCCCCCTGCGGCCTGTGCTCGGCGGAGGGGGTGATCGGGCTGCTCGACGTGCCCGATTTCTTCCTGGACCCCAGCCGCATGAAGGCGTCGCTGCTGTGGTTCTGGCGCGGCCATGTGGAATACAAGTTCCCCAACAACGCGCGCGTGCTGAACGCCGAGGTCGAGGCGATCGAATTCACGATGGAGCTTTCATCCGAAGTGCCGGGCACCAACGCCGACTGGCCGTCCGATATCAGCATCTGGGTCAATGACGTGAAGGTCGGGACCTGGACTTCGCCGGGCGACTACGGCGACAAGCGGGGACGCTTCACGCCCCGCTGGTGGAAGCTTGAAGGCTCGCAATACGGCCACCTGACGACCTGGGTCATTTCCCGGACCGGGACCAGCGTCAACGGATCGAAGGCGTCCGACGTCACGCTGGCCCAGTTGGGACTGCTCGAGCATCACTCCATCCGGCTGCGGATCGGGATCGATGAAGGCGCCCAGCGGCCGGGAGGCGTCAATATCTTCGGCAAGCAGTTCGGCAATCACGATCAGGACATCGTGATGCGAATTCATGTGAAATAGGCACATGAAGCAGGTTACCGGACCGGGAGCGCCGGCAGCACCCGCCCGGTCACCGACCCGAAGCCGACGCGATAGCCATCGCCCTGGCACCAGCCGGTGATTATCACATCGTCGCCGTCTTCCAGAAAACAGCGCTTGGTCCCGTCCGCCAGAGCCACCGGCTTCTGACCGTTCCAGGTCAACTCAAGCAGACTGCCGAAGCTGCCCGGTTCCGGGCCGCTGACAGTGCCGGAGCCCATCAGGTCGCCCACCCGAGTGTTGCAGCCTGAAACCGTGTGGTGGGCGAGCTGCTGCGCCATGCTCCAGTACATGTACCTGAAATTGGTGCGGCAGATGGTCGTGGGTTCCGCCGAGCTTGCAGGCTGCAACATCACCTCAAGGTGAAGATCGACCGCCGACTTGCCGCCGTATCGCAGATAGGGCAGCGGCTCAGGGTCCTGAGCCGGGCCTGCAACCCGGAACGGCTCCAGCGCATCCAGCATCACCACCCAAGGCGAGATGGAGGTCGCGAAGGTCTTGGCGTTGAAGGGGCCGAGCGGGACGTATTCCCACTGCTGGATATCGCGGGCGCTCCAGTCGTTCATCAGCACCATGCCGAAGATGTGCCGCTCCGCCTCATCGATTGGGATCGGCTCACCCAAGCCCGTTGCCCTCACCCACGATGAAGGCGGTTTCCAGCTCGATGTCCAGCTTGGCGGATGGACCGAAGTTGGGAAGCTCGGCGTCGGGCGCTTTGGTCTGCCCGTTGGGCCGGCGGAGCGGCGTGCCGCTGACCACCACCGAACTGGCGCGGCCGTTGTATCCGACGGGCAAATAGCAGCCAGTTCGGCAGCAGCGCGTTCTTCGGGTCGCGGAACATCATGCCGACATTGGTCGCATGTTCCTTGGATGAATAGAAATCGGTATAGCCGCCGATCTCCACCGGCAGATGAAGCTTGCGCCGCCGCCATGCGGGACAAGGGTGCGGGCGCGCAGGCCCAGATCGTCGCGAAGCTGGGGATTCTCGTGGCGCAGCAGTTCGCTGATACGCGCCGCGCGTTTCCCGCCAGACGGCCCGCCCGCGCCATGAACCGTTGAGGCTGGAGCGGTTGAACACCCGGTTACCGGCCGGGTCGGCGCTCAGCAGGCCCGACTCCTCAAGCACAGCCAGATCCAGGATCTGGTCGCCGATCGCGACGCCGATGCGGGCGAGGATCGGCATCGGTGGAGAATACGCCGAACGGCAGGTTCTGGATCGGGAAATGGCGTGTCGGTTCGACATCGACAAAGGACTTCAGTTGCGGGTCGTTGGGATGCATCGACTGATGTTGCCTTCCTCAGCGCCGTTCCGGATTGAAGTGCTTCGCGAGCCCCTGCCAGCAGCGGAAATACTCGTGCTGCAGCTGCGCCGATTCAAGCGCGTAGCGCGGTCGGACGGATCACACGCGCGCGTTTCGAACATGAACGCCATCGTGTCGTTGATCTCGTGCGGCTTGGCGGTGTCGGCGGCGCTGGCCTTCTCGAAGGTCTCGGCGTCGGGCCCGTGGCCGCTCATGCAGTTGTGCAGGCTGCCGCCGCCCGGCACGAAGCCTTCGGCCTTGGCGTCGTAGACGCCGTGGATCAGGCCCATGAACTCGCTCGCGACGTTGCGGTGGAACCAGGGCGGGCGGAAGGTGTCCTCGGCGACCAGCCAGCGCGGCGGGAAGATGACGAAGTCGATGTTGTCGACGCCGGGCGTGTCGCTGACGGCGACGTCAGCACCAGGAAGATCGACGGGTCGGGATGGTCGAAGCTGATCGAGCCGATCGTGTTGAAGCGGCGCAGATCGTACTTGTACGGCGCGTAGTTGCCGTGCCACGCGACGACGTCGAGCGGCGAATGATCGATCTCGGCGCGACCACAGATTGCCCATGAACTTGGCGACCAGTTCGAGCGTTGCCTTCGCGGTCCTCGTACGCCGCGACCGGCGTCAGGAAATCGCGCGGGTTGGCCAGGCCGTTGGAGCCGATCGGCCCGAGATCGGGCAGGCGGAACAGGGCGCCGTAGTTCTCGCAGACATAGCCGCGCGCCTCGCCGTCCGGCAGCTCGACCCGGAAGCGCACGCCGCGCGGGATCACGACGATCTCCTGCGGCTCGGCCTCGATCAGGCCGAGCTCGGTGGCGAAGCGCGACCCGGCCCTGCTGCGGCACGATCAGCATTTCACCATCGGCGTTGTAGAAGTAGCGGTCCACCATCGACCGGTTGGCGGCGTACAGATGGATGGCGCAGCCGGCCTGCGCGTCCGGGTCGCCGTTGCCGGCCATCGTCATCAGGCCCTCGACGAAGTCGGTCGGCGCCGACGGCATCGGCAGCGGGTCCCAGCGCAGCTGGTTCGGCGATGCCGGCGTCTCGCCGAACTCGCTGTCGGATCAGCCGGCTGTCGATCCGCTCGAACGGCAGGTGCATCGACGGCGGGGCGGATGCGGTACAGCCACGACCGGCGGTTTCTGCGCGCGGGGCGGTGAAGGCGGTGCCGGAAAGCTGCTCGGCATACAGACCATAGGGAGCGCGCTGCGGCGAGTTGCGGCCGACCGGCAGCGCGCCGGGCAAGCCTCGGTCGCGAACTCGTTGCCGAAGCCGGATTGATAAGTCGTCATGGCGGTGTTCCCTCAACCTGTTTTGCTTTTCTTTTGGTCATTTGGGCGGTCGGTTTCCGATGATCAGGCAGTTCTTCGCATCGACATGGACCGGTACGGGGTAAGGCCACAGCCGGGTGTTTGGGTAGCTGAGAGGACGCGGCCGTCATCCACCGAGAACTCGGCGAAGTGGTTGGAACACACCAGCCGCTCGCCATCGGCGCTGACGATGTTGTTGCTCCGGTATGTCAGCGGCAGCCAGGCATGGGGACAGACGTTGACATAGGCGCGGGTATCGCCGCCACGGCGTACGACCAGCATGGAGAAGACCCTGCGTCCCGTGCCGAAGACAAATTCCCTGGCTTCACCGTCAGGGATGTCGCTCAACGGTCCCAAAGACGTGCCGGGAGCCGGAGCCTGGGGAGATTTGCGCCACTCTTCGTTGCCGCTCGTCATGCACCGGGCCTCCTATTTACGCATCTCGACCGATCACGCCACCTTGAATCTGATCCTCTTCGATGCTTTGGGAAAGCGATTTGAAGTCTCCGCCTTGTTACTTGGGCCTTGTTGACCGGGCACCGCTCGACATGCCTTGGTCTATCCTTCATGATCAAAGGTTCCGTCCCTCAGGGGACAGCGCCAGCAGGGTGATCAGATCATGGGAATGGTGGTTGACAGT
This sequence comes from uncultured Alphaproteobacteria bacterium, assembly GCA_963848585.1. Taxonomy (GTDB): domain Bacteria; phylum Pseudomonadota; class Alphaproteobacteria; order Azospirillales; family Azospirillaceae; genus Skermanella. The sequence continues at coordinate 3,060 of CAWKET010000029.1, read as the reverse complement.
GCCCTCTATGTCGGCGGGCATCGCAATCAATCCGTCAGCATCGATGCGGCGAGGCCTCCCGAACAGTCCGGCCAATTCGTCTGGATCGGGTTGCTGGAGCCCAGCGAGGAAATGCTGCGGAACGTCCAGGCACGGTTCGGGCTGCACGATCTGGCGATCGAGGATGCCCATCGTGCCCACCAGCGGCCCAAGCTGGAGGTTTACGACCACTCGCTGTTCGTCGTGCTGCGCACGGCCGAACTGAAGGGCGGCAGGGTCGAGTGCGGTGAAACCCATATCTTCATCGGTCCCGGCTATGTCATCACCGTCCGGCACGGCGCCTCGTCCTCCTATGCGGAGGTGCGGAAGCGGGCGGAAAGCGTGCCGGGGATGCTGGGCAAGGGCATCGACTTCGTCCTCTACTCGATCATCGACTTCGTCGTGGACAATTATTTCCCGATCGTCGAGACCCTGGAAGCCGAGGTCGAGGAAACCGCGGCGGAGGTCCTGACCGCCGCCTTCTCACCGGAAAAGATCGCCCGCATCTACGAGATCCGGCGCGAGCTTCAGATCCTGCGCCGCTCGGTGACTCCGCTGATCGAGATGGCCGGGCGGCTGGCGCGCGTCGAGGTCCCGCTGATCGACAGCGATCTGAAGCCCTATTTCCGGGACGTCCAGGACCACACGACCCGCCTGACCGAACGGATCGAAAACCTGCGCGAGTTGTTGGCTTCGGCATTGGAGGCCAATCTGCTGATCGTTTCGATCCGGCAGAACGAGGTGATGAAGAAGCTGGCGGGCTGGGCGGCGATCCTGGCGGTCCCGACCGCGATCGCCGGCATCTACGGCATGAACTTCGAACATATGCCGGAATTGAAGTGGGACCTTGGCTATCCCGCCGTGCTGGTCGCCATCGTCGTGATCTGCTCCTACCTGTATGTCCGGTTCAAGCGCAGCGGATGGCTCTGACAAGCGTTCGATAACAAGCAAGAAAACCAAGGGGGAGAGAACGTGATGGCCAAGGAACGCATCGGTTTCATCGGCGTCGGGCTGATGGGGCATGGGATGGCCGCCAACATCGTGGACAAGGGCTGGCCGCTGACCGTGCTCGGCCACCGCAACCGCGAGCCGGTCGAAGATCTGAAGCGCCGGGGCGCCGCCGAAGCGTCGACGCCGCGCGAGCTGGCCGAAGCCAGCGATATCGTGGTGCTGTGCGTGACCGGCAGTCCGCAGGTCGAGGCCGTCATCAACGGGCCGGACGGGTTGGCGGCGGCTGGCAAGCCGCTGATGATCATCGATTGCTCCACGTCGGAGCCGTCGGTCACGACCCGGCTCGCCGCCGAACTGGAGCCGCAGGGCATCGTCCTGATCGACGCTCCGCTCGGCCGCACGCCGAAAGACGCCTGGGAAGGCACGCTGGATGTCATGGCGGGGGGAGCGCCGGAGCATGTCGAGCGGGCGCGGCCCGTGCTGGAGGCCTTCGCCGGCCGCATTTTGCCGACCGGGCCGACCGGTACCGGCCACACGATGAAGCTGCTCAACAACTTCCTGTCGATGGGCTATGCGGCGCTCTATGCGGAAGCGCTGACGCTGGGCGCCAAGGCGGGGCTGACGCCGGCCGTGTTCGACAGCGTGATCCGGGGCGGACGGATGGATTGCGGCTTCTACCAGACCTTCTTCAAATGGGTGCTGGAGCGCGATCCGAACGCGCACAGATTCACATTGCGCAATGGATTGAAGGACATGACCTATATGTCGTCCTTCGCCAACGCCGCCGGGGCCGCGAACCCGTATGGGTGCGGCCGTGCGCAATTCCTTCGCGCTGGCGGTCGGAGCGGGCAGGGGCGATGAATATGTCCCCGCCTGTCCGACATCGTGGCGGAATTGAACGGCACCTCGCTTGTGCCTGACCAGGAATCTCAGCAGGGAACCAGCCAGTCGTGAGTGAGGCGCGATGCCGCTCTAAAATTTTAGCGGGCGGCGAAGGGACGCAGCGGGCGGCGCTCGACGATCGGGCCGCTGCGGACCACTTCCAGCGACGGGCGCTCGCGGCCGGTGCTGAGCGTCCGGGTACGCGGCGCCGAGTTCGTAATCGCGCTTCTCGGCGATCTGGAAAATGCCGGCTTCGACCGGAAGGCTCTCCGCCAAAATCACGGTGGCGTTGAGCGAGATCACCTTGGCGGCGTCGCCAGAACGGCCCTCGAAATTACGCAGGAGCCCGGACGCCAGATATTCCTTGATCTTGGCGGTGCTGCAATTCAGCCAATGGGCGGCCTGCTCGATGGTAATGGCAATGTCACGCATGAAGATCTCCAATTCAATTGCCGGCCTTCGGAGCAAGCCCTAGTTGGAGAGCCGCAGGGCCGGAGCAACAAGTCACAAAGGGGTGCCGCGATTTTACGCCCGCACTCGTCCTTGAAGCGATGTATCATAGCGGCGATACATCGCCTTTCAAAGGGCGGGAATCCGGCACTTATATTATCTAGTCGTGATTTCCAGCTCCCGGCCATGGCGGCAATGCCGTGACCGGGAATGAGCGGAAATCAGGCGGCCTTGGCGGTACGCTCGACAGCCTTCGGCTTCTGGGCGACGCTCTTGATCTCGTCCAGGCTGGCGACGACGCGGCGGCTCAGGATGTCCGAAGCCTCGGTGGTCACCTTGGTCAGAATGTCCTGCAGCTCGCGAGCGTTGGAGACGTTCTTCTCATAGGCGGCCTTGACCAGATCGGCCTGCTTGACCAGGTTGTCTTCAACCTTGGCGGTCGGAGCGGCTGTGGTCAGCAGAGACTGAAACTGCTCCACCTGCTGGCGGGCGATTTCGCTCTGGCGCTTGGCGACGGTCTGGAGACCCTGGGTGAAGGTCTGGCTCGCGGCGGTGAACGCCTCGATGTTCTTGCGCTGCATGTCGAAGATGGCGCCGAAGTCGAAGCCCGGCAGTGAGAAGCCTTTGATCGCGCTCATGGATATGTTTCCTGTCCTGTAAGTTGATAACAAGTCGGGCCGTTGCACCATCGGAGCTATCGAGCGGCCCATTTCCTTGCTGCACTGCAACATGAGAGCAATCGGCAAAAGGTTCAAGGAG
>CAWKET010000028.1:0-14931 GCA_963848585.1 uncultured Alphaproteobacteria bacterium | reverse complement strand
CCCGCACCCGCATCATTGCCGCCCCCAGCCTGACGCAGGGCGCGGCGATAAAGGATGATGCGTCAGCATTTCTTAAAAGTTAATGTTTTGGCCTCGCACTAACGCTTCCCGGTGGGGAGCGCCGCTCCCCACCGTTTCTTCAGCTCGCGATCAGCCCTCTCAATTGCCGGTTCGCCACCGCCAGCATGGCGAGATCGACCCGCGCCACGCCGCGCAGTTCGGTCAGAAGCTGGTTGATGCGGTCGACCGGCCCCTGGCGGGCGGCGGCCCAGGTCGTGATGGCCGCTTCGTGCGACTCGCCGTCGTTCAGGATGCGGGCGGTCAGGTCGCTTTGCAGGCCGTAGAGATCGTCGATGATCGCGCTGACCGCCTGCTTCTGCCAGTGGTTCTCGGTCTTGACCTTCGCCGCCCTGGAGCGCAGCCATTCCATGCCGAAACGGTGGCCGAGTTCGAAATAGACCGAGCCACATCCGGCACGTCGCGCCGGCACAGCCGGGCGATGCGGGTGATATCCAGGGCCGATGCCAGAATGCCCAGGCTCGCCACCCGGTGCGCCAGATCGGCCGGAACGCCCTGGCTCTCCCAGCGGCCCGCCTGCTCGCCCAACTGTACCCGGTCCTCCTCGCACACCACCTTGTCCAGGCTGGCCGTCAACTCCTCCACGCCGGGCGTATAGTTGGCGGCCTCCGCCCCCAGGTCGAGCGGCTGGGGGGCGTTGATCAGGAACCAGGGGATCGTCCGGTTCATCAAGCGCTTGAGTAGCCACGATCATCTCGTACTGGGTCGCCGCCGGCACCTTGTTGTCCAGCGACTCGATCCCGGTCCACAGGGCGCGCAGCGCGAAGGCGTCGCGGCTGACCGTATAGGCCCGCGCGATATCGCCCGGGCCGGCCCCGGTCTTGTCGGCCATCTCGGTCACGAAGGTGGGACCGACCCGGTTGACCATGCTGTTGGTCGCATAGGTCGCGATGATCTCGCGGCGCAGCCGGTGCCGCTCGATCGCGTCGCGGAAGTCGCGGCGCAACGCCTTGGGGAAGTATTTGACCAGATCGTCGACCATGCGCGGATCGTCCGGCAGGTTCGACTCCAGCAACTGGGCGTACAGCGTGATCTTCGAATAGGCCAGCAGCACCGCCAGTTCCGGCCGGGTCAGCCCCAGCCCGCGAGCGGCGCGGGCCGCGATTTCCTCCTCGTCCGGCAGGAACTCGATGGCGCGGTTGAGATGGCCGGCCTTTTCCAGCACCCGCATGAAGCGGGCCTGCTCCTCCAGCAACGCCCACCCCGCCGGCGCCGGCGACGCTGATCGCCTGCGGCTGGAGGTAATTGTCGCTCAGCACCAGTTCGCCGACCTCGTCGGTCATGCTCGCCAGCAACTGGTCGCGCTGCTTCAGCGTCATGTCGCCACGGGCCAGCACGTCGCCGGTCAGCACCTTGATGTTGACCTCGTGGTCGGAGGTATCGACGCCGGCGGAATTGTCGATGGCGTCGGTGTTGATCCGCCCTCCCCCATGGTCCGCGGCACCGCTCTGGGCATACTCGATCCGGCCGCGCTGGGTGACGCCGAGATTGGCGCCCTCGCCCACGATCTTCGCGCGGACCTCCCGCCCGTCGATGCGGGTCGCGTCGTTGGCCTTGTCGCCGACCTCGGCGTGGGTTTCCCCGGTCGCCTTGATGAAGGTGCCGATGCCGCCGAACCACAGCAGGTCGATCTCCGCCCGCAGCATCGCCTGCATCAGTTCCGCCGGCGTCACCTTCTCCCGCGTCAGGCCGAAGCGGGCCTGGATTTCCGGCGTCAGCTTCAGCGACTTGGCCTTGCGGTCGAAGATGGCGCCGCCGGGCGACAGCAGTTGCGCATTGTAGTCGGTCCAGGAAGACCGGGGCAGGTCGAACAGCCGCCGCCGTTCCTCGAAGCTGACCTCCGGATCGGGGTCCGGATCGCAGAAGATATGCAGGTGGTTGAAGGCCCCGACCAGCTTGGTATGCCGCGACAGCAGCATGCCGTTGCCGAACACGTCGCCCGACATGTCGCCGACGCCGACGCAGGTGAAATCCTGGGTCTGGCAGTCCACCCCGATCTCGCGGAAGTGCCGCTTGACCAATTCCCAGGCGCCGCGCGCCGTGATGCCCATCTTCTTGTGGTCGTAGCCGCGCGACCCGCCCGACGCGAAGGCGTCGCCCAGCCAGAACCCGTAATCCTCCGACACGCCGTTGGCGATATCGGAGAACGTCGCCGTGCCCTTGTCCGCCGCCACCACCAGATAGGGATCGTCGCCGTCCAGCCGCACGACGCCCGAAGGCGGCACCACGGAGCCGTCGGCCGCGTAGTTGTCGGTGATGTCGAGCAGGCCGCGCATCAGCGTCTTGTAGCACTCGATCACTTCGGCCATCAGCGCTTCGCGCCCGGCATCGGCCGGCGGCGGGCGCTTGACCACGAAGCCGCCCTTGGACCCGACCGGGACGATGACCGCGTTCTTGACCATCTGAGCCTTCATCAGGCCCAGGATCTCGGTGCGGAAGTCCTCGCGCCGGTCGGACCAGCGGATGCCGCCGCGCGCCACCTTGCCGCCGCGCAGATGGATCGCCTCCGCGCGCGGGCTGTAGACCCAGACCTCGACCATCGGCCGGGGCAGCGGCAATTCATCGACCGAGCGGCTGTCCAGCTTCATCGACAGGTAGGGCTTCAACTCCCCGTCGGCGCCTTTCTGGAAATAGTTGGTCCGCAGGGTCGAGCGCACGAGGTTGAGGAACCGGCGCAGGATGCGGTCCTCGTCCAGGTTGGCGACGTCATCCAGCGCGTGGTCGATCTCCACCAGCAGCCCGTTGACCGTGACCTGGATATCGTCGGCGACGCCGCCGGTACGCGCTTGGGCCGGATCGTGCATCGCCTGGAACAGCCGGACGATCAGCCGGGTGATGCCGGCATGATCGGCCAGCGTGTCTTCCATATAGTCCTGGCTGAACTGGAAGCGGATCTGGCGCAGGTACTTGGCATAGGCCCGCAGCATGGTGACCTCGCGCCACCCCAGCCCCGCCCGCAGCACCAGCCGGTTGAAGCCGTCGTCCTCCATCCTGCCTTCCCAGACCCGCAGGAAGCTGTCCTGGAAGGCCTGCCGGACCTTGCCCAGGTTGACCGCGGCTCCATCCTTCGTCCGCATGGCGAAGTCGTGGATCCAGACCGGCTCCAGCCGGCCGGGGATGGTCACCTCGAACGGCCCGCCCTCGGAGATCACCTTGACGCCCATATGCTCCAGCATGGGCAGGATGTCCGACAGCGCCACCTGCCCGCCGTCATGGTAGAGCTTCAGGTAGATCTCCGACTCGGAAGCCTCGATCGGCCGGTACAGGTTGAGGCCGAGCCGCTTGGTGTGAAGCACCTCCTCGATCCGCTCGATGTCGAGAATGGCCGGTTCGGCTCCGAAACGATCGCGGTAGCCGACATCGAAGGCGGCGGCATAGCGGCGGTGCAGGCGCAGGCCCTTTTCCTCGCCATGGGCATCGATCAGGGCATCCTGCAATCGGTCGGGCCATGCGCGGCTCGCCTCGATCAGCCGCTCCTCGATCGCGGCCACGTCATAATCCGGAATGGCGCCCGGCTTCGTTTCGATGACGAACTGAACCCGCGCCAGCACGCTTTCGGCCAATTGGGTATAGAAGGCCGAACAGGTGCCGTCGAACGCCTTCTCCAGGATCGCCTGGATGCGCCGGCGCAGATCGGTGTCGTAACGGTCGCGCGGGATATAGACGAGACCGGTGATGAAGCGCTCGAACGGGTCGCGCCGGACGAACAGCGCCGTGCGCTGGCGTTCCTGAAGATGCAGCACGCCGATGGCGATCTCGAACAGCTCGTCGTCGCTGATCTGGAACAGCTCGTCGCGGGGGAAGTTCTCCAGGATATGGACCAGCGCCTTGCCGTCATGGCTGCGCGGGTCGAAGCGGGCGCGCGCCAGCACGCGCACCACCTTGTTGCGCAGGTACGGGATATCGCGGGCGCTGGTGTTGTAGGCGACCGAAGTGAACAGCCCGACGAACAGGTGCTCGCCGACCACCAGCCCGGTGTCGTCGTATTCCTTGATGAAGATGCTGTCCATCAGCGCCGGCCGGTGGACGGTGGCGCGGCGGTTCGACTTGGTCACCAGCAGCAGGCGCGGCTGACGCAGGAAATGCTGGGCATCGGGCGGCAGGGACGCGAAATTGCGCAGGCCGTCGAACACCCGCACATCGTCGTTGCGGAGGATGCCCATCCCCTGGCCGGGGACCACGGCCAGCCGCGCCTCGTCGCCGTCACCCTCGAACCGGTAGCGGCGGTATCCAAGGAAAGTGAAGTTGTCGTCGTTCAGCCACAGCAGGAAGTCGCGCGCCTCGCTGACCTCGTCATCCGGCAGCGCGTGCGGCATGTGATCGACGGTTTCCAGGATGCGCAGCATGGGTGCGCGCATCGCCTGCCAGTCCTCGACCGCGAAGCGGACGTCGGTCAGCACCTTCTCGATGCTCTGCGCCACCTGCTCCAGCAGTTCGGGCGCCGTCTGCTCGTCCACCTCGATATGCATGAAGGATTCGGCCACCGCATCGGCGGGGGCGGCCTGGGGTTCGTACAGGTCGGTCAGACTGGCCGGAGCTGTCGCGGCGCACCCGCACCACGGGATGGATCACGAGATGGACGGTAAGGCCCTGGCGGTTCAACTCGGCGGTGACCGAATCGACCAGGAACGGCATGTCGTCGTTGACGATCTCGACCACGGTATGGCCGCTCTGCCAGCCATGCTCGTCAAGCTGCGGATGGTAGACCCGGACGCGGGCGGTCCCAGGCTGCCGCTGGGCCGCGAACTGCCAGATCGACAGTGCGGCGCTGTAGAGCTGATCGGGGCTCGAACTCGATGATGTCGTCGGGCGGCACGTTGGCGTAGAACTGCCGAACGAAGCGTTCGGCCGTATCGGCCCTGTCCCTGTTCAGCCGGTCGTGAACGCGGCTGACGATCTGTTCCGTAAGCTCGCCTTTGAGCTGTTCAGCCTTGAGGGCCATGCCTGCCTCCCGTAATGCAGTCTGCTTCGGCGGTTCGCCCGCTTCTGGTCAGATCGGAGTGTAGCAGGTCAACATGGTCTCGGGGAGGAAGGTTGCGTGAAGTTTCAGCGCCTACTCTATCGCCTGCCGCAAGGCGGCGGCCCCCGCCCAGGGCGCCAGCGGCAAGGCCGCGACCAGCAGGCCGCTCAGCAGCAGCAGATGGGGCCGCGCCGTGAAGCCGGACAGGGAGGCGTCGATGGCGCCCGCCCCGAAGATCAGCACGGGGATGTAGAGCGGCAGGATCAGCAGCGACAGCAGCACGCCGCCCCGCCGCGCGCCCAGCGTCAAGGCGGCGCCGATGGCGCCGATCAGGCTGAGCGTCGGCGTGCCGACCGCCAGGGTCGCGATCAGCACCGGGAAACCCGCAGGGTCCATGTTCAGCAGCAGCGCCAGCAGCGGGGCGGCGACGATCAGCGGCAATCCCGTCACCAGCCAGTGCGCCAGCACCTTGGCGAAGACCACCGCTTCCAGCGGCAGGCTGGTGAGCGTCAGAAGCTCAAGGCTGCCGTCCTCGTAATCGTTCTGGAACAGCCGCTCCAGCGACAGCAGGGAGGCCAGCAGCGCCGCGACCCAGATCACCCCGGCGGCGATGCGGGCGAGAATATTGGGCTCCGGCCCGACGCCGAACGGGAACAGCACGACGCACAGCACGAAGAACATCACCGCCACGGTGGCGTCCGACCCCTGACGCAGCGCCAGCCGCAGATCGCGGGAAACCAGGCGGAGGAAGCGGTTCATGGCTCGAAATCCTGGTCATCGGCATCGTGCCGTGCGGCAAGTTGTCCACGGCGAAGTCGTCCATATGCAGCGTGGCGGCGCCCGGCAACGCGATCTCGGCATGGGTCGAGACCACGACGATGCCGCCGCCCCGCCGATGATCCGCGATGGCCGCCTCAAGCTGACCGATGCCGGCGCGGTCGAGCGCCACCGAAGGCTCGTCGAGCAGCCAGAGCGGCGCCGGTGCCGCAAGGATGCGGGCAAGGTTCAGCCGCCGCTTCTGCCCCGCCGAAAGATAACGCCCCGGAACATCGGCGATATGCGGCACGCCCAGCCGCTCCAACGCCGCCATGGCGGCCCCCATGGGATCGGCGGCTCCCCCCATGGACGCCCAGAAGGCGAGGTTCTCGCGCGCCGAAAGCACCGGCTTCACGGCGTCGAGATGGCCGACATAGTGGACGCGGCTGCGGTGCAGGTCGGGATCGGACTGAAACCGGCGCGCCGTCCCAGCTCATGCCGCCGGAAAAGGGCCGCAGCAATCCCGCCATCATGCGCAGCAGGCTGGACTTGCCGCTGCCGTTGGGACCGAGCAGCACCAGAGCGCCGCCGGCTTCCACGGCGAACGACAGCTCCTGGAACACCAGCCGCTCGCCACGCAGGCAGGTCAGATCGGTAGCGGCGAAAAGGGGCATCAGGGCTGGACTATCGGCTCGAGCGTTGGCGGGCGGAGTGATCGCCGTGCCGTGGTACAGCACGGTACGGCACCTGCCAAGGGCTATCGGGTTCTTGGCCATCAGGGCGGCTCGTGCGGCATGATATCGGTGCCGGAAAAGAAAACGGCCACCGCGGGGGGCTCATGCGGTGGCCGGTAGATCCAGCCGGGGCCGGGCTGGTGGCGCCCTGAAAATAAGGACGCCGACGTGAAGGGCATTTCGTTCGCCTTGACGGCTTACGCTGTAGGGAGCCCTTCGTCTGAACAAGCATATAGGCGGCGAGTGTGGCGAAATTTAGATGTGAGGACAGGCATTTAACCCGCGTTTTTCCAAGCTGCCGGAAAACTCCTGGAAAAAGAGGGAGTTACAGGAAGGCAACAGCTTATTTCGCATAAGGATTAATCCTTTTGCGCGTAACACAGCCGCTTTTCAGCTCCTCTTCGCCGCCGCCGTCACGTCACCGATACTCCTGTACGCACCGCGATTGACCAGCATGTCGCGCGCCAGACGGAGCGCCCGCGTTTCGCAGGCGGCGCGCATATCCGGGTCGGCGATCGTCTCCAACTCCTCGATATGGGCAAGGCCCAGGATGCGCCGGATCATCTTGGCGGCGGCGAAGCCGACCGAATCGGCGAACAGCCGCGCCGTATAGTCCGCCCGCACCCGGCGCAGCGCCGCCTGGCCCTCCGCATCGGCGAACAAGTCGGCGGGGTAGAGGTCGCCCGCGTGATGGTCGCGCCATAGCCCCAGGAAGATGCCTTCGAACTTGGTCCAGACCTGATCGACCTGATCGAGAATCCAGCCCCGGTAACCGTCGCGCTGCGACGGCTCGGTTTCATGCCCGGACTGCGCGAAATAGGCCAGCAGCAGGTTGCCGATCACGGCGCCGATATCGAACCCCATCGGGCCGTAGAAGGCGAATTCCGGGTCGATCACCTTCGTCTCCGTCGCCGTCACCATGATCGATCCGGTATGCAGATCGCCATGGATCATGGCTTCGGCCGAAGTCAGGAACTTTCCTTTCAGCTCCGAAATAGCCGCCTTGGCAGCATTATCCGCGCGGAACTCGGCGGCGATCCCGTCAAGCTGGGGGGAGGTCCAGCGGTTCAGCTCCGCGACCCGGTACGGATCGGTGAAGATCAGGTCCTCGGTGATCTTGCAGAGCGCGGTATTGCCGCAGAAGACCGCCATGCGCCGTTTCTTCTCCGCCGCGGGCAGCGCCAGATCGGAGGTGTAAAACAGCGTGGTCGCCATGAAATGCGCGATGTCGCGGGCGAAATGCGGATAGCGGATGCCGGCCGCCAGCCCCTTCCGCATGATGACGTGGGGCCGCAGAAGCTCCATCACCGTCAGGGCCATTTCATGGTCGTAATGATATATCCGGGGCGTCTGGGCGGGTGCCACGCGCGCCTGCTCGACCAGCGCCTCGTGCTCGAAGAAGGCGCGGCTGAGCGGCAGCGGCCAGCTCTCCCCCACCAGCCGGACATAGGGCAGCGCCTGCTTCACCGCCACTCCGCCCTCCGGCCCGGTCACGATGAAGACGAGGTTGAGGTTGCCGTCGCCGACCTCCCGCACCAGCCATTCGTCGGGGCTGCCGCCCAGGCGTGCCGCGACATCGCCCAACCGCGCCAGATATGCGGCCAGGGTGCGGTCATCGAGGGGATGGTAGCCGGGGGGCGTTTCGAGTTTATCCGGGGCCAGCGTCACGGGGGCTTCCTCCTGCTCGACCTGTTCTTATGGTTGGAGAGGAGTGTTCCGCATCCTTCAAGACTTGGCAACCGCAACCCGGCCCTTACCAAATTGCGGGCTGGCAGAGCCGCCGGTTCACGCTATGACTTGGGCGCGAAGCTTTTGCGTGCATGTTCAGGGAGCGGTTGTGATGCGGTTTTCTCCCCTGGTCGACAGGATCTCCGGCAAGGGCGCCGACGCGTGGTCGATCCACTGGCGGGCGCGCGAACTGGCGGCTGCGGGCCGTGACGTGATCATGCTGACCGTCGGCGACCCCGACATGGCCCCGCCGCCCCAGGTGATCGAGGCTGTCGTGGACGCCCTGCGGGCCGGCAAGACCACCTACTCGCCGATCATAGGATACCCCGAAGTCCGCGCCGCCGTGGCCGCGCGCCATCAGGCGCGCACCGGCCAGCCGACATCCACCGACAATGTGGTGCTGGTCCCCGGCGCCCAGGCCGGGCTCTACTGCGCGCTGCAATGCCTCGCCGGCCCCGGCGACGAGGTGATCGTGCCGGAGCCGATGTACGCCACATACGAAGCGGTCGCCGGTGCCGCCGGCGCCACCATCGTCAATGTGGCGCTCCGGCCGGAGCGCGGCTTCCACCTGGACCTGGACGACCTTGAACGGGCGCTCACTCCGCGCACCAGGGTCCTGTGGCTGAACAGCCCGCACAACCCGACCGGAGCCGTCATGACCCGGCCGAGGTCGAGTTCGGCGGCCGAGTTCTGCCGCCGCCATGATCTCTGGCTGCTGTCGGACGAAGTCTATGCCGACCTCGCCTATGCCGGCCCGCATGTCAGCCCCTGGAGCCTGCCCGGCATGGCGGAGCGCACCGTGGTCGTTTCCAGCCTGTCGAAGTCCCATGCGGTGCCGGGCTTCCGCTCCGGCTGGATCATCGGCCCGCCGCAACTGACCGACCACTCTGGCGAAGCTGGTGCTCTGCATGCTCTACGGCGGCCCGCCCTTCATCCAGGCCGGAGCGCTGGTGGCCCTGACGCAGGACTGCCCGCAAGTGGCCGAGATGGCGGAGGCCTACCAGCGCCGCGCCGGCATCATGGTGTCGATCCTGAAGGACGTTCCCGGCCTGCGCGCCGGATTGCCGGAAGGCGGCATGTTCGTGCTGCTGGATGTGCGCGGAACCGGCCTGTCATCCGCCGCCTTCGCCGATGGGCTGCTGGACGCTCACGGCGTCGCCACCCTCTCCTGCGACGCCTTCGGCCCCAGTGCCGTCGGCCATCTCAGGATCTCGCTGGCCGCACCCGACGACACGGATCGAAGAAGCCGCCGAGTCGCATCGCCCGATATGCCAAATCTTTATGATTCAGGGCCTTATCAACCCCTGTCCTATGTCATTGATCGGATAGGCTTGTCCGCGATTTTTCGCACCTGAAACTTTTTTTCCCAGAGGGCTCATTTTATCCTTTTGCGCGGAGAGGTTTCGGTGTATCAGGTCGCTCCGCGCTAGCACGTGCCCCTGGCCCCCACGGTTTTTCCAAGTGGGGTTATGCAACGACGAACGTGTAACCCCCGACCGTCCCTTAAGCAAGGCGGCGTCTTGGAGGATACTATGTTTCATGTTGTTGTCGGTGGGCCGAAAGCCCATCCGCCTCAGTTCACGCATCTCGGTCGCCCATCGCATCTTGGTCGATTGTGTGCAGGCCATAAACGGCCTGAGGGCTCAGCTTACGCTTAGACGCGCCGGCCGCGGCCTGACCGTCCTCCACACACCCATCACATAAACTCCTTTCTGTTTCTCGGGAGACTGAGATGAACGAGAAGATTGCCCGTTTTTTCGCGGAGCAGCAGCCGGCCACTCCCTGTCTGGTGGTTGACCTTGATATTGTGGAAGAGAACTTCAGGTCTCTGACCGCAGCCTTGCCTGACGCGAAGATTTACTACGCCGTCAAGGCCAACCCCGCGCCTGAAATTCTGTCGCTGCTTGCCGCGAAGGGCTCCTCGTTCGATACCGCGAGCGTTCCCGAGATCGAGATGGCGCTGGCCGCCGGCGCCACGCCGGACCGTATTTCCTTTGGAAACACGATCAAGAAGCAGCGCGACATCGCGAAGGCTTATGAGACTGGGTGTTCGCCTGTTCGCGTTCGACAGCATCGAGGAACTGGAGAAGATCGCCGAGTCGGCTCCGGGCAGCCGCGTGTTCTGCCGCATCCTGACCTCGGGCGAAGGCGCCGAATGGCCGCTGTCCCGCAAGTTCGGCTGCGACCCCCACATGGCCCGCCAGTTGCTGGTGATCGCCGCCGAAAAGGGCGTCGTTCCCTACGGCGTGTCGTTCCATGTCGGCAGCCAGCAGAAGGACCCGACCCAGTGGGATACGGCGCTCCGCACCACGGCGGAGATGTTCCGTGACCTGGAAGCGCTCGGCATCACGCTCAGCATGGTGAACCTCGGCGGCGGTTTCGCCACCCGCTACCGCACCGACGTGCCCGAGGCCGAACTGTACGGCATGACGATCCTCGATTCGCTCCGCCAGCATTTCGGCAACCGCCTGCCGGAGACGATCGTGGAGCCGGGCCGCAGCATGGTCGGCAACGCCGGCGTGATCCAGAGCGAGGTCGTGCTGATCTCCCGCAAGTCCGCCAACGACAACCGCCGCTGGGTCTACCTGGACATCGGCAAGTTCGGCGGTCTGGCGGAGACGATGGACGAGGCGATCCAGTACCCGATCGTCACCCCCCGCGATGGCGCCACCGAAGGCGTCATCCTCGCCGGCCCGACCTGCGACAGCGCCGACGTGCTGTACGAGAAGTCCGACTACCAGCTTCCGCTGGACCTGCGGATCGGCGATCTGGTGCATATCCACTCGGCCGGCGCCTATACGACCACCTACGCCTCGGTCAACTTCAACGGCTTCTCGCCGCTGGCGCAGTACTATATCTGAGATTACTCATTGCCCTACGATGCGCTGCAAAGCAGACATAAGCCGAGATATGAAATTACCCCCTTGACCTTGCATCAAAGTCGGTCTAATTCTCTCCACACCTTGATGCCGAGGCCACTCAATGGGGCCGTGCCGCTTCAGCGGACTGCGTCAAGGATCAAACTATCAAAGGGGGCTTTCGCCCCCTTTGGCATGTCTGGACCCCGGCATCACGGGTCTGACCACCCTGCGCCCACCCGGGCCGACCAGGGCATTCCCCAGCACGCGCTCATCGTTCTCCCTGCGCCCCCGGATCGGCGAAAGGGTTTGATATCGTTACCGGTTGAGGTGTTGCGCGTCAGGGAAAACCCATGACACATTGATGAAAATTTGGTGGACCCGGTTATGCGAAATTGCCGCCCGGCGGCCGCCTGAGCCATAGTCCGGTAGTCCCGACAAAAAACCGGCGTGGACGAAATCGTGCAGGGAGAACAAGAGACGATGAGCGACACCTTGGAAAAAGACGGCAGCCGGGCAACCCAGCTCGCGGCGAAAAGCTTCACCCGCCGCACCCTGCTCCAGGGTGCCGCCGCGGCCGGCGCTCTGGCGGCGGCAGGCCCCTTCATCGTCCGCAACGCGCGAGCCGCCTCCGGCGAGCTGAAGGTCTTCGCGTGGTCGGGCTATATCTCGCCCGAGATGCTGGCCGATTTCGAGAAGAAGACCGGCATCAAGCCGGCCCTGACCGAGTACGGCACCAATGACGAGCTGCTGAACCAGCTCCGCGCCTCGGGCGGTTCCGGCTTCGACATCATCATGCCGACGGTCGACCGCGTGCCGAACTACGTTGAGTTCGATCTGGTCCAGCCGCTCGACGAGTCCAAGGTGAAGTTCGACGGCTGCATCGACTGCGCCGTCAAGGGTTCCGCCGGCATGGGCGGCGTGGTGGCGGGCAAGCGCTATCTGGCGCCCAGCGACTGGGGCACCGAGGCGATCGCCTTGACAGCTCCGCCGTCAAGCTGAAATACGGCGAGGCCAGCTACGGCGACCTGTGGAAGCCGGAATACAAGGGCCGGGTGACAGTCCGCGGCCATTCCAGCCTGATCGGCATCGCCCTCTGGCTGGAGAGCCAGGGCAAGCTGCCCCACCCGGTACGGGAGCAGTTCACCGACGAGAAGAAGGCCCGCGCCAACTTCGACGCCATCATCAAGGTCGCCTCCGACAACAAGGCGTCGGTCGGCCAGTTCTGGTCCAACGAGAACGAGGCCCAGGGCGCTTTCCGCACCAACGGCTGCGTCATCGGCCAGACCTGGGACAGCTCGGCGGCGGCCTTGCGCAAGGAAAACCTGCCCGTCCGCTTCGTCGCGCCCAAGGAAGGCGCGCTCGCCTGGATGGAAGGCTTCTGCATCACCAAGGGCGCGAAGAACCTCGACCAGGCCTACGAGTGGATCAACTGGTACTACACGCCGGAGGCGGGTGCCCTCTACTCCAACCACACCAGCATCAACACCACGGCCAAGGGGGCGGAGGCTCATCTGAGCGACTTCAACAAGCAGTTCTTCGCCGAGGCCTATCCGGCCGACGCGCTGGATAAGCTGTGGTGGTGGCCGATCCAGGAACCGTGGTACGTCTCGATCCGCAACGAGTATCAGGACCGCTTCCTGGCGGCGTAAAGGGCCGGCGCCATCCCCCTACGGTTGAGTTCCCTTCACGGGGGATGGCGCCCTTTCCACGAGGTTTCATGAGCCAGGACATCGAACTGGACCACGTCACCATGCGCTTCGGCGCGCTGACCGCTGTCTCCGACGTGCATCTGACCATTCCCGCAGGCGAGTTCTTCAGCTTCCTCGGGCCATCCGGCTGCGGCAAGACGACGATCCTGCGCATGATCTCCGGCTTCATGGAGCCGACCGAGGGCGTCATCCGGATCGGCGGCAAGGACATGAGCGGCATCGGCCCGAACAAGCGGCCGACCGCGCTGATCTTCCAGAACCTCGCCCTCTTCCCGCTGATGACGGTCGCGGAGAATATCGGCTTCGGGCTGGAAGTCCGGGGCATCGCCGTCGGCCGACCGCCGCCGCCGGGTCGCAGCAACTGCTGGATCTGGTGGCCCTGCCCGACACGGCGGACAAGAAGGTGACCGAGCTGTCCGGCGGCCAGCGGCAGCGCGTCGCCATCGCCCGCGCGCTCGCGGTCGAGCCGGCGGTCCTGCTGCTGGACGAGCCGCTGTCCGCGCTCGACCTGAAGCTCCGCCAGCACATGCGCTCCGAACTGCGCGAGATCCAGAAGCGCACCGGCGTCACCTTCATCTACATCACCCACGACCAGGGCGAAGCGCTGACCATGTCCGACCGGATCGGCGTGATGTCGCGCGGCGTGCTCGCAGCAGGTGGGCGCCGGCCGGACCATCTACGACGACCCGGCCAGCGCCTTCGTCGCCTCCTTCGTCGGCGAGACCAACCGCTTCACCGGCCGCGTCATCGCGGCGGCCGGCGGCAGGGCCGCCATCGAGACGCCGTCCGGCAAGATGATCGGCCGCAACCCGCGCGACATGCGCGAGGGCGACGAGGCGATCCTGTTCGTCCGGCCGGAGCGGATGCGCCCCGCCGATGGGACCGCCGACCACAACATCATCGAAAGCCCGGTCAGCCATCAGGAATTCGAAGGCGCCTTCGTCAATGTCTTCCTGGAACCGGTGCAGGGCCGGACGATCGTGGTCCAGACCGCCAATGCCGGCCATGGCAACGGCAATGGCTGGCAGCCGGGTACGGCGGCGCGGGTCAGCTTCCGCCCCGAAGACGCCGTCGTCCTTCCCACAGTCCGAAGACCTGTCATGAACGAGGTGCTGCGCCGCTACGGCCCGGGACTGACCACGGCGATCGTGGCGCTGTGCGCCTTCTGGCTCGTCGTGCTGATCGTGCTGCCCCAGTTGCTGATGGTCGATTTCTCGCTCCGGCCCAACCTGCCGCCGGCAAAGCTGGGCGGGCCGGAAGACGTCTACACCGCTCAAGAACTACGTCACCCTGTGGAACAACACGATCCACCGGAGCATCTTCCTCCAGACCATCTGGGCCAGCGCGCTGGTCACGGCGATCACCTTCGCCGTCTGCTATCCCGTGGCCTATTTCATGGCCCAGGTGGCGCGGCCCAAGTCGCTGCCGCTGCTGATCCTGCTGCTGGTGATCCCGTTCTGGATCAACGAGCTGCTGCGCACCTTCGCCTGGTACATCATCCTGGCCTTCAACGGCCCGCTCAATCTGGCGCTGGTCTGGCTCGGCATGCTCGACCAGCCCGTCCGCCTGCTGGGCAGCCCGGCCGGCGTGATCGTCGGCATGGTCTACGCGTATATCCTGTTCATGGTGTTCCCGCTCTACAACGCGATCGAGTCGCTCGACCGCAACCAGATCGAGGCGGCGCGCGATCTCGGCAGCGGCTGGCTGCGCATCCACTGGCGCATCGTCATCCCGCACGCCAAGCCCGGCATCGCGGTCGGCTGCATCATGACCTTCATGCTGGCGGCCGGAGCTCGCCGTGCCCGGCCCTGCTCGGCGGCACCCAGCAGCCGCTGGTTCACCGAGATCATCTACAACTGGTTCTTCGAGGGCGGAAACTGGAACCAGGGTGCGGCCTACGCCTTCATCCTGCTGGTTCTGTGCATCGGCTTCATCCTGCTGATGATGCGGATGTTCAAGGTCGGCCTGACCGATGTGGCGAAGTAACACCATTTCTAGGTCGGCGTTCGCCCCAAGAGGCGAAGGCCGACCTACAAATTCCACAGACGTTTGCGAAACTACGCTGTTGCCTGAGAGGCAAAAAAACACTTCCCATCTCCGCATGA
>CAWKET010000027.1:0-61571 GCA_963848585.1 uncultured Alphaproteobacteria bacterium | reverse complement strand
CAAACCGGCGACCGCTCGGGTATAAACATTTCACGGAGGGAGCGAAAAATGAAAGTAGGTTTCATCGGGCTTGGCATTATGGGTCAGCCCATGGCCGGTCACCTGATCGACGCCGGCCACGAACTGTTCCTGTACGACGTCAAACCCGTGCCGGAAGAACTGACCGGCAAGGGCGGCACCGCCTGCAAATCAGGCCAGGAAGTGGCTGAAAAGGCCGACGTCATCATCACGATGGTGCCGGACACTCCCCATGTCGAAGCGGCTCTGTTCGGTGAGAACGGCGTCGCCAAGGGGCTGTCCAAGGGCAAGACCGTCGTGGACATGAGTTCGATCGCTCCGATCGAAACCAAGCGTTTCGCTTCCGAAATCAACAAGCTCGGCTGCGACTATCTGGACGCGCCGGTGTCCGGCGGCGATGTCGGCGCCAAGGCCGCCTCCCTCACCATCATGGTCGGCGGACCCGAAGCGGCGTTCGAGAAGGTCAAGCCGCTGTTCGAGAAGATGGGCAAGAACATCACGCTGGTCGGCGGCAACGGTGACGGGCAGACCACCAAGGTCGCCAACCAGATCATCGTGGCGCTGACCATCGAAGCGGTCGCCGAAGCGCTGCTGTTCGCCGCCAAGGCCGGCGCCGATCCGGCCCGCGTCCGTCAGGCGCTGATGGGCGGTTTCGCGTCGTCGCGCATCCTGGAAGTCCACGGCGAGCGCATGATCAAGCGCAACTTCGATCCGGGCTTCCGCATCGAACTGCACCAGAAAGACCTGAATCTGGCTCTGTCGGGCGCCAAGTCGCTCAACCTGTCGCTTCCCAACACCGCCAGCACCCAGCAGCTTTTCAACGCCTGCGCCGCCCAGGGCGGTGCGCAATGGGACCACTCCGGCCTGCTGCGCATCCTGGAGGTGATGGGTGGTTTCGAAATCGGCCAGACCGCGCCCGGCGGCGACGACTGACCTCAACCGCAAGTGATGTCATGACACCATCAGACAGCCCGGTTCAGGGTCGATCCAGAGCCGATCAAAGCGCCGGTCTTCCGGCGCCATCGGCAGACCAAGATCGTCGCGACGGTTGGCCCGGCCAGTTCGTCGCCCGATATGCTCCGGCGCCTGATGCTGGCCGGGGTGGATGTCTTCCGGCTCAACTTCAGTCATGGCACTCAGGAAAACCACGGCGAGGTGCTGGCCCGCATCCGTGCCCTGGAGGCGGAATACGACCGCCCGATCGGCGTCATCGCCGACCTTCAGGGGCCGAAGCTGCGCATCGGCTCCTTTGCCGATGGCGCGATAGCGCTTCGGGCGGGCAGGGTGATCCGGTTCGACCTGGACCCCACGCCGGGCAACGAGGACCGGGTCTGTCTGCCGCATCCGGAGGTCATCTCCGCGATGAAGGTCGGCAGCACCCTGCTGCTGGACGACGGCAAGGTCCGCATCCGGGTCATCGAGCAGGGCGCCGATTTCCTGCTCGGCGAGGTCGTGGCCGGCACCCGGCTGTCGAACAACAAGGGCTTCAACGTCCCCGACGTGATGCTGCCGCTCTCCCCCCTGACGCCCAAGGACCGGCGCGATATGGAATTCGCGCTGGGTCTGGGGGTCGAGTGGATCGCCCTGTCCTTCGTCCAGCGGCCGGAAGACGTGGTGGAGGCGCGCGGGCTGATCGGCGACCGGGCGGCGATCATGCTGAAGATCGAAAAGCCGATGGCGATCCAGCATCTGGACGAACTGATCGACCTTTCCGACGCTCTGATGGTGGCGCGCGGCGATCTGGGCGTCGAAATGCCGGCGGAAGACGTTCCGGGCCTGCAGAAGTCGATGATCCGGAAGTCCCGCGACGCCGGGCGGCCGGTGATCGTGGCGACGCAGATGCTGGAATCCATGATCAACTCGCCCTCGCCGACGCGGGCGGAGGTCTCCGACGTGGCGACCGCCGTCTATGACGGCACCGACGCGGTGATGCTGTCGGCGGAAACCGCAGCCGGAAGCTATCCGCTCGAAGCGGTCGGCATCATGGACCGCATCGTCGGGCGCGTCGAAGGCGACGAGTCCTATCGCAGCATCATGGACAGCCAGCATCCGGGGCTGGGCAAGACGACATCCGATGCCATCACCCACTCCGCGCACCAATCCGCCCGCGCGGTGGACGCCAAGGCGATCGTGACCTATACCGAGTTCGGGCAGCACGACGCTGCGCGCCGCACGGGAACGTCCGCCGATGCCGATCCTCGCGATTTCGATCCATGACACCACCGCGCGGCGGCTGGCCTTGTCCTACGGGGTTCATTCCGTTCACGTAACGAAAGGCATCAGCTCGTTCGGCGAGATGGTTCCGGAAGCGATACGAATAGCGCAGGACTACGGGATCGCCGGCATCGGCGACCGGCTGGCGATCACGGCCGGCGTGCCGTTCGGCCGGACCGGCTCGACCAACACGCTCCGCATCATCTATCTGGAACCGGAGCAGGACTGATGCCGTCCCCGGCCCTGGCGGACTGTACGACCGAGGGTACGCCCAAATGCGTGGCGGCGACACCGCGCCGGGTCTTCGGCTTTGGCGGCGGAACCGCGGATGATTTGCCGGCCGGCATCGATCCGCTGGATCTTCTGGGCGGCAAGGGGGCCGGCCTTGCCGAGATGAGCCGGCTCGGCCTGCCGGTCCCGCCGGGCTTCACCCTTTCGACGCCAGTCTGCCGGGAGTTCCGGCAGGATGGCGGCGGGCATCCCGGCTGGCTGGAAGATCAGGTCGCCCACGCCCTGGCGCGGGTCGAGGCGCTGACCGACAGCCGCTTCGGCAGCGCCGCCGCTCCGCTGCTGGTCGCGGTGCGGTCGGGTGCGGCGGTGTCCATGCCGGGGATGATGGATACTGTCCTCAACCTCGGCCTCAACGACGTGACGGTGATAGGGTTGGCGGCGAGGAGCGGCGACTGCCGCTTCGCCTGGGACACCTATCGGCGCTTCATCCAGATGTACGGCGCCGTCGTCATGGGCATCGACCATGACCGCTTCGAACAGATCCTGGAATCGGTGAAACAGCGCCGCCGCTGCCGGCTGGACAGTGATCTGAAGGCGGAGGACTGCCGGACGCTGGTCCGTGAATATCAGGAAATGATCGTCCGCGAGCTGGGGCGGCCTTTCCCGCAGGATGTCCACGAGCAGCTCTGGCAGGCGATCGGCGCGGTTTTCCGCTCGTGGAACAACCGGCGCGCGGTCTTCTACCGGCGTCTCCATGGCATCCCGGATGAGGGCGGCACGGCGGTGACGGTGCAGGCGATGGTGTTCGGCAACCGGGGCGCGGACAGCGGAACCGGCGTCGCTTTCACCCGCGATCCTTCGACCGGCGAAAACGTGCTGTTCGGCGAGTTCCTGCCCGATGCGCAGGGCGAGGATCTGGTTGCCGGCATCCGGACGCCGCTGCCGATAAGCAGGCTGGCGCATGTCATGCCGGCGGTCTACGCCGACCTTGAAGCGGTGGCGCGGCGGCTGGAAGCCCATTGCCGCGATATGCAGGACCTGGAATTCACGGTGCAGCAGGGCAGGCTTTACCTGCTCCAGACCCGTTCCGGAAAGCGGACGATCCAGGCGGCGGTCAGGATCGCCGTCCATCTGGCGGAAGAAGGCATCATCACGCCGGAAGAAGCCGTCGCGATGGTGGATATGGAAGCGCTGGAGCAGATGCTTCAGCCGGTGATCGACCCCAAGGCGCCCCGGACATTGCTGGCCCTGGGGCTTGCCGCCTCACCCGGCGCCGTCACCGGAAAGCTCGCGTTTTCCGTCGCGGATGCCCAGGCGCGTGGCCGCCTTGGGTGAGAGCGTCATCCTGTGCCGGACCGAAACCGACCCGGAGGATATCCACGGCATCCACGTCTCTCGCGGCATCCTGACGGCGCGGGGCGGCATGACCAGTCACGCCGCCGTGGTGGCTCGCGGGATGGGCAAGACCTGCGTCGTCGGTGTGGCGGACCTTGTCATCGACGCCAGCGCCGGGTGCGCGGTCATCGGCGGCGTGCCGGTCGGGGCGGGCGATGTCGTGACGATCGACGGTTCCACCGGCGAGGTGCTGCTGGGCGCCGTCCCGACCATCCAGCCGACGCTGTCCGACGAAGTCGCTGTACTGATCGGCTGGGCCGACGAGTTGAGGTGGCTGGGGTGTGGGTCGGACCGGCGCAGAACGGCTTGAGCACCGATCTGTTGAAACGATACGCATAACATCGGAGACACGGAGCAAATGCAAAGCGTCAATATCAATCAGCGGGAAACTCTCGAAAGCTATTACCCGCTGGACAGCTTCGTCCACGATGCCAACCAGAACGCTCGCGGCAAAGCCGCCGTGATGCACGGCCTGCGCATCCTGTCCGCTCCGGATGGTGACGGGGCGTTCAAGGTCACCAAGGCTCAGCACAATGTCGCGGAAGACGCATCCGACCAGGATGCGCTGTTCCTGTATTCAGTGCGCGACGACGACAACAACTGGTTCGACAAGGGCGAAGCGGATGCTTCCAAGGCGGTCCAAGCCAAGGATCACCCGGTCGACCTATCGGAGCTTTACCGCGGCTTCATCGACCGCGTGATCGAAGCCGCCCGCAACGCGAAGTTCCAGCCCGATATCGGGCGCGGCGAGCCGCGCCTGAAGGGGTTTCATGGGGGTGAGGGATAGACGTATGAGCCCACTTGCATCGGCGTTCATCCGCAGGGGGTAACGCCGTCCGGGGCGCGGGCGAGCCGCCGTCAGTCCAGGAAGTTGCCGTGCTGCTCGATATGCTTCGCGAGGCCCAGGGTGTGGTCCCGGACGAGCTGTTCGGCGGCGGCAGGGTCGCGGCGTTCCAGGGCGTCGATGATGTTCTTGTGGTCGATGATCGAGCCGCTCCGCCCGGTTGTCCTGGCCGATCGTCAGCTTGCGGATGGCCCGCATGTGGATGAACAGGTTCTCCGTGATCTCCTGAATCAACTGGCAGCCGCTCATGCGGATGATCGCCTTGTGGAAGGCGATATTGGCGTCGCTGTACTCGTTGACGTGCTCGGCGGGCTTCTTCTGCTCGAAATCGCTGAACAGCTCGCGGAGCGAGCGGATTTCCTCGTCCGAGGCTTTTTCGGCGGCGATGCGGGCGGCCATGCTTTCCAAGTGCGGCCCAGACGGTGACCATCTCAAGTATTTCGCGCTTGGTCTTGCGGATCACGAAGATGCCGCGGCGCGGCTGGGAGCGGACGAAGCCTTCCTGTTCCAGCAACGTCATGGCTTCGCGGATCGGGGTCCGGCTGACGCCAAGCTTTTCGCTGACCTGCCGCTCATCCAGACGGATTTCGGTCTTATGGTCGTAGATATCCATTTCAGTGATCGCCTGCTTCAGGGCATGATAGACCTGAGTACGAAAACTGGTGCTGGTATCCAGCGGCTGGACGTTCAACGTAGGACCAGTCATTGACTGTCACCTTCTACTTTTCTGGTTGAGCCGTACCGCGTCGTAAGCCCCCGTCCTGACCCGACTGATCTGGCCGACTGCATTACTAATACAATATACGTCTCGCATATAACGTTCTACCGTTTCATGCGCCCCCGCGCAACAATCCTACAATAGGCGTTTTGCCCCAGGGTTCCGTCGCTCAGAGCTTTCTGCGGTGTGAACCTGAATTCGTGTTGACACACAGTATTATGTATACCAAGATCAAAGCCAATAAGAGCATAAGAGCCAGAAGCCTCAAGGGAGAGACGCTCATGAAGATCTGTATTTTCGGCTCGGGCGCCATCGGCGGATATATGGGAGTGCGCCTGCATCAGGGCGGCGCGGATGTCAGTCTGGTCGCGCGCGGCCCCCATCTGGCGGCCATGCAGCAGAACGGCGTCAAGCTCATCACCGATGAAGGCGAGGATGTCGTTCACCCCACCTGCAGCGACGATCCGGCGAAACTCGGTCCGCAGGACTATGTGATCATCGCGCTGAAGGCGCATTCGGTGACCGGAGCCATCCCGTCGATCAAGCCGCTGCTTGGGCCGGACACCGCCATCGTTACCGCCGTCAACGGCATTCCTTACTGGTACTTCCACAAGCATGGCGGCGACTTCGAAGGCCGCATTGTCGAAAGCGTCGATCCCGGCGGCCGGCAGTGGAAGGAATTCGGGCCGGAGCGCGCGATCGGCTGCGTCGTTTATCCCGCCACCGAAGTGGTCGAACCCGGCGTCATCAAGCATGTCTATGGCGACAAGTTCAGCCTGGGCGAGCCGGACGGCAGCAGTTCCGACCGCATCGTGAAGCTGTCCGAGGCGCTGACCGCCGGCGGCCTGCGCGCACCCGTGCTCGACAAGATCCGTGACGAGATCTGGCTGAAGCTGTGGGGCAACCTGTGCTTCAACCCGATCAGCGCGCTGACCCATGCGACGCTCGACGTCATCACTTCCGATCCCGAGACACGCGCCGTTGCCCGTGCGATGATGCTGGAAGCGAAGGAGATCGGCGACCGGCTTGGCGTGCATTTCCGCGTCGATGTCGAGCGCCGGATCAATGGCGCGGGGGCTGTGGGCGCGCATAAGACCTCGATGCTTCAGGACCTTGAGCGCGAGCGCCCGATGGAGATCGATCCGCTGCTGACCGTGGTCCAGGAGATGGGCCGGATGGTCGGCGTGCCGACCCCGACCATCGATGTCGTCCTGGCGCTGGTGAAGCAGCGGGGCGAAATGGCTGGCCTTTATACCCGGCCGAAACAACATGAATCGGCCGAACAACCCGCCGTAGCGGCGCAATAAGACCCACAAAAAGGGGCTCACAACCCGCTCAAACCAGGAGGAAATGTCATGAGGGTTGAAGACGTTCTCCGTAGCAAGAACCACCGGATCGTGACCGTTCGCATGAACGAGACGGTGGAAACCGCCGCCCGCCTGATGAAGGCCGAGAATATCGGCGCTCTGGTGGTCAAGGATGTCTGCCGGACCGAAGGCAATACCGTGGTCGGCATGTTCTCCGAGCGCGATATTGTCCGGGCCCTGCTGAACCATGGCGCCAAGGTACTCCAGATGCCCGTCTCGTCCCTGATGAGCCGCAATCTGATCACCTGCGCACCGAACGACAGCCTGGCGCATGTGCTGGGGCTGATGGAGGACAACCATATCCGCCACGTGCCGGTGCTGGATGGCGACACCCTGGTCGGTCTGGTCGGCGTGCGCGATTTCATCGGCATCCGCCGCGCCGAGATCGCGGCGGAAGAGAAAGCCCCAGCGCCGGAACATCGCCCACTGAACCGGGACCAAGATTGGGGCGCGCCAGCCTGGAATGGACCGGATTGCGCCCCAATTCCTGAAGCGGAACGATTTTCCACGACTTCCAGGCGGGTGCGGCAATGACTACCCTGATATTCACCCATCCCGACTTCCGGCTGCATGACACCGGCATGGGCCATCCCGAAAGCCCGGCCCGGATCGATGCGGTCTGGGACGTGCTCGGGTCCGGCGATTTCCGCCAGTTGGAGCAGCGCGAGGCTCCGGAAGCCACGGTCGAGCAATTGGCCGCCGTTCACAAGCGCGCCCTATGTCGATGCCGTGCTGGCGGCGGTGCCGAACCACGGGCGGGTCCATCTGGACCCCGATACCGTCCTGTCCGCCACGTCCCGGTCGGCGATCCTGCGGCTTCGGGAGCGGTTTGCGCCGCGGTCGATGCGGTGCTGGGGGCGAGGGGTGGACAACGTGTTCTGCGCGGTCCGGCCCTGCGGCCACCATGCGGAGCCGGCGCGGGCCATGGGCTTCTGCGTCTTCAACAACATCGCCGTCGGGGCCGAGCATGCCCGCCGCAAGCATGGCGTCAAGAAGGTCGCCATCGTCGATTTCGACGTCCACCACGGCAACGGCACTCAGGCCATGGTCGAGGACGAGCCGGACCTGTTCTTCGCGTCCACCCATGAATGGCCGTTCTATCCGGGCACGGGAGCGCGCGAGGAGCGGGGCAATCACGACAACGTCGTCAACGTGCCGCTGGCGGCCTTCGCCGGATCGGGAGAGTTCCGGCGCGGCATGAAGGACTTCATCCTGCCGGCGGTGGAGGCTTTCGCCCCCGATCTGCTGATGATTTCCGCCGGCTTCGACGCCCACCGCCGCGACCCGCTGGCCCACATCAACCTTGAGGCGGAAGACTTCGCCTGGGCGACGCGGGAGTTGATGGCGGTGGCCCGGCGTCACTGCGACGGCCGGATCGTTTCCGTGCTGGAAGGCGGCTATTCCATGGACGGGCTGGCCGAAAGCCTGGCGGCGCATGTGCGCGAGTTGATGGCCGCCTGAACTCGATGAAGCCGGGTGCATGGCCCCAATGCCGGACGGTCAGTGGCTGACCGCCGCGGCGGCGCCGATGCCGGTCTGCGACGCGGACGTTCTGGTCCTCGAAGGCGTCCCGCTCCTTCGCCGCCGACGCGCTGGTGTCCAGCTTGGACACCACGATGGTCACCAGGAAGGCGAGCGTCATGGAGAACAGGGCCGGCTGCTCGTACGGGAAGATCGGGAGCCGGGTTTTCCAGCACCACGACCCAGACGGCCTTGGACAGCACGACGAAGACGACGGCGGAGACCAGCCCGGTCAGACCGCCCAGCAGCGCGCCGCGCGTGGTCAGGCCCTTCCAGTACATCGACAGGATCAGCACCGGGAAGTTGGCCGAGGCCGCGATGCCGAAGGTCAGACCGACGAGGAAGGCGACGTTCTGCTTTTCGAACAGGATGCCGAGCACCACCGCCACCACGCCGAGAGCCAGCGAGGCGAATTTGGAAACCCGCATTTCCTCTTTCTCGGTCGCCTTGCCCTTGCGGATGACGCGGGCGTAGATGTCGTGGGAGATGGCGGAAGCACCCGCCAGCGCCAGACCCGACACGACGGCCAGAATGGTCGCGAAAGCCACGGCGGACAGGAAGCCCAGGAAGAGATCGCCGCCCAGCGCCTTGGCCAGATGCATCACCGACATATGCTCAGTCTATCAGCGGCCTACATGGCAGTACATCCAACCTCAAAAAAACCAATCAGTACTGGGGTTTAGGCTTACCTGGGCATACACTGACCAACATGCCAATACAGAGTAACTTGTTACCCAAGTTACCCGGCATGTTACCCGCAGTCAGGAGTGTCGTGTGCCCCGTCTCACCGAAAAACCTCTAACTGCCGCATTCGTCAACAAGGTCCCGCCTTCCGATGACCGAGCCGAATATCCCGACGCTACTGTCCGGGGTCTCCGCCTGCGCGTTGAGCCGACCGGCAAGAAATCCTGGTTTGTCCTCGGTCGTGCTGACGGCAAGCTGGTCAGGGAGCGACTGGGAGAGTTCCCGACCATGTCCCTGGCGGACGCCAGGCTGGAGGCCGTGAAGGTACTGGGCGAGTTGCGGAAGGGCACCAGGCCCAAAGCCACCGCAGCAGCAAAGCGTTCGGTCGAAATGGTGGTCTTCCGAGTGGCTGAAGCGGGACCAGTCCGGCAATCGGAGCGCCGCCGAGGTCGAGCGGTCATTCCGGAAGGACGTATTGCCCCAGATCGGCCAGATGGAGATCGCCGCAGTTGGCAAAGCCGACATCCACCGACTGCTCGACGGCATCATCGATCGCAACGCGCCCGTGGATGCAAACCGGGTGTTCAGCCGGTTGCGGAGGATGTTCACCTGGGCCATCGGCCGCGACTACGTGAGCGCAAGCCCGCTGGCATCGATGGAGGCGCCGAGCATCGAGCAGTCCCGCGACAGGGTACTGACACCCGAGGAGCTCCGCCTGGTATGGGATGCTGCCGGCCGTGACGGGTATCCCTTTCGGGCCGATGACCCAGTTGCTGATTTTGACTGGCCAGCGCCTTCGTGAGGTCTCGGACGCTCAGTGGCCGGAGGTAAACCTCGACAAAGGGATCTGGACCATTCCAGGCGCACGCGCCAAGAACGGTGTCGAGCATGTCGTCCATCTTGCCCCGGCCGCGCTGGAAGTGCTGGGAACCCTGCCCCGGTACCAGGGCGTCGAGTTCCTGTTCACGACGACGCTGACCACGCCGGTCAGCGGCTTCGGCCGTGCCCGCGCCCGGCTCAGCACGGAAAGCGGCGTCACCGGCTGGTGCTTCCATGATCTGCGCCGGACGTTCGCAACGGTGGCCAGTCAGGATTTGGGGCTCAACCCGGTCGTGGTCGACCGCATCCTGAACCACGTCAGCAGCACGGTTCGCGGCGTTGCCGCTGTTTACCAGCGGGGGCAGTATCTGGACCAGCGCAAGGCCGCTCTTGAGGCATGGGCGCGCTACGTGGTCGGCCTTGGGGCATGCGGATGGCACGGCCAATGTTGAGCAGCTGCGGAGGCCGGCATGAGCCGCAAAAAACCTATGATTGCTACGCGGCTGCAAAAACGAGCTATATCTGCTGCATCTACAGCTCGTCTGCCCAACCGCTTGGCTGATACTCGGATGTTGATGGAAGACTTCAAGGCGATAGATAACGATTGGCGTGAAACATCACCTGAAGACCGAGCTGCACGACAAAGCTTGTACTGGGCGCAACTTGCGGCGTTGCAAAGTTTCCTTGGCAGCCAAGGGCAAGATAGCCCGGCTCTCAGTGACTTTATCGATGCGCTGCAAAACACGATCGGCGGTGTCGCTGACGAGAAACGACTGATGCCCCTGCACTGGATCAGCAACGCTCTGGCGGTTAACAAGGAGTATGCCCTCGCCCAGGTGATCGCTACGATCAATAAGGCGCCCACTGAGAGTAAACGGAAAGCGCTCAAGCTCGGAGCTGACTACCTGGGCATGAAGCCCAAGCAGGTCCGTGATCTGGTCAAGAACTATCGCAAAGGCGGCTATAGCCGAAAACTCCACGAGATAGTGGATGAGATCGAGTATCAGATAGGTCTCGGCCATGGCCCCGATCTAGACCAGCTGCGTGACGCGGGGCTGCTGGGGTAGACGAGGCCCTTCGTCTACCCCGGACATGGAAGCTACTGTCGGCCAACACCAGCCGACAGGAGCGAACATGGACGACCGAACAACCCAACCTTCCTCTCCCAATGGGGAGGTCTCACCGATGCCGTCGGCGGTTCCCAAGCTGGTAACCGCGAAGGAACTGTCCGCCAAAATTCCGTACAGCACCGTGCATGTTTGGCGCCTGGAGCAGAAGGGCGAGTTCCCCCGCCGCATCCACCTGGGCGGCAATCGGGTTGCCTGGCTGGAAGCCGAAATCCTCGAATGGCTCGCCAGGAAGCTAGCCGAGCGTGAAGCGCTCGTCCTGACCGATGAGGCGGCGTGATTGAACAGTACCCGGCAGGGACCGCACCTGCCGAGCACCTGTAATCCTCAGTCCACATGATGCCGTAGCGCCCGCCAACTGCTCGTGAGGCGCAATCAACACTTCAGATGGAGAATTCATATCATGGAACCCATGTTCCGTGCCAGTACGCCCTTGTCTTCGCCCAACCGCCATCAACGCCACGCGAACGCGGCACGGTCCCCAGCTCTGCCCCCTCGCCGTCACGACTCCGGACGCCAGCCGGCTCGCCAAGCTGGGCCGCAGCAAGCGTTACGCGGAAATCAGCAATGATCGGCCCAAGCAGAAGACCGGAAAGCGCAGCCGGATCCGGTCGCCGACCTGAAGAACGGGTTGGCCGGCTTGGAGGCGGCCCGCAATGCCGGGACCGAACATGGCCCGCCCAGGCGCACTGATCTACCAGGCCTCGATCCTGCCCCCTGCGCCTCACTCAATTCACTTACTTGAAAAGAGCTTTGCCATGACTGAAAAGACGACCGCGCCTGTCGGCACTCCCGATCCGTTCGATCCGGCCAGCGCTTCGGCTGGGCCAGGATTTCGCTGCCACCGTTGGGGTCAAGAAGCTGCTGACCCGGGTGCCGGTGGGCAAGCCGAGCCCGACAGGAGTTTGTGCGGGTCCACCCCGATCCCGACTGGCATCTCGCCACCATGATCCTGGAACTGAAAGAGGATCGCGAGGTCTACCTGGTCGCGCCCGACCTGTACGCCGAGCTTCTCGGCGAAATCGTTCCCGTCATGCTGTACCCGACGATCAACCGCCAGGGCATCATCAGCCTATGGCCGTGCAGGCTGCCCGGCCCGGATGGCAAGACCAATCCCTGGCACCAGTCGGCTCTGGAGGCGGCCGAACACGCCACCGAGCGGTGGATACGGGTTGCCGCCAATATGGAGCTGGGTGCCTACGAGATTTTCGAGGCGGTTGGCGATCTGCCGGAACCCGAGTGGCCGGACCTTAGCTTCCAGGAGCTGCTCAAGATCGCCTTCAAGGACGCCTACATCGACCGGCCCGACCATCCGGTCGTGCAGCGGCTGCGTGGGGCTATCTGAACGTGGCGGCGGAATGTCAGGCCCAGACCCGTGCCCTTGTCGGCACGGGTCGTGGGGCGGTCGGTGGGGTGATCATTCCTCTGTCCGATTTGGCGCCGCGCATTCGAGAGGCACACCAAGCCGCCGAAGCCAACAGGCAGTCGGCCGTTGCCAGCGCGATCATGGTCGGTCAGCTGTTGGAGGAAGCTCGGGCTCAGGTGCCGCACGGCGAGTGGCTGTCTTGGCTGGAGCGCAACACCGGCCTGAGCCAACGAACGGCACAACGCTACCTGCGCTACGCCAAGCATGCTGACGAATTGAAGGATGCGGCAGTCATCGATCTCAGCATCCGAAACGCCGACCGTAAGATCGCCGGCGATCCACGTACCAAATCCGCCACGCGTGGCGGATTTACCGCGCCGCCCTCTGCTCCATTCGACATCACCGATGCGGCCACGCGCCACCGTTCGGGGCTCGGTCTTGCGCCGAGCCTGCTGCCTCCGGAACTGCTTGGCCGAACGGATCCGGCGCGATGTCACCTACGCCCAGCAGAAGCAACTTGGATTTGGCTGCGGCATTCCCGGCCGCGGAGGCTATCGACCTGGTGGCGCTCCTGCAGCCATTTCCCTTCGACCAAGTATATCGGGCGGTCAGCCAGCTCGCTGACCAGCACGGCTTGGTCATCCTCCTTCAGGGCGGGGAACAGCCTCCGGAGTGCGCCGCCGATGCTCGATGACCTGCCGTTTCCGAAATCTGGGCTTGCGACTTCGAGTACGTGGGTGGGGCGGGCAACCGCCCCACTCCGGTCTGCCTGGTCGCCCGGGAGCTGCGCAGCGGGCGCGAGTTGCGGCTCTGGCAGAACGAGCTGGAGACCCGCCCGGCTGCGCCATTTCCGGTCGGCGACGATGCGCTGTTCGTCGCCTACTACGCCAGTGCCGAGATCGGCTGCTTCCTGGCGCTCGGCTGGCCGGTGCCGACGCGCATCCTCGACCTGTTCACGGAGTTCCGCGCCCGCACCAACGGCCTGCCGACGGTCAGCGGGGCCGGCCTGCTCGGGGCCCTTGATCCATTTCGGCCTCGATGCGATGGGCACCACCGAGAAGGAGGACATGCGCAACCTGATCCTGCGCGGCGGCCCGTGGTCGGGCACCGAACGCGCCGCCATCCTGGACTACTGCGCGGCGGACGTGGATGCCCTGGCGCGCCTGCTGCCGGCCATGCTGCCCGGCATCCTGGCCCGTCCGCACGGGCTCGGCCATGCCCTGCTGCGGGGCCGGTACATGGCCGCCGCCGCCGCCATGGAGCACGCCGGGGTTCCGATCGACACCGGCATGCTGGACCGGCTGCGCAACGGCTGGGCGGCGATCCAGGAACATCTGATCCGCGATGTGGACCGGGACTTCGGCGTGTACGACGGCCGCAGCTTTCGCTCCGACCGTTTCGCCGAGTATCTGCGCCGCAACGACCTGCCCTGGCCCCGGCTGCCGTCCGGCTCCCTGGCCCTGGATGACGACACCTTCCGCGAAATGTCGAACGCTTTCCCCCAGGTGCGCCCGCTGCGGGAACTGCGCCATGCCCTCGGCCAGATGCGGCTGGCCGACCTGGCAGTCGGCGACGACGGCCGCAACCGGACCCTTCTGTCAGCATTCCGGGCCAAGACCGGACGAAACCAACCGTCCAACTCGAAGTTCATCTTCGGACCGGCCCGCTGGCTGCGCAGCTTGATCAAGCCCCCTCCCGGCCATGGGCTGGCCTACATCGATTACACCAGCCAGGAGATCGGCATCGCCGCCGCCCTGTCCGGCGACGCCAACATGATTACCGCCTATCAGTCCGGCGACGTGTACCTGGCCTTCGCCAAGCAGGCCGGCTTGGCGCCGCCCGACGCCACCAAGGCAACCCACAAGGACGTCCGCGACCGGTGCAAGGCCGTGGTGCTCGGCGTCAACTACGGCATGGGCGCCGAGAGCCTGGCGCAGCGCATCGGTGCGCCGCCCGTGGTTGCCCGCGACCTGCTCGCTCTGCACCGGCGCACCTATCCGACGTTCTGGCGCTGGTCCGAGGCGGCCGTCGACACCGCCATGCTGCACGGGGTGATCACCACCGTGTTCGGCTGGCCGCTGCATGTCGGTGCGAATGCCAACCCTCGGTCGCTCATGAACTTCCCGGTGCAGGCCAACGCGGCGGAGATGTTGCGCCTGGCGTGCTGCCTGGCGACGGAACGCGGCATCCGGGTGTGTGCCCCGGTGCACGATGCCCTGCTGATCGAGGCGCCGCTCGATCAGCTCGATGCCGCCGTGGCAGCGACCCGCATCGCCATGGCAGAGGCCTCGCGCATCGTCCTGGCCGGCTTTGAGGTCGCCACCGACGTCACCGTGGTGCGCTGGCCGGACCGCTACCTGGACGAACGCGGCGCCGACTTCTGGCACCGGGTGGTCGCCCACCTGGACCGGATCGACGAAGCCGAGTGATCGGCACCCATTCTTCAAGCAGCCTTCCGAAGGAGTTCCCCGATGACGCATCTCACCGGACCCACCCGCCCGTCGCCCGTGCCCGGCATCCAGGAACGCCGCATCGTGAGCGCGACCACCGCCAAGTTGACCAAACAGCGGTCGGCCCGGTATCTACGTGGCCCGGTGCCACTGGCGTGGTTGCAGGCCGCCGCCCGCCTGCCCGGCCGGGCGTTGCAGGTTGGCTTGGCCCTCTGGTACCTCGTCGGCGTGACCAAGAGTGCCACGGTATCGTTATCCTCGGTGCAGTTGGCTGGGTTTGGCGTGGACCGGTCGGCCAAGCGCCGTGCGCTGACCGCGCTGGCGGGTGCCGGCCTGATCACCCTGGACCAAGTGCCCGGCCGCAACCCGGTGGTCACGGTGATCACCGATTTGCCGCCCAGCGCCGATGCCCTGGATGGGTCGACGGATTTAGCTGAACCGGTTCGGCAAACTTGAACCCGCTCGCCAGTGCGTACCCTCCTGCTCACTCCTGCGCAGGGGGGTGCGCACTGGCACGCATACGGTCTATCTATTATAAAGGTCTATTATAAAGGTCTATATAATATGACTGTACCCACCCGGTGAGTGAGCTGATGGTTGCTACCCGCGCGGAGACCGGACGAGGTGCCTTCGGGACTTGCTCTTGTCGATCGTGGCCAAGTCCTTGGGACCCCACAATCTCCTGCCAGGGTGAAGGCGAGGAACAGGACGCCCTGACGGGCTTGGCGGCCCCGATCGCACCCCGATCATCGATCTCAAATCTCTGGGCCTCAACCACCATCCCGACCAGACAGCCCAAGCTCGCAACATCATCCCATATTTAGTGGCTCCATGGTGGCCAATCCCTATATATAGAGTATGAGCATCCGTCCTGATACTGGAGTGGGCTCAGCATGACGGCGGCGACGCGGAAGATAAGGTCCGGCCTGACCGAAAAGCAGCAGCGCTTCGTGGAGAACATGCTCGGCGGAATGCAGCCGATTGATGCCTACGTTGAGGCGTACAAGCCGAAGATGACCCGCCGGAGCGCCAGCTACCGGGCGCGTGACCTCCTCAATCATCCAAGGATCATTGCAGCCATGGCCGAAGCACGAGAAGCAGCGCGGGAGCGGCGCGTCGTCAGCCTGGAAACCGTCACTGATCTCCTTCTCGAAGCCGCCGAACTCGCCCGCCAGCGCGAGCAACCGGCCGCCCTGACCGGGGCGGCGGTCGCACTTGCGAAGCTGCATGGACTGATGGACGCGCCACCGTCGACCACCAGCACCGAAACACTTACTGGCGAGGCGCTGGAGGCGGAGTTCCGATCGGTGCTGGTAGCATTGGGCATCCAACCACCTGATGACTTGGCGGGCGCTGTCTTGGCTAATTCGATGCAACCTCGGACCAAGCTGGAACGGGTTGGACGGGGTGACCCAATTCAAGAAACTGTACGCGACGAAAAGCTGACCTGCCGACGCGCCGCGCAGTGACATGAGCCGCGCGGGGATGCATCTGGGCTCCAAGTTGGCGTGAGCGCGCCAGCTGCATTAGGCTCTCCCTCTCCCCATTGCTTAGGGCGTGCACGCGGATAGTCATGGTCGGCCTCCTCGGCCGGTGCATGATCCCTCAACCGGCCGCAGCCACTCATACTCCAAGCAACTTGCCGGATGCGCCATTTAGATCGCAGGCTGTATGTTCTGATTTATGTGGAACAGGTTGCCAGGATCATATCTGGCCTTGAGCGCGCCAGGGCGGGCATGATTGCCGCCGTATGCCCCACTGATACGACCGGCCTCGTCTGCTGGCATGAAATTGACATAGACGCCTCCGGTCGCATGCGCCGCCGCCGCTGTTGCAAACGACCGGGCCCACGCCATGCAGGACTCATCATCGGCGGGATCGTACCAGCGAGGGTGAATGTTCAGCAGGAACTTCATGGTCCGATGCGGAAACGCCATAGCATCGCCGGCGACCCGGCGCAGGGCGCCGCCGAAATGTGGCAGAAAGATTTCACACTCCGCCGTCGGCAGCCGGCCCGCATGCTCAACGATGACGTCGAGCAGCGCGTCGTCCAGCCGCTCAAGGTCGTGAGACTTCCAGTAGTTGCGGGCCCCGGCGAGATACAACTTCCCCCACGTCCGGCGCGGCTTGCCGCCACGCTTCTCCAGGTGCCACCCGCCGGCACCGAACACCTTCAAGCCTGTGGGTCGATGACAACGTTCACCAGCCCGCAAGCCTTCTTCAGCGCCGCGGCGACGGTCAGGTTTGTTGTTTCCTCGGGTTGTTGTTTGTTGTTGTGTGGTTGGCGGATCGTATCCGGAACCGGCAGATCCAGGCCGAGCAGGCCCATAAGGGAGCCCAGCAAACCCTCTGTTTGCCGCCACGGACGGCCAAAGGCGAGGCGCAGCATCAGCCCGGTCTCAACAGCGATGTCGGAGTAGCGTGTTGAGACCGACCGCGCCGGCCCGTGCGCGGCGGTGTCCAGTCGGCAAGCGCTTCGAGCGTCACCCAGATCGTCAGGTCAC
This sequence comes from uncultured Alphaproteobacteria bacterium, assembly GCA_963848585.1. Taxonomy (GTDB): domain Bacteria; phylum Pseudomonadota; class Alphaproteobacteria; order Azospirillales; family Azospirillaceae; genus Skermanella. The sequence continues at coordinate 44,313 of CAWKET010000027.1, read as the reverse complement.
CACGCCGGACTTGGTCAGTTTCCCCGGCGCAGGCTGTCCTGCCGGGTCTGATCTCGCTTATGCAGAGGCCGGCTGTCGGATCGAGATCAGGCAGCCAGGGCACGGGGTCAGCGTCTGGGATTTTGAGCCGCGCACCGAGGTAATCCCAGAACGAGATGGCGAGCTTGGCGCAGGTTTTCAGCAGGCTCAGGAAGGTATCGCGCGCCTGTTTGCCGGCTGTGGAACGGGTCTCGCCACTGATCTTCCGTTTGGTGACGAAGCTGCGCACGGCGGTTTCCGAGTTGTTGGTGTTGCAGCGGGATGTCGGGCCGGTCGAGCACCCGTAGCAAGTCGTCCTTGTTGGCGTGGATGCGCGCCACCGCCTCATCCAGCTCGGCAAAGCCGGTGACCCGGCCGAAGACCCGGTCGAAGCGCTGCCTCAGCGCTGTCCGCCGCTGTGAGCTCGGCTCGTCCTTGTAGGATTTGAGATCGGCGTAGAACCACCAGACCAGCTGGCGCTGCACAGCGACCAGCGGTGCTGCTCGTCAGTGACGCAGACAATCTGGCGCAGATGTCTCTCGGCGTGCAGCCAGCACAAGGCATGCTGGAAGACGTCGAACTGGCCCGCTTCGTCGGAGACAATCACCGTGTCGCTCAGCAGGCCGCGCGCGACGATGCGCCGATCATGGCGGCCTCGGTGGCCAACCGGCGCTGACCGGGGTTCAGGCGAGTCCAGATGGGCCTGCCACGCGGCCTCGTCGGCAAAGCTTCGGTGCTCATCGACCAGAGCGCCGTGATGACAGCCTCAGCAACCTGATGCTCAACCAGATAGGCCGCCGCGGCCGCATTGATCACGTAATCGGGGTGACCCGCGCGCAACAGGTCGAGGAAATTGAGCCGGCTTTTGGAGGACCGGGTGGCGAACCAGGCGAAGCGGTCATTGCCGATGTGCGTGGTGTATTCCTCATGCCCGGCATGGCGGGCGGCGGTGTCATCGACCGTGAGCCAGGCGCCGTTCTCCAGCCCAGCTTCCAGAAGGGCTTCCTTCTCGGTGTGGAAAGTGTCCTTGTGGGCGGTCAGGAGCGTCACGATCTCGCCCTTGGAAATCCGCAGACCAAGGCCCTCAGCTGGACGAGCAGGCGCTCGACCGTCACCTGTCCCTGGAAGTGTTGCATCAGGACATAGCGCACAACCCCTGGGCCGAAGTGCCCGGTCACCTCGGGCGGCAGTGGCGCCACGATCTCCTGGCCGTCCGGCGTCACCCAGCGTTCCCGGCGGAAGCGAATGACCTGTGGCGTCAGCACCAAGTCCTGCACGGTAAAGGGTAAACCGCCGCCCCTCCGACGCTGCCCAGATCCGTCAACGCCTGGTGCAGGTGCTCAAGCCTTTCGCCAGACCCTGTCCACACTGTCAATGTCCGGTTTATTACCCGCTTAAACTGTGAATAAATCAGACGGAACCAATCCTATCCGCTCGATAATCTGGCGAAGTAGTGATAGTCCAGCCTTGAGAATACGTGCGGGTCGTCTTCCTCCTTCGGGCCGATGAAGCGGCCGAAGATGCGGCCGAAGAAGCTCGGACAGGCCTTCCATGATCGTGAAGAAGCTGGGCACGAAGATCAGCGACAGCAATGTGGAGACCAGCAGGCCGCCGATCACCGCGATCGCCATGGGGGCGCGGAACTCGCCGCCGTCGCCGGCTCCCATGGCGCTGGGGAGCATGCCGGCCGCCATCGCGATGGTCGTCATGACGATGGGCTGGGCGCGCTTGCGGCCGGCGTCGATGATCGCTTCGATCCGGGGCATGCCCTTGCGTTCCTGCTCCACCGCGAAATCGACCAGCATGATCGCGTTCTTGGTGACGATGCCCATCAGCATCAGGATGCCGATCACCACCGGCATGCTGATCGCGTTGCCGGTCAGCAGCAGGCCGGCGATCACGCCGCCGATCGACAGCGGCAGCGACAGCAGGATCGTGATCGGCTGGAAGACGTTGTGGAACAGCAGGACCAGCACGCCCAGCACCATCAGCAGGCCGGCGCCCATGGCGGAAGCGAAGCCGGCGAAGACCTCGCCCATGATCTCGGCGTCGCCGCTTTCCTGGATGCGGACGCCGGCCGGCAGGTTGCGCGCTTCGGGCAGCGACTTGACCTTCGCCACCGCGTCGCCCAGCGTCATGCCGCCGACAAGGTCGGCGCCGATCAGCACCCGGCGTTCCCGGTCGTAGCGCTCGATCGAGGACGGACCCTGGCCGAAGCCGATATCGGCCAGCGAGATCAGGGGGATGGCGATGCCGCCGGCGGCGTGGGACCGCGAGGGTTTCGATCAGCCTCAGGTCGTTGCGGGCGGACTCCTCGAGCTGGACGCGGATCGGGATCTGGCGGTCGCCCGCGTTGAACTTGGCGAGGTTGGCGTCGGCATCGCCGATGGTGGCGACCCTGACGCGTCTCGGAAATGGTTTCCGGGGAGACGCCGTGGCGGGCGGCTTCGTCCAGGCGGGGGACGACGCGGATTTCCGGCCGGTCAAGCCCGGCGCTGGCCGCGGCGTTGGCGAAGCCCGGCTCGCGCCGCATCGCCGCTTCCAGGGAGGCGACGGCGTCGCTGAGCGCGCGTCCGTCGTTGCCCATGACGGTGATCGACAGCTCCCGCTCGCCGCGCTCGTTGACGTACCATGCGCGGATGTCCGGAACATCGGCCAGACGCCTGGAGATTTCGCCTTCGACCTGCTTCTGCGCTGAGTTCGCGCGTTCTCTTGGGCGTCAGCATGACCAGCAGCGTCGCCCGGCGAACCTCGCGGCTGGCGCCGGTCGGGCGAGGTGCCGCCCATGGTGAAGACCGAGCGCACTTCCGGCATGCTCTTCAGGATGCCGGCGACCTCGTCGGTGGTCCGCATGGTGTCGGCGAGCGTCGCGCCCGGCGGCAGTTCCAGCGAAATCACGGTGCGCGCGGCGTCCTCCGACGGGATGAAGCCGGTCGGCAGCAGCGACGTGCTCCAGATCGAGCCGGCGAACAGCCCGATGCCGACCAGCAGCGTCAGGTAGCGGAAACGCAGGGTGACGCGCAGGAACCCGGTATAGGCCCGCATCAGGGCGCCGTCCCGCTCCGGCCGCGCCGGGTGGGGGCGCATCAGGTAGGCCGCCATCATCGGCGTGATCAGCCGGGCGACCAGCAGCGAGAACAGCACGGCGACCGCGACGGTCAGGCCGAACTGCTTGAAATACTGGCCGGGGATGCCGCCCATGAAGCTGACCGGCGCGAAGATCGCGACGATGGTCAGGGTGATCGCGATGACCGCCAGGCCGATCTCGTCGGCCGCTTCCATCGCGGCGCGGTAGGGCGATTTGCCCATGCGCATGTGGCGGACGATGTTCTCGATCTCGACGATGGCGTCGTCCACCAGGATGCCGGTCACCAGCGTGATGGCGAGCAGGCTGACGAGATTGAGCGAGAAGCCCATCATGTGCATGACCCAGAAGGCCGGGATGATCGACAGCGGCATGGCGACCGCCGAGATCAGGGTGGCCCGCCAGTCGCGCAGGAAGATGAACACGACGACGATCGCCAGCGCCGCACCCTCCAGCAGGGTGCCCATGGCGGCTTCGTAGTTGCCTTCGATATAGCTGACGGTGTCGTCGATCAGGGTGTAGCTGACATCCGGATGGGCCTGCGACAGCTTCGCCAGTTCGGCTTCGACCACGCGGGCGACTTCGACGTTGCTGGCGCCCTTGGAGCGGAAGACGCTGAAGGAGACGACCTGCTGGTTGCCGTTCAGCTTGGCGAAGGAGCGCGGCTCCTCGAAGGCGTCGGTCACCTCGCCCAGGTCGCTCAGCCGGACCTCGCGGCCGCCCGGCAGCACGATCCGGGTGTCGCGCAGGCTTTCCACCGTGCGGGCGCCGGCCAGCGTGCGGATCGCCTGTTCCTGGCCGCCGAACTCGCTCCGGCCGCCGCCGAGGTCGATGTTGGTGGCGCGGAGCTGCTTGTTGACCTCGGCCGCCGTGATGCCGAGCGACATCAGCCGGTCGGGGTCGAGCTGGATCTGGATTTCGCGGCTGACGCCGCCGATCCGGTCGATCCGGCCGACATTCTTGAGGCCCTGGAGCCGGCGCTTGACGACATCGTCCACGAACCAGGAAAGCTGTTCCAGCGTCATGCCGGGAGCCGACGCGGCGTAGCTCTGGATCGACTGGCCTTCGACATCGATCCGCTCGACGATGGGTTCGTCGATCGTGCGCGGCAGGTCCATCCGGATCTTGGCGATGGCGTCCTTGACGTCGTTGACGGCGCGGTCGGTATCGACCTCCAGCCGGAACTCGATCGCGGTCAGCGACGATCCGTCGGTGATGGTCGAGGTCACATGCTTGACGCCGGTGATGTTGGCGACGGCGTCCTCGATCTCCTTGGTGACCTGCGCCTCAAGCTCCGCCGGGGCGGCGCCGGACTGGTTCACCGTGACCGCCACCACCGGCACGTCGATGTTGGGGAAGCGGGTGATCGGCAGCGCCTGGAACGAGACGATGCCCAGCAGCATGACCACGGTGAAGAAGACCAGCGCCGGAACCGGGCTCCGGATCGACCATGCGGAAACATTGAGCGCCATGGCTGTCGAGGCTCCTGCTCAGGGATTGCTGCTGGTCTGGACGGTGCCCTGGCCTGGAACGGCCGAGACGGACGCGAGGGGAACAGGGGTCACCCGGTCGCCGTCGCGCACGAAAGTGCCGGAGATGGCGATGACCTGTTCTCCGGGATCGATGCCCTTGCGGATTTCCGCCTTGCCGTCGGCCTTCAGTCCGACGGTGACGGACCGGGTTTCGACGATGCCGTCGCGCACGACCTGGATGATGGCGCCTTCGGGGCGGTAGAGCACGGCCGAGAGCGGCACCAGGGTGCCGTCGCGGCGGTCCACTTCGACGGTGCCGCGCGCGAAGGCGCCGACGGCGAGGCCGGGGACGGGATCGACCGACAGGCGGACGCGGCCAAGCCGGGAGGTGCGGTTCACTTCCGGCGAGACCAGCCGCACGCGGGCGGGCACCGGCTCATCCATGCCGGCCGGGCGGACCAGGGCCTTCTGACCGACGCGGAGACGGGCGAGCGAGATTTCCGGCACGTCGGCTTCGACTTCGATGGTGCCGGCCGCCGATGATGCGGAACAGCGGTTCGGCGGCGGAGGACACCAGCGCGCCCAAGCTGGGCTTCGCGCCGGCTTATCGTGCCGGCGGCCGGAGCCTTGATCTCGGTCCGGGCGAGGCGGACCTGGATTTCGCGGCGCTGAGCTTCCGCCAGTTCCTTGTCGGCCTGGGCGAGGCGGAGGGCGTCTTCGGCCACCAGGACGCGGGCGCGGGCGACAAGGCTCGCCGCTTCCCGCTGTTCCAGCGTTTCGGTGGTGGTGTTGCCGCGCTCCACCAGTGCTGCGGGCGCGGGCGAAGGCGGCGTCGGCCTGCCGGGCGGTCGCCTCGGCTTCGGCGATCTGGTTCTTGGCCTGGGCGATGGCGGCGAGCGCACGGGAGAGCGAGGCCGCGTTCTGGGCGAACTGGGCGTCCAGCATGTCGCGCGACAGGCGGGCGAGCACCTGGCCGCGGGCGACCTTGTCGCCTTCCTCGGCCAGCAGTTCGGTGATCGCCAGACCGTCGATCTCGGCCCCGACCATGACTTCGTCGCGGGCGACCAGCGTGCCGGTCAGCAGGATCGTTTCAGCCAGCGTGCCGGACTGCGGCGGTGGCGACGCTGACGCTGGGAGGCTTGGGTGTGGCCACCGGGCGCCGGGTCGGCGGCGTTGGCGGGATGTGGATGCGGGCAAGCCGAGCAATGCCGCGCACAGCAGCAGCTTGCCGAAGAACGAGAAGCGATCGGGTGTGCGCAGCATTGTGTCAGCCTTATGCGGAGGTCGGCAGCGGAGTGGCCGCCGGCTGGGAAGATACTGGGTCGGTGAATGCCTTGGTGGATGCGGCGTGGGGACGCAGGAAGCGTTCGAGCATCACTTCAAGAACGGCTTCGGTCCGGTCGTCGGTCATGAAATCGGCGATCACGCGGTGGGCGACGATGCCGTCGCCGAGCGCCATCAGCATGCGGACGGCGACATCGACATCCAAGGTCGGGATCGACGTAGCCCTGCTCGATACCCCGGCGCAGCGCGTGCGCGCAGGCGGCATGGGCCTCGTTGATGTTGCGTTCGAACATGGTCCGGATTTCCGGATTGCGCAGCGCTTCGGCGATGATCTCGGTGCAGAGCATGGGCGCGTCGCGCCCGTTCATCTCGCGCAGGTAGCGGCGGGCCAGCTCGATCAGGCCGAGGACGGGGTCTTCGGCGCGTTCAAGCAGCTCGAAAAATGCGGCGTTGCGGACGCGCTCGGCCTCCGCGATGGCGGCGATGATGGCTTCCTTGCTGCGGAAATAGCGGTAGAGGTTGCCGGCGCTCATGCCGGCTTCGGCGCAGATGTCCTGCATGCTGGCTTTGTGGAAACCGGATCGCGCGAAGCAGGCCATCGCGGCGGCGAGAATCCGCTGCTGCTGAGCCTCGCGTGCGTCCGTCGCTATGCCGGAGCGTCGTCCTTGCCGCCCTGTACCATGCCCTGAATGCCGTCCCTGAATGATGAGAGTGAACGTTCATTCACTTACAATGCCACCAATTCGGCGTCAAGGGGGCTGGAGCTTTAATGGGATGCCGATCTGCAAGGCATACATAAAGGCCGGCGCTTTGATGCGCCGGCCTTGGGTGGTCAGAGGTTTTCCGGAAATTACCGAACCAGCGCTTCCTGAACGCTTTCCGGGACCAGCACGGTGTCGATGCCGTGGACGTAGCCGTTGCCGGTGCGGATGTCGCCGACGGTGATCGTCGCCGGGGTCCGGTCCGTGGACCGGCGCGTGGTGTCTTGGGCGGCGGTCTGCCGGTTGGTCTGGCTGGCGCTCGACGGGGTGGCCGCTTCGGCTTGGCGGAGCGGCGGCAGGGCCTCGTTCACCGCCGTACGTGCTGCGGCGCGGTCGTTGTTCTGGAGCGCCTGGGTGGCGCGGTCGATGGCGCTGCTGGCCTGTTGAAGCGGCTGGCGCTCGGTTGTCTGGAGCTGGCCGCGGTCGATCGCCTGACGGGCGCGGGCGAGCTGGTCGCGGGCCGGCTGGTTGTCCTGACCGTCGCCGGCAAGCGCCTGATTGGCGTTCTCCAGGGCGCTGAGCGCGTCGGTCAGGTCCTGGTTGGCGGCGGACGGCGTGGGCGCGGGGCGGGAGTGGCCGCCGTCGAGCTGCGGTCGTGCGGGTCTGGGGCTGCGGTTCACCGATGTTGAGACGCGGGCGGCCGTTGGTCAGCGACACGTCGATCGGATCGCCGCCCATCGCCTTGATGTCCTTCGGGAGCTGGGTGGAGGCGAGGCTGTGGCCTTCGACCACGTGCTGGGCAAGGATCGCGCGGAGTTGATCGCGGTGCTGTTCCTGACCGAGCTGGTCGCGGACATTCTGCGGCAGCTTGTCGAACGCCGCGTTGGTCGGCGCGAACAGGGTATAGGAGCCGGAGCGGCTGAGCGTGTCGGCCATGCCGGCTGTTTCGATCAGGCTCGCCAGCGTGCTGAACTGCGAATTGTTGCGCAGTGCGGCGACCAGATTGTCGGCCTGGATCGGCGCCTGTTCCGGGCTGGCGCTGCGCGCGGTGCTGGTCTGGCCGCCTTGGCCGCCTTCGCCGCCGAGGAAGCCGGGCAGGGGCGTTTCGCGGGTGACCTGGGCGCCGCCGGGAAGCTTGGATTCGGCCTGGACCAGAAGATCGCGGCACTGCATCACGTTGCCGCCGGTGGAGGCTTCGCGGGCGCGCTGAACGAGCTGTTCAAGCTGCTCCTTCTGCGTGCCGGTCTGGAGCTTGTCGACGCGGTTGGCGACCTCGCCGACGTCGAGTTGGGTGCAGGAAGCGGGCTGGAGGTTCTGCTGACCGGTGGTGGAGGTCTGGGCCTGGACTGAACCCATCGCTCCCACACTGAGCGCGATCGCGGCTGCGCCGAGCATCAACCTGTTCATATCCTCATCCTTCGCAATTTTGTTTCTTGACAAGCATCGAGTGCTTGGAATGGGACAACAGCGGGGTGAGGCTTGTAGTTCCGCATGATCGGCGCAACTTATCCGCCGGACAGGACGTGCAGCGATGAGTCCCAGTACGGCACCGGGCCGAACCTTCCGGCGAGGAAATCGACGAAGACCCGGACCTTGGGCGACAGGTGGCGGCTGTGCGGGTAGACGGCATAGACGGCGCTGTCGCTGGGGAGAAACTCGGTCAGCACCACATCAAGCTGGCCGCGCGCGATCTGCTCGCCGAGCAGGAATGTCGGCAGCATCGTGATGCCCTGGCCGGCAAGGGCGGCTTCGCGCAGGACCTCGCCGTTGTTGACCCTGAGGGTGCCGGAAACCTTGACCGCGCAGGGCTTGCCCGCGACCGTGAAGTGCCATTGATCCGGCGGCGAGGCGTTGGTGTAGAGCAGGCAGTTGTGCCGGGCCAGATCGTCGGGGTGCGTCGGGCGGCCATGGGTCTTGAAGTAGGCGGGGCTGCCGACGACGACGTGGCGGTTGGGCGCCAGACGGCGCGCCACGAGGCTGCTGTCGCGGAGCCGCCCGATCCGCACCGCCACGTCGTAGCCGTCCTCGATCAGGTCAACGAAGCGGTCGTTCAGGTCCATGTCGATCTCCAGGCCGGGATGGCGGCGCAGGAACTCGGCGATGGCGGGGGCGAGGTGGATCATGCCGAACGACATGGGCGCGTTGATCTTCAGCGTGCCGCGCGGTTCGGCGTAGAGGTCGGCGACGGCGCGCTCCGCTTCCTCCACGTCGGCGACGATGCGGGAGCAGCGCTCGTAGAAGGCCTGTCCGACTTCGGTGATGCTGAGGCTTCGGGTGGTCCGGTTGAGCAAACGGGCGCCCAGACGGTTTTCCAGTTCGGTCATGCGCCGGCTGACGGCCGACTTGGATACTCCCAGCTTTTCGGCGGCGGCGGTGAAACTGCGCGTATCCACCACGCGGATGAAGGCCAGCATGTCGTCGAGCCGGTCCATGGCCGAGTCCCGATTGTTGCCTCGATTGTTGCGTTGGACAAAACAATCAAGTTCGACATTGGGCTATTATCGGTTCCGGCGCAACGCCCTATCTTCAGTCGTGTCGAGGCGGCGGATCGCCGCCACCGAAATTCAAAATGGGGAGACGAGACATGGCAAAGGTCCTGGTACTCTATTACAGCACCTATGGTCACATCGAGACGATGGCCGGCGCTGTCGCCGAGGGTGCGCGGTCGGTTCCCGGCACCGAAGTCACGATCAAGCGGGTGCCCGAGCTGATGCCGCCGGATGTCGCGGCCCAGGCCGGCGTCAAGCTGGATCAGGCGGCTCCGATCGCCAACCCGGCCGAACTGGCCGATTATGACGCCATCATCTTCGGCACGCCGACCCGCTTCGGCAACATGGCGTCGCAGATGCGCAACTTCCTCGACCAGACCGGCGGGCTGTGGGCGCAGGGCAAGCTGATCGGCAAGGTCGGCAGCGTCTTCGCTTCCAGCGCCACCCAGCACGGCGGCCAGGAAAGCACCATCCTGTCGTTCCACACCACGCTGCTGCACCAGGGCATGGTGATCGTGGGCCTTCCCTACAGCTTCGCCGGCCAGATGAACATGGACGAGATCACCGGCGGCTCGCCCTATGGCGCCACCACGCTGGCGGAGGGCGACGGTTCGCGCCAGCCCAGCGCCAACGAGCTGGACGGCGCCCGCTTCCAGGGCCGCCACGTCGCGGAGATCGCGGCGAAGCTGCACGGCTGATGTTGGAACCCCGTGACGCGGCCCATTGGGGCCGTGTCATGGAAATCACGATGCGAAAGGGACGACGACCATGGGTTTGCTGATCGACGGACGCTGGCACGACCAGTGGTACGACACGAAATCGACCGGCGGCGCGTTCAAGCGGCAGGAGAGCGCGTTCCGGAACTGGATCACCGCCGACGGTTCGTCGGGCTTCAAGGCCGAACCGGGGCGCTATCATCTCTATGTCTCGCTGGCCTGCCCATGGGCGCACCGCACGCTGATCTTCCGCAAGCTGAAGAAGCTTGAGGACGCGATCACCGTCTCGGTGGTCGAGCCGCTGATGCTGGAGAATGGCTGGGAGCTGGCGCCGGGCGCCGATCCGGTCAACGGCAAGAGCTTCCTGTATCAGGTCTATACCGAGGTCAAACCCGACATCTCCGGCCGCGTCACGGTGCCGGTGCTGTGGGACAAGCAGAAGCGGACGATCGTCAGCAACGAATTCGGCCGAGATCATCCGGATGCTGAATTCGGAGTTCGACGCCTTCGGCGACGCCTCGCTGGATTTCTACCCGGAAGCTCTGCGCGCGGAGATCGACGAGATCAACGCCTATGTCTACGACCGGGTCAACAACGGCGTCTACAAGGCCGGCTTCGCCACCGACCAGGAGGCCTATGAAGAGGCCTTCGACCGGCTGTTCGAGGCGCTCGACACGCTGGAGGAGCGGCTGGGAGCGCCAGCGCTGGCTGGTCGGCGACCGGCAGACCGAGGCCGACTGGCGGCTCTTCACGACGCTGGTGCGCTTCGACCCGGTCTATGTCGGGCACTTCAAGTGCAACCTGCAGCGCATCGAGGACTACCCGAACCTGTCGAACTATCTGCGCGACCTGTACCAGACCGGCGGTGTCGCCGAGACGGTCAACCTGGATCACATCAAGCGGCACTATTACGGCAGCCACAAGACCATCAACCCGACCGGCATCGTGCCCAAGGGGCCGGCGCTCGATTACGACGCTCCCCATGACAGGGACCGGTTCAATACTTCAAGGATCCGACACGATGATCGAGGTCATTCCCTTCGCCTCTCTGGGGCGGTTCGACAATGAATGGCTGGCTGCCCGCTTCATTTCAGCTTCGCCAATTTCAGCTTCGCCAACTACCGCATCCGCGAGCGCAACGGCTTTGGCCCGCTGCTGGTCTGGAACGACGATACGATCCAGCCGGGCACCGGCTTTCCGCGCCACGGCCACCGCGACATGGAAATCATCACCTATGTCCGGGAAGGGGCCATCACCCACGAGGACCATCTGGGCAATGTCGGCCGCACGGTCGCGGGCGACGTCCAGGTGATGAGCGCCGGCAAGGGCATCCTGCATGCGGAGTTCAACCGCGAGGCCGATCCGACCCGGATCTTCCAGATCTGGATCATGCCGGACGCCGAGGGCCATGCGCCGCGCTGGGAAACCAAGGCATTCCCCAAGGGCGAGGCCTCCGGCCGGCTGGTCGTGCTGGCTTCGGGCCGCGACGGCGACCGGGAGAAGGGCGCTTTGTCGATCAACCAGGACGCGGCGCTGCTGGGAGCGACGCTGCCGGCCGGGACGACCGTCAGCCATGCGATCGGGCAGGGGCGGCGGGCCTATCTGGTGGTCGCGCGCGGCACGCTCCGGGTCAACGGGACCGAGTCGGCGAGCGTGACGGAGTCGGCCATCAGCGGCGAGAGCGCCATTACGATCGAGGCGGTCGGGGATGCCGAAGTGCTGATCGCGGATCTGCCTTGAAGCGCAGGAGTTGGCGGTTGCTGCGGTGCAGTAAGTTAACTTTCGATAAATTGGATACGGCCATACTCCAGCATCCAAGCGCATCAGATTCGCAGGTATCGCCCCGCAATGTCGGCCAAGCCATTCACCGCAGAACTGCAACGCCTGGGCCTGCCGCTGCGGCATGCGGCCCATGCCGAACCGGAACCGCGGCACCCGCGTCCGGCGGCCTTCCGGCGCTTGCGGCACCGGCAGCGATTCCCGGCGCCACGCCGGCTGAGTTCATGGCGGCGATCGACAGGATCGAGCGGCGGCTGGACGAGTTGTCGGCGCTCCAGCCGGCGCCTGCGGCTCCGGCCGAAGTCGGACCCGACGTGGCCGATCTTCAGCGGCGTATCCAGGCGACCCAGATCGAGATCGCGGCGCTCCGTCATCCCAAGGCGGAGCAGGACCGGCTGGTCGTGGCGGGGGAGGAACTGGCCGCCATCGTCAGCGCCACCGAACACGCCACCAACGGCGTGCTGAGTGCCGCGGAACTGATCGAGAAGACGGCGGTCGCGATGAAGGCGCGCCTGTCCGATCCGTCGGACAAGCGGGATCTCGACCTCATGATGGATGCGGTGGTCAGCATCTTCGAGGCCTGCAACTTTCAGGACATTACCGGCCAGCGGATCGGCAAGGTGGTGCGCACGCTCGACTTCATCGAGGAGCGGGTGGTCGCCATGATCCAGACCTGGGGAGCCGAAGCCTTCGCCCATCTGCCGCACTCGGTCGAAGTGCCGGTGGCGGAGGAAGCGAAGCTGCTGAACGGGCCGCAGCTTCAGGGCAAAGCGATCAGTCAGGCCGAGATCGACGCGCTGTTCGACTGAACGGCGTTTTCATGCTTCGCATCATCTTCCGCCTGGCGTGGACGAACCGCTCCAGCCGTTCCAGCAGGTTGCTTTTGCGGAACGGCTTGACCATCAGGTCGGTGACGCCGGCGGCAAGGGATCGCTGGTCGTTGTAGACGTCCTGGGCGCCCGTGATCGCGACGATGGGGACGGAGCCGTTGGGACCGGGGAGCCGGCGCAGCGCCTTGACGGTCAGGACGCCGTTCATGTCCGGCAGCGTCCATGTCGATCACCATGGCATCGAACCGGCGCAGCTTGGCCACCCGGAGCGCTTCCAGCCCTCCGGTCACCGTCTCGACCTCGAAACCCGCGCGCGCCAGCATCAGGGCGGTCACCATCCCGCTGGCTTCACCGGGATCGGCCAGCAGGATGCGCTTCTTCAGGCTGTTTCCGGCGACTCGGCTGGCCGGATGTCGCCGGGATGGTCGGCCAGGGGCAGCGCCAGATCCAGCCTGAAGGTGCTGCCCTGGCCCGGCTGGCTTTGGACGGTGAGGGTTCCTCCCGAGCCGATCGGCCAGCCGGCTGCAGATGGCGAGACCCAGCCCGCATCCATCATGCGGCCGGTTCAACGACGAGTCCCTTTGGAAGAATGCCTGGAACAGGCGGTATGGAACTCCGGATCGATCCCGATCCCGTATCGCTGACCGACAGCGAGAAGCATGCGTGGCGCCGCCGCAGCGATGTCCGTGCAGGATGGCTGGATCGGACAGGAGGGTCGGGGCAGGAGGTGAGCGCCAGTTCCACCGAGCCGGCTTGCGTGAACTTGACGGCGTTTTCCAGCAGGGTGCGCAGGATCTGGCGGATATGGTCGGGAGAGCCGATGAGATGGCGCGGCGCGTTCCGCTCGATCCGGCATTCCACCCGCAGCTTCTTCGCCGCGGCGATCGGGGGCGATGGATTCCGCTTCCTGATCGATCAGGTCATGCAGGTCGAAGGCGACGGGCTTCGGCTTTGCCGGCCCGGCATCGAGATTGGTGAAATCAAGGATGGCGGCGACGACCCTGTTCAACTCGCGCGCCGACGCGCGGGCGGTGTCGAGGAACAGGCTCGCGGTCCGGGCTCGCACAGCCGGTCAGCAGATCGAGCGCGCACACGACTCCGTTGAGCGGCGTACGCAGTTCATGGCTTACCAGCGCCAGGAAGGTGGCTCTTGGCCTGCTCGGCCTTCCGCGCTTCCGCCAAAGCCGCCTGAAGGGCCGCGGCGTCGCGGTGCCGGGCCGAGACGTCACGGAACGTCACGGCAACGCCGTCATCGACTCCGGCGACGGAATACTCGATCCAGCCCCGCATCCCGTCATGGATGTATTCCTGCTCATGGCGGAGCGGCTTGCCGCTGTCCACCGCCTCCGCCCAGCATTCCATGAGGCCGCCATGGGCGACTGTCCGGAAACGTCGTCAGCAGCTTCTGCCCGATCAGGACATCGGCCTTGCGCCCCAAGATCCTCTCCCCTTCCGGATTGATCCTGGTCCAGCGGAAATCCACGATCCGGCCGGCGGCGTTGCGTATGGCGCGGAGCAGCGCTACACCGTCGAGCGCCGAATTCAGGATCCCGGCAAGCGCCTTTTCCGCCGACGCATGTTGGGTCGAGGTAAACCGGCTGGTCAGGACCGGAAGTCCTGACCTCGAATGCTGGCCGGTTGCCCGACACCAGATGAAATGCGCGATGTGCGAGGCATGTTCCTGCTTCCGCCAACCTCGAGTTGCAAAATGCGAAGCAGCCTGCATCAGCCAATCGATATAGGCTTATGCGACCGCTTGTCTTTTCTCTCACAGCAAGGTTCGGGCCAATTGACGGCGATGCACAGTCGATCTGGCAGCTTTTGAATGAAATCAAAAGTGAACTAAGGGAGTTTTTCCGAATGACGGGGCGCGTTTCAAAGCGGATTACGGGATTTGGCTGGCGCTGGCGGCGCTCAACGGCGGGATCGCGGTGGCGACCGGCGCCTATGCCTCCCACGGGCTTTCCGATCCACGGATGATCGAGCTGTTCAGAATAGCGGGGCAGTACCAGATGTGGCACGCGCTGGCGCTGGCCGGGGTGGCGGCGCTGGTCCGTCTGGAAGGAAACGCCGGGACGCCCCGGCTGCTGGCCTTCGCGGGGTGGGCGTTTCTGGCCGGTATCGTGCTGTTCTGCGGAGCGCTCTATCTTCTTGCGATCCAGGGGCCGAGCCCGCTGGGTGCCGTCGCCCCCGTCGGCGGCCTGTCGTTCATGGCGGGGTGGGCGGCGCTGGTGGCGGTGGGGGTGCGGTGGATGATCACCGACCCGCGCTGACCGCCCCGGTTTCTTCCGGCGTCTGGGCGGCCGCTGGGGAAGGTGATCGCCGCTTCCCGCTTGACGGACCAGTGATCCTGCAAGGTCTTCATGACCGCCGCCGCGGCGGCGCTGTCGATCGAATAGTATATGGTCTGGGCCTTGCGGCGGGTCCGGACCAGCCCGTCCTTGCGCAACCGCGCCAGATGCTGGGACAGCGCCGACTGGCTGAGGTCGATCGCGTCCTCAAGTTCGCCGACCGACTTCTCGCCCCCGGCGAGATGGCAGAGGATCAGCAGGCGGCGCTCATTGCCCATGGCCTTGAGCAATGCGCCCGCTTCGCGCGCCTTCGCCTGCAGATTCCCGGTATCCATGGTCGGTACTATGTTCTCCAAGTCACCGGGCCGGGTCTAGACCTTTAGTATAGCAACTACCTACATGTCGGTACACGGGTATTCTGGCGAACTATCGGCCGCGCGCACTCTAATTCCTCATGAAATCGACTTGAAAAAACATGCGAACAGACGTGGATATCGACAGCCTCGGCATGCCTGTCTAATGGTGAGGCGAACACTTTACAGTCGGGAATAGCGGAAATGACGACCCATACCCTCGATGCCAAGGATCTGACCTGTCCCTTGCCGGTCCTGCGGGCACGGAAGGCCATGAAACATCTGGCGCCGGGCGACATCCTTGAGGTCGCGGCGACCGACCCGGCGGCCGTCCGCGATTTTCCGGCCTTCTGCGAGGCTACCGGGAACGAGCTGGTTTCCGCCGAACAGACGGGGGCGGTCTATACCTTCCGCATCCGCAAGGCCGGCTGAGGACGGCGGAGTGGGGCGCGAGGGAGGGCGGGCGCGGCAAGATGGCGCTGTTCCATCCTCTGGAATAGTTGCGGCGCGGCATACGGCAATAGCCGATAATCAATTCAGCCGCGCAGGCGCACTCTTGAGGCTGGTTCCTCGGGAGGCCCGAGCGGGGTAAGCCGTGACGGTCGGTCGATCCCGCCGTCACGCGGGGAAACGCTCAGAAAAAGAAGAAGCCGCATGTATACCTCCCTTTTCAGCCATCCCTCCTGCATCGAACACGACACCGGCATCGGGCATCCGGAATGCCCCGAGCGGCTGAAGGCCGTGCTGGCGGCGCTTGAGGGTGAGGCCTTCCATTTCCTCGACCGCCGCGAGGCGCCGCGGGCCGAGATCGAGCAACTGGCCCGCGTCCATCCCATTTCGTACATCGAGCGGGTGCTGGCCGCGATCCCCGCCGAGGGTCATGTCGAACTGGACAACGACACGATCCTGTCGCCCAGCTCCGGCGAGGCGGCGCTGCGCGCCGCCGGCGCCGTCTGCGCCGCCGTCGACGCCGTCATGACGGGGGAGGCGCGCAACGCCTTCTGCGCCACCCGCCCGCCCGGCCACCATGCCGAGATCGCCAAGGCCATGGGCTTCTGCCTGTTCAACAATGTCGCCGTCGGCGCCGAGCAGGCGCGGAAGGTCCATGGCATCTCCCGCGTCGCGGTGATCGATTTCGACGTCCATCACGGCAACGGCACCCAGGACATCTTCCAGAACGATCCGGGCCTGTTCTACGCCTCGATCCATCAGGCGCCGCTCTATCCCGGCACCGGATTCGTCGAGGAGCGGGGTGTCGCCGACAACATCGTCAACGTGCCCTTGCCGGCGATGTCGGGCAGCCCGGAATTCCGCCACGCCATGTCGTCGCGGATCTTCCCGGCGCTTGAGCATTTCCTGCCCGAACTGATCATGATTTCGGCCGGTTTCGATGCCCATACCCGCGATCCGCTGGCAAGCCTGCATCTGGTCGATGACGATTATGTCTGGGTGACGCGCAAGCTGGGCGAGTTCGCGCGGGAATATTGCGGCGCCCGAATCGTATCCACTTTGGAAGGGGGGTACGACATTCGCGCCCTTGCCTCCAGTTGCGCGGCGCACGTACAGGAATTGATGGCGGCGTAATCCGGCCGGCCTCCGCAGTCGGGTGAATGACCTCACCCGTCAATCCGGGGAGCCAACCCGGACTTGCGGATAGGCCGGTGACCGCCCTAAAGTCACCGGGTACCCTGGTGACGGTAGGATGATGGCAGAACCCGCAATTCCCCCGGATGTCGCAGCATTGAGTTTCGAGGACGCCCTTGGCGAGCTGGAGCGCATCGTGCGCCAGCTTGAGGAAGGGCGCGCGAAGCTTGACGATGCGATCACATCCTATGAGCGCGGCACCGCGCTGCGCCGCCACTGCGAGACCAAACTGCGCGAAGCGCAGGCCAAGGTCGACCGCATCACCGTAGCCGCCGACGGTTCCATCGGCGCCGAACCCGCACGGATCGAATAGTGGCGAAAGAACTGTCCTCCGCCATGGGCGAGGCGGCGGAGCTGGTCGAACAGGAAATCGACCATCTCCTGCCGATGTCCGACCTGACCGAAGCCAAGCTGTTCGAGGCGATGCGCTATGCGTGCCTGGGCGGCGGCAAGCGGCTCCGGCCCTTTCTGGTGCTGAACAGCGCCGGCCTGTTCGGCGTCTCCAGGGAGTGCGCCGTACGCGTCGCGGCCGCCGTGGAGTTCATCCACTGCTATTCGCTCGTCCACGACGATCTGCCGGCGATGGACAATTCCGACCTGCGCCGGGGCCGCCCGACGGTCCACCGCCAGTTCGATCATGCGACCGCCATCCTGGCCGGCGACGCGCTGCTGACCCTGGCGTTCGAAGTGCTGGCCGATCCGGCCACCCACGAGGACCCCAAGGTGCGGTGTTCCCTGGTGGCGGGGCTGGCGAAGGCCGCCGGCATGCACGGCATGGTCGGCGGCCAGATGCTCGACCTGATCGCCGAGCACGAGCAGTTCGACATGGGATCGACCACCCGGCTCCAGCGCCTGAAAACCGGCGAGATGATCGCGTTTTCCTGCTGCGCCGGGGCGATCCTGGGCAAGGCTTCGCAGCCGCAGATGCAGGCTTTGCACAATTACGCCCATGATCTGGGGCTGGCGTTCCAGATCGCCGACGATCTGCTCGACATCGACGGCGATCCCGCCATTACCGGCAAGCCGGTGCAACAGGATGCCGCCGCGGGCAAGGCGACTTTCGTGTCCATCCTGGGTATCGACAGGGCGCGCGATCAGGCGCGCCTGCTAGCCGATCAGGCCGCCCGTCATCTCGAAATTTTCGACGAACGGGCGGATTTGCTAAAGGCCGTGGCAACCTATGTCGTTGAGCGGCGTCATTGACAGGCGTCAACATGAGCGGCGCGTCTGACCAGAGGAGGTCGTATTGACCGCTACCAGTAAAACTCCGTTGCTCGACCGCTGTAAAATTCCGGCGCAGGTCCGGAAGCTGAAACCCGACCAGCTCCGGCAGTTGGCGGATGAGTTGCGTACCGAGACGATCGACGCGGTCTCCGTGACCGGCGGTCATCTGGGCGCCGGGTTGGGCGTGGTCGAGTTGACGGTGGCGCTTCACTATGTCTTCGATACCCCGGCCGACCGCCTGATCTGGGATGTCGGCCATCAGGCCTATCCGCACAAGATCCTGACCGGACGCCGCGACCGCATCCGTACGCTCCGCCAGGGTGCGGGCCTGTCCGGCTTCACCAAGCGGTCGGAGAGCGAGTACGACCCGTTCGGCACCGCCCACAGCTCGACCTCGATCTCCGCCGGCTACGGCATGGCGGTGGCGCACAAGCTGGCCGGCAAGCGCAACCATACGATCTGCGTGATCGGCGACGGCGCCATGAGCGCCGGCATGGCTTATGAAGCCATGAACAACGCCGGCAGCGACGACGACAGCCGGCTGATCGTCATCCTGAACGACAACGACATGTCGATCGCCCCGCCGGTCGGCGCCATGAGCGCCTACCTGTCGCGGCTGATCTCGTCGAAGCCGTATCTGAGCCTGCGCCATCTGGCCAAGGACATCGCCGAGAAGTTCCCGCGTCCGCTCAAGCAGGCGGCCCGCAAGGCCGAGGAATACGCCCGCGGCATGGTGACCGGCGGCACCCTGTTCGAGGAAATGGGCTTCTACTATGTCGGCCCGATCGACGGCCATAACCTGGACCACCTGCTGCCGGTGCTGCAGAACCTGCGCGACAGCGAGGACAGCGGGCCGGTGCTGGTCCATGTCGTGACGCAGAAGGGCAAGGGCTTCGCCCCGGCGGAGGCTTCGGCCGACAAGCTGCATGCCGTGTCGAAGTTCGACGTGGTGACCGGCGCGCAGGCCAAGGCGAAGTCCAACGCGCCGACATACACGCGGGTCTTCGCGGAAGCCCTGGTCAAGGAAGCCGAGGCCGACGAGAAGATCATCGCGGTCACGGCGGCGATGCCGTCGGGCACGGGGCTGGATATCTTCGCCAAGCGCTTCCCGCGCCGGATCTTCGATGTCGGCATCGCGGAGCAGCATGCGGTGACCTTCTGCGCCGGTCTGGCGACGGAAGGCTACAAACCGTTCGCCGCGATCTACTCGACCTTCCTTCAGCGCGGCTACGATCAGGTCGTCCATGACGTGGCGCTCCAGTCGCTGCCCGTCCGCTTCGCGATCGACCGCGCCGGTCTGGTCGGCGCCGATGGCGCCACCCATGCCGGTTCGTTCGACGTGGCCTATCTGGGCTGCCTGCCCAACATGGTCCTGATGGCGGCTTCCGATGAGGTCGAGCTGATGGACATGGTGGCGACGGCGGCGGCGATCGATGACCGTCCCAGCGCTTTCCGCTATCCGCGTGGCGAAGGCGTCGGCCGTGACATGCCGGAGCGCGGGCGCGTGCTGGAGATCGGCAAGGGCAGGGTGGTCCAGGAGGGCACCAAGGTAGCCCTGCTGAACTTCGGCGCCCGCCTTCAGGAATGCGTGACCGCCGCCCAGGATCTGGCGGCGCGCGGGCTTTCGACCACGGTCGTCGATGCGCGGTTCGCCAAGCCGCTGGATGAGGACCTGATCCGCCGCGTCGCCACCGACCACGAGGTGGTCATCACCATCGAGGAAGGCTCGGTCGGCGGCTTCGGCAGCTTCGTCCTGCATTTCCTGGCGGGAGCCGGGCTGCTTGACCAGGGGCTGAAGATCCGGCCGATGGTGTTGCCGGACCGCTTCCTGGATCACGACACGCCCGCGAAGCAGTATGAGGAAGCCTGCCTCACCGCGCGTCACATCGTGGGAACGGCGCTGAAGGCGCTGGGTGTGGAGGGGCTTACCCACGGCCTGCCTGGGCAAGGGGCGGCGCGGGCGTAGTCTGCCGTTTTGTTGGATTTGGACACGGGGCGGCCAAAAAGCCGTCCTGTTCCTGCCGGACACCCCCAGGGGGCGGTGGTCGGAGGGTTATCCCAACGGCATTGCATCTTGACCGGCGCTCCGGAAATGTTGGGCCACGGCCCAACCTACGGATCTCGGCGCTTGTAGGTTGGGCCGTGGCCCGACCACTCGCGCCCGAATTGAAGGCTGCACGACAGGTCGGAATTTTCGGCCGTCAAGAGAAGTGGAGTAACATGTCGGCGTTCTTGAAGAAAAAAAATGGTAGTAAGGAGCATGGTGCTGAAGAATTAACTGCCAAAGATTTATCAGAGTTTTATTATAAATTTTTTTATTATTGATTACTAAAGCTCTGTTTTCGAAAGAGTTTGTGTGGTCATTCGGATCGCTTCTGTCTCTGTTTGCACTATCCATTTACGCAGCTTCGGCCTTTTTTATAGCCTTTGGACAGGAGGTTGTGTCCGAGTCAAGCGCATGGTCTGGCGTTCGTCATGTTGAACAAGGATTTTTCATCGATCCAGCGAGCGCCGGCCCTTCTATTGCAACCATGGATATCAGCCTCAAACAAAAAACAAACTATGTTATCAAGATCGAGGTAAGCTGCAAACCTTGGGTGAGGTACCATGTCGATTTTTATGGAGCTGGGTACGATTTTACAAACCAGGAAAAAGAATTCTCATGCAGTGACAAAAAGCAACAATATATAATTAATTCTGATACACCACCGGAAAGAGCTTCTCTGAGGATATTCTTCACTTCGGCAGATGAAGGCATAAAAGTAGATTCAGTGCGTGTCTATGAGTTGTCATTGTCGCAGCTTATAGTTAGAAACATTATGCTGCTGTGTGCGGTGCTTACGCTGCCTTCTATTGCCCTTTACCAGAAAAATTATCGACTTTTTACTGCTCTATCGTTGGGAATCATAGTTCTGGCAACATATACGAGTTTTTCCATTTCTCCAAGGACTGGGGAATTTTTCTGATAACAGATGGTACATTCCGACTGCGCTATCGATCTTGCATGATGGGGATATCGATCTTTCCGAGTATGCCGATCTGATCAAGGCTTATCAGAACTATGGAATCGTGGCATCGGATCAATTCGGGCTGGTCAATATTTTTCCGGTTGGAGTCAGCATTGTAGCACTCCCGTTCACATTCATTGGCGAAATCTTCAGTGTCCCGAGCTTTGACATTGCCGTAGTTGCGGCAAACGTCATTGCTGCCCTTTCTGTAGTTGTGTTGTTTGCTCTTGCGGGAAACTTGGGCTGCAGCTGTGCCAAAATCGCTATTTATTGCGGGATTGTTTGCATTTGGCACATCGCATTTGTCCATCCATGCCGGAGGGCTGTGGTCGCATAACGTGGTTGTCCTGCTCAGTCTGTTGGCATTCTACATTGTAACGGAAACGACCAGACGATGGATGTTGGTTCTGCCATTCGTTCTGTTCCTGGGGTATCTTTCCAGACCAGATTTCTCTCTCGTGATATTGGCAGTTATCGGATATCTGGCGTTAAAGGATAAAGAAAAAGCTATACAGGTAACGGCCATATTGGCAATTCTCATGTCAGGATTTTTCATTTGGTCTTACGTAGGTTACGGAGATATCCTGCCGCCGTATTATCGATCTTCCCGATTAAGTTTGGATGGCTTTGGGGAGCATCTGATAGGGCAAATGTTCAGCCCGAACCGTGGGCTTTTTATATTCAATCCAATTTTTCTTCTCAGTATCTGGGGTGGCGTGATCGCGTTCCGGCGTGATATAGCCTTCAAGCTGCTGTACCGTTTATAATGGTGGTATGCCTGCTGTTCTTTGCGATAGTCGCCTGCTTTGCCCATTGGTGGGGAGGTTACTCGTTCGGTCCACGCCTCCATGCGCCGGTGCTCGGCCTGCTGTCCATTCTATTGATACCGGCGTTGAATGAACTTCCCCGGTCGTTGCTTGCAAGGCGCACCCTCATTGCCTTCATCGTTCTAGCGACGGTTTGGGGAGTCTTTGTTCATGGTAGAGCGGCAGTCCGCATGTCTGTTCACAACTGGAACAACGTGCCGGTCAGCGTCGATGAGCATCCAGAGAGAGTGTGGATTGGAAAGATATGCAGATTTTCCGTTGAACGGCACCTCTGATTGAAAAAGCTGGTTAAGTCATACTGCTATGGCGATCAAGCCGGTTTCGTTAACCCCCAATGCGGCAACCTGGCTCATCCTGGCTTCCAGAATGATGAGATCTGGTATCAGGTTACAATGTTAAATATCGTCAACCGCAGGGCTTGCACTCGTCACCAAAGTCATGGCCTACTGACGGAGCGCCACCATCGCAGAGAATGATCGGATCATGGAGTTTCACGGCTGACCAAAGGAATTTCAAAGCGGCGCTTGGCTATTCCGGTGACCCAACTCTTCTGAGGCTTGCAATCCATACCTTGCGCCTGGTCGAGGCGCCAGCCAACGACGCTGCGCAAACCTTGAACCAACACGGAATGGTCCGACCCTTCCTAATTCTCGGTGCTTCGCACACTGCCTTGGAGACAATAAGATAATGAGAAATACGAGCGTGCGTAAGCGCATTCTGGTGACAGGTGGTGCTGGATTTCTGGGATCGCACCTGTGCGAGCGGCTTCTTTCACGGGGGATGAAGTCATCTGCGTCGATAATTATTTCACGGGAGCCCGCGACAACATTCGTGCATCTGCTCAGGCATCCCGCACTTCGAAGTGATCCGTCACGACATCTGCTTCCCGCTTTATCTGGAAGTGGATGAGATCTTCAATCTGGCCTGCCCGGCCTCGCCGATCCATTACCAGTACGACCCGGTGCAGACGGTCAAGACCAGCGTCCATGGCGCCATCAATGTGCTGGGGCTGGCGAAACGGGTGAAGGCCAAGATCTTCCAGGCTTCGACCTCGGAAGTCTATGGCGATCCGGCGGTCCATCCGCAGCGGGAGGAGTACTGGGGCAACGTCAATCCGATCGGCCCGCGCGCCTGCTACGACGAGGGCAAGCGCTGCGCCGAAACGCTGTTCTTCGATTATCACCGGCAGTACGGCGTCGATATCCGCGTGGTGCGCATCTTCAACACCTATGGCCCCCGGATGAATCCCCAGGATGGCCGGGTGGTGTCCAACTTCATCGTGCAGGCGCTTCAGGGCAAGCCGATCACGATCTATGGCGACGGCAACCAGACCCGCTCGTTCTGCTATGTGGACGACCTGATCGAAGGCTTTCATCCGGCTGATGGACGCGCCGGACACCGTGACAGGGCCGATCAACATCGGCAATCCCGGTGAGTTCACGATCCGCCAGCTGGCCGAGATCGTGATCGAGATGACCGGATCGCGCTCGGAAATCGTCCAGATGCCGCTGCCCCAGGACGATCCCCTGCAGCGCCGCCCGGATATCACGAAGGCGCGCGAATTGCTGGACTGGCAGCCGACCATTCCCTTGCGCCAGGGACTTGAGCGGACCATAGACTACTTCAAGACGCTGGCTGGCCTGAGCCCGCCGGCGGCAAGGAACTGGTTGCCAAGGAATCCACCCGTCATGAGCCGCTCCCGTGTCGATACGCTCCTGGTGGAGCGTGGGCTTGTCGAAAGCCGGGCCAAGGCGCAGGCGCTGATCATGGCGGGGCTGGTCTATTCCGACACGCTGCGCATCGACAAGGCCGGGCAGATGCTGGCCGCCGATGCGCCGCTGGCGCTCAAGGGGCAGGATCATCCCTGGGTGTCGCGCGGCGGGCTGAAGCTGGTCGAGGGGCTGGACCAGTTCGGCATCGATCCCGCCGGGCTGATCTGCCTGGATGTCGGCGCTTCGACCGGCGGCTTCACCGACGTGCTGCTGTCGCGGGGCGCCGCCAAGGTCTACGCGGTCGATGTCGGCCATGGTCAACTGGCCTGGAAGCTGCGCCAGGACCCGCGCGTCGTGGTGCTGGAGCGGACCAACGCCCGTCACCTGACGGCGGCGGAAATCCCCGAGCCGGTCGATCTGGTGGTCTGCGACGCCAGCTTCATCAGCCTGATGACCGTGCTTCCCGCCGCCCTGGCGCTGACGCGTCCGGGCGCGCATCTGGTCGCCTTGATCAAGCCTCAGTTCGAGGTCGGCAAGGGCAGGGTGGGCAAGGGCGGCGTCGTGCGCGACCCGGAACTTCACCGGGAGGTCTGCGAGACCGTTTCGGCTTGGCTGACCGGGTTGGAGGGATGGAGCCTGCTCGGCATCGCCGAAAGCCCGATCCTGGGGCCGGAAGGCAACCGGGAGTTCCTGATCGGCGGGGTGCGGAACCCTCCGTCGGTGGTGCCGGGGGATACCGACGGGTAAGGCCTTTTGCCCGCGGGCGGTCACACAAAGAACATCGGCCCGTGAGCGGTCATTACCGGTAAATGGGACGGTTCGATCCGCTGGCCCGATACCCGGTAAGAATGATGACCGTCGAGACGACCACCGGTGAAAAAGTCCAGGGTGCGGAAGTTCTCCGCTATCTCAATCGCGCCATTCCCGTCTTCATCTGGATCAGCCCTGTGCTGGCCGGGCTCGTGTCCCTGCACATGGGCAAGAGCATGGCCTGGGACCTTCTGCATTATCACTATTACAACGGCTATGCCTTCCTGAACGACAGGCTGAATTTCGACATTCTGCCGGCGGTGTTCCACACCTTCCTCAACCCGGCGCTGGATATCGCCTTCTATGCGGCGGTCGAGACGCTGCCGCCACGGGCGGTGGGCTTTGGCCTGGGCGCCATCCACGGCGTCAACATCATCCTGCTGTTCCTGTGCGCCCGCCGCGTGCTGACACGGTGGGGAGGGATTGGGCAGGGTCGAGCCGGCGCCCAACCTGCTGCCGGCTTTCCTGGCGGTGACCGGGTTCGGTTCCGCCGCCGCCATGGGGACCTTGGGTTCCTGGCACCACGATCTGATCGCCAGCCTGTTCTTCCTGGGGGCCTTGCTGGTCCTGCTGCGCCGTGAAGGCGGCATGACGCTGTGGCGGGCGGCGGCGGCCGGTCTGCTGGTCGGGATCGGGTTGGGGCTGAAGCTGACGCTGGCGCCGTTCGTGGTCGCCATCGTGGCGGCTCCGCTGGCGGGGCCGGGGCCGGTTCGCGACCGGCTCGCGGCCTGCGTCGTGGCCGGAGTGGCGGCGGGAGCGGGGTTGCTGGTTTCCGGCCGGGTTCTGGATGGCGCGGATGTATGCGGAGTTCGGCAATCCGTTCTTCCCGTTCTTCAACCGGCTGTTCGCCTCGCCCTTCGCCGGTGCCGGCGATGGCCGCGACCTGCGCTATCTGCCCGCAAGCCTGTGGGAATATCTGGTTTATCCCGCGATCTTCAGCTTTGACGGCGACCGCATATCGGAAGCGCCCTGGCGCGATTTCCGCCTGCTGGCCGCCTTCATCGTGGCGGTCTGTCTGGCCGCCGTCGTGCTGGGCAACCGCCTTGCCGGGCGGCATGGCAGGGCTGAACGGCGGCTCTCCGGTTCCGGCAACGCCCGGCTGGTGCTGTGGACGGCGTTGCTGAGCTATGTCGGCTGGCTGGTGCTGTTCTCGATCCACCGCTATGCGGTGCCGCTGGAAATGATGGTGCCGCTGCTGCTCTGCGTCATGCTGGTGGCTCTGGCGGGCACGCGGATCGGCGTCGCGGCGACGGTCGGCTGCTGCCTTTTCCTGGTGGTCGCCGACACAGAAGGCGGATTTCGCCCGCAAGGACTGGGGCAACGATCCGTTCGTCGGGGCGGAAGTGCCGGCCGCTTACCAGGGGCTGCGCGATGCGGTGATCCTGATGGCGGGGCGTAGCGCCGATGCCCATTTCATCCCGGCTTTCGACCCGAGCAACCGCTTCCTCCGTCTCGACGGCTTCGACTATGTCTATCGCGCCGACGATCCCTTCACCCGGCAGGCGGCCGATGTCGTGGCGCGGCATTCCGGGCCGGTGCTGGCGATGTTCCGCCGCGACCGGCGCGGGCAGGGGGCCGAAGACGCTTTCCGCGCCTTCGGCTTCGCGATCGACGATGCGTCCTGCGCCACGGTGGAGTCGAAGGTCCGGCCGCCGGAGCCGACATTTCTGTGCCGGCTGAAGCCTCTGTCAGCTGGTTAGCGGAGCAGACCGGTCGGCGGCATCGTCAGCGTGTCCCGCGCCGGATCGCGCGCCAGCATGCCCAATTCGCGGAGGAGCGGGCGGATCTCCGTCAGGGCCGCCGAAACGCTCCGGGCTTCCGACCGGCCGGTTATCAGATCCAGCGCCTGCATCCATTGCGGCTCCGGCTTCGGGAAGGGTTCCAGGGTGACTTCGGCGTCGCGGGGCAGGCCGGCGGCTTCGCGGGCGAAGCCAAGCGCCGTTTCCATGTCGCCCAACTCGTCCACCAGACCCAGCGCCTTGGCCTGGGCGCCGGTCCAGACGCGGCCCTTGGCGATATCGCGGACGGAGGCCACCGGCAGCTTCCGGGCTTCGGCGATATTGCGGACGAAGGCGCCGTAGATATCGTCCAGGATGGTGTCCAGACGCTCGGATTCGCTCTCGCTGTAGGGGGTGAGCGACGACCACATATTGGCGTTCTGGCCCCGGCTGATCTGCCCCCACTCGATGCCGAAGCGGTTCCACAGGCCCGACGTCACCATCTTGCCCGCCACCACGCCGACGGAGCCGGTCAGGGTGCCGGGATGGGCTATGATCTTGTCGGCGTTCATGGCGATCCAGTAGCCGCCCGAGGCCGCCGCTTCGCCCATCGACACGATCACCGGCTTGCCGGCCGCCTTGGCATTGACCAGTGCCCGGCGGATCGATTTCGGACGCCACGGCGGAGCCGCCGCCGCTGTCGATGCGGAACAGGATGGCGCGGACATCGGGGTCTTCGGCGGCCTCGCGGAAGGCGTCGGCCACGTCGTCCGATCCCATGGAGGTCCCGCCCATCAGCGGATCGACGCCGTTCGACCCGCGCTGGATCGTGCCGGTGCCGTAGATTACCGCGATGGTCGGCCCTGACCGGTGGGGGCGTCCGGCGGCGTCCAGATAATCGCGGGCTTCCAGCAGTTCGGCCCCGGCGCCGCCGCGTTCCTTCGCCGCCTGGGTCACCTCGTCGAAATAGCCCAACTGGTCGATCAGCTTGGCGTCCATCGCTTCCCGGTCCAGGAACGGGCCCCTGGTCGATCAACTGGCGGAGCGCCGCCGGCTCCATGCCGCGGCCTTGCGAAATGCCGGAGATGAGCTGTTCCTGAAGGTCGCCGACGAGGGCTTCCATCATCTCCCGATGCGGCTCGGTGAAGCCGTGCTCGGTGAAGGTGTTCATGAAGCTCTTGTATTCCTCGCGGTGGCGAATGCCGGCCCACCCCGATCTCGTCCAGAGCGCCGCGGCCGAATGGGACCGAGGCGCTCAGCCCCGTCAGGCCGACAAGCCCGACCGGCTGAAGCCAGATGCGGTCGAACGCGCTGGCGATGTAGTAGGACCGGTCGCCCGGTCCCAGCTCGCCGAAGCTTTCGGAGAAGGCGAACGCGAAGCGGCCGCTGGAGCGGAACCGCTGGATCGCGGCACGCAGTTCCTGCGACTTGCCGGTTCCCACCTGATCGCCGCCCAGCCGGGCCACCACGCCCTTGACGCGGGGGTCGAGACGGCCACGGTCCAGCGCGTCCACCATGTCGCGCAGGCTGTCGCCCCGGCTGAACAGGGCATCCGACAGCCGGCTGTCCGTGCCGTGCTCCTCCAGCGACTGGTCCAGGTTCAGGTCCAGCACGATCGAGTCGGGCAGGGGCTCTTCGTGCTCCCAGGTCTTCCACGCGTAGTATCCGCCGCCGGCCGCCAGCAGCACGACGATCAGGCCGACCAGCGCGAAAAGGCGCACGAAGAAACGGAACATGGTGTCTCCCGAAAAATTCGACCCTGGATGGAGCGCCCCGGTTAAGGTGCCGGGCCTATCTGTCCATCTGGTGGTACTCGGGGTTGGGGATCATATCAACCGCCGAAGCCACCCGGTTCGACATGTTGTAGAAGCCGGCCACGTCGGCGATGTCGAAGATGTCGGCGTCGGAGAAGCCTTGGTCACGCAGGCCCTGCCGGTCTTCCTCACCCATCAGGTGCGGGGTGACGGTCAGTTTCCAGGCGAAATCCAGCATGGCGCGGTGGCGGGCGGACAGGTGCGCCACGCGGTAGTTCATCACCAGCATCTCGCCCAGTTGCGGATCGCCGGACAGTTTCCGCACCGCCTGACCATGGGCGACGAGGCAGTAGTAGCAGTGGTTGGCGGAGGAGACGACCACGGCGATCATCTCGCGCTCCAGCTTGTCCAGCCCGCTGTCGCCCAGCATCAGTTCGTTATAGAGCTTGATGAAGGTGCGGAGCTTTTCCGGACGGGCGCTGTAGGAGCGCAGTACGTTGGGCACCAGACCCAGCTTTTCCTGGCATTTGGCGAAGTAAGCTTTCAGGTCGTCATCAAGGTTTTCCGGGTCCGGTACCGGAAGAGCCATGGCGTAATCTGGCTGCGGCAAGGTCATCTCCTCCTGAAGGGGTGGCGGGGAGCCGATGATCGGTCTATTGTGCGGCGGTGCGACGGACCTGTATGTCACGATTGCGTGTTTCCGCCTACCGGCCCAAATATACGGGCTGGACTATAGCGCACGAAACCATCTTTTCTGAAACGATCGCGGATACCCCGTTCTTCATGGTTGTGCTTTCATGACCGCCGTCATCGGCTCCGAAGAAGTCGAAGACAGCCGCCGGATCACTGATCTTCTGACCGAACTTCGCAATAATCTGCCGCAGGACCGAGTCAGTCTCGCCGATCTGGTCGATGTGTTCAGACACCGGGCTTTCGGCGGCTTCATGCTCGCGATGTCGCTGCCGACGCTGCTGCCCTTGCCGATCGGCATGGCGATCGTCTTCGACATCCCGCTGGTGCTGCTTTCCGTCCAATTGATGCTGGGGCGCCAGTCGGTCTGGCTGCCGCGCAGCCTTTTGCGGGGAAGCGTCAGCCGTGAGCAGGCGGCCCGTATGCTGGACAAGCTTATCCCGCGCCTGCGCCGGCTGGAGGGGGTGTTGCGTCCGCGCATGCTGTGGCTCACCAGTCCGCTGGGAGAGCGGCTGATCGGCACGCTGTGCGTCGCCCTGTGCATCGTCCTGATGACGCCCATTCCCCTGCTGGGATGGTTCCCGGCGATAGCGCTGTGCGTCATTTCGCTGGGGTTGGCCGAGCGGGATGGGGTCATGCTGATGGTCGGGTTCGGGATCAGCATCGCGACGGTCTTCGTCTCGGCCGCGATCCTGGCCGGCGTTGCCGAGGCAGGTCAGGCGCTTTTTCCAAACTTCACGTTTTAGGGCTTCACGTTTCAGGCTGCTGCCTTCCCCGGCGGCGCCGTCCAGGATTTCGGCCACGACCCGCTGAAGCTGCGCCGCCTGGATAGGCTTGTGCAGCAGGCGGGTGTGGTTGGCATGCGCCTCCCTCAGCCGCGCCGGATCGGTGTCGCCGGTCAGGATGATGCCCGGCAGATCCGGGGAAATCCTGGAGCGGGCAAGGGTGACCGCGTCGGTGCCGGTCGCGCCGTCCGGCAGGCGGTAATCCGCGATGATCAGGGATGGCGGGCACAGGCAGGTCCTGGATGGTGGTCTTCCAGCTCCTCCAGGGACTGCGACGTCACCACCGAAAGGCCCCATTCCTCCAGCAGCATCACCATCGCTCCCAGCACCGCCGGATCGTCTTCGACCAGCAGGACGGGCCGGCAGTTCGGACGGTCGGGGCGGGAGGCGGGGGCGGATTGGGCGGTGCAGGCGCCATGGGATGGCGCCGGCGTCGCCAGCGGCACCGTGACGGAAAACACCGAGCCCTTGCCGACGACGGAGCGTACCGCGACCGGGTGCTCCAGCATGTCGGCGATGCGCCGGACGATGGCGAGACCCAGACCGAAGCCCCGGCTGCGGTCCCGTTCCGGATTGCCGACCTGATAGAACTCCTCGAAAATCTGGTGCTGCTGAGGCTCCGGAATGCCGGGGCCGGTATCGGCGACGATGATCCTGACACTGTCGCCGCATCGTCTGCACCCCAGCAGGATGCCGCCCGACGCGGTGTAGGAGACGGCATTGGCAAGCAGGTTGCGGAGGATGCGGTCCAGCAGTTCGGGGTCGGTGGCGACCGTGGCGCTGCCCGGCACCGTCCGGAGCTTCAGGCCTTTCAGTTCCGCCTGGGGAGCGAATTCGGCGTGAAGCCGCTCAAGCAGCGGTCCAAGCTGGAGCGGCTTCAGGGCCGGTTTTATCAGGGCCGCGTCCAGCCGTGACAGATCGAGCAGATCGCCGAGCATGCCGTGGACGCTGTCGATCGACGTCTTGACCCGCTCCAGAACCTCCCGCGCCTTGGGATCGCCGATCCTGCCGTCGAGCACGCCGAGGAACAGGGAGGCGGCCTGGATCGGCTGGCGCATGTCGTGGCTGATGGCGGCCAGGAACTGGGACTTCGCCCGGCTCGCCCGCTCGGCTTCGACCTTGGCGGCGGCCAGTTCCTGTTCGGTGCGCTTCAGCGACGTGATGTCCGTCGAGATGCCGCAGACATAATGCTTGCCGTTCCGCTCGTCGCTGACCCGGAACTTGCGTGCGAGGAAAATGCGCTCCTCGCCATCCACGATGGCGGTTTCCTCGAAGGTGTGGAAGCCGCCGGTATCCAGGACGAGCCGGTCGTTGCTGCGGTACTCATCGGCGAATTCGAGCCGGAAAAAAATCATGATCGGTGTTGCCGCGCGCTTGCCGGTCCGTCACCTGGAAAGTCTTTTCACAGTGATGGTTGATCTTCACATACCGGCCAACCTCATCCTTGATATAAAGGATCGCGGGGACCTGATCGAAGAAAGCCTTCAGGAAATGGCTTAAATTCACCTCCTCCGTCTCCCTCGGGATCGGTGGAGGATTTCAGAAATTCATCCGTTTCGGCAGGAATATTTGGCATTTCCGCCCTGTGCCGTGCGATCCATCATCGATTATGAACATTCGGCGAGCGGATTCGGGTTCAGGGAAATCTTTTCGGAAATGCGATGGATGTCGCTCGCCGGAGCGCGAAGGCTCCGGCTGGAGCGGGGTATCGGATCTCACCCGCCGCACTGCGCGCGATGGCGCATCAGGTGATCGGCCAGAACGCAGGCCATCATGGCCTCGCCCACCGGCACGGCGCGGATGCCGACGCAGGGGTCGTGCCGGCCCTTGGTGATGATTTCGGTCTCGTTGCCGTCGAGATCGACGGTCTGGCGCGGTGACAGGATCGAACTGGTCGGCTTCACCGCGAAGCGTACGACGATGTCCTGACCGGTGGAAATGCCGCCCAGGATGCCGCCGGCATGGTTCGACAGGAAGCGTACACCCCCGTCCGGACCTTTCCGCATCTCGTCCGCGTTGGCTTCGCCGGAAAGCTCGGCCGACGCGAAGCCGTCGCCGATCTCCACGCCCTTGACGGCGTTGATCGTCATCATGGCCCGCGCCAGATCGCTGTCCAGCTTGTCGTAGAGCGGATCGCCCCAGCCGGCGGGAACGCCGGATGCCACCACCTCGATCACGGCGCCGATGCTGGAGCCGGACTTGCGGACCTCGTCCAGGTAGGTTTCCCACCGGGCCGCCGTTTCGGCATCGGGGCAGAAGAAGGGGTTGGCGTCGATCTGGTCCCAGTCCCAGCGTGACCGGTCGATGCGGTGCGGGCCGATCTGGACCAGCGCGCCCCGGATCGTGACGCCATCGCCCAGCACCTTGCGGGCGATGGCGCCGGCGGCGACCCGGCTGGCGGTTTCCCGCGCCGAGGACCTGCCGCCGCCGCGATAGTCGCGGATGCCGTACTTCGCCTGATAGGTGAAGTCGGCGTGGCCGGGCCGGAACTTCTGCGCGATATCGCCGTAGTCCTTGGAGCGCTGATCCTGGTTCTCGATCACCAGGGAGATCGGGGTGCCGGTGGTCAGGCCCTCGAACACCCCGGACTGGATCTTGACGAGATCCGGCTCTTGCCGCTGGGTGGTGAAGCGCGACTGGCCGGGCTTGCGCTTGTCCAGGAAGTGCTGGATGTCCGCCTCGGTCAGGGGCAGGCGCGGCGGGACACCATCGACGACGGCGCCGATCGCGGGACCGTGGCTTTCGCCCCAGGTGGTGAACCGGAACGCCGTGCCGAAGCTGTTGCCCGCCATGATTTCAGCCCTTGGCCGCGCTGCCGGTGAGACCCTGGAGAAGCTGAGCCGTCTCCGCCGCCGAATCGACCGCGACCATGCCGACGGTGTGGTAGCCGGCATCGACGTGGTGGACTTCGCCGGTGACGCCGCTGCCCAGATCGCTCAGCAGGTAGAGGGCGGAGCCGCCGACTTCGCTGATGGTGACGTTGCGCCGGAGCGGAGCGTTGTACTCATTCCACTTCAGGATATAGCGGAAATCGCCGATGCCGCTCGCCGCCAGCGTCTTGATCGGGCCAGCCGAAATGGCGTTGACGCGGATATTCTGGGGACCAAGGTCGGTCGCGAGGTAGCGTACGCTTGCCTCCAGCGCCGCTTTTGCTACACCCATGACGTTGTAATGGGGCATAACACGTTCCGCCCCGTAGTATGACAGGGTGATCATGCTGCCGCCGTCCTTCATCAGCGGCACGGCCCGCTGACAGCAGGCGGTGAACGAGTAGCATGAAATATCCATCGTCCGCGCGAAGTTGGCGCGCGACGTGTTGAGATACATGCCGTCCAGTTCGTTCTTGTCCGAAAAGGCGATTGCATGAACCAGAAAGTCGAGTTTTCCCCACTGGTCTTCGATGGCCTTGAAGGTGGCGTCGAGGCTCGCTTCGTCGGTCACGTCGCAGGGCACGACGATCGGGGATTTGACCGACTCGGCCAGCGGCTTGACCCGCTTCGCGAGGGCGTCGCCCTGATAGGTGAAGGCCAGTTCGGCGCCGTGCGCGGCGAGCGCGCTGGCGATACCCCAGGCGATCGACCGGTCGTTGGCCACGCCCATGACCAGACCACGCTTGCCGGCCATGAGTTGGGAAGATGTAGACATCGAGGCCTCGTTGGTGTGCTGTCGGCGCTTGGAAACGGCCGGCATCGTACACGAAAGAAAAAATGGATCAAAGGTGGGATGGGCGAATACCCATATGGCTTTTTCCCCGCTACATCCCCGTGCGGGCCGCGTCAACCCCGGGAGCGTCCGTGATGGATTTCCGCATCTCCCATTTGCCGGATCAGCTTCAGTCCGTCCCGACGCGGCTGCGCGATTTCGCCAGCTTCATGGAATACCTGTTCAAGCGCTACTTCGCCGATGATTGCCTGACCACCTCGGCGGCCCTGACATATACGTCGCTGCTGGCCGTGGTACCGCTGATGACCATCGGTTTTGCGATTTTCCGGGCGTTTCCCGCCTATGAAACGCTTCAGCAGCAGGCCCAGACGCTGATCCTGCGCAATCTGGTGCCCGAAGTCGGCGACGCCATCCAGGATACGATCATCCAGTTCGCCGGCAATGCCGGCCAGCTCACCACCTTCGGCATCGTCGGTCTGGCGATCACGTCCGTGATGCTGTTCTGGACGATCGAAGGCTCGTTCAGCGCGATC
Source organism: uncultured Alphaproteobacteria bacterium (assembly GCA_963848585.1). Classification (GTDB taxonomy): domain Bacteria; phylum Pseudomonadota; class Alphaproteobacteria; order Azospirillales; family Azospirillaceae; genus Skermanella. The sequence continues at coordinate 10,927 of CAWKET010000027.1, read as the reverse complement.
TGGCGGGTTTCGGAGCCGCGTTCGCTGGTCACCCGCCTGCTGGCCTTCTGGGCGATCCTGACCCTGACGCCGCTGCTGTTCGGCGCCAGCCTGTCGTTTTCCAGCTATCTGCTGGCGGTCTTCCAGCTCAACCCGGAGGACGATACTCTCCGCACGTGGCGGCTGATGCTGCCGGGATTGTTCGAGTGGATCGGCTTCACCCTGATCTACCTGCTGATCCCGAACCGGGCGGTGCGCTGGCAGGACGCCGTGCTGGGAGCGATTGATCGCGGCTGTCCTGCTGGAGATTTCGAAATACGCGTTCGGCTGGTACATCACCCAGTTCCCGGCATACCGGACCATTTACGGCGCGCTGTCGAGTATCCCGATATTCCTGCTGTGGCTTTATATCGCATGGTCGACCGTGCTGGTCGGCGCCGAGGTGGCGGCGGCCCTGCCGGAATGGCGGGCGGGCAAGATCTCCCGCATCGGTCCGGAAGGGCTGCTGGCGGCCCAGCGGGTGGCGGTGGCCCTCGCCATCCTGGCGGAGCTGCTGCGGGCCAGCCATCTGGGCGTCGGCATGCGGCGCCGCACCCTGATCGGCCGTGTGCCGGTCGGCGGCGCCGTGATCGACGGCATGCTGGAGCAGTTGCGCGGGAGCCACTGGGTCGCCCGCACCAGCCAGGGCGCCTGGGTCACGACCCGCGACCTCAGCGCCTCGACCCTGCACGATCTGCTGAAGGGGCTGGGCATCGGCCTGCGCGGGACGGTGCGGGGCGTGGGCGCCCTGGAAGCCCCCTGGCAGGAACGTTGCGCCAAGCTGCTGGAGGCGGCCGACGAGGCGGAGCGCGACCTGCTGTGCATCCCGATCAAGGACCTGCTGTGCCCGCCGCACGAGGCGGCGGATTTCGTCCATTTCGGCCGGCGGCGGGCGGGGGAGTGACCTGCCGGTCGATCGCCTGCCGCACAGGCCGCGGATGCGAGGCGAGAAGGAACGATGTCAGTTGGACTCTGTCTTGCGACAGCGCGAACTGGGCGCGCACCGCCGCCCAGTCGGTCAGGTCGGGCGAAGCGTCGGCGCGCTCGATCTTCCCCAGCGCCACGGCGCCCGTGGCGAGGCCCGCCCGCGCCAGCAACCCGCGCCGCGTGAGCTCAGACATGTGCGACAGGAACTCCTCATCTGCCCTCAATTGTGCAGGCCTTCGGCGGCGGAGCTACTTCGCGATCTCCCAGATGTGGCCGCCGGGATCCCGGAAGGCCGCGGTTCGCACGCCCCAGGGCCGATCCAGGGTCCCGTTGAGAAGCTCCACGCCGCGCTTGGCGAGCTCGGCGCAGATCGCATCGACGTCGTCGACCTCGATCGTGAGCTGAAAGCGGGATCCGGCGTCGGGTCGTCCCACTGCCGCGGGCTCGATGAGCTCGTGTGCTGCTTCGGTCTTCAGGAGGTTGACGAGCGTGCTTCCGAACTTGAACACGGCCGAAGCGTCGTCCTCGAAGACGACCGGCACGCCGAACACATCAAGGTAGAAGGCCTTCGCGGCTTCGAGGTCCTCGACGAAGAGCGTGACGACCGCGAGGCGATCGAGCGATACGGTCATGTGAGTCGCCCTTCGATCCGGATCGCGACGGTGTCGCCCGCCTCCTTGCCGATCGCTCTGCGCAGATCGGCCTTGACCGGGAGCATGTGAGTGCCGTTCCCCCTTGCCATGAAGGAGCTCCGGAAGGGATGGCCGTCGATCGTCCCGCGCACTTTGACTAGACCACGCGTGCGGAAGACCTCCACGGACTCCGGCCAGATCACATACGTCCAGGCGCCCCTGCCCGAGCCCTTCTGGAGCGTGGCCGTGAACTGCTCGTCCATCCCATCTCCTCCTCGTGCTCGCGTCCAACGTAAGACCGGCGTCGCGCCAAGACTTCATCGGCCTGACACATTCGGTGCCCGATGTGCTCCCATAGGAGTCGTGAGCGAACCCGGCACACAGCCATCGGTCGAGACCGTGGTGCTCGTCGAAGGGACGAGCGACCGGCTCGCGCTCGAGGCGCTGGCGGAGCGCCGCGGCCGCGATCTTGCCGCCGAACGTATCTCGATCGTTCCAATCGGGGGTGCACAGGCGATCGGCAGGTTCCTCGAGCGCTTCGGCCCCCATGGAGCGAACGTCAAAGTCGCAGGCCTCTGCGACGTTGGGGAAGAGGTCGACTTCCGGCGCGGCCTCGAGCGCGCCGGCCTTGGCTCCGACCTCAATCGTGCTGGCATGGAGCGACTCGGCTTCTTCGTCTGCGTCGAAGACCTCGAGCACGAGCTGGTCCGCGCTCTCGACGTCTCTGCCGTGGAGCAGATCATTGCCGCCCAGGGCGAGCTCGGTTCGTTCCGCACGTTCCAGAAGCAGCCTGCGAAGCGGGAGCTGAGCCACGAGGAGCAGCTCTGGCGGTTCATGTGGAACCGAAAGATCCGCTACGCGCCGTTGCTCGTGCGCGCGCTGGATCTCGAGCATGTGCCACGGCCACTGGACGGCGTGCTCGCCACGGTCACTTCGCGTGCTCCTCGAACTGCGGCAGGTCGTCGGTGATCTCGAACCACGGCGCCTTGGAGCCGACGAAGATGTGATGCGTCGGCCGGATGCTGGGCGCATCGCTGAGCGACCCAAGCGCGACGTGCACGTAGGCGCCGTCGCGCACCACGGAGAAGAGCAGGGAGCCGCATGCCCTGCACCGCGTGTCGTTCAGTGTCTCCTCGCCGACGATCAGCAGCGCGTCCCGACCGTCCGTGAGCTCGAGCTTCTCGCGCTCGATACCTGCAAACGGCTTGAACGCCGAGCCGGTCGCGGCGCGACATCGGCTGCAGTGGCAGTTCGCCGCATAGAGGAACTCGTCCGCCACCCGGAAGCGAACTGCCCCGCACTCACACTTGCCGCTGAGAGCCACACCCCATTAGACCGTCTTGACCCGGCGAAGTCATCGCCAGGAGGCGACGGCCGTGCAAACGGCGCCCGACCCCCTCGTCGCGTGCGCGGATGGTCTCCTTGCCTGCGCCGTCCGCAACGAGTGCACGGGCCTCGAACGAGCCGCTCGGACCCCTGGTCACCTTCGTCATCCGGGCGACCCGGTTTCCGTTCCGCGAAGATCGAGACGTACGCCTAGAGGTCTGGCGGAGCTGAGTGGCGACGGCCCCGGCGGTGTCACCCGGCAACGGCTGCCTCGAGCACGTATTCCCGGAGCTTGCTCCCGTCCGCCGCGTACTCCGCGATGTCGAACGAGGCTCGCGAGCTCCCGGCCGTCGCGCCTTCCGTCGTCGTCACCCGCACCGGGAGCGACTCGGCGACCTCGTAGACCTCGCGCGTTCCCGCATCGGAGACGACAATCCACTTCGTCGCCGGCTGCGGCTCCACCCAGGCAAACGCCGTGAGCTCGCTGTCGGTGCTCGTGCAGAGGTCGAGCCGGGGGTCATTGAGCACGCCTTCGTCCATGCGTCCGTTCGGGCTGGCACACCAGATTCCCCCGAGAGGGCAGATCGGGATCCTCAGCAGTCGCCGGATCGGGGATCTTGTCGCACCCGAACAGCAAGCGTCCCGACTCGATGGTAAGGCTCGAGCCGTGGCGGCCGGTGCGCTCGACGACGGTCCTGTCTCCGCCGTCGGCGGGCACTCCGCAGGCCTCGTATTCGTCCTGGTCGAGGTCGCTCTCGTTCCTGAGCTCTGTTCGCGTGAGCACCGCACTGTCGAGCGCATCCAGCTCGGCTGGAAGGCTTGCCGCAGCACTTCCGTCGACGAGCTGCGGCGGAGAATCGCCTCCGCCGCAGCCCGCGAGCGCCAGCAGCAGCACGCCGACAAGCGTTCTCAATGCCCCCATGGGTATCGCCGGACGCCGCTATATGCCGGGTCCCCGCGGTACGTACGGCTCCAGATCCCGGTCCCGCACGCCTCACATTTCGCCTCCACGATCCGGTCGGTGTTGTACGCGGTGTTGGGCTGGTAGATCATGCCGATGTGGTTGACTGAGGCCAAGGCGTCCATTTCGATCGCGGCCGATTTGGACAGCATCGAATTCGCGAGACCTGAGCCGCCCTTGAAAGCCGCCGCGGTGTACGGTCCATGCTGGTTCTGCATGCGGTAGTGGTAGGTGAACCCGGCGTCGCGATCACCCCACCGCTCGAACCATGACTTCCACGTGAAGCCCGAGCAGTCGCCACCCTCGCCACGCGTCGCCGCGTCCTCGGTGGGATCGCCGGGAGCGTCGTCTCGGTTGTTGTCGTTCCAACAGCCACCGCCCCACTGGTATCCCTCGTTGGCGCCGATCTCGGCGTAGATCCTCGCCTGTCCCCGTGTCACGCCGCTCGTCGGGAACGACTCGTTGTGGCACGAGCCCTGGAAGTTCGTGTGGTAGGCGTGGGCGCCGGGCGTGGCAACCGCCACTGCCAGCGTGAGACCCGCCAGCAAGCCCGGCAGGAACGCCAGCCTTCTCGATGCAGTCACTTGGCACCTCCCAGATCGAAGGTCACGACCTCGGCCCCGGCCGAGGTCGAGCGCAGCTGGTAGAGCGTCATGCCCTCGAGGCGGAACCTGCCGAGGGCGGCCGACTCGGCCCACTGTGAGGAGTCGATCGCAAACGAGTCGGCGAGCCCGTTCGGGGAGAGCACGAGGGCGACGAACTCAGCCTTGGTCGGTGTCCACACGCGGAGCACGACGAGCATCCCGTCGCCGAATGGCTCCGCAAGCTGGATCTCACCCAGGGTCGAGGGGCTCGACACCCGCCAGGCTCGTAGGACGCGATCTCCGCGTACGAGCGCGAAGAACGCTTCGTTCTGACCGCCGCGCACGACGACCTCGACGCCGCCTTCCGCCAGACGTCCCGACCGGGCGCCCGCTGCCTGCTGATCGGGCTTCAGGAGAGCGCCGACGCCGCCCCCGACCGGCTTCCACATGTCTCCGGGGTAACCGTGGAGGAACGTTCCCGCGGGCCCGCTGCGCAGCATGTCCGCGCCGGTGCCGTGGACGGCAGTGGTGGACGCGAGCGCTCCTGAAGGCGAATAGCTGCGTACGACGGGCTCCGCGCCCTGGTCGAGGACGAAGGCCGTACCGTCCGCGCCGACGGCGAGGTCTCCCTCTCCGCCGGCGAAGGCGATTCCCCTGTAGCTCGGAGCAAGCCCTCCGGCCGGGTAGCGGGCGAGCCTGTCGTTGACCTGGTCGAGCACGACGACGTTCCCGTTGCGGTCGACGTCGAACGCCGATGGCCCGATACGGGCGAGCTCGCGTCCCGTGAGCAGGCCGAGAGCGCCGGCCCCTGCGCCCCACGTCGCGGCGAGAGCGCGGCCGTCGGGCTTCCGCAAGCGGCCGAACGTGTGCGTGCCGAGGCCAACCGGAGTGAGCACAGACACGGCCCACACACGCTGAGGAGCCGCAGCGCCGGCCGCCGGCACCGTCATCGAGCTTCCGGCACCGTCGGCGATCACGGCGAAGTAGGAGAGACCCTGCGCGGGAACGTCCACGGTCGCCGCAAGCACCGTCCCACCCGCAGGCGCGAGAGCGATCCGCCGATACCCGGGCCCTCCTCCGCGCGAACGAAGACGGTGCCTGCGGGCGTGCACGGTTTCCCGAATGCGTCGGCCTGGCAGACGACGTCGTAGCGCAGTTCCGTGGGCTGTCCCTGCTCGACGAGCGACGGCGGCGTGTGGAGCACGTCGCGCAGCGCGCGGTCGGCACTCGTCGCGTCGACGGCGGCGCTCACAGCGCCGCCCGCGAGCGCGATCACGCCCACCGCGACCCCGCATGAGAACCCGAGGGCGGCCGTGAGCCGTCCGCTCGAGCTCCAATCTTCTCAGGATCATCTCGGCCTCCTTGTCGTCTGATTTGACAACGACGGTAGCGAGCCGCGGCCGCAGAACACTGGTCGAGAACCAGTCTTGGCACGAACTCGGCACACGCCCGTCGCAAACGGCGGCAGGCGTTACGGCAACGAGCCAGTTCTGTACCGATTCGCGCTCAGGGACCTCCGCTGGGCGCCGCCCGCGGGCACCGTCGAAACATTGCCCTCGACGGAAGGAGATGCTCCATGCACCGATTCCCGATCCGATCAACTCGCCTGGTGGCGATCGCGGTCTGCCTGGCTGCGGCCACCGTTGCCGGCGCGTATGCCCAGTCGGCGCTCGTGCTGAACGACGCGTCGACGATCAACGCCTGCCGGGTGGCTGCGAAGGGATGGCTCAGGGCCGTCAACAGCCCGAACGCCTGCCGCAAGCACGAACGCCCATTGAGCTGGAACGTCATGGGACCTGCAGGACCGCAGGGACCTGACGGCGTGGCAGGCCCGGCTGGCCCGCCCGGGCCCCAGGGACCACAGGGCCCCGCGGGGCCAGAGGGACCAGTCGGCCCCGCCGGCCCGGCGGGAGCCGGGCTCACGTCGCTCGACGACCTCGACGCCCTGCCCTGCAAAGGCGGCGCAGGAACCGTCGACCTCACGTTCGACGACGCGGACGCGGCCGTGCTCACCTGCGTGCCCTCAGGAGGAGGGGGCGGCGAAGCCGACCTCAGCGTCAACGAGCTCGTGACGGGCGTCACCGGCGCAGCGTCGAACGAGTTCGTGGAGATCGCGAACACCGGCACAGCAGCCGCCGATCTCTCCGGCTGGAAGCTCGTCTACCGGTCTGCGGCGGGAACGAGCGACGTCGTGCTCTCGACCGTCGCCGACGGCATGTCACTCGCGCCGGGTGGGTTCTTCCTGTTCGGCGGTGCCGCGTATGCCGGCGGGCCCCCGCCGGACCAGAGCTTCTCGACGAGCATCGCCGCCACGGGCGGAGGCGTTGGCCTCCGAGACGCTGCGGGCAACCTCGTCGATTCGGTCGGCTGGGGAACTGCGACGAACGCCTTCGTGGAGGGGACGGTGGCCGCAGCGCCTCCCACTACCGATGCACCGGGCACGACCACAGGGCGAATCCCCGACGGTGACGACACGAACGACAACGCCGCGGACTTCACGCTCGACGACTCACCGACGCCGAAGGCCGCGAACGGCTAGCTAGAGGTCGAGCTCCATTCCCTCGCGTGCGAGCTCTGGCGGTGGCCCATCCCCTTGCCAGAGCTCTTGCGCACGCTCGCGGTGGGCATCGAGATCGTCGTCCGTGTGCACAGGGTCGTGGTGGAAGAGCAGCGTCGACTCCGCACCGGACTTCGCTGCGAACGTCACCGTCTGGCGAACCGAGGAGTGACCCCACCCGATCCGCCTGGCGTACTCCTCCTCCGTGTACTGCGCGTCATGGAGCAGGAGCGTGGCGTCCTCGGCGATCGGGAAGCCCGAGATCCAGTCGCTCGTGAGCGAGTCGAGCTCCAGGCCGAGGGCCGGCTCGTGGTCAGGTATGAACGCCACTGAGGCGCCGTCGGCTGAGACCCGGTACCCGAGCGTCGTGCCAGGGTGCGATACCGGATAGGCCTCAACCCGCAGGCCGTCGATCTCCCACGGCCCGTCGGGGGCATCGAGAAACGTCACTCGCGCCGGCAGATCCGACACCTCGATCGGGAAGAGCGGTGCAGAGAGGTATCGGCTGACGCGCTCCTTGAGGGTTCGCACGGACGAGGGCGGGCCCCATACCGACACCTCGCAATTCGGGTCATAGAACGGCGCGAAGAAGCCGAGCCCCTCGATGTGGTCGAGGTGCAGGTGCGTGAGGCAGATGTCGATCTTCTGCGGCCCGTTCTCTTCGAGGTCGAGACCGAGGGCGCGAATGCCGGTGCCCGCATCGAGGATGACACGGGACCCGTTCGACGACACCTCGACACAGGTCGTGTTGCCGCCGGTGCGAACCGTCTCTGGCCCCGGCGTGGCGAGCGAGCCGCGGCATCCCCAGATCTTCACGCGCACCGCCCTATGCCTCCCAGAAAATGACCATGATGCCGTGGAACTCGTCGTCCGGACCGAACAGCGGGAACGCCGTGGTGGCGATGTCGCGCCTTACACCGTCAAGCCCGGTGATGCAAAGATTGCCGTGCGAGGGGCGACGCTCCGTGAAGGCGATGCCGCCTGGCGTGTCTTCGCGCCGCATGGGCTCACCGTCCGCTGTCGAGGGGGCGAGCATCTCCGTGAATTCCTGGACGGGGATCTCACCCGTTTCCGCGAACGACCGGCCCGCGATTCTCTCCGCAGGCTCGTTGAAGTACACGAGACGCTCGTCGGCGTCGGCGATGTAGATCGGCGTAGCGAGGTTCGACGCGAACTCACGCGCCAGGATGAGCACAAGGCTCTTCTGCCGAGGTTGTCTGACGGACTGTTCCACGCGCCTCGCGAGGTTACTGCTCTCGCCGAAGGGAATCTACCCTCTCGCGACGATCAGAGGTGCCAGAAGATCGCGAAAGCGCCGAACAACTCCCCCTCCCGGCCGACAAGCGGGAAGGCGGTAACGGCGACACTGCGGTCGACGCCGTCGGCACCCGTGAAGTGAACGACGGTGTGCACGGGTCGACGCTCGAAAAGCGCTACGCCGACCGGCAGGTCCTCGAGCGCAGCCGTGGCGAAGAGCTTTGGCCACTCGGCAGCGGCGAGCTCGCCAACTTCCTCGAACGTCACACCGTGCATCGCCTCGGCGGCCTGATTGAAGAAGACGAGGTTGCCTTCCGCGTCGAGCAAGGAGACCGGAACGGAGAGGTTGGTCGCCACCTCCCGGGCTCGAATGAGAATGAGGCTCTTCTGCCGGGGTTGTCTGACGGTGAGTGTCACGCCCGGAGTGGGACCTACGCGCTTGGACGCATCAGAGGTGCCAGAAGATCGTGAACGCGCCGAACAGCTCCCCCTCGCGGCCCACGAGCGGAAAGCCGGTCAAGGCGACGTTGCGGCGAACTCCGTCGATGGCCGTGTAGAAGAGATTTACGTGGTGAGGTCTGCGCTCGAGCAACGCCACTCCGCCGGGTAGCTCGTGCAACGGAATCGGGGTGCCGTCCTCGCGCTCGGGACGGAAGGCGGCCGCCCACTGCTCGCTCGACAGCTCCCCGGCAGCGTCGAACGTGTCGCCGAGGATCGCCTCGGCAGCCTCGTTGTAGAACACGATTTCGCCGTCGGCGTCGAGCACGGCGATCGGCAGGGAGAGATTCGTTGCCACCTCCCGGGCTCGGATGAGCGCGAGGCTCTTCTGCCGTCTCGTGATGGTTGCCACGACTTCGCACAGGCAGGGTAGCCAACCGCGGGCCGAGGCGACGGTTTTGTTAACCTGGTTAACGACTTGCTCGAGACAGCTGTAGCGGTAGATCCACTCGCCGTCGCAAACCGGTTACGGCCGGTGCTGCTCCAGCTCGCACGTGAGCTCCGACGAGAGGTACATCCGCTCGGCGTGACGGGCGGCCAAGTGACGCTGCTCGTCTCCATCCGCAGTACGCCGGGAGCAGGGGTGCGGGCGCTCGCGGCGAGAGAAGGCGTGTCTCCGGCGGCCATGTCGAGACACGTCGCCCGGCTCGTGCGCGCGGGTCTCGTGCAGCGAACCGCCGGCGCAGGCGGTGATGGCCGGCGCGTAGGCATCGAGCTCACCGACGAGGGGGAGCGTGTCCTCAGGCTCGTGCGCTCGAGGCGTACCGCGTGGCTCGTCGCCCGGCTGCGCACGCTGGACGCCGACGCGCTGGCCTCGATCGACGACGCGATCGAGCCGCTTCGCGATCTCATCGAGGCCCGGCCGTGACCGCGGCGTTCCTGCGCCTGAACCGGCGCACGTTCGCCAGCCTCAGGCATCGCAACTATCGGCTCTTCTTCGTCGGCCAGACCATCTCGGTCACGGGAGCATGGATGCAGAACGTCGCGATGGCGTGGCTCGTGCTCGAGCTGACCGGATCGCCGGTCGCGGTCGGCATCCTCGTCCTCTGCCAGTTCCTCCCGTTCAGCGTGCTCGGCCTCTTTGCCGGCGTCTTCGCCGATCGCCTCGATCCGCGCCGGCTCGTGATGACCACGCAGGCGGCCGCGATGGTCACGGCGACACTCCTGGCGATCCTGACGCTGCTCGGCGACATCGAGCCGTGGCAGGTGTACGTGCTCGCCGCGTTGCGAGGCATGGTGCTCGTCTTCGACGCACCCGCGCGGCAGGCGTTCACGTACCAGATGGTCGGGCCGTCGGAGCTCCCGAATGCGATCGCACTCAACTCCTCCCTCTTCAACGCAGCCCGCGTTGTCGGGCCCGCGGTCGGCGGCGTGATCGTTGCCGCCTTCGGGCCCGGCTTCTGCTTCGCTGCGAACGCCGTGAGCTTTCTCGCGGTCCTCGTCGCGTTGGCGGCCATGAACATCCATGACCTAATTCCGCTAAGCGGGACGGCGTGAGGCCCGCGATCTTCGCCGGCACGTGGGAGGCGGTGCGCTACGCGCGTCGCTCTCGGCGCGTCGGGATCGTGCTCGTGCTCGTCGCGGTCGTCAGCACGTTCGCGTTCAACCTCAACGTCCTGCTGCCGGTGCTGGCAGGGGAAACGCTCGACGCCGGACCGGAGGTGTTCGGGATCCTGAGCGCGACCTTCGGGGCGGGCGCGCTTGCAGGAGCTCTGCTCTCCGCAACGATCGCGCGAGCGAGCTTCAGGCTGCTGCTGCTGGGAACGGCGGGCTTCGGGCTGGCCGAGCTCGTGCTCGCGCCCGCACAGTCACTTGCCGTGGCCGCGGCCTGCCTCTTCGCGGCTGGGCTCTGCTTCACGGTGTGGCACGCGAACGCCAACGCGTCGCTCCAGCTTCGCGTTCCAGATGCGATCAGAGGACGCGTGCTCGGGCTGTACTTCTACGCCTTCCTCGGCTTTCAGCCGATCGGCGGGTTCCTCTCCGGCTGGCTCGCCGACGCCGGCGGCACGGCACTCGCATTTGCGGTCGGCGGCACGGTAACGCTTGCCGCGACCGGCGTGGCGTTCGTAAGGCTCGGCGAACTTCCGCGCTTGCGGCTCGCGCATACCTTTACTCGCCCCTGATCGCCTCTTTTCGCTCGCGACACCGCTCTCTGACCTGAGCGGGC
>CAWKET010000026.1:0-29994 GCA_963848585.1 uncultured Alphaproteobacteria bacterium | reverse complement strand
AGGGGGAGGAAATCCCCCGCCGTCTCTCCCCTGCTTCACTTTGTCTCAGGGCCCGCTACTGCGCGCGCCGGATACGCCCTTCGACCGCCGGAGCCACCGGCCCGTTCGTCCTGATGTATTCGGCCAGCACCATTTCCAGGTTGGGGCCGTAGTCGTAGGCGTTCTTCGCCTTGGCGAACAGGCTGTAGCCGTCGCCGCCGGTGCGGACGAAGTTGTTGGTGACCGCCTTGTATGTGGCGGACGGATCGACCGGCTGGAAAGCGCCGCCGGCATCCCGGACCTCGACCGACGAAATCCGCGCCCCCTCCGGCTTCGCCGGATCGAAGACGTAGCGCAGTCCCGCCACCTGGGGGAACCGCCCCGTCCCGGACGTGGTCTTGTCGTGCGCGCGGCTGACGCCGCTTTCCAAGGACGCCACAAGGTCGGCGCCGGTCACGTCGAAGGTCGCGATGGTGTTGGAGAAGGGCAGCACCTCGATCACCTGCCCCATGGTCACCTGCCCCGCCGGAATGCCGGAGCGGATGCCGCCGCCGTTCTGGATGGCGATCTGCGTCCCCCGCTCTCTGGTCGCCCACAGCATGGCGTCGGTGATCAGGTTGCCGAGATTGCACTCCCCGAACCGGCAGGCATCGCTGGTCCCGACCAGTTCGACCGTGGCATCGCCGACGCGCTGGCGGCGAAGCTGCGCCAGCGGCACGTTGAGCTGGGCGATCTTCTCTTTGACGGCGGCGTCCTGCACCACGTCGTTGGACAGGGCGACCGGCCTGCCCTCCCACGCCGTAGCCACGCCGGCGGCATCGAACGTGACGTCCAACTGGCCGAGATGGGTGCCGTAGGCGCCGGCCTGAACGACCAGCGCCGGGCTTCCCGATGGCGTCTTGACGACCGTCGGATAGGGGCCGGCGGCCTTGTCGTTGCCGGTTTCCAGGAAGGTGTGGCTGTGGCCGCCGACATAGACATCGACGCCGTCCACTTGGGCCGCCAGCGCCTGATCCTCGGAATATCCGACATGGGTGAGAGCGATGATCTTATCGACGCCGCGCGCCTTCAGCGCCGCGACCGAGCGGGTGAGCGCCTGGGCCTCGTTCCGGAAAGCGACCGTGGGGCCGGGGCTGGACGTGGTCGGCGTGTCGGACGTGGTCAATCCCACGATGCCGATCCGCTCGCCGTTCTTCGTGATGATGGTATAGGGCTTGAAGCGATCCTTCAGGCGCGGCTCGCGCCCGGCATCGGTATTGGCGCTCAGCACCGGCCAGGACACGGTATCCAGGTAGGGGCGAAGCCCGGCGGGACCGTCGTCGAATTCATGGTTGCCGAGGGTCTGCGCATCGGGGTTCAGCATCCCCAGCACGGTCTGGACGGCGCCATGCTTGTACTGGGTATAGAACAGCGTGCCCTGGAACTGGTCGCCGGCATCGAGGAACAGCGCGTTGTCGCCGCGCAACTCCTTGAGCTTGGTCTGAAGACGCGCCGCACCGCCGATGCACTTCTTCTCCGCCTCGTCCTTGGGAGTGCAGAACCCGCCGGTCGCCGTGATCTGGTCGTAGCGGGCATGCACGTCGTTCACGTGAAGGATGCGAAGCCGGTAATCCGCGCACCCGCCACGGCGGTCAGAGAGCAGGAAAGTGGCAATCGTCGATCCGAGCAGAACAGTCTTCAGCGCCATTATCGTTCGTCCCCGTGTGCGGTGTCGGTGGCATACCACTTTGTGCCCGACTGTGCCCGGACGGCAAGAACAGCTCTCGGGATGGCAAGAACGAACGTCGTCGGGGGAATTGCGCTATTGAATTAAAAGGCCGCTGATTCATCGCTCCATGGTAGTCGCGTTCAATACGCGGTGCCATTAAGGCCTATTTCACTGAATCTCCGTTTCTCCAACGCTTTGATTTACAGACTCTTTTCCACTACAATCGATCGAAATCTCATGGCCGAGTGGAAAAATGCTTAAAATCAATGAGTTGAGCAATGACCAACGGCGGCATCTCATCGATATGCAGCAAATCTTCGAGGCTTATGAGGTGAAAGAGCGACTTGCCAAGGCCCGTATGCCGGCAGCATGAGGTGGGCGGAGCGGAATGGTACCGAATATCTGCTGGAAAGCGCGGCAAGGTCGAGCGCAGCCTTGGGCAGCGTTCACCGGAAACCGAGATGATTTACCGCCAATTCATGGAGGGCCGTGAACGGAACGAGAGCGAGATGAAGTCCCTGGCCGCCACGATGGAGCAAAGGGCTCCCGTGAACAGGGCGATGGGCCTTGGACGGGTGCCGAAACTGACGGCCCGCATCCTGCGGCGGCTTGGCGACGCCGGCCTTCTGGGAACGCATCTGCACGTCGTCGGCACCAATGCCCTGTTCGCTTATGAAGCGCGGTCGGGCGCTTTCTTCTCGACCGATCTCCTGGCGACGGGCGACGCCGACCTGCTTATGGATGCCCGCCGCAAACTTCGCCTGACGGTCGATGAAGTACGCCGTGAAGGCGTGCTTGGGGTGATCCGCCGGGTGGACAAATCTTTCGAATTGCGGGGGAAGAAGGACTTCCGGGCCTTCAACAAGGACGGCTTCTACGTCGATCTCATACGGCCCGAGACGGGAAATGTGATGTCCCGCAGCGAGCGCGACCGGATCGGCCAGTCCGAAGAAGACCTCCATGGTTCTCCGATCCATGGGCTGAACTGGCTGGTGAATGCCCCGAAGTTCAGCGCCATAGCCCTTGACGAGGGGGGCTATCCCGTGCGGATGGAGGCCGTCGATCCGCGCGCTTTCGCTCTGCACAAAGCATGGGTGTCCTCTCTGCCGGAACGCGAACCCCTCAAGCGCAACCGCGACTACGATCAGGCCATCGCCGTCGCCAGAGTAGCGGAGCGCTATTTGAACCTGCCCTTCGACAGCGAGGATCTGTCGGCATTGCCGATGGAGCTTCGCCAGCAGGCGGCGCGGTTGCTGAAGGGCGGCATCAGCGAGCCGGAATCCGATGAGGATGCGGACGAACAGCCTTCGTGGTGGTGAGCGTAAATCACGGCTCGGCGGCGCATTGACGAAAGGCGTCCGGCCTATGCGGGGAGGCATACAACCTTTCGCCCGGTCGGGTGTTCATCAGCAGGAACAACTCTCCGCCAATCCGCGAAAGGTGCTCAATGGAAAGCCTCGATAACGTATTGAGTTTTCTGAACACGGTGATTTGGGAGTACCTGCTGATCTACGTGCTGATCGGCACCGGCATCTATTTCACGGTTCGAACGCGGTTCGTTCAGATTCAGGCGGTTCCCCCATCTGTTCGGGGTGATGGCGGGATCGCGCCACTGCGAAGGCGGCGGCATCTCACCTTTCCAGGCCTTCTGCGTCAGCATGGCGAGCCGGGTCGGCACCGGCAACATCGCGGGCGTCGCCATAGCCTTGACGCTCGGCGGGCCGGGGGCGGTGTTCTGGATGTGGTGCGTGGCCCTGGTCGGCATGGCGACCGCCTTCGTCGAAGCGACTCTGGCGCAGCTCTACAAGGTGCCGCAGCCGGACGGCACGTTCCGGGGTGGGCCGGCTTATCTACATCCAGCGCGGATTGGGCTCGCGGGGGTGGGGCGTCGTGTTCGCGGTGCTGCTGATCTTCACCTTCGGGCTGGCGTTCAACGCCGTTCAGGCCAACACCATCGCCGACGTGCTGGGCGAAAGCTTCGGCATTCCCACCATTGTGACCGGGATCGCCCTGGCGCTGATCTGCGCACCGATCTTCTTCGGCGGCATCCGCTCGGTGGCGCGGGTGGCGGAATGGATGATGCCGATCATGGCGCTGATGTACATCCTGCTGGCGCTGGTCATCGTGGTGATCGCACATCGACCGGATACCGGACGTGTTCATGCTGATCGTCCGCTCCGCCTTCGGGCTGGATCAGGCGGCGGCCGGGGCCTTCGGCGGGCTGTCGGCGGCGCTGCTGAACGGGGCCAAGCGGGGATTGTTCTCCAACGAGGCGGGCATGGGCAGCGCTCCCAACATGGCGGCGACGGCGACCACGATTCATCCGGCCACGCAAGGGCTTCATCCAGGCGCTGGGAGTCTTCGTCGATACCATCGTGATCTGCTCGGCCACGGCCTTCATCATCCTGCTGTCCGACCTGTACGACCCGACGGGAGCCACCGAGATGGCGGGCGCCAGCCTGACCCAGTCGGTGATCGCGTCGGAGTTCGGCGCTGTGGGCGGCCTGTTCATGACGGCGGTGATCTTCCTCTTCGCCTTCTCCTCGATCATCGGCAACTACGCCTATGCCGACGGCAACATGACCTTCCTGGGTGCGCGGGTGAAGGTGCTGAGCGTCTTCCGCATCGTCGCGGTGCTGGCGGTCTTCGGCGGCTCGGTGGGAGAGTTGCCGACGGTCTGGGCGATGGCCGACGTCGCCATGGGCCTGATGGCGCTGGTCAACTTAGGCGCCATCCTGATGCTGTCGAAATGGGCGATGGCCGCCCTTGCCGATTACGAGGCCGGCGAGCGCAAGGGCCTGCCGCATTTCGCGGCCAATGGCAACCGGCACATGCCGGGAGCTTGCCGACCGAGGTGTGGTGATGCTGCTTTAGTTCAAGTTGACAGGATTCCGGCGGGCGGTCACCGTGGTTCCAACAAACACCAAATTGGGAGGAACCACGGATGTTCACGCTTGCCCTGCTGCTGTACCGGAAGCCTGGAGCCAGCACTGAGGAATACCAGACCTACTGGCATGACGTGCATGGTCCCATCGCGGCGAAGATGCCGGGGTTGAAGGGGTATGTGCAGCTTCACGGCCAGCCGGATGCCGAGGGCAATGTGCCGGTGGACGGGATCGCCGAACTGACCTTCGACAGCGCGGAGGCCATGCAGGCGGCCTTCGCCTCGCCCGAGGGCAAGGCGGCGCTGGAGGATGTGGCGAACTTCGCCGATACCTCGCGGCTGGTGTCGATCCCGGTCGAGCCCCGGCGGATCGTTTAAGCAAGTCCGTACGACGGCGCGGCCGGTCCCTATTGGGATCGGCCCAGGAACTTCTCCAGCAGCGCGCGGGCGGCCACCGTCGGCGTCGTTTCGGCGTGGGTGACGGCGTGTTCGGCGGCGGCGAGGTCGGCGCGGACGGCCGGGTGGTGGCGGAAGGCGTCGGTCAGGGTTTCGGCGATCTCGCTCCACATCCAGGCGCGCGCCTGCTCGGCGCGGCGGGTGTCCAGCGCGCCGGAGGCTGACAGGGTCGCGCGGTAGCGGCCGATGGTTTCCCAGATTTCGGGAATGCCCAGCCGGGTCGCGGCGGAGCAGGTCAGGACCGGGACTTTCCAGTCCTTCGACGGCGAGCGCAGAAGCGCCAGCGCGTGGCGGTATTCGGCGACGGCGTGGCGGGCGGCGTTGATCAGGGCGCCGTCGGCCTTGTTGACGACGATCAGGTCGGCCAGTTCGACGATGCCCTTCTTGATGCCCTGAAGCTCGTCGCCGCCGCCGGGAAGCAGCAGCAGCATGAACAGATCGACCATGTCGGAGACGGCGGTTTCCGACTGGCCGACGCCGACGGTTTCCACGATCACCACATCGTAGCCTGCCGCCTCGCAGGCCAGCATGGCTTCGCGCGTGCGCCGGGCGACGCCGCCCAGCGTGCCGCCGCTGGGAGAGGGGCGGATGAAGGCCGAGGTGTTGCGGGTCAACTCCTCCATCCGGGTCTTGTCGCCGAGGATCGATCCGCCCGTGCGCTGGGACGACGGGTCCACCGCCAGCACCGCGACCTTGTGCCCCTGCCCGATCACGTGGAGGCCGAACGCCTCGATGAAGGTCGATTTGCCGACGCCGGGCACGCCGGAAATCCCGATCCGGATCGAGTTGCCGGTATGGGGCAGCAGTTCGGCCAGCAACTCCTCCGCCCTCGCGCGGTGGTCGGCGCGGGTGGATTCGATCAGGGTGATGGCGCGGGCAAGCGCGCGGCGGTCACCCTGGCGGATTGCCGCGGCGGTTTCGGCTGGCGATGCGGCGGGGCGGCGGCTGCCGGAGGGCGGGCTGACTGTCATGGTGCAACGAACCTACAGTCGGACCGGCCAAGGCTCAAGATGCTGGTGAAGGTGCGGCGACATGGTCCAGCCAGCGTTCCAGCGCCGAGAAGGTGGCGGCTGCGGCTTCGGTCGCCTCGGCGCGGTCTTCCTCGGTGATGACATCCCGCTCCAGCAGGTCGCGGAGCGACTGCCGCTCCGCCTTCAGATCGATCCCGGCGGAGGCGAAGTACGACGCGCCATGGTCGGGGCTGACGGCAAGCGTGCGCTGGAGATGGGGCAGCATGGCGCGGCCGCCATGGGCGGAGCCGTCGAGCACCCAGCGGGCGCCGATCCTGGCCGCTGGCGTCGAAAGCTCCGGCAGGTCCGATGCCAGCGGCGGTTCGGCCGAAGCGCCCGCGTCCAGCACCCCGATGTCGGCCAGCAGCAGGGGCGTGCGGGCGGCGCGTCCCGCCGCCTCGTCGCCCAGCCGCTGCTCCATCGGCGCGACGAAGCCGTACAGGGCGCGGACCGCCCCCAGATACCCGTCCATGGTCGGCTGGCGCGCCGTCAGCGGGCGCAGCACCGGATGCAGGTGGAGCCGTTCATGGACGGGCCATGTGGCGGTGCGCAGGCGTTCGGTGATGTCTTTGGCGGTCATGCTTTGGCGATCATGGCTTCAACCATGGCTGATGACGGGCTTTGAATACGAGACGGGCAGATCCGTTACCGCCTTTTCGCCGGCCGCCTCCTGCTGACGGGTCCACATCGCGGCATAGGCGCCCCGGCGGGCCAGCAACTCGCCATGGCGTCCGCGCTCGACGATGCGGCCGTCGTCCAGCACGATGATCTCGTCGGCGTCGATCACGGTGGAAAGCCGGTGGGCGATCACCAGCGTCGTGCGGCCCCGGCTGACCTCCCGCAGGTTCGCCTGGATCTCGCGCTCGGTATGGGTGTCCAGCGCGGATGTCGCCTCGTCGAACAGCAGGATGTCGGGCTGCTTCAGGATGGTGCGCGCGATGGCGACGCGCTGCTTCTCGCCGCCCGACAGCTTCAGGCCGCGCTCGCCGACCATGGTCTTGTAGCCGTCGGGCAGGCGCAGGACGAAGTCGTGGATGTGGGCCAGCCGGGCGGCGCGCTCGACCTCCTCCGACCGAAGCGCCGGGGCGGCCATAGGCGATGTTGTAGAAGATGGTGTCGTTGAACAGGACCGTGTCCTGCGGGACGATGCCGATGGCCGCGCGCAGCGATGCCTGCGTGATGGCCGAGATATCCTGGCCGTCGATCAGGATGCGCCCGGCATTGGGATCGTAGAAGCGGAACAGCAGCCGGCTGATGGTCGATTTGCCGGCGCCGCTGGGGCCGACGATGGCGACGGTGCGGCCGGCGGGGACCGTGAAGGAGACGCCCTTCAGGATCGGCCGGCGCGGATCGTAGCCGAACTCGACACCCTCGAACGCCACCGTGGCGCCGGCGACCTCAAGCGCCTTGGCACCGGGCGCGTCCGCGATCTCGCGGTCGATCTCCAGCAGTTCGAACATCTTCTCCATGTCGGCAAGACCCTGCTTGATCTCGCGATAGACGAAGCCGAAGAAGTTGAGCGGCTGGTAAAGCTGGAGCAGGTAGGTGTTGACCAGCACGAAGTCGCCGATGGTCATGGTGCCCGCCATGATCCCGCGCGCCGCCATATACATCACGACCGTCAGGCCGACGGAGATGATCGCGGCCTGGCCGATATTGAGCAGCGACAGGCTCGTCTGGCTGCGCACCGCCGCCTTTTCGTAGAAGCTCAGGGCATTGTCGTAGCGCCGGGCCTCGTGCTCCTCGTTGCCGAAGTATTTGACGGTTTCGTAGTTGAGCAGGCTGTCGATCGCCTTGGTGTTGGCCTGGTTGTCCATCTCGTTCATCTCGCGGCGGAACTTCGTCCGCCACTCGGTGATGACCAGGGTATAGGCGATATACAGGACGACCGTGGTGAAGGTCGCCAGCGCGAACCAGATGTTGAACATCCCCCACAGGATCGCGCAGACCAGCAGGATCTCCAGCAGCGTCGGCAGGATGTTGAACAGCATGAAGGACAGAAGCGTCTGGATCGCCTTCGTCCCGCGCTCGACCGAGCGCGACAGGCCGCCGGTCTGGCGCTCCAGATGGAAGCGCAGCGACAGCGCGTGCAGGTGCCGGAAGACGTTGAGCGCCACCGCCCGGATCGAGCGCTGGGCCACCTTGGCGAAGATCGCGTCGCGCAGTTCGCCGAACGCCAGCGACAGGACGCGGGCAAGGCCATAGGCCAGGATCATGCCGATGGGCAGCACCGCCACCGTCCCGGCCGTCGTGCCCAGCGCGTCGATGGCGTGCTTGTAGAGCACCGGCACATAGACGTTGGCGATCTTGGCGATGAACAGGCAGACGATGGCGGCGACGACCCGGACACGAAGCTCCATCTCGTTTCGCGGCCACAGATAGGGCAGCAGCGACCGGATGGTCTCGCGCTCCCCCAGCTTGCGCGGTCGGGTGAAGCGGCTCATTTCGGTGTCGGTCATGAATGCGGGCCTGATGGCGTCGGGATTACGCGACTAACCTAGGCCGCGGCGGTGCGGGTGTCCATTGGCGAGCGGTCGGGACGGCCGGTGGCGATGATCTGCTCCAGCCGCCGGGCGTAGCGGTCGGCGGCCGCACGCAGCCGCTTCGCTTCCCCGCTTTCCCGGGGCGGCCGCTTGGCGGCCATGGCGTGGTCGGCCATCTGGAACGCCAGATAGCAGGGCGTCAGCAGTGCCAGAAGGTCGCGGTTCACGGGATGCCCGGATTGCTCGGCCACGATCCGGCACAGCCGGTTTCGCTCCGAATCGGACAGATTCAGTTCGACGGTGGCGCCGGCGATGTCCCACGCGATGTCCTGGCAGCCGATCAGGTCGTGGCCGGCGTGATGGTCCAGAGCATCGGTCTTCAGCAGCCGCCCGTCCGGTGTATGCAGCCACTCCCAGGCATGGAGGCGGTTGTCGGTTTCGACCCGCCTGACGGCGCCCTCAAGCCGGCTGGCGTCCTGTAGCAGGCGGTCAAGGTCGCGGGCCGCTTCCTCGCCCAGAATCTGGGACGTGTTGAAACGCGCCATTTCGGCGAGCGCCTTCAGCGATGCGCCCTGCTCCGTCCGGCTTCGAAATGGCGGGCGCGGAAACCCAGGTAGCGGCCCACTTGCGCCACGACCCGGTCGCGGTCGCCGAACTCCTGATCCAGGGAGACGGCGCCGTCGATCCAGCGCTCGACCAGGAAGCCGTGGCGGAAGCCCGCCACCTCCGGCGTGAAGCCGGCGGCGTGGAGAGACAGGGCGCGGGTCAGTTTGCGGGCACCCATGCTCCCCAAGCCCACGAACTTCAGCAGCCACGTAGCGTCAGCGGTGGGGAGCAGGAATTTGCGGCGCTCCAGTTGGACCTTGACGGCGGCCACTCGGCCTCGCGGGCATAGCGGATCGCCCGCCAGCCGCCGCCGGAGATTTCCATCATGTCGCCGGTAGGCGGGCCGACAAGGTCGGCGGCCCATGTCTCCAGCCGATGCTCCGGCCGTCGCGGCTTGTGGATCAGCATGTCGCCGATATCCACGACGTGGCGGCGGGCCTTTTGCCAGCGCAGGCGATGACGGTCGCTGGAGCAGCCGCCCGGCATTCCCCAATGGCTGGGGAAGAAGTGGATGCGGTCGGGCGTTACACCGCCAGTCTCCAGAAAGTCCGCGACCGCGCCGAACGAACTGCCGGACATGCCGGGGCCTTCGTCCACGACGGCGAAGCGGGCTTCTTTATCGGCCAGGATTTCGGCGCCAACGCTTCCGCCAACTTGACCTCCCGGTAGAACGGTGGCCGGTCGGGCGCAAGGGTCACGGCGCTCCGCACGCCCAAGCCGGCCGCCACGACGGCGGCCAGCGGCGCTCCGACGCTGCGCAAGCCGATCACTCGCGTCGGCCGCCCCGCATCCATCGCCCCGGCCGCTTCCAGATAGGTTTCCGGATACAGGCCGTAGAGCGAAAAGCCTTCCGCCGTTTTGGTGGTGATCACATCGGGGAGCGGCAGTGCCGTCAGGGTGCGGGTCGCAGCTTCCGGCAACACGCCCAATCGGGCGAAGCCGCTCCGCCAGGACTCCCGACGCAGCAGGCGATGCCCATCATCAACGCCATCACCGCATCCGTCAGGTCCGAGCGGGCGTCATGCCCCAGGTCCGCGAACTGCGCATCCGCCAGCCCCTGGGCCAACTCGCCGGCATCGATGAGCGCCGCCACCAGGGCCGCATGGCGTTCGATCCCCCCGGCATTCGCCCGAGCCTCCGCAACGCCTCCCCCAACCGCCTGATGACATCACGAGGGTTTTCGGTTCGGGACTGATCGCCGTAGACAAGCATGAACTGGAGCCATTCGCTGAGAAGAGAGGACAAGGCGGCGAATGGCAACCGTTGCGGACGTACTTAGTTCCTGCTGAAGCGGCACCTCGGCATCAGGCCGATCACATCGCATGGATGCGCGCAATCCCGGCCGCCGTCGCGGCAACCCGGAAGTAGTCAGCCACGTTTTACTTAAGCGGGATAAAACAACCAGGGGAAAAAGACGATGGACCGGGAGGAACGGATACGGCAGCGCGCCCATGAGATCTGGGAGCGCGAAGGACGGCCCGAAGGCCGGGAGCAGCAGCACTGGTATCAGGCGCTTGAGGAAATAGCGGTGGAGGAGGACGGCTCCCTCTCCGCCGCCGGAGAGGAAGATCCGGAACCGGTTTTCGTGGGCTCCCCGGCCGTCGCGGCCAATCCGGCCAACGCCCAGGACTGAGCCCAGGCAGCGCGCTCCCAGTTCCGGATCGCCACATCATCACTGGCGGGCCATCACTGGTGGGCGCGCACCTTTTAGATTTCGGCGAGCATTTCCTTCATCAGGGGCTCGCCGATTTCATGACTGTACTTATCCACCACCGGCTTCAGCTTTTCTCGCGAGCAGGGTGGCGCTCAGCGGCGACTTCGTTTCACGGGAAACCTTACGTTCGTAAGCAGTCGCTTTTGTTCAGCGGCCTCCCGCAAGATCCGCCGCTCATCATCCGACAGCTTGTCCCAGGTCTTCTTGCTGAACAGAACCACCAGCGGATTGTAGATGTGCTTGGGTGGTCGAGTGTATTTCTGGACCTTCTGATATTTGGAGCTTTCGATGAGCGCGTATGGGGTTTTCCTGCCCGTCCACCGCACCGGTCTCGAGGGCGGTATTGACGCCGTGATCTTGCCGCCGCTCTTCTCGGCGACGATATCGGCGACACTTGCGCCCCCAGCCCATGGGGATGTTCCTTGATATTGACGAACGCGATCTTCAGCTGCTCACCCTGGACGGCGCCGCCGGAGGCCGAATGGCCTGACGAGGGCGCCGTGACGTTTTCCACTTTCGAGGGTTAGTTCAATTATGGGGTTAGCGACTACCCCGAAATTTAAGATGGAGGAAGCCATGCTTAAGGGTGGATTGCTTTGGATGATGGGCGTCCCTGTGATTGTCATGATCGTGCTTCTGGTCATGGGCGTTATTTAAAGCATCACTCGTATGTCGGCTTGCCGCTCTTAGCCGACAACTCCGCCCCACAGGCCGCAACTTTTCGGATCTGCTATGACACATTTAGGCGGCCGAGAGCACCGCCCTCCGGGCGGCGAGTTGCCTGATCAGCACCGGGACGATCAGCGCCAGCCCCAGAAGCGACGAGTAAATCTCCGGCGCCACCAGCAGAATCGCGGCGAAGCCCAGCAGCAGCCGCTCCCATGTGCGGGCGACGGCAAGCAGATAGCCCGACAGAGCGGCGCCCAGGCACGTGATGCCGATCACGCAGCCGACGAAGGCGATGATGAAGTCCGGCCACGTGAAGCCCGGCGCCACCAGCAGCAGCGACGGCGAGAAGACGAAGACGAACGGCACCAGCACCTTGCCCAGCCCCAAGCGGAAGGCGGTATTGCCGGTCCTGAACGGGTCCGCCCCCGCCATGCCGGCGGCGGCATAGGCCGCCAGCGCCACCGGCGGCGTGATATCCGCCAGCACTCCGTAATAGAAGACGAAGAAATGCGCCACGATCGGCGCCACCCCCAGCAGGCCCAGCGTCGGGGCCGCGATCGTCGCCATGATGATGTAGTTGGCCGTCGTCGGGATGCCGCAGCCCATCAGGATGCAGACGATGCCCGTCATGATCAGCGTGAACAGCAGCGTCAGCGTCTGCGGCGCCGTCCAGCCCGCCGGCAGGAAAGCCCCGACCCACGCGGCCATGTCGGCGGCGGTCGAAGTCACGATGAACGAAATCTTGAATCCCACCCCCGTCAGCGTCACCACGCCGACGACGATCCCGACCGTAGCCGCGGCCGCACCCACCGCCAGCGCGTATTTGGCGCCGTCGCGCAGATCACCCACGATCTGCCCGACGCTCATCCGGTTGCCGGGGTTGAACAACCCCACCAGGATGCACAGCGTAATGCCCCAGAAGGCCGCCATATAGGGCGTGTAGCCCGCCAGCAGAATGCCGATCAGGACGACCAGCGGAATGACCGTCGGCCAATCCCGGCGGAACGCCGCTTTCAAATCCGGCATTTCATCCGGCCGCAATCCGCGCAGCCCGGTACGCTTCGCCTCGAAATGCACCTGCATCAGCACGCCGAAGAAATGCATGAAGGCCGGGACGATGGCCGCCAGGATGATCGTCGTATAGGGCAGCCCCAGAAACTCGATCATCAGGAAGGCGGCGGCCCCCATGATCGGCGGCGTGATCTGGCCGCCCGTCGAAGCCGTCGCCTCGACAGCGGCGGCGAAATGCGGCTTGTAGCCGAGCCGGATCATCGCCGGGATGGTCAGCGATCCGACCGTCACCGTATTGGCGACCGAAGACCCGGAAATCATGCCGAACAGCGCCGACCCGAAGATCGACACCTTGGCCGGCCCTCCGGCGAAGCGCCCCGCCACCCAGGCGGCGCAATCCAGGAAAAGCTGGCCCAGCCCGATACGGGTGGCGAAAACGCCGAACAGCACGAAGTGGAAGACATACGTCGCCACGACGCCCAGCGCTATGCCGTAAATACCCTGCGTCGTCAGGTAGAGGTGATCGACAAGCTGCGGGAAGCTGGCGCCGGGATGGATCAGGATGCCCGGCATCGACGGTCCCCAGATCGCATAGCCCATGAAGATCAGCGCTATGACCGGCAGCGGCCAGCCGACGGAACGCCGGGTCGCCTCCAGCAGCACGAAGATCAGGATCCCGCCGAGCACCACGTCCGTCGTGGTCGGATTGCCGACGCGGAACGCCAGATCGTCGAGCGGGATCAGCGGAACGTGCAGGACCGACACCACGGCGCCGATAGCCAGCGCCCAGTCCAGCAGCGAGATGCCGAGCGGGCGCAGCAGGCTGCTCCTCGCCGGCTGGTCATAGCCGCGCTTGGTGAAGGGAAAGACGAGGAAGACGAGACCCAGCACGAAGGACAGATGGATGCCGCGATGGACCATCTCGGACAGCAGACCGAAGCCCGCCGTGTAGTAATGGAACAGGGACAGCACGACCAGCAAGGCGCCGACGATCCACCCCGCGGCGGGAGCCAGCGGGCGGAACCGGATCTCGGAGTCGAACTTCTCTTCGAGTTCCTTGGCCTTCTCGGGGTCAAGTTCCAGGGCGGATTTCGGCAGAAGCGGCTCTGTGCGCGACGGGTCGGTCATCGGCATTCCAGGTTCGTATCATGGGAGGCGCCCTCTCCTTGGAGCATAGGCGCTAACATAGAGTATTTCCCTTAATTCCGTCATACCCGGACTTGATCCGGGTATCTCCCTTCAGGAGTTGAGCGGCGACCTCAAGCTTTGGGTTGAATCCTCACGCCACCTCCGCCAGGATAGGGGTCGGGAAGGCTTTCGCCTCCCCTCCCTCCGAACCGTGCGTGCGGTTCTCCCGCACACGGCTCTCCAGTCGGTGGTTTCCTCATCGGGAGTGTCTCGCGGCCTGCCAGGCTGTGTCATAGGGTGAACAGCCCGGCTTCAGCGAAGAAGGCATTGGGCCATCGCTGATGGTCGGCCTGGCACCGCCCGAAGCCCGGGCGCTTGTGCTGCTTGCGCAGGAGCGCTCGCAGCCGTCGTCGCATGAAGCCGTCCAGGTCCGCGAACGGTGCGTGGTGGGCATGCTTGAAGTAGCCGAACCAACCGCGCAGCATCGGGTTGAGGTCTGCGATGATGCGCTCCAGGCTGTCGCCCCGCGTGCGTCGCGTCTTGGCCCGGATGCCTTGTCCTTGAGCGCCTGTCAGGCTCTTGCTTGCCGCACCCAGCGCCGGCCCGCTTCGAACCGGTAGCCGAGGAAGTCGAAGCCTTGCCCCGTCTGCCGGCAGTCGCCGACCTGCGTCTTGTCCGGATGCAGCGTCAGGCCGTTCTCCGCCACCCATCGGCGCATCTCCACTCAGGGCGGCTTCGGCCTCCTCGCGGCTGTCGGCACAGCACCACGAAGTCGTCCGCGTAGCGCACCATCCGGTATCCACCGCGCCGCCATCGCGCCGATCCAGCGGGTGCGAGATAGAGGTTCGCCAGCAGCGGGCTGATGACCGCACCTTGCGGCGTTCCCGCCACCGGCGTCCAGCGCTCCATGCCTTGCACAATGTCCTGCTGCGAGAAAGCCGTCGATCAGATCGAGGACGCGCCCGTCGCTGATCGCGCTCCGCCACCCGTGCCATCAGCCGCTCGTGCGGGATGCGTGTCGAAGTAGCTCTTCAGATCGGCATCCACCACCTAGGTGTAGCCTTGCCTTGAGTCAGCCGATCCACTTCGCGCAGTGCGTCCTTGCACCCTCGCCCCGGCCGGAAGCCGTAGCTCGCCGTCCCGGAACTCGCGCTTCGAAGATCGGCTCGATCACCAGCTTCAGCGCCGTTTGCACGATCCGGTCCTTGACCGCCGGAATGCCCAGCGGCCGCGTCCTGCCGTCGCCCTTGGGGATTTCCACCCGCTTCACCGGCTGCGGCCGGTAGCTCGCCGTCCCGCAGCGCCGTCTGACAGTTCGTGCCAGATATGGCTCCGCTCGAGCCGCGAACCGCTCGATGCTCTGCCCGTCCACGCCCGCCGCGCCTTCGTTGCGCCTGGCCACCTTGCGCCACGCCGCCTCCAGCGTCGTCGGTCGGATACACCTTGTCCATCAGGCTGAACCATCTTGCCTCCTTTGACGCCGTTGCTCCAGCGCCGACAACATGCGCTCCGTCCAGACCGAGGCTTCCACCCAGCGACCAGTCACGGTCAGGGCTTCTGCACCTTGTTTAGCCGATTCGCGGCACTGCCGGGGCTGCTCCTTGCGTCTCTCCAGTCGTCCATCACGCATCCACCTTCCTGCCTCCCTTCCCTCGGCGCCGGTTTATGCTGCCCGCGCCTCTCGCGGCTCCTGCGCCGCAGCGGTACTATGAAGGCTCTGACTCCTGCCGCCGCTCACCCCAGGTCGGCAGGTCTCTCCGCTTACTCCGCCTTGCCGTCCTGCACGTTCCGCCCCCAACCACGTCGATGTGCCCGGGATCGCTTTGTCAGTCACCTCAGCGCTCGACCGGATCCTTGCAGGTTCCAAGCTTCGCCATGTACCTCGCAGGCTCGCCGCTACACCCCGCCGAAACGGGTTCGTCATCCTACGGACTGCCCGTTCGCCTCCGGTTGCTCCCCACCCCGCCTCGCGGCGACGCAGTTACCTTCGGCTTCGGAGTCGTGACTTCACATCCGGCACGGACTTTCACCGTGCTGACAAAGCGTCCTCACGGACGCACGATACCCGGATCAAGTCCGGGTATGACGGAATAGCGGAGCCTTACTGAAGCACGCCCTTCTCGCGGTAGAACTTCTCGGCACCCGGATGCAGCGGGATGCCGATGCCCTTGGTGGCGTTCTGCAGCGTGATCAGCTTGCCCTTGGCATGGCCGGCGTCCAGGACGGCGCGGGAAGTGTCGCTCCAGAGCGCCTTGACGATGTTGTAGACAAGATCGTCCGACTGCTTGGCGCTGGTCACCCACTGGGCATTGACCGAGATCGTCTGCGTTTCCGGCACGTCCTTGTAGGTCCCGGCCGGGACCGTGTCCTTGGAGAAGAACTGGTAATCGGCCAGCATCTTCTCGGCTTGCCGGCGCCGGCGATCGGGACCAGCGTGATGCCGCTGGAGGTCGCCAGTTCCGAAATCGCACCCGTCGGATAGCCGCCGACGAAGAAATAGGCGTCCAGCGCCCCGTCGCGCAGACGGTCGCCCGCCGGACCCGGCTTCAGGTACTCGGCCTTGACGTCCTTTTCGGTCAAGCCATAGGCCGACAGCACGATCCGGGCATCGACCAGCGTGCCGGAACCCGGCTCGTCCAGCGAAACGCGCTTGCCCTTCAGATCCGCGACCGACTTGATGCCGGAATTCTTCGTTGCGACCAGATGGATCGTCTCGGGATAGAGGGTGGCGATGGCGCGCAGGTTCTCGATCTTGCCCTTGCCCTCGAACAGGCCGGTGCCGGTATAGGCCCAATAGGCCACGTCCGACTGCGAGAAGCCCGAACTCCAGCGACCCGCCGTTGACGGCGCTGATGTTGGCGACCGACCCGTTGGAAGACACGGCGGTCGCCACCAGCCCCGGCACCCCGCCGCCGGTGGCGGAGATCGTGTTGGCGATCAGGCCGCCCACGGGATAGTAGGTGCCGGCCGTCCCGCCCGTGCCGATCCGGAAAAAGGCCGGCGCCTGCGCCAATGCCACGCCGGCGCTCAGTACGATAGCGCCGAGCACGGCCCCAACCGCCATTCGGCGTTTTTTCATCATGAAGCTCACGGCAGTCCCCTTGTTACTCCGATATGGTAATCGGATCATGGCGGTTGCCGCTGCACTTGTCACGATGTCGGATTGTGTCCATTCTTCCCCTTCGCCCTCTTGGGGGCGAGGGGACAAAACGTCGTCTACTCGCTCGGCACGTTCCGCTCCAATTCGTCCAGCCACGTGCGGGCCGTCGCCGTCGGACGGCGCACGCCAGTCGCCGCGCGGCGACAGCGAGCCGCCGGCGCTGACCTTCGGGCCGTTCGGCATGGCCGACGCGCTTGAACTGGCTGAAGCCGAAGAAGCGCTGCAGGAACACCCCCAGCCAGTGGCGGATCTGCGGCAGCGTCGTAGCGCCGGCGGCGCTCCGTCGGGAAGCCGGGCGGCCAGTCGCCGCGCTCCGCATCGCTCCAGGCATGCAGCGCCAGGAAGGCGATCTTCGACGGGCGGAAGCCGTAGCGCAGCGTGTAGTACAGGTTGAAGTCCTGCAGCTCGTAGGGCCCGACCTTCGCCTCGGTGCTCTGGGGCGTCTCGCCGGGTGCCACGGGCACCAGCTCGGGCGAGATCTCGGTCCCCAGAATCGCGTCCAGCGTCTCGCCCGACATCCGGCTCGAACTGGCCGGAGGAGATCACCCAGCGGATCAGATGCTGGATCAGCGTCTTCGGCACGCCGGAATTGACGTTGTAGTGCGCCATCTGGTCGCCGACGCCATAGGTGCACCAGCCCAGCGCCAGTTCCGACAGGTCGCCGGTGCCGATGACGATGCCGCCGTTCTGGTTGGCAAGGCGGAACAGGTAGTCGGTGCGCAGGCCCGCCTGCACGTTCTCGAACGTCACGTCGTAGACCGGCTCGCCGCTTGCCGAACGGGTGGTTCATATCGGCCAGCATCTGGCGGGCCGCCGGGCGGATATCCAGCTCGCGCCACGTGACGCCGAGCGACTCCATCAGCCGGACGGCATTGCCCTTGGTGTGGTCGCTGGTGGCGAAGCCCGGCATCGTATAGGCGAGGATGTTGGAGCGCGGCAGGCCCAGCCGGTCCATCGCCCGGGCGGTCACGATCAGCGCATGGGTGGAATCCAGGCCGCCGGAGACGCCGATGACCGCCCGCTTGGTATGCCGGTCGCTCCCAGCCGCTGGGCCAGTCCCGCCACCTGGATGTTGTAGGCTTCGTAGCAGTCCTGCTCCAGCCGCGCCGGGTCGGCGGGGACGAAGGGGAAGCGCTCGACCCGCCGCTCCAGCCCGATATCGGCGTCATCGGCGGGTCGAGCTTGAACGGGATCGTGCGGAAGGCGTCGGACGATGCCGCGCCGCCAGCGGCGGTTGTCGTCGAAGCTGCCCATCCGCATGCGCTCCTGCGCGCAGCAGGTCCAGGTCGATATCGGCGACGGCGATCTGGTCGCCTTCGCGGGAAGCGCGCGGTCTCGGCCAGGATCTCGCCGTTCTCGGCGATCGAGGTCTGGCCGTCCCAGGCGAGATCGGTGGTGGACTCGCCCGCCCCGGAGGCGGAATAGAGATAGGCCGCGATGCAGCGGCCGATCTGGCTCTTGCAGAGCAGCCGGCGCGTGTCTCGGCCTTGCCGATGGTGATGTTGCTGGCCGGACAGGTTGGCGAGCACGGTAGCGCCGGCCAGCGCCGCTTCGGAGCTTGGCGGGATCGGCACCCAGAAATCCTCGCAGACCTCGGCGTGGACGACGAAGCCGGGGACATCCTCCGCCGTGAACATCAGGTCGGGGCCGAACGGGACGGTCTGGCCGCCGATAGCCGGATTTCGCCGCCCTCGGTGCCGGCGCCCGACGCGAAATGCCGCTTCTCGTAGAATTCCCGGTAGTTCGGCAGGTGGATCTTGGGCACGGCGCCCAGCAGCCGGCCCCGGTGGATCGCTACCGCGCAGTTATAGATCCTGCCGCTGACATGGCGCAGCGGCGCTCCCACCAGCAGCAGCGGCAGCAGCTTCGCCGAACCTTCGGCAATGACGCTCAGGCCGCCTCCACCGCATCCAGCAGCGGGTCCTGAAGCAGCAGGTCGTCGATCGCGTAGCCGGACACCGCCAGTTCGGGGAAGATCGCCAGAGCTGCGGATCGCTCGTCGCAGGTCTTGGCGACGCGCAGGACGGCTTCGGCATTGGCGGCGGGGTCGGCGATGGCGCACCGCATGGTGCAGGAGGCAACCCGCGCAAAACCGTGACGATAGAGGGAGCGGAACGTCATGGGATCTTCCGGAACAGCGGGAGGGGACAGCTTCGAGACGACAACAGTTTAGCGGCTATTTTGTCGGCATGCGAAGGCGTTTGATCGGAACGCGCCGGCCTGATCCTCGGGTGGTCGTATGAAAATTGTGCAATGCGGGGCGTTCCTGTGCGATTATGCCGTTTGATCGAGGCTATGGCGGTGGAATGTTGATGGATGCGCCTGAGATATCTTCCGATCGGAAGACCTTCGCCTTTCTGGCGGGCATAGCCGCCCTCGGCCTCAGCCTGGCGGTCGGGGTCAATTTCGCCGTCGCCAGTCTGGCGCCGCCCCCCGCCCCGCTTGCCCAAGACATCGATCTTCGATCCGGACCTGCGGGGCGCCGTCGCGAACTATCCGGATGCCGTGAAGGAAACGCGCACCGTCTTCACCGCCGCGACGCCGCAGGGCACGCGGACGGTCACCAACTGCGCCGATTACCTGAAGCTGCTGGACCAGGGCGTCCGGTCGCTGGTCGTCGATCCGACCGACGCGCACAGCGCCTATGGCAATTGCCCGCTGCTGTTCGTGCTGCGGCAGGCGCGGGAGCCGGCGACGTATCTGGCCCCGCTGTCGCAACTGGCGCGGACGGTGGCGGAACGGCTGGATGCCGCGACGCTGGACGACAGCCTGCGCCCTTTCCCGGTTTCCGACAGGCCGGGCAGCAACCCCACCCGGAACCGCTTCATCGTCGATGAGGAGCGGCTGCGGATTTCCTCGCCCGACGGGAAGTGGTCGATGACGATCCTGGCATCGGGGAGCTTTTCCGGCGACGGGCTGGAAGACGTGGCCGTCCGGATCGAACAGGGCAAGACGCGCCACTACACGATCCTGACGCCCATGCCCAACGGCAGCCTGGCGGCGGTATCGCCGGAGAGCTTGGCGCTGACCACCAACATGCCCGTGCGTCTGCGCTGAGTCATTCGCCTTTCCCAAGGCGCTGGGATGGACTATATCGGCGCTCCTCATGAGAACCGCTGATTTTGACTTCGAGCTGCCGCCCGAGCTGATCGCCGATGAACCGGCACGGCCGCGCGATGCCGCGCGCCTGCTGGACGTGCGGCGACGCCCTGGTGGACCGCCATGTCCGCGACCTGCCCGACCTGCTGAACCCCGGCGACCTGCTGGTCTACAACGACACCCGCGTCATCCCCGCCCGCCTGACCGGCAAGCGGGGAGAGGTCAAGGTCGAAGCCACCCTCCACAAGCGCGAGGGCGCCGATACCTGGCATGTCTTCGCCAAGCCCGGCAAGCGGCTGCGGGTCGGCGACACCATCGTCTTCGCGCCCGACCTGTCGGCGCAGGTGATGGAGAAGCGCGAGGCCGGCGACATAGCGCTCCGCTTCTCGGTCGCGGGCGCCGAGCTGATGGCGGCCCTGCACCGCTACGGCGTCATGCCGCTGCCGCCCTATATCCGCCGGCCCGACGGCGCTTCGCCCAAGGACGCCGAGGATTACCAGACCGTCTTCGCCGCCCGCGAGGGCGCGGTGGCGGCTCCCACCGCCGGGCTTCACTTCACGCCGGACCTGCTGGCGCGCGCTGGAAGCCCGCGGCATCCGGCGCGTGCCGGTGACGCTGCATGTCGGCGCCGGCACCTTCCTGCCGGTCAAGGTCGACGACATCCGCGACCACCGCATGCATGCCGAATGGGGCGAGATTGCCGCAAGAGACCGCGCGGGCGATCGCCGAAACCCGCGCAGCCGGCGGCCGGATCGTCGCGATCGGCACCACGTCGCTGCGCCTGCTGGAAACGGCGGCGGCGGACGATGGACACGCGTCGCGCCCTTCAGCGGCGATACCGACATCTTCATCACTCCCGGCTACCGCTTCAAGGTCGTGGACCTGCTGCTGACCAACTTCCACCTGCCGCGCTCCACCCTGTTCATGCTGGTCTCGGCCTTCGCCGGCATGGAGCGCATGCGCGCCGCCTATGCCCATGCCATATCGCTCGGGCTACCGCTTCTATTCCTATGGCGACACTTCATTGATCGGGAGAGCGCCATGACGGCGACGGATCGGTTCCGGGCTTGGGTTTCGATGTGCATGCAACCGACGGCGCGGCCCGGCGCGGCACGCTGACCACCGCCCACGGCACGGTGGAGACGCCGGCCTTCATGCCGGTCGGCACCGCCGGCACGGTCAAGGCCATGATGCCGGGGTCGGTGCGGACGACCGGCGCCCAGATCGTGCTCGGCAACACCTATCACCTGATGCTGCGGCCCGACGCCGAGCGGGTCGCCCGGCTCGGCGGGCTGCACCGCTTCATGAACTGGCACGGCCCGATCCTGACCGATAGCGGCGGGTTCCAGGTGATGTCGCTGGCCGACCTGCGGAAGATGAGCGAGGACGGCGTCACCTTCCAATCGCACCTGGACGGCAAGCGCCACCACCTGACGCCCGAGCGGTCGATGCGAGATCCAGCACCTGCTGGACAGCAACGTCACCATGTGCCTGGACGAATGCACCGCCTTCCCCGCCACCGACGAGGTCGCGGAGAAGAGCATGAAGCTCAGCATGCGCTGGGCGCAGCGCTCGCGCGACGCCTTCGTCGAGCGGCACGGCTACGGGCTGTTCGGCATCGTCCAGGGCAGCGTCTATCCCGACCTGCGGGCGGAGTCGGTCAAGGCGCTGACCGAGATCGGCTTCGACGGCTATGCGGTCGGCGGGCTGGCGGTCGGCGAAGGCCAGCAGATGATGTTCGACATGCTGGACGTGACGACGCCGCTGCTGCCCAAGGACCGGCCGCGCTACCTGATGGGCGTCGGCAAGCCCAGCGACATCGTCGGCGCGGTCCGGCGCGGCATCGACATGTTCGACTGCGTGATGCCGACGCGCTCGGGCCGCACCGGCCAGGCCTTCATCCGGCGCGGCGTGCTGAACATGCGCAACGCCCGCCATGCCGATGACGACCGGCCGCTGGACGAGGAATGCGGCTGCCCCGCCTGCCGCAGCTACAGCCGCGCCTATCTGCACCACCTGTTCAAGGCGGGCGAGATGCTCGGCCCGATGCTGCTGACCTGGCACAACCTGAGCTATTATCAGGACCTGATGGCCGACCTGCGCCGCGCCATCGCACAAGGCTGCTTCGAGGAGCGCGCGGCGGAGCTGGAAGCGCAACTGCTGCTCGGCGACATCCCCGCCATCCCCGATCCGCTCGCCGGAACGCCCGCCGCCGAAGCCGAATTGATCGAGAAGGCCGACGGAGCGGCCGATGAGGAGGTCCACAGTGTCCCAGTCGATCTATGACGGCCTGACCCAGCTGGGCGGCAACGCCGCCCAGCCCGGCGTCGCCCGAGGAAGCGGTGCTGGAGCGCGTGCCGAACCCGCATCCCGGCACCGCCTATCTGGTGCGCTTCGCCGCGCCGGAATTCACCTCGCTCTGCCCGATCACCGGCCAGCCGGACTTCGCGCATCTGGTGATCGACTATGTCCCCGGCGACTGGCTGGTCGAGAGCAAGTCGCTGAAGCTGTACCTCGTCGTTCCGCAACCACGGCGCCTTCCACGAGGCCTGCACCGTCAGCATCGCCAAGCGCCTTGCGGACGAGCTGAAGCCCGGTCTGGCTGCGCATCGGCGGCTACTGGTATCCGCGCGGCGGCATCCCGATCGACGTGTTCTACCAGACCGGCCCGGCGCCGGACGGCGTCTGGGTTCCCGACCAGGGGGTGGCCCCTTATCGTGGACGCGGCTGACGCGCGAGAAGCAGATCCGCGACCGGGCGCTGGCGCTCGGCTTCGACGCCGTGGGCTTCGCGCCGGCCGCCCTCGGCGATGAAGCGCGCGAGCGGCTGGGCGACTTCCTGGCCCAGGGCCTGCACGGCGACATGGGCTGGATGGTCGAAAAAGCCGACCGCCGGGGCGATCCCCAGGTGCTTTGGCCGGAAGCGCGGACCGTCATCGCGCTCGGCATGTCCTACGCGCCGCACGAGGACCCGCGAGGCCTGCTGGAGCAGCCGGACCGGGGCATCGTCTCCGTCTATGCGCGCGGCCGCGACTACCATGACGTGGTCAAGAGCCGGCTGAAGCAGTTGGCGCAGTGGGTCCACCGCAGTTTCGGCACGGACGTCAAGGTCTTCGTCGATACCGCCCGGTGATGGAAAAGCCGCTGGCGGAGCAGGCCGGGCTCGGCTGGCAGGGCAAGCACACCAACCTGGTATCGCGCGAGCATGGCTCCTGGCTGTTCCTGGGCGAGATCTACACCGCGCTGGAACTGCCGCCCGATACCCCCGGCGCAGGACCTGTGCGGATCATGCCGCCGCTGCCAGGACGCCTGCCCGACCGCCGCATTCCCGGAGCCCTACCGGCTGGACGCGCGCCGCTGCATCTCCTACCTGACGATCGAGCACAAGGGTCCCATCCCCGAAGACCTCCGCCCCCTGATGGGCAACCGCATCTACGGCTGCGACGACTGCCTGGCCGCCTGCCCCTGGAACAAGTTCGCCAAGCGGACGCGCGAAGCGGCGTTCCTGCCCCGCGCCGAGCTGACAGCGCCCCGGCTGGCCGATCTGGCGCAACTGGACGATGCCGGCTTCCGGCAGGTGTTCTCCGGCTCCCCGATCAAGCGCATCGGCCGCGACCGCTTCGTCCGCAACGTGCTGACGGCGTTGGGAAACAGCGGCGACCCGGCGCAGATCGGCGTGGTCGAACGGCTGACGGCGGACGATTCCGAACTGGTGCGCGACGCGGCGGCGTGGGCATTGCAGCGGCTGCGGGCGGTGTAGACCGGCCGTTCAGCGCTTCAGAAGTCCCTTGAAAGCGCGGGCGATCTGTTCCGCCTGTGCGTCATCATCCAGCATGCGGCGAAGCGCCGCGCGGATCGCGGCGACCCGCTCCGATTGCTCCGAGACTTGGGTCGCTGCGGCATCGATCCGGGCGCTCGGCCCCGAGGCTTCACTGAGACATTTCAAGCGGCGGGTCGTGGACGGCTGCGATTTGCGTCGGGATCAAAGCGACCAGAATTCGGGATTGCTCGTCAAGCCGCCCTTCCATGCGGGCGATCCGCTCTCCTTGAGTGTTTGACGCATTCTCGGCATTCGCGGCTTCCCGAAGAACGTCCGGAGCGCCCTTGAACGAGCGGTGACCCGCTTGAATCTCCTGAACCATGCCGATCAGCACATCGAGCTTGGCCATCACGTCTTCGTTCATCACCGCTCTCCAGCTTGGCGCATACGCCATGGTAATCTTACGCCATGCAGGAACAAGCCCTTTCGGGATTGCCCGCAGACTGGGCATCAATCAGGGAGGCTCGAATGAGCGAAACCAACAAAAGCATTCTGTCGCATGTCTCGATCGGCACGAACGACTTCGATCGCGCCGCCGCCTTCTACGACAAGGTGATGCCCGCTCTCGGCTGCCGCCGCATCGCGGAACACCCCGGCGCCGTCGCCTATGGCAAGGAATACCCGGAGTTCTGGGTTCAGGTCCCCGTCAACGGGCATCCCGCCACCATCGGGAACGGCATCCACATCAGCTTTCTCGCCGACTCGGCTGAGGTCGTCAACGCCTTCCACGCGGCGGCGCTGGAAGCCGGCGCCATCGACGAGGGAAAACCTGGACCAAGGCCGCATTACGGCCCGGCCTATTACGGCTGCTTCGTGCGCGATCCCGATGGTCACAAGATCGAAGCGATGTACTGGGACGCCGAAGCCGGTCTTGAGGCGGAAACGCACCCGGCAGTTCTGAGCAACACCCGGGAGGCGACGGAGGCTATGGTACGAATTAACTAGCCTCCCGGCGCTATTCGGACTTGCCTTGTACTGGATCATACATTATATGTTGCAGTGCAGCAGCGATGCTGCATACGCCTCTTTGGGCGTTTCCTCCCTAGACTTAGGGCCGCCCGCTTGGGCGGCCTCTTTTTTTGGCCGAGCAGCGCCGTTCAGGCGACTTGACGGATCACGCGGTCGGCCGGCAGGCGGATCGTCGCCGTGGTGCCGCAGCCGGGCGCGCTTTCCAGCGTCAGGCTGCCGCCATGCAGATGGACTAGCGCCTGAGCCAGCGGCAGGCCGAGTCCCGTCCCCTGGGTCTTGTTGCTGAGCGAGCTTCCGATCTGGCCGAAGGGCCAGCGCCTTGTCCATGTCCTCCGGCGCTATGCCGATGCCGGTATCGGTCACGCTCATCGCCATCCAGCCATCGGCCTCGACTTCCGCCGAGAGCACGACTTTGCCGCCTTCCGGCGTGAACTTCACGGCGTTGGTCAGCAGGTTGGTGATGATCTGCTTCATCGACAGTTCCTCCGCCCGCACGGTCGGCAGGCCGGGAGGCAGGTCCACCTCGATCGCGACACAGCCCAGTTCGGCGCGGGGATGGACGAGGCGGACGCTGCTGAGCACCACGCGGCTGATATCGATGACGCTGTCCTGCAACTCCTTCTTGCCGGCCTCGATCTTCGACATGTCCAGGATATCGTTGATCAGTTCCAGCAGCAGCCTTCCGCTGTCGTGGATGTCGTGGGCATATTCGACATATTCCGGACGCCCGGCCGGGCCGAACATCTCCTTCATGATGATTTCCGAAAAGCCGATCACGGCGTTCAGCGGCGTGCGCAGTTCGTGGCTCATATTGGCCAGGAACTCGGTCTTGGCCCGGTTGGCGAGGTCGGCCTGCTCCTTGGCCAGCCGCATCGCCTCATCGGCCGCCTTGCGCTCGGTCACGTCCTCGACCTTGCCCTCATAATAAAGCAGGCGCCCGGCGGCATCGCGCACGGCGCGGGCGGTTTCGTCGATCCAGATCCGTTGTCCGTCCTTCCGCATGATCTCGGATTCGAAGCTGTAGATGACGTCCTGCTTTTCCAGCAGGCGGACGAATTCGGTCCGGCTGGTCGGGTCCACGTAAAGCTGCCGGCTGACATCCTGAAGCGCCTCCAGCACCTCCTCCGGCGTCTCGTAGCCGTAGATGCGGGCAAGCGCCGGGTTGGCGCTCAGCATCCTGCCATCGGGCGAGGTCTGGAAGATGCCCTCCACGGCGTTCTCGTAGATGTCGCGGTATTTGCGCTCGCTCTCGCCCAGCGCCGCCGCCGTGCGGTAATGTTCGTCGATCCGGCGCTGAAGTTCGTGGTTGGTCCGCTCCAGGCTGGATGCCAAAGCCCGGATATCGCGCGCCCGGCGCTGGGTGGCATTGAGGTAGGCCGCCAGCACCGCCGTCAGGATCAGGCTGCCGAACAGCGTCCCGGCCGGCGCCAAGGCCAGCAAGGGCGGCAGGTTGAGCACCACCCCCTGGAACTGCGCGATCCAGACGCGGTCGCCCAGGACCAGATGGGTCTGATGGATCACCGGGCCGACCAGCACCGCCAAGTCCTTGGCGGAAGATCGGTTCGATGCCGTACAGCGTGATATCCGGAGCTCCGGATCGTAAATGCGCAAGCTCGGCGCCTGCAGATCCGGATTGTCATCGGGCAACCTGTGAAAGAGCGTGTCGAAAGCCGCCAATCCCACGCGGCGCCGGTCACGGCCCCGTTCGGGCCGTGCCGGGTCGGGATCGCGACGGCCAGAAGGCGATCGTCGCCATGCCCCACCGGCGGCCCGTCGACCACCGCCGTCGTCACCGGCTGTCCGGTCAGGGCGGCGGCGATCAGGTCGCGCAATCCGGGGGAGCGATCAGCGCCGCAAGGTGCTCCGCCTTCGCCAAAAGGCCGACGCTGTAGGGAGAAGCCATGCCGCCGGTCGATAGCGATGTCCAGAACAGCAGATCGATGCCATTCCCTTCCGGCAGGATATGATCGACGAAGCCGGCAAACTCCTCCGGCCGAGACATGATGAGGCGCTGAACAGGGCGCCAAGCGCCCGCGTGGTATCCTCCATGACGCGGATACGGCGCTGGAACGTTTCGGTCGTCCGTCCGGCCTGGACGCCCAGGCTGTCTGCCAGATGCGTAATGGTCTGCTGGCGGACGCCAAGAACACCGTCACCGAAAGATCAGGCCGGTGATGATGACGGCAAGCGTGGTGTGCCGGCCCCAATCGTACCTGTCCTCGCGGCGGCCCCGGTGTCACCGCGGCGGCGCCTGCCCGCATGCGCGATCCGCAGCGGCCGTCGATACCGTGTGGATCGCTCGTACTTATGTTACGCATTCCATCGCTAATCGCTGATCCGTCGCCGGTTATACCAAATATGCATTTAGCGGGTATTATAAGAAAATTACCTTAATGAGCAATGTCTCCCAGCACCGTCCCACGGTATGCGCCATCTTGATCCTGGATGATTGACCGTGGCGGTCTATCCTTGGTACGCGAATGTGCGCCATCCAGCGGGAGACCTCCGGCATGAACGATCCATCGGTCATCGACTTTCCAAGCCGCCGCGCGGTCCCGCGATGCCTCTGCCGTCATCGGTGCCGGGCTGGCGGGGCTGGTCTGTGCCGAACGGCTGATCCGTCGAAGGATGGCCCGTCACTGTCTTCGACAAGGGACGCGGGCCGGGCGGGAGGATGGCGACTCGGCGCGCCGACGATCTCAGGTTCGACCATGGCGCGCAGTACTTCACCGCGCGCGATCAGCGCTTCCGCGACCGCGTCGATGCCTGGGTCCACGACGGCGTTGCGGCCTTGTGGAACGGCCGGATCGTGCGGCTGCCAGACGGGACGCTTGAGGAATTACCCGGCGAGCGGTTCGTGGGCATACCTGGGATGAGCGCGCCGGCCCGGACATTGGCGACGGTGGTCGAGCCGCGCAGTGGCGTCCGGGTGGCGACGGTGACGCCGGACGGCCGGAAATGGCGATTGGAAGACGAGCGGGGACCGATCTGGGAGCTACGACATGGTGGTGGCCGCGGTGCCGGCCCCCAGGCGGTCCCGCTGCTGGCCGAAGCGCCCGATCTGGCGTCCCGCGCCACCGATGCGGTCATGGCGGGGTGCTGGACCGTGATGGCGCATTTCGAGCGGCGGCTCGACCTTGGGTATGACGGCGCCTTCGTCACGGATTCGCCGCTGTCATGGATTGCGCGCGACAGTTCCAAGCCCGGGCGGCCGGAGGGGAATCCTGGGTGCTCATGGGTCGCCGGAATGGTCGCAGCGGCATATCGAAGACGAACACGACGCCGTCATCGAGGCGCTGACCGCGGCGTTCCGCGACGCGGTGGGTGATGCGGCCGCCGTGCCGGTCGGAGCATCTGGCAGCACATCGCTGGCGCTTTTCCCTGCCGTCCACGCGCTCGACGAGGATTACCTGTTCGATCCGGAACGTGGGCTGGGAGCCTGCGGCGACTGGTGCAACAGCTCGCGGGTGGAGGGCGCTTTTCTGAGCGGGCTGGAATTGGCGGAACGGATGATTTCGGCGGCGCAGGCATGACGGGCCGCAGGAGGAAACCGTGCCGTCGCCCTGCACGCGCGTCTGCGTGATCGACCCGGTATCGAAGCTTTGCCGGGGATGCCTGCGGACCATCGATGAGATCACCGATTGGGGCAGTAAATCCCCGGCAGAAAGCGCGCCGTGCCGAAGCGTGCAGCCGTAGCAACTGTTATTATGCGGTTGCAGATTACGTTTTTTCACTACCTTCAAACGCGGATTTTGGGCGCACGGCTGCGCCCTCCGGCCTCGTGTCGAGGCGGCGGTGGTCTGGGTGGGTGCTGTGGCCGCCCCTCCCCTCGGGCCAAGTGTGGCGGCGGGCGGAGCGGCCCTCAAGGACGCTGCGCGCCGCTGCGCGGTGGCCTTCGGCCCTCCTTGACCGCCGGCTGCCCCGCCCGCCGCCCGACGGGACCCTCAGGTCGGGACGGAGGGATGGTGGCGCCGATCGAACAAAGGGATATCAGCTCAGAGTGCCGCGGCGCCCGCCGTCACGCCCTCGGTCCGGCCGGGCTGATGACGAGGCGGCCTTGGCCGCCTTCTTCGCCTCCTGCCTCTTCGCCTCGTAGTCCGGGTCCCACGGCTGACCGCTCTTGAGGATGGCGTTGAGGATCACCACCGCCTTGCGCATGCACACCACCCGCGGGACCTTGCCCGGCTTGCCGCGCGCCGTCAGGCGCTCGTACCAGAGCCTTGAGCATCAGGTTCCAGCGCAGCCCGACCCGGGCGACGTGGAACAGGGCGCGCCGCACCTTGGGACGCCCGCCGGCGATCTCGCGCGCCCCGCGCATCTTGCCGCTGTCGCGCGAACAGCGCCAGCCAGACCAGCTGGCCGCCTGCCGCTCCGTTGAGCGTGCCCAGTTCGGGCATGTGGGCCACCAGATCAGCCGCCACCAGCGGCCCGGCGCCCTTGAAGCTGGTCAGCAGATCGGTCCGCCGGCTCAACTCCGCGTCACCGGCCACGGTCGCCTCGATCAGACCGCTGCCAGTTTTCATCTCGGATTCCTG
Organism: uncultured Alphaproteobacteria bacterium; assembly: GCA_963848585.1. Classification (GTDB taxonomy): domain Bacteria; phylum Pseudomonadota; class Alphaproteobacteria; order Azospirillales; family Azospirillaceae; genus Skermanella. The sequence goes on along the minus strand of CAWKET010000026.1, from coordinate 764 downwards.
GCGCAGCCTGGCCAGCGCGGCGTCGGCCCGGGTGATCAGGAAGGCGCTGCGCAAGGTGGGGCCCGAGCTGGGCGTGCGCGCCGTGATCTCGGCGAGATCTGGTCGCGGTAGCCGAGCAACTCGATCAGCTCGGCCCGGACCGGCTCCGGCAGCGGCGTCGGGCGCGGCCGCCTGACCTCGCCGAACCGCCGAGATCGCCCGGGCGTCGACCCGGTCCGTTTTGGCCCGCCAGCCCCTGCGAGCGGGCGAACTCACGGACCTGCTGGGGATTGACGATGGCGGCCGGCACCCCGGCCTCGACCAGCGCCCGGTGCAGGCCGCGCTCGCAGCCGCCCGACGCCTCCATCACGACCAGAACGTCGTGCCCGGCCAGGCGCACAGGGCGCTCAGCCGCGCCGCCAGTTCGGCATGGCTCTCCGGTGTGTTGGCGAAGCGGCGCCGGGCTCTGAAGCCCGGCAGACCGTCGAATATCAAGATAATCGCTCGAGGCGTCGACCCCGATGCAGTAGGACTTGGCAAGGCATGGCGAAACTCGTCCTTGTCTGCGGCGTCCGGCTCAGAGGCCGGCGGCTATGCAACTGTCCGAGGAACGCCGGGAGGGTTCGGGGCGGGCATCTTAGCTATGATCCGGTCTTAAACCTTGGTCGGTCCACGATGTCCCGACCCCGCGACCCCGGGGGTACCTCCCCAGGTACCCCCGCGTCCCCCTCTCGGACAACACCCTTTATACACCACCAGTCAAAAGACAAGGTCGGGCCTCTTCA
>CAWKET010000025.1:0-47740 GCA_963848585.1 uncultured Alphaproteobacteria bacterium | reverse complement strand
GCGCTGACCACCAACATTCCCGTACGTCTGCGCTTAGTCATTCGCCTTTCCCAAAACGCTGGGATGGACTATATCGGCGCTCCTCATGAGAACCGCTGATTTTGACTTCGAGCTGCCGCCCGAGCTGATCGCCGACGAACCGGCGCGGCCGCGCGATGCCGCGCGCCTGCTTCACGTGGGCGACGCCCTGGTGGACCGCCATGTCCATGACCTGCCCGACCTGCTGAACCCCGGCGACCTGCTGGTCTACAACGACACCCGCGTGATCCCCGCCCGCCTGACCGGCAAGCGGGGAGAGGTCAAGGTGGAAGCCACCCTCCACAAGCGCGAGGGCGCGGATACCTGGCATGTCTTCGCCAAGCCCGGCAAGCGGCTGCGCGTCGGCGACACCATCATCTTCGCGCCCGACCTGTCGGCGGAGGTGATGGAAAAGCGCGAGGCCGGCGACATAGCGCTCCGCTTCTCGGTCGCGGGCGGGGAGTTGATGGCGGCCCTGCACCGCTACGGCGTCATGCCCCTGCCGCCCTATATCCGCCGCCCCGAAGGCGCTTCACCCAAGGACGCCGAGGATTACCAGACCGTCTTTGCCGCCCGCGAAGGCGCCGTGGCGGCCCCCACAGCGGGACTTCACTTCACGCCGGATCTCCTGGCCCGCCTGGAAGCCCGAGGCATCCGGCGGGTCCCCGTGACGCTCCATGTCGGCGCCGGCACCTTCCTGCCGGTCAAGGTCGATGACATCCGCGACCACCGCATGCATGCGGAATGGGGCGAGATCCGCAAGAGACCGCGCGGGCGATAGCCGAAACCCGCGCAGCCGGCGGCAGGATCGTTTCGATCGGCACCACCTCGCTGCGCCTGCTGGAAACGGCGGCGGCGGATGACGGGACGCTTGCAGCTTTCAGCGGCGATACCGACATCTTCATCACCCCCGGATACCGCTTCAAGATCGTGGATCTTCTGCTGACCAACTTCCACCTGCCGCGCTCCACCCTGTTCATGCTGGTTTCGGCCTTCGCCGGAATGGAGCGCATGCGCGCCGCCTATGCCCATGCCATATCCTCGGGCTACAGGTTCTATTCGTATGGCGACACTTCATTGATCGGGAGAGCGCCATGACGGCGACGGGTTTGGGTTTCACGGGCTTGGGCTTCGATGTGCATGCAACCGATGGAGCGGCCCGGCGCGGCACTCTGACCACCGCCCACGGCACGGTGGAAACGCCGGCCTTCATGCCGGTCGGGACCGCAGGCACCGTCAAGGGCATGATGCCCGGTTCGGTGCGGACCACGGGCGCCCAGATCCTGCTCGGCAACACCTATCACCTGATGCTGCGGCCGACCGCCGAGCGGGTCGCCCAGCTTGGCGGTCTGCACCGCTTCATGAACTGGCACGGCCCGATCCTGACGGACAGCGGCGGGTTCCAGGTGATGTCGCTGTCCGACCTGCGGAAGATGAGCGAGGACGGCGTCACGTTCAAATCGCATCTGGACGGCAAGCGCCACCACCTGACGCCCGAACGCTCGATGCAGATCCAGCACCTGCTGGACAGCAACGTGACCATGTGCCTGGACGAATGCACCGCCTTCCCCGCCACCCACGAGGTCGCGGAGAAGAGCATGAAGCTCAGCATGCGCTGGGCGCAGCGCTCGCGCGACGCCTTTGTCGAGCGGCCCGGCTACGGGCTGTTCGGCATCGTCCAGGGCAGCGTCTATCCCGACCTGCGGGCGGAGTCGGTCAAGGCGCTGACCGATATCGGCTTCGACGGCTACGCGGTCGGCGGGCTGGCGGTCGGCGAAGGCCAGCAGATGATGTTCGACGTGCTGGACGTGACGACGCCGCTGCTGCCCAAGGACCGCCCCCGCTACCTGATGGGCGTCGGCAAGCCCAGCGACATCATCGGCGCCGTCCGGCGCGGCATCGACATGTTCGATTGCGTGATGCCGACGCGCTCCGGCCGCACCGGTCAGGCTTTCGTGCGGCGCGGCGTGCTGAACATCCGCAACGCCCGCCATGCCCACGACGACCGGCCGCTGGACGAGAAATGCGGCTGCCCCGCCTGCCGAAGCTACAGCCGGGGCTACCTGCACCACCTGTTCAAGGCGGGCGAAATGCTCGGCCCCATGCTGCTGACATGGCATAACCTGACCTATTATCAGGACCTGATGGCCGACCTGCGCCGCGCCATCCACAAGGCTGCTTCGAGGAGCGCGCGGCGGAGTTGGAAGCCCAACTGCTGCTCGGCGACATCCCCGCCATTCCCGACCCGCTCGCCGGAACGCCCGCCGCTGAAGCGGAATTGATCGAGAAGGCCGACGGAGCGGCCGATGAGGAGGTTCACAGTGTCCCAGTCGATCTATGACGGCCTGACCCAACTGGGCGGCAACGCCGCCCAGCCGGCGTCGCCGGAAGAAGCGGTGCTGGAGCGGGTGCCGAACCCGCATCCCGGCACAGCCTATCTGGTGCGCTTCGCCGCGCCGGAGTTCACGTCGCTCTGCCCGATCACCGGCCAGCCGGATTTCGCGCATCTGGTGATCGACTATGTCCCCGGCGACTGGCTGGTCGAGAGCAAGTCGCTGAAGCTGTACCTGACCTCGTTCCGCAATCACGGCGCCTTCCACGAGGCCTGCACGGTCAGCATCGCCAAGCGCCTTCAGGACGAGCTGAAGCCGGTCTGGCTGCGCATCGGCGGCTACTGGTACCCGCGCGGCGGCATCCCGATCGACGTGTTCTACCAGACCGGCCCGGCGCCGGACGGCGTCTGGGTTCCCGACCAGGGGGTGGCCCCTTACCGTGGACGCGGCTAAAGCGAGAGAAGCAATCCGCGACCGGGCGCTGGCGCTCGGCTTCGACGCCGTGGGCTTCGCGCCCGCCGCCCTCGGGGATGAAGCGAGGGAGCGGCTGGGCGAGTTCCTGGCCCAAGGCCTTCACGGCGACATGGGCTGGATGGTCGAAAAAGCCGACCGCCGGGGCGATCCCCAGGTGCTTTGGCCCGAAGCGCGGACCGTCATAGCACTCGGCATGTCCTACGCGCCGCACGAAGACCCCCGCAGCCTGCTCGATCACCCCGACCGTGGCATCGTCTCCGTCTATGCGCGAGGCCGCGACTACCATGACGTGGTCAAGAGCCGCCTGAAGCAGTTGGCGCAGTGGGTCCACCGCAGTTTCGCCACGGAAGTCAAAGTCTTCGTCGATACCGCTCCCGTGATGGAAAAGCCTCTGGCGGAACAGGCCGGGCTGGGCTGGCAAGGCAAGCACACCAACCTCGTGTCGCGCGAGCACGGCTCATGGCTGTTCCTGGGCGAAGTCTACACCGCACTGGAACTGCCCCCCGATACCCCCGGCCAGGACCTCTGCGGATCATGCCGCCGCTGCCAGGACGCCTGCCCCACCGCCGCATTCCCCGAGCCCTACCGGCTGGACGCGCGCCGCTGCATCTCGTACCTGACGATCGAGCACAAGGGTCCCATCCCCGAAGACCTCCGCCCCCTGATGGGCAACCGCATCTACGGCTGCGACGACTGTCTGGCCGCCTGCCCCTGGAACAAGTTCGCGAAGCGAACGCGCGAAGCGGCGTTCCTCCCACGCGCCGAACTGACGGCCCCCCGGCTGGCGGACTTGGCGCAACTGGACGACGCCGGCTTCCGGCAGGTGTTCTCCGGCTCCCCGATCAAGCGGATCGGGCGGGACCGTTTCGTCCGCAACGTGCTGACAGCTTTGGGAAACAGCGGCGACCCGGCACAGATCGCCGTGGTGGAGCGGCTGACGGCGGACGACTCCGAACTGGTGCGTGACGCGGCGCAATGGGCTTTGCGACGACTGCGGGCGGTGTACCGCCGTTCAGCGCTTCAGAAGCCCCCGAAAAGCGCGGGCGATCTGTTCCGCCTGAGCATCATCATCCAGCATGCGGCGAAGAGCCGCGCGGATTGCGGCAACTCGTTCGGATTGCTCTGCGATTCGGGTCGCGGCGGCATCGATCCGGGCGCTCGGCCCTGGAAGCTCGCGAGGCATTTCAGGCGGCGGGTCGCGGCACGGCCGCGAGTTGCGTCGGGATCAAAGCGACCAGAATACGCGATTGCTCGTCAAGCCGCCCCTCCATGCGGGCGATCCGCTCTCCCTGAGCGTTCATGGATTCCCTTGGGTGTTCACGTAATTCCGAGATGAGCGACTGATCCGCTTGAAGCCCCTGGACCATGCCGATCAGCACATCAAGCTTGGCCATCACGTCTTCGTTCATCACCACTCTCCAGCTTGGCGCATACGCCATGGTAGTCTCACGCCATGCGGGAACAAGCCCTTTCGGGATTGTCCACCGCTTGGGCGTCAATAAGGGAGGCTCAAATGAGCGAAACCAACAAAAGCATCCTATCGCATGTATCGATCGGCACGAACGATTTCGATCGCGCCGCCGCATTCTATGACAAGGTGATGCCCGCCCTTGGCTGCCGCCGCATCGAGCAACACCCCGGCGCCGTAGCCTACGGAAAGGAGTTTCCGGAGTTCTGGGTGCAAGTCCCCGTCAACGGCCACCCCGCCACGATCGGAAATGGCATCCACATCAGCTTTCTCGCCGACTCGGCCGACGCCGTGAACGCCTTCCACGCGGCAGCATTGGAAGCCGGAGCCGCGAACGAGGGAGAACCGGGACGAAGACCGCATTACGGCCCAGCCTATTACGGCTGCTTCGTGCGCGATCCCGACGGCCACAAGATCGAAGCGATGTACTGGGACGCCGAGGCCGGCCTTGAGGCGGAAACCCACCCGGCGTTCTGAGGAGCAGCCGACGGAGGCTATGGTACGAATTAACTAGCCTCCCGGCGCTATTCGGACTTGCCTTGTACTGGATCGTACATTATATGTTGCAGTGCAGCAGCGATGCTGCATACGCCTCTTTGGGCGTTTCCTCCCTAGACTTCGGGCCGCCCGCTTGGGCGGCCTCTTTTTTTGCCCGGAAGCAGGCTCCAGGCTCAGGCGACCTGACGGATCACGCGGTCGGCCGGCAGGCGGATCGTCACGGTGGTGCCGGAACCGGGCACGCTTTCCAGATCCAGGCTGCCGCCATGCAGTTCGACCAGCGCCTGGGCCAGCGGCAGGCCAAGCCCCGTCCCCTGCGTCTTGTTGCTGAGCGAGCTTTCGATCTGGCCGAACGGAGCCAGCGCCTTGTCCATGTCCTCCGCCGCTATGCCGATGCCGGTATCGGTCACGGTCATCGCCATCCAGCCATCGGCCTCGACCCTCGCCGAGAGCACGACCTTGCCGCCTTCCGGCGTGAACTTCACGGCGTTGGTCAGCAGGTTGGTGATGATCTGCTTCATCGACAGCTCCTCCGCCCGCACGGTCGGCAGGTCGGGGGGCAGGTCCACTTCGATCGCGACCCGGCCCAGTTCGGCGCGGGGATGGACAAGCCGGACGCTGCTGAGCATCACGCGGCCGATATCGATGACGCTGTCCTGCAACTCCTTCTTGCCGGCCTCGATCTTCGACATGTCCAGGATATCGTTGATCAGTTCCAGCAGCAGCCTGCCGCTGTCGTGGATGTCGTGGGCATATTCGACATATTCCGGACGCCCGGCCGGGCCGAACATCTCCTTCATGATGATTTCCGAAAAGCCGATCACGGCGTTCAGCGGCGTGCGCAGTTCATGGCTCATGTTCGCCAGGAACTCGGTCTTGGCCCGGTTGGCGAAGTCGGCCTGCTCCTTGGCCAGCCGCATCGCCTCGTCGGCGGCCTTGCGCTCGGTGATGTCCTCGACCTTGCCTTCGTAGTAAAGCAGGCGGCCCGGCCGATCGCGCACGGCGCGGGCGGTCTCGTCGATCCAGATCCGCTGTCCCGTCCTTCCGCATGATCTCCGACTCGAAGCTGTAGATGACGTCCTGCTTTTCCAGCAGCCTGACGAATTCGGTGCGGCGGGCGGGTCCACGTAAAGCTGCTGGCTGACATCCTGGAGCGCCTCCAGCACCTCGTCCGGCGTCTCGTAGCCGTAGATGCGGGCAAGCGCCGGGTTGGCGCTCAGCATCCTGCCGTCGGGAGAGGTCTGGAAGATGCCCTCCATGGCGTTCTCGTAGATGTCGCGGTACTTGCGCTCGCTCTCGCCGAGCGCCGCCGCCGTGCGGTAATGCTGGTCGATCCGGCGCTGAAGTTCGTGGTTGGCCCGCTCCAGACTGGACGCCATCGCGCGGATATCGCGCGCCCGGCGCTGGGTGGCGCTGAGGTAGGCCGCCAGAACCACCGTCATGACGAGGCTGCCGAACAGCGTCCCGGCCGGCGCGAACGCCAGCAACGGCGGCAGGTTGAGCACCACCCCCTGGAACTGCGCGATCCAGACGCGGTCACCCAGGACCAGACGGGTCCGCTGGATCACCGGGCCGACCAGCACCGTCAGTTCTGTTTCGGAATGATCGGGTCCAATGCCGTACAGCGTGATGTCCGGAGCCTGCCGGATCGTAGACGCGCAAGCCGGCGCCTGCATTCCGGGAGTGTCGCCGGGCGGCCTGCGGAACAGCGTGTCGAAAGCCGCCAGCCCGATCGGCGGCGCCGGTGACCGCCCCATCCTGGCTCTGCCGCGTCGGCACCGCGACGGCCAGAAGGCGATTGTCGGCAAGTCCCAGCGCCGGCGCCGTCGATCACCGCCGTCGTCAGCGGCCGGCCGCCCAGAGCGGCGGCGATCAGGGCGCGCAAGCCGGGGTCGCGATCCAGTGCCGCAAGGTGCGGTTCCTTCGCCAGGGGACCGACGCTGTAGGGAGAAACCATGCCGCCGGTCGAAGGCGATGCCCAGAACAGCAGATCGACGCCATTTCCTTCCGGCAGGATATGATCGACGAAGCCGGAAAACTCCTCGCCGCGTGACAGTGATGCGAGGCGCTGAACAGGGCGCCAAGCGCCCGCGCGGTATCCTCCACGACGCGGATGCGGCGCTGGATAGGTTTCGGTCGTCCGTCCGGCCTGGATGCCCAGGCTGTCGGCCAGATGGGTGATGGTCTGCTGGCGGACCGCGAGGAACACGTCACCGAAATGATCAGGCCGACGATGAGGACGGCGAGCGTGGTGTGGCGGCCCCAGTCGTACCGGTCCGTCCGGCGCCGCGCCCGCGTGCTCAAGCCGCGGCGGTACGGTCCGCGATGCGGCGATTCCGCAGTCGTCCGGTTTGATACTCGCTGCGGTTCGCCCGTACTTATGTTCGACATTCCATCGCTGTTCACTGATCCGCCGCCAACTATGCCAAAAGATGCATTTGAGCGTATATTATAAGAAAATTAACTTAATGAGCAATGTCACTGATGGCATGGAAGTGCGCCATCTTGGGCCTGGATGATTGGCCGCAACGTTCTATTGTTGGTGCCGCTAACAATCGCCACTGAGCGGGGAACCTGCGGCATGAACGATCCAGCGGTCATCGAATTTCCAAGCAGCCGCGCGGTCCCCCGGACGCCGCCCCGTAGCCGTCATCGGCGCCGGGCTGGCGGGGCTGATCTGCGCCGAACGGCTGATCCGGGCAGGGATGGCCGGTCACGGTCTTCGACAAGGGACGCGGACCGGGCGGGAGGATGGCGACGCGGCGCGCCGACGATCTCCGGTTCGACCATGGCGCGCAGTATTTCACGGCGCGCGATCAGCGTTTCCGCGACCGTGTCGATGCCTGGGTCCATGACGGCGTGGTGGCGCTGTGGAACGGCCGGATCGTGCGGCTGAGCGAGGACGGAACGGTGGAGGAATCACCGGGCGAGCGGTTCGTCGGCACGCCGGGGATGAACGCGCCGGCCCGGATACTGGCGGCGTGGTCCAGCCGCGCAGCGGCGTCCGGGTGGCGACCGTCACGCCGGACGGCCGGAAATGGCGTCTGGAAGACGAGCGCGGGACCGATCTGGGCAGCTACGACATGGTCGTGGCCGCCGTCCCCAGCCCCCAGGCGGTTCCGCTGCTGGCCGAGGCGCCCGATCTGGCGTCCCGCGCGACCGACGCCGTCATGGCGGGGTGCTGGACCGTGATGGCGCATTTCGAGCGGCGGCTCGACATCGGCTATGACGGCGCTTTCGTCACGGAGTCGCCGCTGTCCTGGATCGCGCGCAACAGTTCGAAGCCCGGCCGGCCGGAGGGCGAGTCCTGGGTGCTGCACGCATCGCCGGAATGGTCGCAGCAGCATATCGAGGACGAACAGGACGCCGTCATCGAGGCCCTGACCGCCGCCTTCCGTCGACGCGGTGGGCGATGCGGCCGCACGTCCCGGGCGGAGCATCTGGCCGCGCACCGCTGGCGTTTTTCCCTGCCGGTCCACGCGCTGGACGAGGAATGCCTGTTCGACCCGGAACGGGGGCTGGGAGCCTGCGGCGACTGGTGCAACGGCGCCCGGGTGGAGGGCGCCTATCTCAGCGGGCTGGCTCTGGCGGAGCGGATGATCGCGGCGGCGCAGAGGTGATGGTGCCGGAGAGCGACACCGTCCGTCCCCCTGCACGCGCGTCTGCGTGATCGATCCGGTATCGAAGCTTTGCCGGGGATGCCTGCGGACCATCGATGAAATCACCGATTGGGGCGGCAAATCCCCGGCGGAAAAGCGCGCCGTGCTGGCGGCGCTGGAGGAGCGGCGGGAAAAGTGACGCCAGCAGAGTTGTCGGGTTGAAGAGGCCCGACCTACAAAAGCACGCAACCGTAGCAACTGTTATTATGCGGTTGCAGATTACGTTTTTTCACTACCTTCAAACGCGGATTTTGGGCGCACGGCTGCGTCCTCCGGCCTCGTGTCGAGGCGGCGGTGGTTGGGTGAGTGCTACCGTCGCCCCCCACCTCGGGGTCCAGTGTGGCGGCAGGCGGACCGGCCCTCAAGGACGCTTGCGCGGTGGCCTGCGGCCCTCCTTGACCGCCGGTCCGCCCGCCGCCCGTCGAGTTCCCAGGTCGGGACTGAGGGATGGTGCCGCCGATCGAACAGCGGGATATGACCTCAGGCCGCCGCGGCGCACGCCGGCTCGGCATGGACCGGGCCGGTCTGGCGAAGCGCGGCCTTCGCCGCCTTCCGCGCCTCGTCCCTCTTCGCCTCGAAGTCGGGGTCCCAGGGCTGGCCCGTCTTGAGGATGGCGTTGAGGATGACCAGCGCCTTGCGCATGCACGCCACCAGCGCCACCTTGCCCGGCTTGCCGCGCGCGATCAGGCGGTCGTACAGCGCCTTCAGCGCCGGGTTCCAGCGCAGCCCAACCCGGGCCGCTGGAACAGGGCGCGCCGGACCTTCGCCCGGCCGCCGTGGATCCGGCGCACCCCGCGCAACGTGCCGCTGTCGCGCGCGAACGGCGCCAGCCCGGCCAGTCTGGCGATCTGCTTCTCCGTCAGCATCCCTCCGGCAGGAAGGCGACCAGATCGGCCGAGATCAAGGGTCCGACGCCCTTGAAGCTGCGCAGCAGTTCAGCCCGCCGACTCAGTTTGGCGTCGCCGTGGACGGTCATCTCGATGTCCACCGCCAGGCTGTCCATCTGGGCCTTGAGCGCTTCGAGCGCGGCGCCGGCATGCTCGCGCATCGCCTCGGACCGGTAGTGCTCGAGCTGCTGGGAGCGCGCCAGAACCTCGGCCATGACCTGGGTGCGGTAGTCGAGCAGCTCCATCAGCTCGGCCCGACCGGTTCCGGAACCGGCTTCGGGCGCGGCCGGTTGGTCTCCCCGAACGCCTTGAGCACCTTGGCGTCGACCCGGTCGTTCTTCGCCAGCCAGCCATTGGAGCGGGCGAAGTCGCGCACCCGCTTGGGATTGACGATGGCGGTCGGCACGCCGGCGTGGACCAGGGCGTGGTGCAGGGCGCGTTCGCAGCCGCCCGACGCCTCCATCACGACCAGAACGTCGTCGCCGCCCTGGCGCAGCGCGCTCAGCATGGCGGCCAGTTCGGCGTGGCTCTCCGGAGTGTTGCGCAGTCGGCGGCCGACGCCGCGGCCGGTAAACCGTGTGTGTCGAGATGGGCGGTCGAAACATCCACCCCGATGTGGTGGGCTTGGCAAGGCATGGCGAAACTCGTCCTTGTCTGCGGCGTCCGGCTCGCGGCCGGCGCCCTGCAACTGTGCGAGGAACGCCGAGAGTTCGGGATGGGCACTTCGCTACGTGCGGCTTCAACCCTGGGTCGGGCACAGTGTCCCGTCCCGCGAGACGGACGCCCCCGCGGAGGGCGCCCGCTTCCCCTCGGACATCCCCTCTATACCCCATCCGCAAGAGACAAGGTCGGGCCTCTTCAACCCGACACTAACGCTCCTGACCCGCTCAAACATCTTCGCCGGGTATCACGATCGTAGGAGCCGGAAATCTAAGCCGACGCCTTGTTCATCGAAGCGACGCGGTCGCGGTCGGACCGCAGACGCGCCAGATGCTGGCTGATCACGCCGGCCAGATGGGGCGGAAGGTCCTTGTCGAGAGCCTGTTCGTAGCGGCGGATAGCCTCGCTCTCGCCCCGCTCGATTTCCTGAAGGATGGCCGTCCGGTCGCGCCCCAGAACGGAAGACTTCAGACCGACGAAGAAGCGGTGAGCGCCCCCCAGCATGGTGCCGCTGGCTTCCGGCGCTCCGCCCTGTTCCGCCACATGCTTCTGAAGATCCCGGACCATGGCGCCGCGCTGGGCTGACAAGTCGTTGAACAAGCGACTTGAGATCCTGTTCCTCGGCGTCTTCGGCCGACTTGCGATACCCTTCGTGACTGTCCTCCGTGATCTGGATCAGGTCGTTCAGGGTATCGACAATCTCGTCCTTGGTCATGGCGGACTCCAGCAGGGGGTTCTTACCGGCAGGTATTTCTCATACCGGCAAGAACCCGAACCAACCTGAATTGGTTCCCATACCCCGAAGAGGTCAGCCGCGCGGAGCGTGCTTGTTGAGGATGCGCTGCAGCGTCCGGCGGTGCATTTTCAGGCGGCGCGCGGTCTCCGATACGTTGCGGTCGCACTGCTCGAATACCCGCTGAATATGTTCCCAGCGGACGCGGTCGGCCGACATGGGGTTTTCAGGCGGCGGCGGCAGCGGTCGGCCATCGGCAAGCAAAGCCGCCTCGACCGCGTCGGCGTCGGCCGGCTTGGGCAGGTAATCGACGGCGCCGGCCTTGACCGCCGCGACGGCGGTGGCGATGTTGCCGTACCCGGTCAGAACCACGATCCTGCTGTCGGGGCGGGCATCGCGCAGCGCGGCCACCACGTCCAGCCCGCTGCCGTCGCCAAGCCGCAGGTCGACCACGGCGAAGACGGGGGCGGATTCCTGCGCGACCTCGATCCCCATCGCGACGCTGTCCACCGCGACGACGTCGAAGCCGCGCTTCTCCATCGCTCTCGCCAAACGGTTGCGGAATGGGGGGTCGTCATCGACAACCAGGAGGCTGCGGGAGGCGTCACCGGAGAATGTAAGTTTGGCGGGCTCGCCTGTCGGACCGATCTCGGATGTCATTCTGCGTTCCCGTCCTCAGCCTTTCGTGTCGAAAATCGGTGGATTCCACCGTACGACAACTTGCGCCCCACCGCTACGACTATTGGCGAATCCGACTACGGCGCCGGTACGTTCCAGCAGGGTTTGCGCGATGAAGATACCAAGACCCATATGTGGCCGTCCATCCGCCCGGCCACCCTCGACACGCGTGGATATGTACGGCTCGCCGATCCGGTGGAGCAGGCTCTGCGGAAAACCGGGACCGTCATCGGTGACGGTGATCGTCAGCGCTTCCAGATCCCAGCGGGCGCGTACGGTCACGCGAGACCGGGCGAACTGAGTCGCGTTCTGGATGAGATTGCCGAGACCGTGGATGATTTCCGGGCTGCGCCGGATCATCGGCACCGGCGGTCCCGCGACCGGATCGGTTTCCACGATGAACTGGATATGACCCAGGCGATGCGGAGCGCCGGCGGCCTCGATCAGCGCCGGGACGGTCAGGCGGTCGAACGGCTCGCCGCCCTCCGCCTCCGGCTTCCGCGACAGCTCGGCCAGAATGTCGCGGCAGCGCAGACTCTGGCTTTGCAGCAAGGCGATATCCTCGGCCAGCGGGCTGTCCGGCGGGATCTCGCTCGCCAGTTCCTTGGCGACGAGGTGGATGGTGCCGAGCGGGGTGCCAAGCTCGTGGGCGGCCGCCGCCGCCAGCGCCCCCAGCGCCGACAGCCGCTGCTCCCGCTCCAGCGCCATCTGGCTGGCGGCCAGCGCGTCGGAGATCGACCGCGCCTCCTGCGCCACGCTCCAGACATAGGCGGTGATGAAGATGGCGGAAAGCGACAGCGCCATCCAGATGCCCAGCAGGTACAGCGGCGGCAACCCCACGGCGCCGTTGGCCCAGGGCAGCGGAAACTGCCAGAGCGCCAGCCCGGTCAGGCAGCACAGCGCCAGCACCGTCAGCGCCGTCACGCTGACCCGCGACAAAATGGTCCCGGCGACCGTCAGCGGCGCCAGGATCAGGATCGCGAAGGGATTTTGCAGCCCGCCGGTCAGGTAAAGCAGCAGCGTCAGCTGAAGCGTGTCGTACCCCAGATAAAGGGCGGCATCGCGGTCCGCCAGCCGGGGCCTGGCGCCGCGCTGGGCCTGCGCCGCGAGGTTCAGCAGCACCGACGCGCCCATGGCGGCCAGCGCCGGCCCCAGCGGCAGCTTGAAGCCGAAGCCGTAATGGACCGACAGCACGGCGGTCAACTGCCCGATCACCGCGATCCAGCGGATAATGATCAGGGTGCGCAGCGTGACCCGGCCGTCGATGGCCGTGGCGATGGGAGTGACGTGGTGGGAGTGGTATGCTGTTTCGGTCATGCGGGCGGCTTGGCCTGGGGGTGGTCAGAAGTGGGCTGACCTGCCATATAGCCTGCTTATGTCCCAACCTGTCATTAAAGTCGATCGACTGACCAAGCGGTTCGACGACACCGCCGCCGTAGACGCCATCAGCTTCGCCGTCCCCGCCGGCACGGTGGCCGGACTGCTGGGCGGCAACGGCGCCGGCAAGACCACGACCATCTCCATGCTGCTGGGCCTGCTGCTGCCGACCTCCGGCACGATCGAGGTGCTGGGCGTCGACATGCTGCGCCACCGCCACCGCGTGCTGCCCCGGATGAACTTCTCATCCCCCTATGTCGACCTGCCGCACCGGCTGACCGTGGCGGAGAACCTGACCGTCTACGGCCACCTCTACGGCCTGTCGCGCGTCCGGAGCCGGGTCGCGGAGATCGCGGAGGCGCTTGGATATCGCGCCAGTTCCTCAACCGCCCGGTCGGCAGCCTGTCGGCCGGGCAGAAGACCCGCGTGGCGCTGGCCAAGGCGCTGCTCAACAAGCCCGACGTGCTGCTGCTGGACGAGCCGACCGCCTCGCTCGATCCCGACACGGCGGACTGGGTCCGGACATATCTGGAAACCTACCGGAGGGAGACCAACGCCACGATCCTGCTGGCCTCCCACAACATGCTGGAGGTCGAGCGGCTGTGCGGCCTCGTGCTGATGATGCGCAAGGGCTCCATCGTCGATCGCGGCACGCCCGCCGACCTGCTGGAACGCTACGGCCGCGACACCATGGAGGACGTCTTCCTGGACATCGCGCGCGAACGCCGCACCGGCGGCGTCGCCGATGCCGCGGACTGATTTTGGGGAATGATTTCAGGGAACGAGAACGATGGGTGCGTCTGTACGCCGCATCGCGGCGATGGTGCTGCGCTACTGGTATCTGCTGCGCGGCTCATGGCCGCGCATCCTGGAACTGGCGTACTGGCCGACCGTCCAGATGATCATGTGGGGCTTCATCAGCCAGTTCATGGCGACCAACAGCACCTGGGTGGCGCAGGCCGCCGGCGTGCTGATCGCGGCGGTGCTGCTCTGGGACGTGCTGTTCCGGGGCCAGCTCGGCGTGTCGGTGTCGTTCCTGGAGGAGATGTGGTCGCGCAACCTGGGCCATCTGTTCGTCAGCCCCCTGCGGCCGGGGGAATGGGTCGTGGCGCTGATGACCATGAGCCTGATCCGCACCGCTCATCGGAACGGTGCCGGCGGCCCTGCTGGCGATCCCGATATTCGGCTACTCGATCTTCGACATGGGCCTGCCGCTGGCGGCCTTCTTCGCCAACCTGATCGTCATGGGCTGGTGGCTGGGCCTGCTGATCATAGCCCTGATCCTGCGCCACGGCTTAGGCGCCGAAAGCCTCGCCTGGGTCGCGGTCTTCCTGCTGGCGCCGGTCAGCGCCGTCTATTACCCGGTATCCGTCCTGCCCGGCTGGCTCCAGATGGTAGCCTGGACCCTGCCCTCCGCCCATGTGTTCGAAGGCATGCGGGCGCTGATGTTCGAAAACGCCATCCGCTGGGACCATCTGGCCTGGGCGACATGCCTGAACCTCGCCTACATGGCGGCTGCAGCCGGCGTCTTCCTGCACTTCTTCAACGTCGCCCGCCAACGCGGCTCGCTGCTTCAGACGGGGGAGTGAGGGTCGCGGCGTCAACGGCCGGATGCGGGCCTTACGCATCGCCTGGTCCGGCGCCATGCGCAGTCATAATGCACCTGCAGGTTCATCCAGAATCCGGCTCAATTCCAAAATAGAGCCCTACCGCAGTGCCGTATCGGCCGTTATGGATCGCTCGCCGAAACGATGCCGGTGATGCGATTGGGCGGCACGTCGATATCGCGCGCGACCCGATTTGCGCTGAGATCGAACGGCACCATGAACTCCTCTTTGAGGATTTCACCGGGCGGAAGGATCAGCAGTTCGGTCATTTCGCAATCTCCCGCTCTGTCAGCACATCGCGTCAATGATACGAGCAGTTCCACATCGTAAGCGTCGCCGTCATGCCAACGGAAACACAGCCTGAATGGTTTGATCCGATTGAGTGCTGCCCTACCGCTCACTCCCTCCAGAACGGCTTGCCCGCCTCCGCCCGCACATCCGCCTCGGTCAGGCCGATGTCGGACAGCAGATGCCGGTCCATGCGGGCAAGCGCGCGGCGGGTGTGGATGCGGCGGCGCCAGACGGCACCGAGCGACGCGAGGTTGGACAAGGCTCCGAGCGGGGTGCCGAAAGCGGTGGCGAAGGGCAGCGCCGGCGCATGCCTGGTTTGAGTTCTGATCATGGCAGCCTCCGGTAACAGGGGGGTTTCGATGCCCATGATGTATGGTCCGGCTTGCCCTTACTCAAACTATGAGTTCTCATGATCCGCATGAGCTGAAACTCATGCATGGAGCCGCCATGTCGCGCCGTCTGCCGCCGCTGAATGGCCTGCGCGCCTTCGAGGCCGCCGCCCGTCATCTGAGCTTCACGCTGGCGGCGGAAGAACTCCACGTGACCCAGGGGGCGATCAGCCGCGCGGTCAAGGGGCTGGAGGATCACTTAGGCGTCCCACTGTTCCAGCGGCTGCCGCGCATGCTGGCGCTGACGTCCGAGGGCAAGGTGCTGCTGGCGGGCGTCACCGAGGGGCTGGACCGCATCGCGCAAGCCGCGGCGAAGGTCGAGGCGCGGGCGCATGACCTTCAGGTCAAGGTGCCGCCGACCTTCACCATCCGCTGGCTGATGCGCCGGCTGATCCGGTTCCAGACCAGCCGGCCGGATATCAGGGTGCGGCTGAATACCGGCTGGGAATGGGTCGATTTCGACCGCGACGACTTCGACGCCGGGATCGTGTTCGGCATCGGCCCCTGGCCGGGCCTGCGCGCCGACCCGCTGTTCGAGGAGCGGCTGACGGTGCTGTGCGCCCCTGCCATGCTCGACCAGTTGAAGACTCCTGCCGATCTGGCGCGCTGCACGATCCTGCACCCCGACTCGCAGCAGAGCGAATGGCGCTCCTGGCTGGAACTGGCCGGCTTGCCGGACCTGGATGTGGACCGCGACAGCCAGATCTTCGACACCCAGGATCTGGCGATCCAGGCGGCGGCGGACGGGCATGGCGTGACGGTCGCGGACCTGTCGCTGGTCCGCGACGATATCGCGGCCGGCCGCCTCGCCGTGCCCTTCCCGGAGATCGAGGCGCGGCTCGGCAGCTACCAGCTTGTCAGCCCCAAGCATCTGGCCGACCGGCCGGCGCTGACGGCGTTCCGCGACTGGCTGCTGGCGGAAGCGCGGGAGGAATGACCGAAACGGCGCGAACCCGCCAGCTCAGTTGTTCCGCAGGTTCACCACCGTCTCGGTCACCCCGTTCCCCACGGTCACGGCCATGTCGGCGAAAGCGGGCGGCGCCAGATTGATCTTGGCGTCGTTGCCGAATCCGAACGGCTCCTTCGGAAACCCCAGCAGGTTGTTGTCCATCTCGCCATTGCTGTTCAGGTCGTGCAGAACCGCAAGACCGTAGCGGCCGGGCGGCAGGTCGTGGAAGACCACGACCACCTCGCCCGGACGGGCCGGAGACGACGCGCCGAATGTCTTCTGGCGCTTATCGAAAGCTTCCGGCGTGGCGTAGAGGCCGACCTTGACATCGCCCTCCGCCGATTTCACGCCCCGAACCGTGACCCGAAGTTCAGCGGCGGCGGCACCCCCCGCCCAGAGCATCGCACCGGACAGGACGATGAAAGCGAGAGCCGCGCGCCGCATCGTCAATGCGCCTGTCCGCTGACGCCCGCCTCCGCGAAGGTCGCCATGCCGTTGTGGCACTCGACCGCCGCCTTCAGGATCGGAATCGCCAAGCGCCGCCCCGGAGCCTTCTCCCAGCCGCATGCCGAAGTCGAACAGCGGCTGCTTGCCCAGCTTCTCCAGCAGGCGGGCATGGCCCGGCTCGGCCGAGCGGTGGGCGACGATGCAGTGGTCGAGCGCCCGGGGGTCGAGCTTCGCCAGGACGGCGGCAGCCGCCGTGCAGGCATAGCCGTCGAGAACGACCGGCGTCCGGGCGAGCCGGGCCGCGGCGACCGCGCCGGCGATGGCGGCAAGTTCGAAGCCGCCCAGGCAGCGGAGCGCTTCCAGCGGATCGTCCAGCGCGCCGGGGTTGGCCTTCAGACCCTCCGCGATCGTCTCCGCCTTGCGGCCAAGCCCCTTGGCATCGACGCCGGTGCCGGGACCGACCCAGTCCGACGGCTCGCCGCCGAACAGAGCGGTGCAGAGCGCCGCCGCCGAGGTGGTGTTGGCGATGCCCATCTCGCCCAGGCAGATCACGTGCAGGCCCTGTTCGACCGCCATCATGCCGTAGGCCATGGCGCGGGCGCAGCCCTCTTCCGTCATGGCGGGGCCGGTGGTGAAGTCGCGCGTCGGGCGGTCGAGATCCAGTTCATAGACGCGCAGATCGGCGTCGGCGGCTTCGGCAAGCTGGTTGACGGCACCGCCGCCATTGATGAAGTTCTGCACCATCTGGGCCGTCACTTCAGCTCGGATAGGCCGAAACGCCGCGCGCGGCGATGCCGTGGTTGCCGGCGAAGACGCTGATGCGGGGACGGCGCATCTCCGGCGCGCTGCTGCCCTGCCACGTGGCGATCCACTGGGCCAGCTCTTCCAGCCGGCCCAGCGAGCCGCGCGGCTTGGTGAGCTGGTTCTGCCGCTCCAGAGCCGCCGTGCCGGCCTCCAGATCGGGACCGGGCAGGTTGCGCATCAGGGCGCGGATCTCGTCGAACGTCACTGCTGGCTGCGCATTGGACATGACTGTGTCTCGGCTCTACTGAAAAACTGACTGGAGCTATATGGTGAGGCTGCGGCCGCGCATTAGCCCGGATTGGATCGGAACGGCCAAAAAGCTTTCCGATCCGGTTCGCCCTATCCTATAGGGGGCTCATGAGCGAGACGCAATCCACCCCGGCCGGGACCGAGCCGCCTGAAACAGGAACTGACCGCCGCCGCGATCTTCCTGACCCGGCTGCCGGTCCGCTTCGACGGCGACATGCCGGCTGACCTGCATGGCCGGGCACTGGGCTGGTACCCGGTGATCGGCGCCCTGATCGGGCTGTGCGGAGCGCTGGTCTATGCGGCCGCGAGCGCTGCGCGGACTGACGGCCGAGTGCGGCGGCCCTGCTGACGCTGGGCGTCCAGATCGCCCTGACCGGAGCGCTGCACGAGGACGGCTTGGCCGACGTGGCCGACGGTTTCGGCGGCGGGCGCGACAAAATGGCCAAGCTGGCGATCATGCGCGACAGCCGGGTGGGCAGCTACGGCGTCCTGGCCCTGATCTTCTCGGTCGGGCTGCGCTGGTCGGCGCTGGTGGCACTGGCCGATCCGCTGGCGGTGGCACTGGCGCTGATCTCGGCGGGAGCGCTGTCGCGCGCGGTCGTTCCCGCCGTCTACGGCTGGCTGGACCCCGCGCGCACCGACGGTCTGGCGGCGGGTCTGGGCGGGCCGCCGGGGACTGCGGGTCGTGATGGCCGCGGTCCTGGGGGCCTGCATCGCCGGGCTGGTTCTGGCCGCCGCAGCGCTGCCGGTGATGGCGGTGGCGATCCTGGCCGGCGCTGGCGGTGGGCGGACTTGCCCTGCGGCAGATCGGCGGCCATACCGGCGACGTGCTGGGCGCCTGCCAGCAGGTCGTGGAAATCGCCGTGCTGCTGACCCTGGTCATGCTGCCATGGATGCCGTGACCCGCTGGTGGCTGGTCCGCCACGCTCCGGCGATCAACCCTGACGGGCTGATCTATGGTCAGGGCGAAATCGAGGTCGATTGCTCGAACCGCGCGGCGCTGGAAACCCTCGCGGCCCTGCTGCCCCCGGACCCCGTCCGCATGGTGACACCGCTGGCGCGGACGCGCACGACCGCCGAAGCGCTATGGGGAGCGCGGGATTGCGTAGTCCGAACCGGCGCTGGTCGAGCAGAGCTTCGGCGACTGGCAGGGCCTCAGCCACGACGCGCTGGCCGCCCTTGGGGACGAGCGGGTCATCCGCGTTCTGGCAAGCCCCCGCGACCGCGATGCCCCCCGGCGGCGAAAGCTTCGCCGATGTGGTGGCGCGGGTGATGCCCGCCCTGGACCGGCGCTCAGCGGAATTCAGAGGCCGCGACATCGTCGCGGTCTGCCACGGCGGCTCGATCCGCGCGGCGCTGGCGGTGGCGCTGGGCCTGAGCCCAGCCCAGGCGCTGGCGTTCCAGATCGACCCGCTGTCGCTGACGCGCCTCGACCACATCCCCTTACAGGATGAACAGGGCATCAGCCGTCTGGCGCGTGGTGACAGTCAACAGGAGGCGATCGCGTAACATCCTGAACCGCCACGAGCCTGTCGGCCTCCTGGGGTCCGACCTAGTTGCATCATCCGTGCAATTGCGTCGCCCGAGGTGCGGACCACCTGAGCTGCCGACAGCACCACGAAAACCTCGCAGACGACGGCATCAAACATAACGCGGCAATATCGCCGCCGTAGCAACCAGCCCCGCCAGCAGCAGACAAGCGACGGCGTAGACCAGCAGGGCGCGGCGGATGTCGGCGGGGACGGCGCGAGCCCTGCCCTCGCCGATCCAGGGATCGCGGATCAGCACCTCCCCCTCGCGCCGGGGACCTCCCAGCGACAGGTCGAGAGCGCCGGCGAAGGCGGCGGCCGGCGGCGGCGCGGCGCTGAACAGGGTGCGGACCGCCTCGAACGTCCGGGCGTTCGGGACGAAGGGACAGGCCAGCACCACCAGCAGAGCCGTCAGCCGCGCCGGAACATAGCTCATCAGCGCATGAAGCCATGCCGCCGACAGGCCGAACCGGTCGTGCCGGGGACCGCCGTCGCCGATGGCGCGGGCAAGCCCGTCCGACGCCGTCCAGAGCAGAAGTCCCGGAAGCCCCAGCAGCGCGTACCAGAGCGCCGGCGCCACCACCCGCCGCTCCAGCGCCTGAGCGGCGCCCTCGATCGCGACGCGGACGACGCCGTGCTCATCCAGGCTGTAGACGTGCCGCCCGGTCAGGGGCCGCACCGCTTCCCGTCCCGCGGTGACGCCTTTCCATTCCAGCGCCCTGCCCGTCGCGCGCAGCAGGTTCCAGGGCCGGCGGACACTCAGCGCGCCGGCGACGATCAGCACCTCGATCAGGCGGCCATAGGGCAATCGCCCGTAGGGCAGATGCCCATCGGGAATCCAGCGCAGCGCCCAGCCGAGCGCCAGCCCCGCCGCGACGGCGCCCACGGCGAATACGGCCGTGACGATGAATCCCCGGACGACGCGGGCCGCCGGCGCTCCGGTTCAGGCGGTTGAGCCGCCGGTCGCACCAGCCTGCGGCCGCGATGACAATCCGGCGCGGAAGCCCGAGCACCCGGTCCAGCGCCGTCCAGATCGCCGAACAAGGCATCGAACGTCAGGGCGGCCAGCAGGAGCAGCAGCAGATCGGGGCTGCCCGGCACGGGCAGCGGCAAGGAAAACGGCATGGGATCGGGCCGCGCGCCGGGGTCTTCAGGGGCCGGGTCTTACTGCGCTCCCGCCTGCTGAAGCGCCGCCGTCACGCGCGGGTTGCGGCCATCCCGCGCCCAGTCAAGCGCGCTGCGCCCGGTGAAGTCCAGCCGGTTGACCTGAGCCCCGGCCTTGATCAGCCGCTGGAGAACCTCCAACTGGCCGGTCCGCGCCGCTTCCATCAGCGGCGTCATGCCCTGCCGGTTCTCCTGATCGATCTTGGCGCCGGCCTTCAGCAGCAGATCGACGATGGTGGGGTCGCTCTGCCCCGCCGCCGCAGAACAGCGGCCCGTTGCCGTTCTTGTCCGGCTGGTTGGGGTTGCCCTTGTTCTCCAGCAGCAATTGGACCATGTCGGCGTTGCCGGCGTTCGCCGCGTACATCAGCGCCGTCTTGCCGTTGCCGTCGGTCGTATTGGCGCTGGACCCCTTGAGCAGCAGCGAGCGCATGTCCTCGAAGTTGTTCTCGACCGCCGCCTTGATCATCGGCGTGGTCTGGAACAGTTTGGTCTGCGCATGGGCCGGAGCGGCCATCACAAGAGCCAGCAGGCACAGAACCAGTATCTTCTTCATCGCATCATCTTCCCAACACAAAGGGTACCGCACCGGGCATCGCCGCAAGGCGCCGAGTTTAGCCGGAAGCGCCGGCGGAATGCCACCTCATCCGAAGCGGAGCAGCCGGGCGCCGTTGGCCTTCAGCCAGGCGCGGGGAGCCTCCACCTCCGGCGTCAGGGTCGCGACCAGCGCCCAGAACCGGGCGCTGTGGTTCATTTCCCGCAGATGGGCGACCTCGTGCGCCACGACATAGTCGAACACCGGTTCCGGCGTCAGGATCAGCCGCCACGAGAAGGACAGACGCCCGCTGGAAGCGCAGCTTCCCCAGCGGCTGCGGGTGTCGCGCACGGTGACGGCGGCGACCCGCTTGCCGATCACGGCGGCCTTGGCCCTCGCCCGCCGCGCCAGTTCGTCGCGGAACTCCTTGATCAGGAAGTCGCGGACGCGCCGGGCGACGAATTCCGGCTCCCCGCCGACGCGGATCTCATTGGCGGCGCGGTGGGTGGCGCCCCGGAACCCCGCCGCGTGCCGGATCACATGATCGACGCCGAGCACCGGCACCACGGCGCCCACGGCGAACGGCATGCGCGGCGGCATCGCGTCCAGCCGCGTCCTGATCCAGTCGGCATGGCGGGTGACGAAGCGCGCGGCCTCCGTCTCGCTGACGCCGACCGGCACCACCACCTGGATGACGTCGCGGCCGGGATCGACCCGCAGGGTCAGCCGGCTGGCCCGCAGGCTCTCCCGCAGTTCCAAGGCGTCGTGCGGCAGCCCCGCGACCGCCAGCGGACGCGGCGGCCGGACCGCGACGGGTTTGCCGAGCACGCTCATTCGCCGGCCACCGGTTGCTCGCGGCGGCGCCAGACCAGCCGCCACCAGAGCCCGTAACCGACCGCCGCGAAGCAGAGCAGCGCGGAAGCCGGCGGCGTCACGGTCCCGTCATGCAGCCGGGCCACCGCGATGCTGCCTACCGCCCCCACGCCCATCTGCATGAAGCCCATCAGGGCCGAAGCCGAACCGGCGATGCGCGGAAAAGGGCTGAGCGCGCCCGCCATGGAGTTCGGCAGCGAAATGCCGATGCCCATGGTCCACAGCGCCATCGGGCCGAGCACGCTGGCGACGGTGACGATATGGACAAGGCTGAAGGCCAGCATCAGCGACGACCCGGCGAGCAGCAGAAAGGCGCTCCCGAATATCAGCCGGTCGAGCCCCAGCCGTCCGACCAGCCGGTTCGCCAGCAAATCCGCCGGCCAGATACGCGGCGACGGTGATGCTCATGCTCCAGCCGTACTGTTCGGGCGTCAGCCCGACAAGCCCCATCAGCACGAAGGGAGCCGCCGCGTGAAAGGTGAACAGCCCGCCGAGCGAGACGGCGCCGACCGCCATGTAGCCGATATAGGTCGGGTTCCGGATCAGTTCGGCGATAGCTGGATACGATCCGCGCCGGCCGCAAGCGCCTGGGCGTCGGGCGCGCGGTTGGTTTCCGGCATCGCCAAGGCGACCGTGACCAGCAGCGCCAGCCCGGCGGCGCCGAGTACCGCGAAAATGGCGTGCCAGTCGAACCAGACCTGAAGATAGCCGCCGACCACCGGCCCCACGGCGGGCGCCACCGACAGCGCCATGCCGATGATCGACAGCACGCGCGCCGCCTGATCCCGCGCGTAGAGGTCGCGCACCATGGCCCGCCCCAGCGTGGCGCCGGCGGCGGCCCCCAGCGCCTGGACCAGCCGCGCCGCGATCAGCGCCTCGATGCTCTCGGCCAGCCCGCAGGCCGGCCGAACCGGCGATGAAGATGACAAGGCCCAGGATCAGCACCGGGCGGCGTCCGAACCGATCCGACAGCGGACCATAGAAGAGCTGCCCGACCGCGAATCCGACGAGATAGATGCTGAGCGTCACCTGCACCATGCCCGGCGCCGCACCCAGCGCCTGGGCTATGGCCGGCATCGAGGGCGTATACATGGACATGGTCAGAGCGCCGAGCGCCGTGATGGCGGCCACCAGCAGCGTCATGGCGGGGGAACTGGGTTTCGACATGCGGGATGTTATAGGGGCGGATGGCGGTTTTGCCAAACTCCGCCGGCGCCGCGAACCTTATTCCTCCGCTTTATCGATGCCCGCTCCACGCGCGTCACACCGCGTTTTGGAGTGTGTCCGGAGTTATCCAGTCCTGCTCAAGAAAGCGCCGCAGCACCACGGCCCTGTCTTCAGCTTCCCGCCGCGCATCCTCCCATCTTTCCGTCGAATAGGTCTGCCCATTGGCCTTCGACGTTTCGGCCATGCGCCGGCACAGTTCCACCCGCTCGTTCAGCGAGCGCAAAGCGACCGCGAGCGCATACTCCATCCGCTCGAACTGGCCGGCATCCATATTGGGAGCCGCGAAACGATGACCGATATGGCAGGTGTAATAGGGCAGGAGTCCACAACGGTCTCCTGCACGGAACCGCCGCAATCCGGACAGGTCAATGCGACGGGACGTCCCGAATCGTATTTATCGGACATAATCGCTTCCTCCTTGGCTTGTGGGCCTCCGTCCAACCGTCCCGGCGCCAACAATGGTAAACAATGATATGGTGACTTATGAGAGCATGCGTCGTTCAATATTAACAGGAGCGCCCGCCCCGGCGAAACAAGGTCAAATCCAATGCATGACGCCGACAGGCAGAACATCTTCGTGATCGCCGCATCCGCCGGAGGTGTGACGGCCCTGCAGACACTGTGCAAGGGCCTGCCTGAAGATCTGAACGCCAGTATTTTCATCGTCCAGCACATCAGCCCGGCTTCACGAAGCATGCTTCCGGCCATTCTCGACCGCGTGTCGGCGCTCCCCGTGACCAGCCCGCGCGAGGGGGAGGAAATCCGGACAGGCCACATCTATGTGGCGCCGCCGGACCACCACATGCTCGTCAAGCGCGGCCACATGCTCATCCGGAAAGGCCCCAAGGAGAACAGGACCCGGCCGGCCGCCGACCCGCTGTTCCGCTCGGCGGCGGTGTCCTACGGGCCGCGCGTGGTCGGCATGGTGCTGACCGGCACGCTGGATGACGGGACGGCCGGCCTGCTGGCCGTCAAGCGTTGCGGCGGCGTCGCCGTCGTTCAGAACCCGGACGATGCCGCATGGCCGGACATGCCGCGCCACGCGATGCAGAAGGTTACCGTCGATTTCTGCCTGCCTCTGGAAGCACTTTCCACCCTTATCGCCCGTTTAAGCCAGGAGCCGGCGGGACCACGGGTTCCCATCCCGCAGGAAATCGAGCTGGAGGCGCATATCGCCGAGCAGGAGATGATAGCGATGATCGAGGAAAACAGCGGCAACTCCCTCTCGGGCAAGCCGTCCATGCTGACCTGCCCGGATTGCGGCGGCGCCCTGATGGAGGTCGAGGACGGCCCGCTGCTGCGCTTCCGCTGCCATGTCGGACACGCCTACAGCCCCGCAACCCTGGTGGAGGCCCAGGGAGAAGCGTTCGAGCAGGCCCTGTGGATGGCGCTCCGCACCCATAACGAACGCATCAAGCTGTTCTCCCGGATGAAGGAAAGCGCCGAGGCCCAGGGCAAACCCCGGACCGCCGCCAAATGGTCCGAAGCCATGAATGAGGCCCAGGGCCATGTCGATCTGCTGCGCACCATCCTGACGACGCATTCACCATCCAGCGGCGAAGGCATCCCTGCCGGAGATGAGGACTCAGTCTCCGCTACGCGCTTCCGCCGCCCGTCCGGACGCTTCATAAGGCTGGCCGAGTTGGCTCCGCTCGGTCGTGTCGTGGACGATCGCGATCAGGATCGGGGGGTTCTCGTTCTTCAGGTACTGCATGCAGATCTCGGCCGGATATGAAGCGTCGGGGCTGGTTCCAAGGACCGTCTCGAACACGATCTCCTGTTTCTCGCCATCCAGCAGGGGCGCCAGGAAGGCGCGCAGATCCTCTTCCGGAACCAGCGGCATGAAGTCCATCAGCGTTTTTTCCTGAATCCGGTCCAGCGGCATTCCCAGTTTCCGCTCGGCGCCGTCATTGACCATCCTGAAGCGGAGGGTGTCGGGGTCCAGGATGTAGACCTCGTTCATCAATCCGGCGACGATGCGGCCGAGATAGGCGCTGAAGGCCTCGGAACGGCGCAGATCGGTCATATCCTCGATGATCAGCACGATGCCGCGGGCATCCTGCGGGCCATACAGCAGGGGCAGCAGAAGGACGCGGAAGTCCATCATCCGGCCCCGCCGGTCGAGCGCCTTGAACTCGATGGCCGGCTGCCGCAGTTCGCCGCTGAGCACGCGCTGTATATCGCCGGTCAGCTTCAGCACCGGCAGGCTGATATCGATGCCGGAAAGGCGCTGGCCCAGCACCTCCTCGCTGCGCAACCCCCAGGTGTTCTCGCTCCAGCGGTTCCAGGAGCGCACCTTCATCTCGTGGTCGAGCACGATGACGCCGGTATCCATGCTGCGCAGGACCGCCTCCGCATAGGAACGGTACTCGGACGCTTCATCCGACTGGCGGCGCATTTCCTCGTTCGTGATTTCGAGCTGTTCGTTGGTCGAGCGCAGTTCCTCGTTGGTGGTCTCCAACTCCTCGTTGGTCGACTGAAGTTCTTCGTTGGTGGTCTCCAACTCCTCGTTGGTCGACTGAAGCTCTTCGTTGGTGGTCTCCAGCTCCTCGTTCGCCGACTGAAGTTCCTCGACGGTCGTTTCCAGGGTTTCCTGGGTCGTCTGCAGTTCCTGCTGAAGCTGATGGGCGCGCGTGGTGTTGTTGAAGCCCAGCAACGTCGCCAGCAGCTTGCCGTCATCGCCGTGGATCGGCGAGATGTCGATGGTCAGCCAGACCGGCTCGGCCGGCGGGCGGTGATAACACTGGTTCTCCAGACGGAGCGGCCGGTTGGTGGCCTGAACCTCGTCGATCCGGCTGCGCAGTTCGGCCGGACGGTATGAGACCGGCAGATCCTGGAACGGCTTGCCGATATCGGCCGCCCCGATCTCCAGAAGCCGCCGGGCCATGGCGTTGGCGAGCATGACCTGACCGTCCAGCCCGACCGCGATATAGGCTGTGGCGCCGCCATCCACGATCGCTTCCAGCAGGCGCATCTGGCTGTTCTTCTGGTGCAGGTTGACGTTGGCCGTGGTGCTCAAGGTGCCGCCCCGGCTGCGCTGCCATTCCAGAGGGACCTTGCGGAACAGGCGGCTCTTGAGATTGACCGGCTCGAACAGCTTGGAGCGGGCAAGCTGGGTTTCGGCCTTGCCGAGGAACAGGACGCCGCCGGGATTAAGCGCATAATGGAGCCTCGGCAGCACTACGTTCTGCGTCGGGTGAGTCGAGATATATCAGAAGGTTACGGCAGATCAGCAGATCGACACGGGATATCGGCGCATCGTTGACGATGTTGTGCCGGCCGAAGATGACACATTTCCGCAGTTCGCGGTGAAAACTAACGTAATGGCCGTTGGTACGCTCGAAATATTTATCGAGCAGATGCGGCGGGACGCTTTCGACCTCGCGCGCGGAATATGTGGCGCTTCGCGCCATGCGCAGCGCCGCCTTCATCAAGATCGTTGGCATATACCTTCACATTGTTGCAGAAACCCTCGATCCCCATGGCCTCGGCAAACAGCATGGCGGCGGAATAGGGTTCCTGCCCCGATGCGCACCCGACGCTCCAGATCCTGATCGGCTGGCCTTCCTTTTTACGCTCGACGATCTGCGGGACGATTTCATGGCTCAGCACATCCCACGCATCCGGATCGCGGAAGAAGGAAGTCACATTGATCAGCACCGTATTGAGAAGATCGGAGAATTCCTGCGGATTGGCGTCCACGAAGGCACGGTACGTCGTGAAATCCGCGCAATGGACCTCCTCCATCCGCTGGCGGATGCGCCGCCGCAGGCTGGTCCGCTTATAGCCCCGGAAATCGAGCTGGCGGGTTTGCTGAAGATGATGAATCAGATCCTCCAGTTCGGGATCTGACGCTTTTTCGTCTGCCATCGTGGCCTCGGTTGCGGCTGGAGCGCGGGATACCCCGCTCCTGCGTCCCGATCTTCGCGGAAATCGGCCGCCAGGTCGGTGACGAACGCCTCAACGCGTCGCTCACAGGCTCTCGGCTACGGCAACCACGACGCCTCCGGCGGCTATCCGTACTGGCTGAACGGCAACCTGCGGATCTCGGCGCTGGAGCAGATCGCCTTCATCGACAAACTCCGGCTCGGCAACCTGCCGGTCTCGCCCGAGCACATGGCGACGGTGCGCGACATCACGACCATCGAATCGACGCGACGGCTATCGTCATCCACGCCAAGACCGGCTGGGCCGACAGCCCCGAACCCCGATATCGGCTGGGTCGTCAGGCTGGGTCGAGCGCGGCGGAAACTCCTGGCTGTTCGCCCTCAACCTGCGACATCACCACGCAAGGAGCACGTCCCGGCCCGCCTCGCCATCGCCAAGGCCGCCCTCAAGGAGGTGGGCGCGATTGCCATGACGGCGCGCGCCATTGACACTCCGATGCCGGCTCCGCCAGACTCGGCGGCAACAAACATCGACAAGATGAAAAAAGCGAAGGGGGAGGGAATCATGGCGGCAACTCCGGTCCATGTGCTGGCGATCGACCAGGGCACGACTTCGACCAGGGCGATCGTGTTCGACCGCGACGGGCTGCCGGTCGCCACCGCTCAGCGGGAATTGCGGCAGTTCTACCCCCATGACGGCTGGGTCGAGCACGACCTGGAGGACATCTGGCGCGACACCACCGTCGTCTGCCGGACGGCCCTGGAGGAGGCCGGGCTGACGGCATCCGCCATCTCCGCCATCGGCATCACCAACCAGCGCGAAACCACGGCACTTTGGGACCGGCGCACCGGCGAACCGCTGCACAACGCCATCGTCTGGCAGGACCGGCGGACGGCGGAAGTCTGCCGGCGGCTCCACGGCGACGGCGCCGAACCGCTGGTGGCGGAACGGACCGGCCTGCTGATCGACCCCTACTTCTCCGCGACCAAGCTGGGCTGGCTGCTCGACCACCTTCCCGGCGCCCGCCAGCGGGCGGAGCGGGGCGAGCTGTGCTTCGGCACCATCGACAGCTTCCTGCTGTTCCGCCTGACCGGCGGCACGGTCCATGCGACCGACGCCAGCAACGCGTCGCGCACGCTGCTGTTCGACATCCACAAACAGGACTGGGACGACGAACTGCTGCGCCTGTTCGATATCCCGCGAGCCCTGCTGCCGAAGGTGATGGACAACAGCGCCGCCTTCGGCACGTCGGAGCCGGAGTTCCTGGGCGCATCCGTCCCGATCACCGGCATGGCCGGCGACCAGCAGGCCGCCACCGTCGGGCAGGCCTGTTTCGAACCCGGCATGATCAAGAGCACCTATGGCACCGGCTGCTTCGCCCTGCTCAACCTCGGCGACAAGCCGGTGCGCTCGACCAACCGCCTGCTGACCACGACAGCCTACCGGCTCGACGGCAAACCGACCTACGCGGTCGAAGGCTCGATCTTCGTGGCGGGCGCCGCCGTGCAGTGGCTGCGCGACGGCCTGCGGGTGATCGCCGATGCGGCGGCGTCGGAGCGGCACGCCAACGACCTGCCCGACACCCAGGGCGTCTATATGGTGCCGGCCTTCACCGGCCTTGGCGCTCCCCACTGGGACCCGGATGCGCGCGGCGCACTGCTGGGGCTGACGCGCGACACCGGCATCAGCCACATCGTCCGCGCCGCCCTGGAAGCGGTCTGTTACCAGACCCGCGACCTGATGGAATGCATGGCCGCTGATGGCGGCACCCGGCCAAGCGCGCTCCGGGTCGATGGCGGCATGGTGAAGAACGACTGGCTGATGCAGTTCCTCGCCGACATCCTGGAATTGCCGGTCGAGCGGCCGATCGTTACCGAAACCACGGCGCTGGGAGCGGCCTATCTCGCCGGGCTCCATACGGGGGTGTACGCCTCCCTCGACAGTGTCGCGGCGGCTTGGCAGCGGGAGCGGCTGTTCGAGCCCGACCATGGCCCCAGCCGGACCGCACCCGGCTCTACGAGGGATGGCGGCGGGCGGTCAGGCGCGTGCGAAGCGATATAGCGTAACCCGTTAAAAAAGCTTAGAGTACGCATCAACCGGCGGATGGTCACCGAAGCTTAACGGGACCGTCACGGCGGAGTAATCGCGGGTCGCTAACCATGACCACGATCCGCAAATCAGGGAGACGAGATAAATGCACCGCATCCACGCGACGATCGCCGCTTCGGCGTTCGCCCTTGTCGCCATGGCGGGCGCCACGGCGGTTCCGGCCCAGGCCCAGACCGAAATCCAGTGGTGGCACGCCATGCCGGGCGCCAACAACGAGATGGTCGAGAACCTCGCGAAGGAATTCAACGCCACCCAGAGCGAATACAAGGTCGTCCCGGTCTACAAAGGCACGTATCCGGAAACGCTGAACGCCGGCATCGCCGCCTTCCGCGCCCGGCAGCCACCCCATATCATCCAGGTCTTCGATGTCGGCACCGGCGTCATGATGGGTGCGAAAAGCGCCATCAAGCCGATCGCCGAGGTGATGAAGGAAGGCGGCCAGAGCTTCAACAAGGCCGATTATCTCTCGGGCATCGTCTCGTATTACAGCGACGCCGACGGCACGATGCTGTCGTTCCCGTTCAACAGTTCCTCGCCCGATCCTGTACTACAACAAGGCAAGCTTCCGGAAAGCCGGGCTCGACCCCGAGGCGCCGCTGAAGACCTGGCCGGAAGTGTTCGAGGCCGCCAAGAAGATCAAGGCGTCCGGCCAGTCCTGCGGCATGACCAGCACGTGGCTGACCTGGATTCATCTGGAAAACTTCAGCGCCTGGAACAACCTGCCCTATGCGACCGGATCAGAACGGCCTCGCCAGCCTGACGCCTGAACTGAAGATCAACGGCCCGCTCAATATCCGGCACTTCCAGACCCTGGCGGAACTCCAGAAGGACGGCACCTTCCAGTACGGCGGCCGCACGTCCGAGGCGAAGTCGAAGTTCCTGAACGGCGAATGCGCCATCATGCCGGAATCCTCCGGCGGCCTCGGCGACATGGTCAAGGCCGGCATGGATTTCGGCACCGGCTCCCTGCCCTATTACCCGGAAGCGGCCGGGCGCTCCGCAGAACACCGTCCCCGGCGGCGCATCGCTCTGGGTCTTCGCCGGCAAACCGGCCGCCGATTACAAGGGCGTCGCCCAGTTCTTCACCTTCCTGTCGAAGACCGACGTTCAGGTCCGCCTGCATCAGGTTTCCGGCTATCTCCCGGCCACCATGGCGGCCTATGAGGCAGACCAAGAAGGAAGGCTTCTACGACAAGAACCCCGGCCGCGAGATCCCCATCAAGCAGATGATGGGCAAGGAGCCGACCGAGAACTCCAAGGGCATCCGGCTGGTGAACATGCCCCAGGTCCGCGACATCCAGAACGAGGAGATCGAGGCCCTGCTGAACGGCAAGCAGGACGCGAAGACCGCGCTGGACAACGCGGTGCGCCGGTCGAACGCGGCGATCAAGGAAGCGGCGAAGGCTTACCAGTAAGGGGGATCGGAGAGGAGCAACGCTCTCCTCTCGCCTGCCGCTAAAGTTGTTGTAAGGAGATACCCGGATCAAGTCCGGGTATGACGGAATAGAAGACGAATACTTAGATTCTCGTCATACCCGGACTTGATCCGGGTATCTCCTCTCAAACACTTCCCTTAAAGACTCCCCCTCCCCACGGACCTTCAAACGCCCATGAACCGCCGCGTCGTCTTCCCCAACAAACTCCTGCCCTACCTCCTGCTCGCCCCGCAGATCGCCATCACACTGGTCTTCTTCTTCTGGCCCGCCTTCCAGGCCGTCCGCCAATCCCTCTACCGCGACGACCCCTTCGGGTTCAGCAGCCGCTTCGTCGGCCTGGACAATTTCGAAATGGTCCTGTCCGACCCCAGCTACATCAACTCGCTCCAGGTAACCGTAGTCTTCAGCCTCTCGGTCGCCATCGTCGCCCTGGTCGCGGCCCTCCTGCTCGCCGTGATGGCCGACCGCGTCGTCACCGGCAAAGGCATCTACCGCACGCTGCTGATCTGGCCCTACGCCGTGGCCCCCGCCATCGCCGGCATGCTCTGGCTGTTCCTGTTCAGCCCGGCGATGGGCACGCTGGCGATCATGCTGCGCCGAGCCGGCTTCGACTGGAACCCGCTGCTGAACGGCGATCAGGCCATGGTGATGGTCGTGGGGGCCGCCGCCTGGAAGCAGATCAGCTACAACTTCCTGTTCTTCCTGGCGGGCCTCCAGGCGATCCCGAAATCGCTGATCGAAGCGGCGGCCATCGACGGCGCCGGCCCCGCACGGCGGTTCTGGACCATCGTCTTCCCCCTGCTGTCACCGACCACCTTCTTCCTGCTGGTCGTCAACACCGTCTACGCCTTCTTCGACACCTTCGGCATCATCCATGCCGTGACGGGCGGCGGCCCCGGCAAATCGACCGAAACCCTCGTCTACAAGGTCTACAACGACGGCTTCGTGAACCTGAACCTCGGCGCATCCTCCGCCCAGTCCGTGATCCTGATGGTCATCGTCATCGCGCTGACGGTCATCCAGTTCAAATATGTCGAGCGCCGGGTCCACTACGCATGATCGAGCGCAGACCCCTGGGCGCACTGCTCGCCCATTTCATCCTGATCGCCGGCATCGTCATCGTCGCCTTCCCGATCTACTACACCTTCGTCGCCTCCACCCTGACCACGCAGCAGATCATGGCCCCGCCCATGCCGCTGATCCCGGGCGGGCACTTCATCGAAAACTACGGCGGAGCCTTCGCCGGGGTCGCCACCATCGGCGGCGTCGGCGTGGACCGGCTGCTGCTGAACACCCTGATCGTGGCGCTGGCCATCGCGATCGGCAAAATCGTGATCTCGATCCTGTCCGCCTACGCGATCGTGTTCTTCAGCTTCCCCGGCCGGATGCTGTTCTTCTGGATGATCTTCATCACGCTGATGCTGCCGGTCGAAGTCCGCATCCTGCCGACATATCAGGTGATCGTCGATCTGGGCCTGATCGACACCTATACCGGGCTGACGCTCCCCCTGATGGCATCGGCCACGGCGACGTTCCTGTTCCGCCAGTTCTTCCTGACGATCCCGGACGAGTTGGTGGAAGCGGCGCGGATCGACGGCGCCGGCCCCATGCGGTTCTTCCGCGATATCCTGCTGCCGCTGTCCTACACGAACATCGCGGCGCTGTTCGTCATCCTGTTCATCTACGGCTGGACCCAGTACCTGTGGCCGCTGCTGATCACCAACGACAACAACATGAACACGATCATCATCGGCTTGCGAAAGATGATCTCGTTCGTCGATGCGGACACGCAATGGAACCTGATCATGGCGATCACGATCCTTGCCATGCTGCCGCCGATCGCCGTCGTGGTCTTCATGCAGCGCTGGTTCGTCAAGGGTCTGGTCGAAACGGAGAAGTGAAGACCATGGCTGAAGTCGGTATCCGCAGCGTCCGGAAAACCTATCCGGGCGGGTTCGAAGCGATCAAGGGGATCGACTGCGCCGTCGGCGACGGCGAATTCCTGGTCATGCTCGGACCGTCCGGCTGCGGCAAGTCCACCCTGCTGCGCATGGTCGCCGGCCTGGAAACCATCAGCGCCGGAGAGGTCTCCATCGGCGGACGCGTCGTCAACGATCTGGAACCCAAGGACCGGGACATCGCCATGGTGTTCCAGAACTACGCGCTCTATCCCCACATGACCGTGTTCGACAACATGGCCTATGGCCTGAAGATCCGCGGCATGCCGAAGCCCGAAATCGAAGCCAAAGTCCACAAAGCCGCCGACATCCTGGAACTCCGCCCCTTCCTGGACCGCCGCCCGCGCCAGCTTTCCGGCGGCCAGCGCCAGCGCGTCGCCATGGGCCGCGCCATCGTGCGGGAGCCGGCGGTCTTCCTGTTCGACGAACCGCTGTCCAACCTGGACGCCAAGCTGCGGACCCAGATGCGGGTCGAAATCCACCGGCTTCAGGACCGCCTCGGCATCACCAGCCTCTACGTCACCCACGATCAGGTCGAAGCGATGACGCTGGCCGACCGCATGATGGTGATGAACGGC
This sequence comes from uncultured Alphaproteobacteria bacterium, assembly GCA_963848585.1. Taxonomy (GTDB): domain Bacteria; phylum Pseudomonadota; class Alphaproteobacteria; order Azospirillales; family Azospirillaceae; genus Skermanella. The sequence continues at coordinate 14,925 of CAWKET010000025.1, read as the reverse complement.
GGAGTTGCCGAGCAGATCGGCACCCCGATGGAAGTCTACCACCGCCCCGCCAGCACCTTCGTCGCCGGCTTCATCGGCTCCCCCGCCATGAACTTCCTGCCCGCAATACTGACGGCGGAAGGCGTCGAACTGCGAGGCGGCCACAAAGTCCCGCTCCCCAACGGCCTCGGCGGAATGCAAGCACCGGCCGCGAAGTCACCCTAGGCATCCGCCCCGAACACCTGACCGCACGAGACCGGCCAAGGCATCGGCGACATCGCCGTCCAGGTCGAACTGGTCGAAGCCCTAGGAGCCGACACCGTAGTCCACGCCCGCCTGGCCTCAAGCGGCGATCCCCTCCTGGCCCGCCTGCCCGGCAGCGCCCAAGTAAAAACCGACGACACCCTCCACTTCGCCATCACCCCCGGCGAAGTCCACCTGTTCGACCGCGACACCGGCCGGCGGGTATAAATAACAGGGACCTAAAGACTGACCTCAATGAAACTGCCACCGACCTACGGGCGATACATTCAACCCTTAAATGTATCAGCGAGAAATTCGGCGACGGTTTATGTTTATACCTCAGGGGCGACGCATGAAATGAGCCGGCGGGATCTGACGGACTGACAGGCCGTTCCGGTTCCTCCCTTGGACAACGAGAAGGGAGGGTGGCGATGTCGGTGGAGACGGTCAGCTCTCCCCTTGCTCTTCCCCCAGTGGCTGTCCCTGATGGAGCCAGGCGAGGAACAGTTTGTAGCCGAGTGCGAGAACGGCCGTGCCGACGAGCAGGCCGATGACCCCGGATGCGAGAAATCCACCTATACCACCATTGGACCCCACTCAAGATGGCCGTATCAACTCAACGCGAATTGAGCCTAAATAAACCTCAACGGAGGAATTCGCAGATGAACAAAATGATCCGAAAACCCGTCGGGTTCGCCAGGGCAGCGGCATCTGCTGCGGCGCTGGTCTTGATGATTGGCTTGGGGGCCCCGGCCGCAAGAGCCGATGAAGCGGACGGCCAAGAGCATGCTCAAGGCGATGTCCGACTATCTGGCGGCGCAGAAGACCATATCGTTCGGCTACGACACCAACTTCGAGGTCGTCACCAAGGATCACCAGAAGTTCCTGCTGGCGAGTTCGGGCACAATCGACCTCAGCCGGCCCGACAAGTTCCGCGCCACCCGCTCCGGCGGGTTTGCCAATGTCGAGATGGTCTTCGACGGCAAGACGCTGACGCTGCTCGGCAAGGACGCCAATCTCTATACCCAGGTCGATATCCCCGGCACGCTCGATCATCTGGTCGACGAGTTGAGGGACAAATACCAGAGGCCGGTCCCGGGCGCTGATCTTCTGTTGTCGAATGTCTACGACGAGCTGATGCGTGACGTAGTCGACGTCAAGGACCTCGGCAGCGGCGTGATCGGCGGCACGGAATGCGACCATCTGGCGTTCAGGACCAAGGAGGTCGATTGGCAGATCTGGATCGCGCAGGGCGAGCATCCCTATCCCTGCCGGTATGTCATTACGTCCAAGGGCGTCGATCAGGCGCCGCAATACAGCATCCAGATCAGGGACTGGAAGACCGGTGCCGAGGTTGCGGCGGACGATTTTACCTTCAAGACCCCGACCGATGCCAAGAAGGTCGACCTGAAGGAACTCGTCGACATCGATGAACTGCCCGCACATTTTTCCATGGGAGGTGGCCAATGACCATGACAACGAAACTGACAATTATCCTGCTCGCCGGAACCGTCGGATTTTTCGGGCTGGAAGCCTCGGAACAGTTTGCAATTCCAGGCTCCTACAGTTTTGTCTCGACCGCCGAGGCCAGAGTCGGGCGTCCGCTCACGCCTGTCAGCGTCGCCGGCGCGGCGCGGCGCACGGTGCGGCGCTGCGCGGCTGGCGTGTACAACTGCTAGGGCTGTCGAACAAACAAGGCGATCATAGGATATGTGTGATCGCCGAAGTCGCTCGCCTCAGCGCTAATTTGTGGTCGTTCGTCTGTTGGCAAGAGGATGACAGCCGCGTCCGGGATCGGACGGCGGCTCGCAACCTGGCCATCCTGCGCAAGGTCGCCATCAACCTCATAAGTCGCGGCCGAACAGCCCGGATCAGCATGCGTGCGCGTTGCAAGCAGGCCGCCTGGAATGATGAGTACATGTTGTCTCTACTGGCTGGATGATCTCATGCGTCGCTCCTGGTTTATACCTGACATCCAGCTCGGGTTCCCAGCTCGTCTCTGGGCGCTCCGCATGGCAAGGATTGACGTCCTTGCGCATATAGGATAATTATCCTTCATCAACGTCCCGGAAAGCGCCCGCCATGCCCCAATCTGCTGAAGCCTCAGCCGAAACGTCTCCCCATGCCCGCACCCCGGCTCCCCCGCTCCCGCACCGGCAGGAAGCTTTCGCGCGGCACGTGGCCGCCGGTCGCAGCCTGACGGAGGCGGCACGGCTGGCGGGTTACGCCTGGGACAGCGCGCGTCAGACGGGATCGCGGCTGATGAAGGAGCCGCATATCGCGGCCCGCGCCGCCAATCTCGCCCACGCCAGGGAAGACCAGCGCCAGGGCGAGCTTGACGAGTTGGTGGGCGCCCTCAAGCGCCTGATGATCGACACCATGGAGCGCAAGAACGACTTCGCAGCACTCCGCGCCATCGACATGATCGCCCGCCTGCGCGGCCTCGCCCCCGCCACGGCCAAGCGCTCCGACGGCCTGGAAGCGGCCCTGGAGGAAATGCGCCAGCAGCAGCCCGAATCCGAAGAGCCCGGTGACGAGGAAGCCGAACCCCAACCCGCCCCGGAAACCGCGTTCGACCCGCCGATGCCGCCCGAACTCTCAGCCCCGGTCGAACCCGCTCCCGCTCCCGAAGTTCCCGAACCGCAGCCCTCACCAGCCCAGACACGCGCCTCCGCCACCGAAGCGGCCCGCGCCGAAGTTCGCCGGCGCCTCTTCTGCTACGAGCACCTGATGGCCCACCACCCCGAGCTTTCCAGCAAAATCCGCGACCTCACCGACGCGCTCGCCTATTTCGACGCCGACGACACCCTGCTCCCAAAGGAGCTTTGGCCGGGCGGCACCGGCACCACCCCTAGCCGCCACGCGGAGGACGCTCCGAAATCATGACAAATGATAACACCTGCGGCCCTGATGGGTATGTCTACATCCCCAATCCGGCCAGCACGGCGTCGGCGGCAAGAGGTTGGAAACAACCTTCCAAGGTGAAAAGTTCCATGACAATCGGCTGATCGGCAAAAGCCTCCGTGAACAGGTGCCCCAAAGGCAGGGCAACCATGATTACGCCCAACATTACGCCTTCCTCTCCAGGTGTCGGATCACCAAGCAACCCACAGCGGCTCCGCTTATAATGAACCAGTACTCCAGCGGAATACTTGAGCATCGTCTTACAGCCTGGGAGAGAAAAGCGGGTCTGGCGCTTTGCTGAATTTCCTCCCGCTGATACGGGGATGTCACACTTTTGACACCCATTTGAATCATTTCCATAACTAGCATCGGACTTCGAGTGGGAGGTGATGGAATGAATAATCGAATTCGAGATCAACGACATACTGCGCCGGATCGCTGGCGACAGCTTGATGTCCAGGTTTTCCGAAGGACCGGAAGAACAGCTTCCCGTTCAGATGCAGGCGATTCTAGCGCTGACCGCCGCCGTCGCCTGCTGGGGGTTCGTTGGAGCCGTTCTTTACTTGGGATTCTCGGCGTTGCGGACGGCACTGGGGCCGCTCAGCAGCTTTATCGCCTGATCGGCGGGAGGCCGCACCGCCGGTATCGCCGTGAGCACGATCGCATCGGCCATCAGTTTGGCAAGGCAAGTGGTAGCTGGGCATCGGTCATGTGAAGCTGACCGGCTGACAGCATGGTCGCCGGGGTGAACCGCTTGCCGTCGAGCCAGTATTTCATCACCTCGCCCCGCCGGAAAACCGGCAGTCCATGCGCCGCACCCAACGCCCGCACAGCATCGACATAAGCGGCATAGGCCGCATTCCCCGCCTGTCCTGCCCCACCTGTCTGAGCAGGAGCCGAGGCTCAAGCAGTCGCGCACCGCCCAGGACCGTTCTCGGAACTAACCCCGACCCGTTCGGGTTCCCAAAGGGTGCGGGTCAACCGCACCCCAATACTTTCCCAATACATTCGATGGAAGGCTGGAGATGGCGAACCCGGACGACAGGACCCCTGAGCAGATCGAACGTGAGATCGAACAGACCCGCCGCAACACAGCGGCAACTCTGGCGGCCATCGAGGATCGGCTGGCACCCGGCCGTCTGATGGACGAAGCCTGGAACTATCTGCGCAACAGCGGCCAGGGTCAGACTTTCGTGTCGAATCTCTCGACGACGGTACGCGATAACCCGATCCCGGTGGCGTTGCTGGCGATCAGCCTCGCATGGCTGGCGATCGCCAGTTCAAGAAAGGACAGCCGGCGCGAGGAAGAATTCCACGAAGACGATGACGCGATCCTGACGGAGGACGCGTTCCGCTCTTCGCATGCGCCCGCACACTCATACCAGGTCGAGTATGTCGATCCCGATCAGCACCACGAACATGTGTCGCGCTCGCGCGCCGATGCTCCGGCAGGCGTCTCGCCGACGCCCGACACCCTGCTCGGCCGCGAGCGTGGCGGATTGTCGGCCCGCGATGCGGCGCGGGTGTTCGAAACGCCGAAAGGCGGCACCGGCGTCTGATTCGGGAAAACGAGCTTCCGATATGGAAAAGGCGGCAGGTTGTCCCTGCCGCCTTTTCTTTGCTTGCCGCGCCCGGCTGGTTACTGCTGGGCCGGCGCCGCCGGCTGCTCCGGGCGGGTTCCCCCGCGGAGCCGGTGCTTCGCGGCGCTGTTCCAGCGCCTGGAGTTCCGCCGCCTGCTGGGCGATCTGCTCGCGCAGTTGGGCAAGGCCCTGCTGCTCGTTCATCAGGTTCTGGCGGGCTTCCTGGATGCGCTGGTCGATCTGCTGAAGCTCCGATGTCCGCTGCGTCACCTGCTCTGACAGGTCGGCGACGTCGCGGCGGGCGGTCACTTCGGTATCGCGGGCCTGGGCTGCGGACTGGGTCAGTTCCTCAACCCGGGCCTGGGCCGCTTCGGCCTGGGCGGTCAGGTCGGCGACGCGCTGTTCGGCCTGAGCCGCCTCGGCGTTTCGCTGCTCGATGGTTTGAGCGATCTGGGCCAGTTCCTGCTGCCGCTGCTGGATTTCAGCCGCGATCTGCTGGTTCTGCTGGGTTGCGGCGGCAAGTTGACGCTGGGTGTTCTCAAGCTCCTGGCGGGCGCCTGTGAGCTGGTCGTTCGCGTCGGCCAGTTCCTGGCGCGACTGGGTGAGTTCCTTGCGGAGCTGGTCGAGCTGCGCGTTCGCCGCTTCGGCCTGCTGACCGGCCTGCGCCGCCTGATCGGCCTTGGCCGCCGATTCCTGGCTCAGCGCCGCGATGCTGTCGCGAAGCTGGGCTTCCTGCTGGCGCACTTCCGCCACGCGCTGGGCGATCTGCTCCGTCTCGGCGGTGCGCTGGGCGATCTGTGCGGTGACGGCTGCAAGCTGCTCGCGCGCGGCGCCCTGCTGCTGGCCGGTTTCGGTAAGCTGGGCGGTTACACGCTCAAGTTGCTGTGTCTGCTGGCGGATCTGCTCGGAGAGCTGGTTCGCCTGCTGCTCCGCTTCGGCGCGCTGCTGCTGGATCGTCTGGGTCTGCGCCTGGGCCGCTTCGCTCTGGGCGGTCAGTTCCTGCAACTGCTGCTGGCGGGCCTGGATTTCCTGGCCCAGCCGGTTGACTTCGCCGGTCAGCCGCTGTTCGTCCTGCACGGTGGCGCGCAGCCGGTCCAGGTCGCCCTGAATGGTCTGGCGCTCATCCCGCGCGGTGTCGCGCTCGCCGGTAAGGGTTGCGACGGCCTGCTGATTTTCTCGCTGACGCTGGGCGAGCTGCTCTTCCAGGTTGCTGCTCTGGACCCCGAACGAGATTGCCGCTATCACGGCGATGACCGCCACCACGGCCAGTCCCAACAGGTAATATCGCAGGTTTCCCCGGCTCCCGCCGGGTTCGTGCGAGCTGGTCATGGATATCCTCTTTGCTCTCGGGCATGGCTGGAAGAACGTGGCAGCGGTCCGACTTGTTGCCGCTGTTCAGACGCGGCGTACGGAGCGCGCCAGAAGGTGAGCCACAGCTTGCCGGCGGCCTCGATGATGTCGGCGTTGGAGCCGTGGAAGAACGCGAAGCTGGCGACCATCCGGCCGGGCACGCTGTGGCGTCCCGTCCCCAGCCGCTCCAGCGCATCCCAGGCCCAACGGTGATGGGTCTCCTCATCGCGCGCGGCCCGCTCGAGAATCCCGGCTATGTCGCCGGGATGATCGGCAGCATTGGCGTGGCGGCGGTACTTGTCTCGCGCTTGGGTTTCATTGGCGACGAAGGCCAGCAGCACGGCCCGGTCGCCGCCGGCGAAGCCCCCACATGCCGCCAGCCGATCCGGCGGCCTGGACCAGCAGCTTGAAGATGCCGGTCGGGAAGTGGGGCATCCGCACCGGCACGCCGTCGCGCGCGCGGATCAGGTCGACAAGTTCGGCGATGTGGCGTTCGTGATCCTGGCGAAAGCCGATCAAGGTGTTTCGCAGGTTGCGGTCGCGCAAGGCCGAGATCGCCAGCGTATAGGCTCCCACGGCGTCATAGTCGAGCTGGAGCAGGTCGTTCAACTCGGCGACCAGCGCCGCCTCGCGGACGCCCGAGGAATGAAGGAAAGGCAAAGGCGGCCGATTGTCGGCGAAGGAGGTGATTGTGCTGGTCATGTCGGCAGTCTCATCCAGGGAATTCTTGAAATCTGAGGACTTAAACATCTGACTGCGACAATGGTCCCACCACTCAAACACTACCCGGCTCTTGCCGATTGAAAATGGTATGGCATTCTTGCTTTTGTTGAAGTGTCTAGAAAAGCCGGACGCGGGTGTGCACCCAAAGCTGGCTTTTCGCCACCTGTCAGTGCGGCATTGGATGAGCGGATGATCGCGAAAGCATACAGGCCCAGGATCGGAATTCTGATGGGGGAAGGTAATCTTTCCGTCCGGATCGCGCTCAAATCCCTGCTCCAGGCCGAGGGTTTCTCCAGCATCGTCGATGTTCCCGACGTGAAGAACCTCCGCGTCCTGCTTGAGGAACGGCGGGAAGCGCCCGACGTCGTGATCCTCGACGCCGATCTGGAAGACGACAACCCTTGCGATATTGGTCCGCTCGATCCGCCATGGCAAGCTTGGCAGCAACCCTTTCCTGACCGTCGTGATGACCACGTCGATCGCCAGCAACGACCGCGTCCGCGCCATCGTGGAAAGCGGCGCCGACGGCCTGCTGCTCAAGCCGATCTCTCCCGCCGCCGTGATGGAGCGTCTGGCCGGCCTCGTCCGTCAGCGCAAGCCCTTCATCGTGACATCGGCCTATATCGGTCCGGACCGCCGCAAGGACCCGGGGCGCGGCCCCAGTTCGATCCCGCTGTTCGACGTGCCGAACACGCTGCGCGCCAAGGCGGAGGGGCGGCCGACCCGGCCCGACGAACTGGAGCAGACGATCGCCCGCGCCCAGAAAGCGATCGACGAGGAGAAGAGGCGGCGCGACGCCTTCCAGATCACCTTCCTGGCCGGCCTGATCGTCTCAGGCACGCCGGGCCTGAACGATGACGACACCAACCGCGATTATCTGGAATCGATGATCGACGCCTGCACCGACCTTCTGGAGCGCATCTCCGATACGCCTTTCGCCAAACTGGCTGAAATCTGCACCGAACTCCGCAATCTGGCGCAGCGCATGGTTTCCACCGGACGGGTCAGCGAGCCGCAGGCGCTGAGGATGCTCCGCCCGATGTCGGACGCCCTGATGGCCGGCCTCAACCCCGGCAGCGCCCCGGCCGAACTGTCCGATCAGGTCAATGCGGCGATCCGGGGATACCGGGAGCGGATGCGGGCCGGCTGATGCATCGTCAGAACATATCCGACAGCCACGGCCGCGGCCCGGCGAACAGGGTGGTGGCGGTGTCCAGCGCCGCCGCCGACGCCTCGATCAGTTCCAGATTGGCCATGGTCCGGGGCGACAGATGGCCGGTATAGAGCGTCGCCAGCGCGTCCACGCCAAGGCTGATATCCGCCGTGCCGGTTCCGGTCACCCGCTCCACGCCGGCCTTGCCGTCCGCCACCTCCAGCCGATAGCGCCCGCCATTGCCGGCAAGCAGCGGATCGGCAACGTCCAGCGTCAGCCCGCCTCGGATGCCCATCGGCCAGCCACGGGATGTCAGAGCGCCGGCCACGTCGGTGATGCGCAGCATCCACTGCTCCCACGACGCGATGCCGGCGCCGACTTCGGGCATCAGGTGGATCAGCATGTCCTCCGGCCCTCCCGCCCAGGTGATGGCGCTCGCCTGCGAATGCCAGCCGGCCAGAAAGCCCAGTATCGCCCGCCCGGCGCGCGGAGTAAGGGCGGCCCAGTCCTCCACATGCAACGTGCGGTCGGGTGATCTCGGCCCCATGGTCAGGTAACCCTCGGGTCCGGCATCGCCGGGGATGAGCCAGGTGTCGAGCGGCTTGGCCGCTGAATCCAGCGCCCGCTGCCACAGCAGTTCGCACCGGTCCAGCAGGCCGTTGGTCCGCCGCGCCCGCTCCATCTGGATACCCGCTAAAGTCGATCGATCGACCGGCATCATCAACTCAGGATTGGGATCGGGCCGCAATCCGCGCATGACGCCGAACGGCAGCCGGTAGGTGATCCTGTCACCCGCACTGGCGTATCCGACCTTGGCGTAGAGCGGTTGCGTCGCCGGATAGAGCGCTGAAATGGGAAAACCCGCCGCCCGCGTCTCCTCCAGCATGGCCGCCATCATACGCGACGCCGTGCCGCGTCCGCGCTCGCCCGGTTCGACCATGACGGCGGAAATCCCGCGGCACGGAACGCCGCGCCCGCCGAAATACTGCCGCATGTCGAGCAGCCCGAGACCAGCCACGGCGGCGCCGTTCCGCCGCATGACCCGGAAGTTTTCCGGCCTCACGGTTTCCACATAGTGCCGCGCACCGTTCGCCGTGGAGGCGAAAGCATGCCGGAACAGCAGCAGGAACCGGTCCATGTCGGACGGGTCGAAGGTGGTATAGGCTGGATGATCGGACATGACGGAAGGTTTACTCCACAGCGCCGGCAGCGGGCAAGGCCAGGCTGCGGAGGTTCCGGTCAGCCGGTTTCCCGCGCGCTGAAAGCCGCCAGGAACCGGTCGCGGAACTGCTCCATCGGCAGGGTCGCCGGGCCGGTCTTCGGCACCATGCCGGGGATGAAACCCCATTCCTCGAACGGGGCCAGCAGTTCCGGGTCGCGGCTGATGATATGGACCGGCACCGACCGGGATGCGCCCTCGCCGGTGATCAGCGGGGCGGGCTGGTGGTCGCCCAGGATGATGATGAGCGAATCGTCGGTCACGTAGCGCGTCACATATTCCTGCAGCGTCTTCAGGGTGTAATCGACCGAATCGACGTATTTGCGCGTGATGTCGCTCCACATCGGCTGATAGCGCGGATGGCTCGCCCGCCGGCTTCGTCGTCCTTGAAGACGCTGCCGTCGCCCAGGCTTTCCCAGTCGTCGAGCAGCGGCGGCAGCGGCTCCCACGGACCATGGCTGCTGATCAGCGCGTATTCGATGAAAAGCGGCCGGTCGCGCTGGCGCTTCTCCTGCCGGTGGATGAAGTCCAGCGTGTACTGGTCCGGAATGGCGGCCCAGCCGAAATGCGGTCCGGCATAGCCCATGTCCTCGGTCCGCCAGATCTTCTCGAACCCCCAGAACTCCCCTTCCGGCCAAGGGCGGCTCAAGGCCGGCATGACCGCCAGCGTCTTATAGCCGGCGCGGCTGAAATAGCGGGCCAGGGATTGCCGGCCGCTGGTCAGCATCAGATTGTAAAGCCCCTGATCGCCGAGCCGGGCGCCGCTCATGAAAGTCCCATGGGCAAGCCAGGACTGGCCGCCCCGGATCGGCGACTCCATCAGGCCGGAGCGCACGCCGAAGCCCTGTTCAGCCAGCGCCGCCTCGAACCCGACAAGGGTAGGTTCGATGACGGAACGATACTGCGGGTTGGTCAGAACCGTTTCGCCATAGGACTCGAAGAACATGACATAGACATCGCGCCGTCCCAGATGGGCCAGCAACGCATCCTCGGACAATCCGGCGAAGGGGTCCTGCTTGAACTGGTTCAGATGCTCCGCCCGCAAGGTCGATGCCTGCGCCGCATCGATCGCCTGACCGGCCAGCAGCGCCGCCGCTCCCTGGTCCAGCGGCGCGAACGCGCGGGCACCGCCAAGGCTGAGCATCACCATCGCCGCCAGCGCTCCGGCGAAGAGCCGGCGGTTGAGCGGCATTTCCAGGAAACGCGCCGCCGTCCCGATGGCGCCCAGGTTCAGCGCGAACAGAATGGCCAGCGCCACCGGCACCAGAACGAACGCCAGCAGCAGTTCCAGCCGGGAGGCGGAGCCGGTCAGCACTTCCAGGATCGCCGGAAGCAGCATCAGGTCGAGCGACAGGTTGACCGGCCGCCCGATCAGCATGTTGCTGGCGAAATCCGCCAGACGGAGCGCCACCACGATCATGACGAGCACCGTCAGCGGAACCGTAACGCGCCGGCCGGTTTTGAGGCCGAATGATGCCGCCAGCGCCAGCAGGCCGAACAGGACGGCGACTTCGGCGGATGGCCGAAGATGATCCGGTCCCAGCAGGTTTCCGGTCCAGTTGGGCAGATTGAGCGCAAGGCCCAGCCAGACCCAGGCGAGCAGGAACCCGGCAATTGATCTGATTGTTCCTGACATGCGACACACCTGCGCCTTCATCGGGTTATCATGAAGACTAGCTTGCGAACGGGTTTAGTCAAATCCTGGCGAACGGCGCGGTCGTGGACATTCTGGAGAAGCCATGGATTTCCACACGATCACGCCTGTCGGGGAGATGGCGCTGCGGCTTGCTCTCGCCTGCCTGTTCGGCATGATTCTCGGCCTTGACCGCGAGGTCAGGGGAAAATCCGCAGGGCTGCGCACCCATATGCTGGTGGCGCTGAGTTCAGCGGCCACCACCCTTGTGACGCTGGAAATCTTTGAAACTCTGAAGGCGGCGGGCCATACCGACATGGACCCGCTGCGCATCGTGCAGGGATTGGCGCAGGCGATCGGTTTCATCTGCGCCGGCGTGATCATTCAATCGCGCGGCGATGTCCATGGCCTGACCACCGCCGTCAATATCTGGTTTTGCAGCGCCATCGGCGTTGCTGCCGGCGCTGGTCTCCACACGCTGGCCCTGCTTGCCACGGCTTTCGCCGCGGCGGTTCTGACGGGCATGCATTTCATCGAGAAATGGCTGTTCCGGCGCGACCGTTCCTGATCCCGGCACCTGACTTGATAAGGATCAATGCGCCGGTTCGCGGTTTCTGCCAATCTCCGCCCATGCCGCAGAAATCAATGCTCATCAAGGTGCTGCTTGCCCTGATCGTCAAGCTGGCGATCGTCGGCGCGGCTGTCTACTGGTTCTGGCCGACGCCCAAAGCGCCGCAGGTGCCCCAACGTGTCGATTCCGGCATCGCACTGCCGCATTCCGGCTGAGGTCACACCGCGCTGGCCCGTGGCAATCACCGGCCTTCCCGACCATATGCCAGGGTCGATACGGAGGGACAGGGTGAGATCCTCGTGAAATCCAGAAGAATGCCGCCGCCGGGTTTCCTGCCTCATGTGACCATCGCGATAACCATCCTCTGCACGCTCGTCTTTTTGATGCAGACGGTACTGGGCGAGGCGGCGCGGTGGGACATGCTTCTGGGCTTTTCGATGATCCCGGCGGTGGTCACGGGCGACCGTGTCCTGCCCGCGGCCATTCCGACCCTTGGGAGCCGCCTTCAGCGTGGTTTCGGCCATGTTCCTCCATGCCGACTTCTGGCATCTCGGCCGGCAACATGATGCTGCTCTGGCTGGTGGGCGATGGCGTCGAGGGCGTGATGGGCCACCTGCGGTTCATCATCTTCTATCTGCTGTGCGGCTTGGCCGGAGCCGCCGCACAGATCCTGCCGGACCCCGGATCGCTCGATCCGGTGGTGGGCGCCAGCGGCGCCATCTCCGGCGTACTCGCCGCCGCCATCATGCTGCATCCGACGGCAAGGCTCCGGCTGTCGCTGGGGCGGCATCGCATCGTACTGCCGGTATCGCTGTATGCGGCGGTGGCGGGCTGGTTTGGTATCCAGCTTGTCGAAGCCCTGTCCGGCGATCCTGAGGGCGCTGTCGCGTGGCTGTCGCATCTGGGTGGTTTCGGAGCCGGAATAATCCTGGTGTTCCCGCTGGCGCGCCGTGGGCAAGCGGTTCCCCCGGCCTCCCCGTCTTGACATAAATCATGGCTGTATGCGCCGCCTTGCTTCAGCATCGCCAAGGGAGTTCCGGGGCTTCATCCTGGACGACGGGACTGAAGACAGGCGATGGACCAGCACACCGTACTGACGCTGATCGATACGGGTCTGCAACAATGCAGCCTGGATATGGGCCGTGACGGCGGGCTGTTCACCAGCCTGTTCATGGCGGGGCTGGTCGGCGGCTGGTCGCACTGCGCCGGCATGTGCGGTCCCTTCGTGCTGGCGCAGGTCGCGACGCGGCTGGAAGGCATCCCCGCCAGCCGTATGACCGAGTTGCACCGGCTGACCGGCGCCGCGGTCCTGCCATACCATTTCGGTCGCGCAACGACTTATGCCGGGATCGGCGGTACGGGCGCCTTGCTGGCCGGTGGCGCCGCCAGCCTTCCAGGACTGCGCTGGCTTTCCGTGGCGCTGCTCGGCTTCGCGGCGCTCTTCTTCCTGAGCTATGCGGTCGGCGGGCTGTTGCGCCACCTGCCGAAGCCGCATGCCCCCGGTTTCGCCCTCCGGGCGCAGCAGCGCTGGGCTGAGCGGGTCAGCGCCTTCGCCAAGCCCCTGTTCGGCAGCCCGACCGGCTGGCGCGGCTATGCGCTGGGGCTGGCGCTGGGCTTCATCCCCTGCGGGCTGCTCTACGGAGCGGTCGCCGTCGCTTCGGCCAGCGGCAACCCCGTATCCGGAGCGCTGGGCATGGCCGCCTTCGCCGCCGGAACCGTCCCGAGCCTGCTGACGGTCGGTCTGGCCGGCCACGCCGCCGGCCGCAGCTTTCGCGGCGTGATGTCCAGGGTCGCTCCCATCGTCATGGCCGTGAATGCCGGCGTGCTCGGCTATATGGCGTGGCGGCTGATCGCCTGATCCCCGCACCGTTCCCGCTCCACCGCATTCTGTCCTATACCGGAGGCATACCCATTTTTAGGTTTAACCGAATAGCGCGATAAGCCTGTTCGGGTATCGCGCATGGCTGCTTTGCGGCTATGCGGCATTAAGACCCGTCAAATGCCGAACTTTTTTGTTGCGTCAACGGCCGCTGATCACGCAATTTTCTGCCCCCGACGGGTACGATCTGTGTGAGGCGGCTAACAATAGTTCTAAAGTTCACTATTTACGACTATGAAACAATTGCTACAGCAAGCTGTTCGTATAGGTAAGCGGCAATAAGTCGCAGGACCGTGGCGCAGTCAATCTGAATGTCGCGGCATCCATTCAAACGGTGTATGTGAGGGGAATCTTGCTCTACCAGCTTTACGATCTCCAGCATGCGGCTTGGTACCCTCTGCGTCTTATGGCGGAAGCTACCCAGACTGCGTTTCAGAATCCGTTTCTTCCTACTTCGTACACCCGCGTAGGCCGCAGCATCGCCGCTGGCGCCGAACTGGTCGAGCGTACGACACGGCGCTTCGCCAAGCCGGAATTCGGGCTGCCGACGACCAAAGTCGATGGCGTGGAAGTGGCGGTCCGGGAAGTTCCGGTGCTTCGCAAGCCATTCTGCGATCTGGTCCATTTCGAGCGAGCTACCGACAAGGTACACCCGCCGGTGCTGATCGTGGCTCCCATGTCGGGCCACCATGCGACACTGCTGCGCGGCACCGTCCAGGCGCTGCTGCCCGAACATGACGTCTACATCACCGACTGGCTCGACGCCCGCAAGATCCCGCTGGCGCGCGGCAAGTTCGATATGGACGACTACATCAGCTACCTGATCGAGTTCATGGGGCATCTGGGGCCGCATACCCACGTGATGGCGGTCTGTCAGCCGACCGTGCCGGTCCTGGCCGCCGTGTCGCTGATGGCTCAGAACAACGATCCCAACCAGCCCGCCAGCATGATCCTGATGGGCGGCCCGATCGACACCTCGGCCGCACCGACCGTCGTGACGAAGCTGGCCGAGGACAAGCCGCTGAGCTGGTTCGAGCGGAACGTCATTCAGACGGTGCCGGCCTATTATCCCGGCGGTCTGCGGCAGGTTTATCCCGGCTTCATCCAGCTCACCGGCTTCATGTCGATGAACCTGGACCGCCATGTCGGCGAGCACATGAAGCTGTTCCAGCATCTGGTCAAGGGTGACGGCGACAGCGCCGAGCAGCACCGCAAGTTCTATGACGAGTATCTCTCGGTCATGGACCTGCCGGCGGAATTCTACCTGCAAACCGTCTCCACCGTGTTCCAGCAGCGCGCACTGCCAAGCGGTACGATGAAATGGCAGGGCCAGAAGGTCGATCCCTCGGCCATCCGGCACACCGCCATGCTGACGGTCGAAGGCGAGCTGGACGATATCTCCGCTCCCGGCCAGACGCGGGCGGCGCACAAGATCGTTTCCGGCCTGTCCGCGGATAAGCGTAGCGACCACTTCCAGAAGGGCGTCGGCCACTACGGTATCTTCAACGGCCGCCGCTGGCGCGAGCAGATCCTGCCGCGCGTGCGGGACTTCATCCTGACCCACGACACCTCCGGCCGCTTCGAAGCACCGGTGGCGCCGTCGGTGGCCGCGGAGTAACCGCGGAGCACCAACGTCAGGCGTGTCATGCCGGGCGCCGCGATCCACACCGGATCGCGGCGCCCGACGCGTT
>CAWKET010000024.1:0-55878 GCA_963848585.1 uncultured Alphaproteobacteria bacterium | reverse complement strand
CCCAAAACTCACAGGATTAGCCTTTCAAAGTCACAGCAATTCTCATCGAGGTCACATCTTTGCCACGTCAAATTTCAGTGCAATTCGAATACATTCGCGGCCGGGAGAAAAGCAAATCTGCACTCAGTTAAGTGAAATTTAACGTTTGAGTGCTTGGATACATTCCAGGAAGCCTTATAGCTGACGTTATGCTTGATCTGCTGTAGGAGTACTGGGCTGAGCAGGCCCTCTTCCCTTGTAACGATTTGTTGGAGTGCGAATTTGCAGTTCGCCCACGGATCAACTCGTGCCCAAAGACATGAACCGGAAAGGTCGGATCGATGGGGCGGAATTGAGACACGGCGGCTGTGACAGGGGACAGAAGGCCGGGAAATAAGGCCTGACCCAAAAACGGACGGACGGAGCCAACCGGCGTCCAGCGAAAGTCATGTAGGAGCCGCCGCCGTCGATTTAAATAACGACGGTATATGCAACCAGAAAACAAACTGGAAGAAATCATGTACCACTCGAGAAATGGAGTAGAGCAGTCCCTTCGTGAAGGACAGAACGTCAGAAACGCCAGCTCGCTGTCGCATCACGGCACAGGTTCGTCACAGATCGCGTAGCCGGCCCGCCAGGAAGCGCGGCAGCCATCAGCTCAGTCTTCGGGATTTTCTGGTTTAGAATATTATAATTCCGTTTTTTCTTCTTCTATTGCCGATACTGCCGAAGAACAGGACGAATGTTTCCGCGTCCGTTTCCAGGTCTACTGCATCGACAACGGGTTCGAAGACCCGGCCAACAACCCCGACGGGCTTGAGCGCGACGGCTTCGACAGCCACTCCACCCACTCGATCCTGACCCACAATGCTACCGGCAATGCCATCGGCACTGTTCGCCTTGTTCTCCCTGATGAGAATGGCGAGCGCCGCATGCTCCCGATGCAGCGGATCGCCGGAGCGGTCGCAGCCGACGACGTGGCACCTTTCCCGGTCTGGCGCACCGCCGAGATTTCCCGCTTCTCCATCGTCAAGAGTTTCCGCCACCACACGCCCGACCAGGGCTTCGAAGCACAGCTCTCGTCCGAGGAATGGCGCAAGATGCTCTTCCATCTGCCGCTCGGACTGATTAAATCCTGTGTCGAGATGAGCGTGCGCGAGGGCATGACCCATTGGGCCGCCGTGATGGAGCCGGCTCTGCTTCGCCTGCTGACCCGTCTCGGCATCCACTTCAACCCGCTGGGTTCGCTGGTCGAGTACCACGGACGGCGTCAGCCCTGCTGGGTCGATCTGGATGCCATGCTGGCCCGCGTCCATGCCGAGCGCCCGGACGTCTGGGAAGTGATTACCGATGGTGGCCGGCTGTGGCCGCTGCCGCAGGCGGTAGGGGCGGAAGCCGCCGGCCTGATGCCGATGAAGTGACCATTGACGATGTGATCGCCGCACAGGCGATGCCCGAGCGCCGCGCCGCCATGCGCTGACAGACGGAGGCGGCCCGGAGGAAACAAGGATCTTGCCGACCATGACCATTCCAGCGATGCCTGCGCGCGCCGCCGACTTCGATTACGACGAGGCGTTCAGCCGC
Source organism: uncultured Alphaproteobacteria bacterium (assembly GCA_963848585.1). Taxonomy (GTDB): domain Bacteria; phylum Pseudomonadota; class Alphaproteobacteria; order Azospirillales; family Azospirillaceae; genus Skermanella. Next base: position 54,315 of record CAWKET010000024.1, on the reverse strand, counting down.
AACATCGGATGGGTTACCGAGTGGGAGCAGCAGATGCTGCGCACCAAGCGGGTCGCCATTGCGGGTATGGGGGGAGTAGGCGGGGTTCACCTTCTGACGCTGGCGCGCCTCGGCATCGGTTCGTTCCATGTCGCCGACATGGATGTCTTCGAGACGGTCAACTTCAACCGCCAGATCGGCGCTTCGACCGCCACGCTCGGCCACCCCAAGGTCGATGTCATGGCCGGCATGGCGCGCGACATCAACCCGACCGCCGAGATCAGGCGTTTCCCCAACGGGATCAACGACGACAACATCGACGACTTCCTGGACGGCGTCGATCTGTTCATCGACGGTTTCGACTTCTTCGTGATCGACATCAGGGCCAAGGTCTTCGCCCGCTGCGCCGAACTGGGCATCCCGGCAATTACCGCCGGACCGATCGGGATGGGCACGGCCTATCTGATCTTCATGCCCGGCCAGATGACCTTCGAGCAGTATTTCGGCCTGGACGGCCAGCCGGTCGAGCAGCAATACGTCAATTTCCTGGTGGGCCTGACCCCGCGCGCGATGCACCGGTCTTATCTGGTCGATCCCACGCGCCTCGACCTGGTCAACAAGCGCGGCCCTTCCACCGCGATGGCCTGCCAGCTCTGCGCCGGCGTCACCGGCATCGAAGCGCTGAAGATCCTGCTGGACCGCGGCAACGTCAAGGCCGCCCCCTGGTTCCACCAGTTCGACGCCTATACCGGGCGTCTGGTCAGCAGACGCCTGCCCGGCGGCAGCCGGCATATCGGCCAGCGGCTGAAGCAGAAGCTGGGCGCCCGCATGATGCGCGCCATCGCCCGCAATGCGCCGAAGCCCAGCGCGCCGCAGCGCCAGAGACCCGGTCGAGATGTGGCGCATCCTGGATCTGGCCCGCTGGGCACCCAGCGGCGACAACAGCCAGCCCTGGCGTTTCCGGATCGATGGCGACGACGCCGTGACGATCACCATCCACCACGAGGCCGGGACGAACGTCTACGAGTACAATAACGGCCAGCCGACCCTGCTGTCCGCCGGCCACTGCTGGAAACCCTGCGCATCGCCGCCAGCCGCTACGGACGGCGGATGGAATGGAGCCACCGGCGGGTAGAGAGGGCGCCAACGGTTCACACGAGGACTATCACGTCCGCCTGCCGCGCCAGCCGGGACTTCGGGCCGATCCGCTGGAAGGCTTCGTCCGGCTGCGTTCGGTGGACCGCAACACCTACAGCACCACGCCGCTGACCGACCAGCAGAAGGCCGACTGTCGAACGCGCTCGGCCCCGACCTCAAGCTGTCCTGGTTCGACACCCGCCCGCAGCGCTGGAGTTTCGCCCGTCTCAACGGCCTTGCGACCGACATCCGCCTGCGCTGCCGGGAGGCCTACGACGTTCATCGCCGGATGCTCGACTGGGACAACCGCTTCAGCCCCGCCGGCCTGCCGGCGACCGCCATCGGCCTCGACCGCGTGACCCGCTCGCTGATGCGCTGGGCCATGAAGGACTGGTCGCGGGTGAAAAAGATGAACCTGATGGGGACGGGGCCGCCAGCCTCCAGATCGACATGCTGCCGGGCCTCAACTGCGCCGGGCATTTCACGGTGACATGGCGCAACCCGCGCGCCCAGCCGCCGACCCGGAAGACCTTCTGCGCGCCGGCGAACGGCTTCAGCGCTTCTGGCTGACCGCGACGAAGCTGGGCCTGGCTATTCAGCCGGGGCTGGCGCCGATCGCCTTCTCGACCCACGCCTTGAGTGGCGTTCGCTTTACCGATCAGCCGAAGCTGCTGGCGAAGGCTGAAAAGCTGGCGGTGGAAGTCAGCCGGGTGACCGGCTCGGAGGTCGATCAGCTCGTCTTCATGGGCCGGATCGGGCGGCCCAAGTCGATGCGCTCCACCAGCCGGTCACATCGGCGCCCGCTGGAAGAACTGATCATCGGGCGACCAGCATCAGCCCAAGGCGGCGCAAAGGCCTGAAGCCCCACCGGCCAGCGGCGCCGTCAGTCCTGTTTTCCATGCCGTGCCGCCACCCCATGCCCGGCGACCAGCCCGCTGGCGAAGGCGCCCTGAAGCAGATAGCCGCCGGTCGGCGCCTCCCAATCCAGCATTTCACCGGCCACGAACACGCCCGGCAGCCGCTTCAGCATCAGATCCGGGGTCAATTCGTCCAGATCGATCCCGCCGGCGGTCGAAATCGCGCGTTCGATCGGCCGACACCCGGTCAGGCGCAACGGCAGCGCCTTGATCAGAGGGGCTATCCGCGCCGGTTCGGTGGAAGATCCAGCGACACCGCGGACGAGGCCGGGCAGGGGACCTGTCAAATTTACTGACTTCCGCAGCCAGTTGGAGAAGGATTCCGATCCGCGCGGACGGCGCAGCCGGTCCCGCACCTGTTCGGCCGAGAGCTGCGGCCGAAGGTCCAGCGTCAGCACCGCCTCGCCGTCGCGCTCGATCGCGTCGCGCAAAGCGGCGCTCAGGGCATAGACCCCGCCGCCCTCGATGCCCGTCCGGGTCAGCATCAGCTCTCCGCGCACGGTCGCCCCGCCGAAGCTGAGCGCGAGGTTCTTCAGCGGCTCGCCTTCGTGCTTCGCGATGAAGCCTTCGTCCCATGCCACGGTGAACCCGCAATTCGCGGGCCGCAGCGGGCGTACCGCGATGCCGCGCTCCGCCAGGATACCGGCCCAGCTTCCATCGGAGCCGAGCTTCGGCCAACTGGCCCCACCCAGCGCCAGAACGGTCGCATCCGCCGCCACCGTGAACCACGTCGCCCCCGGCCCGCCTGACCAGCGGCGCGCCCGTCTCATCGAAGCCGACCCAGCGGTGCCGCGTGTGGAGCGTGACGCCCAACCGTCGAGCCGCCGAAGCCATGCGCGCAGCAGCGGCGATGCCTTCATCTGGACGGGAAACACCCGGCCGCTGCTGCCGACAAAGGTCTCGATCCCCAGCTCGGCCGCCCAGGCCTTCATGTCGTCGGGCGAAAACCGTTCCAGCCAGGACGCCACGACCGGCGCCCGCTCGGCGTAGCGGGTGACGAACCGCTCCAGCGGTTCCGAATGGGTCAGGTTCAGCCCGCCCCGGCCGGCCAGCAGGAACTTGCGTCCGACCGACGGCATGGCGTCGAAGATTTCTACCCTGATCCCGGCCTTCGCCATGACCTCGGCCGCCATCAGCCCTGCCGGGCCGCCGCCGATCACGGCGGCGTGGGGGACGGCGCTGTCGGTTCTCTCATCAGTCTGAAACGCGGTCATGCTCTCCTCCGGTGGCCCACGGATAGGCCACCGGAAGCGTTGAAGAAAGCCGTCCACGATGCAGACCGCGATTACGGGATAAAGCGGCAGCAGCGGCAGGTTGAAACGCGGCCTCCCCGAAGAAGACCGCCGTGATCGCGCCGAAATACGCAACCGGCACGAAAGCCGCCAGCGCCGCCTCCGCCGGGCGGCGGGCCAGCCAGAACAGTACCGGGAACAGGAAGGCGCTCCACATCATCGCCCAGTGCCAGATTTCGGCCAGTGGGCGCCACGGCGGTCACCAGCGCATGGACATCCTGCCCGTTCCGCTTCGCGCCGATCTCCGCCTGGGTCAGCGGCAGCGGGTCGAAGCGGAAGAACTGGTAGAGCTTGTAGGGAACGCGCTTGGCGGCATCGACCGGGTTGTCGCGGATATAGTCCACGGCCAGCCGGTTGAGCTTCGCGTTCAGCGCCGATCTCATCGGGGATGGCCTTCAGGATGTTCAGGTTTTCCGTGGCATCCATGAACTCCGGTGGAGCCGGCCACATATAGCCGCCCCACCGGTTCCACGGGTTGTTGCCCATGTAGAGGTTGAACCCGCCATTGGTCGAAATCAGCACCGGCTGGCCCAGCACCGTCCAGTTCCGCATGGTCCACGGCGCTATCACCGCAAGGCACGCGGCATAGGCCACCAGCCCCGTCAGCACCGCCTGCCGGAAGCCGATCCGGCGCAGCACCAGCGCGCCGCCCATCAGCAGCCCCGGCAGCAGCAGCCCTTGGGTCTTCACCAGCGACGCCAGCCCGAAACATACGCCCGCCGCGGCTACCGCGACCCAACGCCGCCGCGTCTCCGCAGCGCCCAGCAGCAGGTCGATCCCGGCCAGCAGCAGCGCCATGAACAGCAGTTCCGAATAGAGCAGTTCGGTGTAGAAGATCAGCGTCGGATACAGCACCGCCAGCACCAGCGCCGCCCTTGCCGCCGCCTCCGACCCGGTAGCCCGCCGGGATATCCGGTACACGAACGCCATGGCCATGGCCGACAGGACCAGATTGGCGGCCTTCGCGACTTCGATATCAGGGCCGAAGACGGCGAACAGCCCCGCCAGGAAAGCCGGATACCCGACCGGCCAGAAGGCGGTCGGCTGTCCCTGGACGGCATAGCCCTCGCCGTTCAGCAGTCCCACCGCGCGCTCGAAATACCAGAGCTGGTCGCTCATGGGCGCCGCATCGACCGCCAGCATCCAGCCGATCCGGGGTGCCAGGAACAGCGCCGCGACCATCAGGAAGAACCGGTGTCGGAGCCTTGGGGCGGTGTCTTCAGTTCCAGCATTCGATCCGGGCCGCGAAGGCGCTGGCGCGGTCCAGCACCTCGTCGTCGGACAGGACGCGACCGCGCGCCTCGGTGGTGTAGGAGATGTGCTGCGGCAGCAGGAAGCGGAAGATCGTCTCGTTGTTGACCGCCTGGGCGACATCGTCGATGAACTGCCCGGTCTCGCGGAAGGTGGTCACCTCGTCCACCTTGCTGCGGATCATGCCGATCACCCTGCCGGTCTCGTCCAGCACCGGACTGCCGCTGTGGCCGGCGCGGATGCGCCCTTCCACGATGAATTCCGTGCCGTCGCCGATGACCTGGGTCGGGCGCGCTTCCACCGCCGTTCGGCTCGGCTATGATGGTGGCGGCCCCCAAGGCCGGATATCCCACGACGGAAGCGTCCGTTCCCCGGTTGCGCTCCGGCGCCGGGTTGAAGCGGGCGAACCGCTCCGGTTTGGCTTTGGTCTGAAGCACCGCCAGATCGACCCCGTAGTCGGAAGCGATCACCTTGGCCGGCGTCCGGCCGCTGCGCGCGGAGGAAACCGTCAGCGCCGTGCAGTGCGCCACCACATGGAAGCCGGTCAGCACCTGACCCTGCGGATTGATGAAGAAGCCGGACCCGGCGGTGCGGATCTCGACCTTTTCCCCCGGCCGCCCGCGCTTGGCTCCGGCGATCTGGCTGCGCACCCGTTCTGGTGCGCGCCGCCGCCAAGGCATCCGCTTCGTCCGCCGTGATGACGCGCCCCTTGCAGTCGGCGGCGGGAGACCGCGTCACCACGTCCTGCCCATCGTCGTAGCAGAGCACCACGCGGCGGCGGCGGTGCCGCCACCGCAGCCGCCATTTCCGACGGGGCATTGTTCGCGCAAGCAGCACAGCGAGCAGCGCCGCGAACGGCGGCGGCCCAAACCCTCATCGACGCCGCCGGTTCGGCTTTTCCGCCTTGTCGTCCGGATGGTGCATGGCGAGCAGGCCCGTGGTCTTCCCGCCGTCCGGCACCTTGTCGTTGGTAACCGCCCACGCGATGATCACGACAAGGCCGATCAGGGAGAAGAGAAACAGCAGGCTATCCATGGACTCTCATTCCAGAGGCTCTCATTCCGACAAACTCTCCAGCCACGGGTCCAGCGCCACGCCCTGGAGGAACGCCGCCGCATCCTCCGGCCGCTCGACCGATATCGCCACCGCCGCCGCAGCCGGGCGGATGCCGAGCAGCGTGGAGATGCTCTGATAGAGCTTGGCCTCATAAGGGCTGGCCGTGAAGCGCCCACCGACCCAGTACCACGAAAGCACCAGCCGCTGACGCGACCCGCGCACCAGACGGTCCACCTGCGCCGGCGGCATTCCGGGCAGGCCGTCGAGCGTCCGGCTTTCCACCCGGCTCCAGCCGTTACCGTCGAAGCGGTTGGCGTGATAGACCACTTCGGCCCCCTGGCGCTGATGCCGGTAGAAGGCCACGAACAGCTCGACCCGCCGCCCGCCGCTCTCGAACCCGCTCAGCAGCGTCCGGTCCGCTCCGGGGAATGACGGACGCCAGTCCGATACCGGCCCGGCTGCCCATCCCGCCACGGCGGGCGGCGGCAATGCCGCTTTCGATCCCGTCACCTCCGGCGGAGCCATCACCGTCCAGGCATAAGCCGGTCCCGCCGCCAGCACCAGCGCCGCCAGAACGGCGGTGCGCGACCGCCAGGGCCAGCCGCGCGCGGCGGTGTTCCGCATCACGCGCCCTTCCGGAAAATCGCCCAGCCTCCGGTCGGCGAAGCTGTTGCCGATCATCAGCAGCACGATCATCACGATGGAGAAGAAGACCCAGCCATAGATCAGGTGATCGACCCCGGCCGCCAGCTTCCCGTCGCTCCAGTAGCCGATCAGGATGATCCCATAGGCCCGGAACCCGTTGGCGACGATCGGCAGCGCGAAGCCGATGCCCAGGAACAGCCAGAACTTCCAGCGCTTCTCATAGGCCAGATGGGCGAACAGCGCCGAGATCACCACGTTGGCGATCAGGAACCGGATGCCGGCGCAGGCTTCCGCGACCTCGTACAGCCCGTTGGGGATCTGGATCATGATCCCGTCGTGGAAGACCGGGATGCCGGACAGCCGCAGCAGTTCCACCGCGAAGCGGGCGGTGAAATCCTGCAACGGCGCTATCAGCGCGTCGCCGACCGGCACCATGAAGAACAGGAAGGCCAGCGGGAACACCAGCCGCTTCGAGACCTCCCGGCCGAACACGAAGACGAACAGCGCCACCAGCATGCCGACCAGCGCCACTTCCTCCACCGCCAGCACGTCGCCCGCCCGCCCGATCAGCCAGCCGCCCGCCATGACGGCCAGCGCCAGCAGCGCCAGCGGTTCCTGCCGGGGTGTCATGCTGCCTCAGCGTGTCCCGCCGAAGCCACATCAGCCACAGGCTGACCGGCAGCACGAAGAAGCCGTGGTTGTAGGTGACGTTGGTCCACCACGTATAGACCATGGCGCCGGCCACATCGTGGAACAGCGCCACCAGCAGCGCCGACAGCCCGGCGAACCACGCCAGCGCCCGCATCCACGCCGGATCGGCGGCGAAGTCTTCCGCATGGATGACATCGGCCCGCTGGGTCATGTCCCCTCCACGATCCGGCCGAGCGGCGCCAGCCGGCGCTCCCAGGTGTAATGCCCGGACAGACGCTGCCGTCCGCGCGAGCCCAGTGCGGCGGCCTCCGCCGGATCGTCGAGCAGCCGGCACACCAGATCGGCGAAGTTCCCGCCATCGGCCACCGCCAGATCGACGCCCGGTTCCGCGTCGATCCCCTCGAACGCTTCGGCGCTCGCCACCACCGGCCGCGCCATCGCCATGGCTTCCAGCACCTTGTTCTGAATGCCGCGCGCGATCCGAAGCGGCGCCACCGCGACGGCGGCATGGGCGACATAGGGCCGGACATCCTCGACCCGTCCGGTCACGATGACGCCGGGGCGCTCAGCCAGCCGCTTCACCTTTTCGTCCGGCTTCGCACCGACGATGGCGAAGCGCGCATCGGCATGCCGGGCGCGGATTTCCGGCAGCACCGCATCGGCGAACCAGCGGACCGCATCCACGTTGGCCCGGTAATCCATCATGCCGGTGAAGACCAGCACCGGCCCGCCGGGCGGGTAGGGGTTCGGATAGGTCCGGCTGCCCGTCGAAGTATTCCAGGTCCACCCCGTTGCCGAGCGCATGGACATGCTCCGCCGCGACGCCGGGACGCCGGCGGAACAGGTCGGCCTCCGCCTCGCTGACGAACAGGCTGGCGGAAGACCGCGCCGCGATGGCCGTTTCCGCTCTGCGCCAGCAGCCGGCTTTCCCGCCGGTAGACCCAGCGCATGGGCTGACCCGCCGTATCGGCGTATTGCCGCCACTTGTCGCTGTCCAGATCGATGAAATCGACGATCCGCCGCCCCCGGAACCCCTCGGCGCTTTCGGCGAAGGGAGCCATGGCGCTGGAGAAGACCACCTGCGCCGCGATCGGGCGGGCGGCGTGGGTCTCCTTGACCCAGCGCGTCAGCCTGGAGTCCCGGAACCACGCGAAAGTCAGCGCATCCCCGGTCAGCAGCCCGCGCAGGCTGCCGAGTTTCGCGATTCGCGGGTCCAGCGGCGCGAAATGACAGCTCGCGCACAAGGCCCGCAGCACCGGCTCATGCTCGATGATCCTGGGCGTCATCGACGAAGCAGCCGAGATGCACGCGGTAGCGGGCGGCCAGATGGCGCAGCAGATGCCACGACCGGATCTTGTCGCCCTTGTTGGGCGGATAGGGAATCCGGTGGGCCAGGAACAGCAGGTCTTCCATCGGAGCGGCTCAGCCGATCTGGCGGGCGATCACGGGGCCAAGCAGGTTGGCGACCGGCAGCGGCAGCCGCTTCCAGGTTTCCACCATCACGCGGTATTTCGGGTTGAGCGGGTTGACGTTGGGCAGTTCGCGCCCCTTGCACCAGATGGAACTGGTAATGCAGCGTCTCCGGCTGGAAGCCCCAGCTCAGCTTGTAGTCGAACGCCCCGGTCCCGCGCTTGCTGCGGCCGAAGTCGAACAGCCGGGCGCCCCGCTCCGTCGCCCTGTCCATCAGCGACCAGTACATGAAATCATAGGCATGTTCCGTCCGCGCCTCCGGCAGCCCGCCCGCGAAATACGGGCAGACCTGATCGCGGAAATAGAACGCCATGACCGCCGAAACCGGCCCCGCCGCCCCATGGACCACCGCCAGTTCGACGGCCTCGCCGAACTCTTCCGCGATGGCGGCGAAGAACCGGCGCGGATAGACGGGAGTCCCTAAGTTACGGACGCTGGTGCCATAGATCCGGAAGAACGCGTCCAGCAGGTCCGGCCCGACCTGCTGGCGCAGCCCGCTCTTGATGCTCCGCCGAAGCTCCTGCCGCTTCTGCTGCGGCAACTGTCCCCAGGTCACGCCGATATCGGCGTCCATCGGCCGGCGGAACGCGGCGTAAAGCTCCGACTTCACCGTCCAGTCGATCGGCAGCGCCGCCGTGTGGCGCAGTTCCACATGATCGACGCCCAGGCTCTTCCCCAGCTCCGCCGCGTCCTTCGCCAGCGCCAGCGCCGCCCCCTGGTCGGTCGCCGCGATGCCGCCGAAGGTGCAGAAGCCGGTCGAAATCAGCGCATTGCCGAACAGCGGGCTTTTCACATGGACCAGCGGCAGCACGCCCACGATCCGGCCGCCCCGGCTGGCGTAGCGGAAATATGTCGGGTGCCCGTAAGCCTTGGCGATCACCCGCGCCCAGCCCGCGCGGTGGAAGAACGTCGCGTCCGGGGCCGCCTCGACAAACGCCTCCCAGGCCGGCTCCGCCGCCGCATCCAGCGGCTTGATGTCAACCATCGCGGTCATTCAGCCGCTTCCGCCTTAGCCGGTCGACTTCCGGCGACCCAGGCCCATAAACCGCATCCACCCGGTCCCAGCGGAACTCCCGCAGCAGCCGCTTCAGCTTCGCTTCCATCACGCCAAGGTTGGTGTAATGCCGAAGCCGTGAGCGCAGCGGAGCGGGGCTGATGCGCGGCTGGCCGGGGTCGATCTCCCACGGGTGGAAATAGAACGTCACCGGCTGCCGTTCCGCCCGGTTGACCCTGCCCGATGGCGAAGGACGACCACCGGTAGGGCAGCAGCCGGAAGAACCCGCCCCCGGCGCAGGACATCCGCCGCCCCCGCAGATCCAGCGTCCCGACCGGGATCTCGGTCAGCGGGTTCCCCTCGACCGGCGCGAAGGGAAAGCGCGGCGCATCCGGCACGCCGTAATGGTCATGCCGGATCGGGTGAATGCTGGAGCTGTAGCGATACCCGGCCTCCGCCAACTCGTCGAACGCCCACCACGTCTTGCGGTCGATCGAGAAGCTGGCGGCGCGATACCCCTTCACCTCCTGCCCCGACAGGTCCTCCAGCACCTTCTTCGTCCGGGTCACGTCGGCGCGGAATTCCGCCGGGGTCTGGTCGCCGACCCGGTAATGCTCCCAGCCGTGGCTCGCCACCTCGTGCCCGGCGTCGGCGATCGCCCGCACCAGCCCCTTGTGCCGTTCGGCGACGCATCCCAGCGTGAAGAACGTCGCGCGCACGCCGGCTTCCGCGAACATATCCAGCGTCCGCCGGGTGATGTCCTCCACCCGCGACGGGAAGCTGTTCCACTTCGCCCGGTCCACCGATCCGGCGAAGGCCGACACCTGATAGTAGTCCTCGACGTCCACCGACATGGCGTTGACGATGCCGTTATGCCCGCTCATCGCCGTCTCTCGCTTTACGACAGTGGCGGAGGCTAGCGGCGGAATTGACCGCCAGCATCTCCAGCGCCGTTTCCAGCAACTGCCGCAGCGCCCGGTCGTGGGAATTCACCGTATCGGTAAGCTGCTCGATGCTCGCCATCAGGCTCGCCACCTCGTGCCCATCCACGTGACCAGCTCGATGCCCGTTGACGGCATGCCCGTTCACCTTCGCCGCCATCGGCTTCGACGGCGCTTCCGTCACCTCCGTCCGCAGGTCGGCGATCACGTCCTGCACGGCGGGCGCGTCGATGATATGCAGCCCCTCCAGCGCTCCGTACAGCAGCAGCCGGCTGCACAGCGTGTTGATCCGGCGCGGGATGCCGCCGCTGTGGCGGTAGATCAGGTCGAAGGCTTCAGGCTCGATCGCCGGATCGTTCCTCCAGCCGACCAGAGTCAGCCGGTGGCGGATGTAATCGGCCGTCTCCTCCGCCGACATCGGCCCCAGATGGTACGACGCGATCACCCGCTGGCGGAACTGCTCCAGCGACGGGTCGGCCAGCATCTCCTTGAACTGCGGCTGGCCTACCAGAAAGCTCTGGAACAGCGACTTGGCCGCCGACCGAGAAGTTCGACAGCATCCGCAACTCCTCGATGGTGCGGGGAGGCAGGTTCTGCGCCTCGTCCACCACCATCAGCACCCGCCGTCCGGCCCGGTGCTGGGCCATCAGGAACGATTCGAACGAGCGCAGCAGCGCCGCCTTGTCGTTGCTGTGCGGCGTCACGCCGAACGCGGACAGGATCATCCGCAGGGCGTCGTCGGCGTCGATGTTGCTGGTGACGATCTGGGCCGCGAGGAAACGCGTCTTGTCCAGTTCGGAGAAAAGCTGGCTGACCAGCGTGGTCTTGCCGGCCCCGATATCGCCCGTGACCACGATGAAGCCTTCGTCCTGCTGCAGGCCATAGCGCAGGTACGACAAAGCCTTGTCGTGGTTCTTGCTCGGAAAGAAGAAGCGATGATCCGGCCCCAGCTTGAAGGGCGGACCGACCAGTTTGTAAAAGTCCTCGAACATCAGAACACGATCCGTACGCCGAAGGTCAGGGAGTTCTCGGTATATTCATCGCTTGCCTGGTCCGCCACGCGCGTCGTGTGGCCGAACGAGACATTGCCGAAAACGTCTTTCGCCAGCGTCTGCATCAGGGCTATCCGGCCGCTGTAGGTGTCGCTTTCGGGCGCCGTGGTGCCGAACAGCGTGCCGGTGGAAGGCTGTGGTCGTATCGCCGTCGATCTCGGTCCGGCGCCAGCCCACGCCAGCGAACAGATTGGTATAGGGCGACAGCCGCCGTGTCCACCCGAGCCGGGCGGAAATATAGCGCTCATTGGGGCGGATGTCGTACTCCCGCTCCTCGTGGGAACCCGCCAGCGTCACGGTGTTGCGCTCGTAGTTGCCGACCAGCGACGACTGGAACCGGTTGGCCGTATAGGCTTCCGTCCGCAGGCCGAAGCCCGGATCGGTGATATCGACCGGCAGGTTGGTGATCGGATCGACCAGCTGGTTCTGCTCGTCCAGCGGCCAATTGAAAACTGCTGAACTGCCGCTGCGTCGTTTCCAGCACATGGGTATAGCTGGACTGGAAGGTCAGGCGCGGCGTGATCCTGTAGGTCAGCGAGCCGTTGATATCCGGCTCCCCGTATCGCTCGCCATAGGTCAGGCGCAGTTCCGTCTTCGGCCCCGGCCGGGTGAAGAAACCGACATACCACAGCGCCCCGTCCGGATCGTCGTTCAGCGAATTGGTGTCGATCGTCTCGTAGCCGACCGAGCCCAGCAGCGAGAACTGGCGCATGATCGGGTACTGGCCGTTCAGCCGGAAAGTCGTCCGGTCGATATCGCCGGTCTCGCTCTTCCGCATCCGTCATCTTCCGCCTCGGCGATGGCGTCCAGCCTGATGGCCGTGAAGATGCGGCCGGTCGAAAGCCGCGCCAGCCCGAAATTGGTCGTGCTGTCGCCGATCTGGTCGCGCCCGACGAAGGTGTATGAATAGCGGTAGCGCAGCTCGCTTTCCGCCACGTTGCCGAAATTGTTCAGCAGGTAGGGGCTGATCGACCCCGCCACCACCTGGGTCCTGCTGGACCGCCCGACCGACGGACTGGTGGAGGTCCGCCCGCCGGCATCGATCAGCGGCTGGCTGGCCAATCCGGTGACATCGACGAACAGCATGTCGTCGATCAGTTCGGCGCTGCCCGAACCCGATGAAGTCGTTGCGGATGTTCACATCGCTGTCCTTGGACAGGATGGTGTCCATCGTCAGCCGGTAATTGAAGGCGAAATCCACCCGGTCGCCGTCACCCCGCGCATTGAACCCGACGAAGGGCGACAGGATCAGCGCGCTGTCGGCCCGGTCGTCCGGCTCCAGGTCGAGGTTGTCGGTCAGCGTCACGTCGAACCCGGCATTCTTCTCGACCCGGATGTTCGCGGCACTGGCCGGGGTGGAACGATGGCCTCGGCGAATGCCAGCAGTGCCACGACGGGCAGCAAGGCCCGCCGGCGTTGGCTGACCCGCCTCATTATGCCTTCTCTTTGGGTGCTGCCGGTGATCCCGCCGGTTTGCCCCGCAGGCCGGGGGCGTAGTACGACCCGAACTGCTCGGCGCTCTTCGACCCCACCGCCTTGTTCAGGATCAGGCTGACATTGTCGCACGGCTCCAGCAGGTCCAGCGCCGACTTGATCGCGGAATGCGCCGTCCTGTCGGCCTCCACCACCATCAGCACCTGATCGACGATATGGGCCAGCATGATCGGCTCGGTCGTGGCGAGCACCGGCGGCGCATCCAGGATCACGATCCGGTTCGGCTGGGCGCGGCCAAGCCTTTTCACCAGATCCTTCATGTGCGGACCGCCGTAAAGATCGGTCGCCGACGACACCTCTCCCCCCGGCGGCAGGATGCTCAGCCGCAGCTCCGGATCGCGCAGCAGGACCTCCGACGGGTCCATTTCCGGATGCATCAGCAGATCGGACAGCCCGCGCGCGGGCGGCAGCCCCAGCATCTTCAGGATGGTCGGACGCATCGCGTCGGCGTCGATCAGCAGCACGTCGAAATGCTCGTCCGCGACGAAGCTGAGCGCCAGATTGAGCGATATGAAGCTCTTGCCCTCGCCCGGCACGGCGCTGGTCACCAGGATCAGGTTGGTCCGCCCCTCCGCCTCGCTCGCCAGCGGGTTCATCTTCTGGATCAGCCGGCGCTTGAGCAGCCGCATCTCCTCCGCCAGCCGGGAGCGGCGGTCGGACGGTCCCGCCAGCCCCAGTTCGCGCAGCTTCGCCGGATCGATCCGAACTTCGTTGTACGGCAGCGGCGGCGGGCTGACCGGCGCCAGCCGGGGGGCGGCGGGAGCCGGCTTCCCGCACCGGCTCGACCGCCGGGGACTCGCGCCGGGCCGCATTGGTCTGCTGCACCGCTCTATGGATCAGGTCCATGGTTCCGCCTTGCCCTTCCGGAGCTTTTCTCTCAGGCCCTTCTCTGCGGGCATCTCGACTTTAATCAAGAACCTGTCCGGTTCTGCTCGAACACGGAGGCCGCCAGACCCGACAGGGTCGGCTTCGGCTGGCCCGGCTGGTACAGCATCATCAACCCGGCGAAGACCAGCAGCAGAGCCGCCACCGATCCGCCCAGCGCCGAGACCTCAAGCCGCTTCCAGCGCCTGCGCTTGGGCGACGCCACCATGCTGACGCTGCCCAGTACCGGCAGGTCGAAGGCTTCGCGCAGCCGGTTGGGATTGGAGAAGCTGTCCTTCAACTGGATCAGAACGAACACCACGCCCAGCGCCGCCGCGAAGGCCGCCCCCAGCACGCCGCCGAACAGCAGCGCGCGGTTCGGCCCGCTCGGCCGGGTCGGCACGATCGGCGGATCGACCACGCGGAAATCCACGTTCGACGTCTGGCTGTCCAGCCGGTCGGCCATCCGGATCGAACTCGCGGCGTTCGATCAACTGGTCGTAATTCTGCCGGAGCACGCCATAGTCCCGGTTCATCTGGGCAAGCTGAAGCTCGACCGCCGGCACCTCGTCCTGCCGCTTCCGCAGCTCGCCCAGCTCGTTGTTGCGCAGCTCGATCCGCCGCCCGATCGACGCGATTTCGAAGTCCAGCCGCTGGATCTCCCCCTCCAACTGCTTCCGCATCGGGTTGGGAAGCGGCGCCGCCGCCGGACTGCCGGCGCGCATCCGCTTCGGCCTGCTCGATCATGCGCTTCATGTTGACGACCGACGGGTTCTGCTCGGTGAAGCGAAGCCGCATCTCGCTCAACTGCTGGCGCAACTGCTCGACCCGCTGGCCGGCCGGGCTGGCCGCCTGGGCTGCCGCGGCCTGCGCCGCATCGGCCCCCGCCAATGTCGCGGGCGTGCCGGCAAGCTGGGTCTTGAGCTGGTCGCGCTGCCAAGTGCCGGCCTGAAGCTGGTTCTCAAGCTGGCGGATGTCGAACTCCGCCGTCTGAAGCCGGCTGTTCACGATGTCCTTGTAGCGCAGCTCCTCGGCATTGACCCGGCGGAACTCCGCCACCTGGGCCTCCGAGTCGCGCAGCCGCTTCTCATAGTCGGCGATCTGGGTATCGACGAACCGCCGCGTCCGCTCGATATCGCGCCGGCTGTCGCCGACATTCTGCTCGACGAAGATCTGGAGCAGCGACTGGACGACGGAATGGGCCAGTTTGGGGTCGGAATCCTCGAACTGGATATTGAAGATCTGGCGGCCCTCGCCGGCGAACCGGATGCGCTGTTCCAGCCCGGACAGCAGCGACTTCGCGCGCACCCTCGCTGTTGACCGTCAGGTCCAGGTCGGTCAGCCGGATCAACTGCTCCATATTGGGGCGGGAAATCAGCGTGCGCCGCATGATCTCGATCTGCTGCTCGATGTCGGGGCGGACGGTCATGCCCTTCATCAGCGGGTTCAGCAGGCTTTGGGTATCGACATAGACCCGCGCGCTGGAAGCGTAGATGTCGGGCATCCGGGCCACGACGAACCACCCGGCCAGACTGACCAGCCAGACGATGCCGACCACCCACCAGCGCCGCGCCCAAAGCTCGGTCGCGTAGTGGCGCATCAGCTCTTTCATGTTCAGCGTCAGATCGTTCATGCCGTTCGTCCGGGTTGAGGCATCGGGTTTTTTTACGGCCTTAGAACCAGCTCTGCGGGATGATCACGACGTCGCCCGGCAGCACCGGGACATTGGCCCGGATATCGCCGTCGCGCAGCAGATCGTCGAGCCGCACGTTGAAAGTGGTCTGATTGCCGGCGCCGGTGCCGCCACGGGCCAGCACCGCCCGGTTGCCCGACGCGAACTCGGTCAGCCCGCCGACCTCGATCATCACGTCCAGCATGGTCATGTTGGCGCGGTACGGGATGGCGCGCGGCTGGAGCGCCTCGCCGACGACGCGGACCTGCTGGTCGAAGGGACCGGCGAAGCCGCTGACGATCACCGTCACCAGCGGGTCCTGGACATAGACCTTCAGCTTTTCCTCGATATCGCGGGCAAGCTGGGTCGGCGTCCGGCCCGTCGCTTCCAGATCCTCGATCAGCGGCGTGGAAATCCGCCCATCGGGGCGGACCGGCACCGTCACCGAGAATTCCGGGCTCTGCCAGACGAAGATCTGGATCGTGTCCAGCGGCCCGATCTTGTAATCCGGCGTGACCGGCTGCTGGACCTGGACATTGGCCGGCGCCGGCGGATCGCGGTCGGCGCAGGCGGCAAGCCCGACCACCATCAGCAAGGCCAGCGCCATGCTTCGCCGAAGAAGTTCGTTGAACGGCACCGCATCGGCCCACCGCGAGAACGGCGTGAGATCATGTCTCCACCCCACTAACCCCTTTTCGTATTGGTGGCTTTTTAAGCGAATTGCCGATTTGCCGCCCAAAATCGATAGAAAAACAATCATCTATGTCAGGGGTTTTCAACCGTCTGGACGGGCAACTACTAAAGGGCTAAAGGTGCGCGGACGGACTGAGGCATAGGTCTTCAGGGTCGGACTACACCCTTTACCGCCTTTCACAGCCCGGTTCGCTTTGGCTATCAGGGTGGCGATGACCAAACAGCCGGGAGATTTCCGCGATGAAAACCTTGGCCGATCAGGTCAAGCTGGCGATCCTGTCTTGGCCGTTCCTGCGCTACCATTGCCGCTTCGACATCCAGGCCGCCGGTGACGCGCTCAAGGGAATGCCCTCAAGGTTCCGGTGATCGAAGGCCACGGCTTCGCCAACCTGACCGAGCACGAACCGATCGTCGAACAGATGATCGGGCATCTGCTGCGACTCCGCCAAGGCTGGTTCGTCGATGTCGGCGCCAATTTCGGCCAGACGCTGCTGAAGGTCGCCCGCCATGACCGGCGCCGCCCCTATCTGGGGTTCGAGGTCCAGCCCTTCTGCCTCCATTACCTCGACCAGCTCATCTCGATCAACGGGCTGGATACCTTCCGCATCCTGCCGATCGGCCTGTCGGACGCCGAACGGCTCGCCACCATGACGTCCGAGCATCCCGGCGACCCGCGCGCCACCACGGTCCAGGGCTTCTGGCCGCCGGACTGGCAGCCGATCTCCCGCATGGTGCCGCTCCGCGTCGGCGACAGCGTGATCGAGGAACTGGCGCCCGACCGGATCGCCATCCTGAAGGTCGATGTCGAGGGGGCCGAGGCCGACGTGCTCGACGGACTGGAGCGGACGATCGCCCGCCACCGCCCCTATATCCTGATCGAGATCCTGCCCTACAGCGTCAGCCGGATCGATCAGGACGGCGATGTCGCCGCCGAAATCCGCAGCAGCCGCATGGCCGCCACCGACCGCCTGCTGCGCCTCAACGACGCTCGCGGCTACCGGTCCTTCCGCATGATGCCGAACGCCGGCCTGCTGGAGACCACCGACTACGACGTTCCCTATCATCCGGACAACTGCAACTACCTCTTCGTTCCGGAAGAGCGTGTCGCCGAGGTGAGCGCCGCCACCGAATAACCATAGGTGGAGGTCCTACCCACTCTGGGTGTCATTCCATATTGCCGTTATCGGCGTATGCATCTCGTTCCCAGGCTTGAACCACCGGTCCGCGACCTTGAACATCGGGTCGGGAGGAACGAACATGACCATCCGCAATCCTGTGGAGTGGGGATCAGAGACCTTCAGACAAGGCACGCATGCCGTGGGCATCGGGAGGCCACGCGGTCTACCATCGGGAAGACATCAACGGGCTGGTTCCGTCGATCTGCCGGATCGGCACGGCGGACCTCAAGGACGTCTTGAGGAAAGGGACTTGAGGACTTCGGCGTCTACCGGACCGACGTCATCTTCCTTTGCCTGATATATCCGATCGTCGGTATCGTGCTGGCGCGGGCGGTCTTCGGCGGCGATATGCTGCAACTGCTGTTCCCGCTGGCCTCCGGCTTCGCGCTGATCGGCCCTTTCGCCGCTATCGGCCTCTACGAGATGAGCCGGCGGCGCGAGGAAGGCGTCACGATCGGCTGGCAGGACGCCTTCGGCGTGCTCCGCTCCCCCTCGTTCGGCGCGATCCTGGCGCTGGGCGTGATCCTGATGGCGGTCTTCGTGCTCTGGCTGCTGGCGGCGCAGGGCATCTACAA
The DNA here is from genome assembly GCA_963848585.1 of uncultured Alphaproteobacteria bacterium. GTDB lineage: Bacteria > Pseudomonadota > Alphaproteobacteria > Azospirillales > Azospirillaceae > Skermanella. The sequence goes on along the minus strand of CAWKET010000024.1, from coordinate 36,454 downwards.
CATGACGATGGGCTCCGACACGCCGGACAGCATCGGGCCCTTCATCCGTGAAGTCTTCACGACCAGCGCCGGCTGGGCGCTGATCGTGCTCGGCTGCGGCGTCGGTTTCCTCTTCGCCGTGCTGGCGCTGAGCATCAGCGTCGTGTCGTTTCCGCTGCTGCTCGACCGGAAAGTGAGCGTCACCACCGCGATCTGGACCTCGATGCAGGCCGTCGCCAAGAACCCCCGCACCATGGCTGATCTGGGGCCTGATCGTCACGGCCGGTCTGGTGCTCGGATCGATCCCCCTGTTCATCGGCCTCGCCATCGTCATGCCGGTCCTCGGCCACGCCACGTGGCACCTCTACCGCAAGACCGTCAAGTCCTGAGCGGAGGAAAGGAGTTGGGCCGTGCAGGCCCAACTATTCTCCTGGGCAAGATGAAATGGGTAGACAAAGCAGGAATGTCGCAGAGAAACATTCGCAGGTCGGTCAAAGCGAAGCGGCAGCCGACATAGACGCGCCTGCTTGTCGGCTGCCGCTTCGCTTTAGACCGACCTACGAGTAGACGTTTTTTCATCATTCCAGGAATGACTATTCGCTCCCGCTTCTGCCAATAACGCTCTCGACGTTGCGGCGGTGGACCTCTTCATAGGGCGGGAAATAGTTGACCGACCCCGCCGCGATGTCCTCCGCGATCCAGTCGCGGAGCGGCGCCCCGGCCAGCGCCGGGTCGTCCCGGCACGTCAGCAGCTTCCCGACATAGCGGCTGGTCGCATCGATGAAGCCGGGACCGTAGCCGCCGGCAGCGATGACCTGCGGGTCGCCGTGATCGGGCAGAATCCGGCTGACCGGCCATTCCGCCATCCGCCGCAGGCTTTCAAGGTGGATCTCCAGCCGGTCCGGTTCGGCGACATAGGTGATGGGGTCTTCCAGCGTATCGCCGGCCAGCATCAGCCCGGTTTCCGGCAGCAGCAGAACGGTCCCGTCGTGGCTGTGGATGTCGGCATGGCGGAGTTCGACCGGGACCGCGCCGACCTCCAACCGCATCGATCCCTCGTACGTCGCCGTCGGCATGACCAGCGGTCTGATCGGCGGGTTGCCGGCTTCCATCGCCTCGCGGTTATCCTGAAGCGCCTTCAGCGTCAGTGCGTGGGCGATGATCTCGCAGTCGGCGAAGACCTCGTTCCCCGCCACATGGTCGCGGTGCCAGTGGCTCAACACCACCCGTATCCGGGTGACGCCCTGCCGGTCGAGTGTTTCGCGGATGACGCGCGCATGCGCCGGCGAGATGTGGGTGTCGTAGACCAGCGCGTCATTGCCGCTGACCACGGCATAGGTGCAGACGCCCAGGACATAGGCTCCGTCGTCCAGCCAGTTGGGACCGGCCGACCACGCCCGCACGCCCTTGATCCGGCCATCGTAGAAGGCCAGGACGCCGGGAGCGGGATGGAGGACCCGGAGCGTCGAGCCAAGAAGCTCAGGCATGTTCCTTCTTCGCTCCCCGGAACTTCGCCACCACCGGCATCGCCACGTTATGGACCAGCGGGATCAGCAGCGCCCCGACGATCAGCCCGAATACTCCCGATGCGGCAGCCGCGACCAGCCATTCGACGGCGGCCGCCATGGCCGGCAGCGCATGGGCGGCGGCTTCGGCTATGCCGTGGACCGCGTGGCCGATGCCGGACAGGCCGAATTCCTCCAGCCCGTGGATGATGATCCCGCCGCCGACCCACAGCATTGCGGCGGTCCCGACCATGGCCAGCGCCTTCAGGAAATACGGCATCCCGATCACCAGTCCGCGCCCCAATCCCCTGGTGACGGGGCTTATCGCGCGGTCGGCCCCGCCCGGCTGCGCGCCGGCGGTGTCGCGCATGCCGAGCAGGCTGGAGACGGGGCTGCCGTTCTGCGCCAGGGACAACCCGGCGTCGTCGGCCTTCACGATCAGCGCCACCGCGCCGTAGACGGCCACGGTGATGCCGATACCGACGACGGCCAGCACGAAGGCCTGCATCCAGAAAGAGGACGTCGTTTCCGCCACCGTGGACAGGGTGATCGCCATGATCTCGGCCGACAGGATCAGGTCGGTCTGGATGGCGCCCTTGACCCTCCGATCCTCAAGCTCGGCAGGCGTTCCCGCCGCCTGCTCCCCGCCATGGTGCTCGTCGTGCGGCCAGATCGCCTCATAGACCTTTTCGGCGCCCTCGTAGCACAGGAAGGCTCCCCCCAGCATCAGCAGCGGCGTGATCGCCCAGGGAGCCAGCAGGCTGAGCGCCAGCGCCGCCGGCAGCAGGTACAGCAGCTTGTTCTTGAGGGAGCCGAGCGCGATCTTGCCGACGATCGGCAGTTCCCGGTTGGCGGCAAGTCCCACGACATAGCGTGGCGTGACCGCCGCATCGTCCACCACGACCCCCGCCGCCTTCGCGCCAGCCCTTGCCGCCTGTCCCGCCGCATCGTCCAGGGATGCGGCCGCGATCTTCGCCAGTCCGACGACATCGTCGATGAGTGCGATCAATCCAACGCTCAAAGCGAAAAACTCCTGTCAGGCCATATCCGAAATTGCCAGCCAGGAAGGCCCGGCACCCGCATCAAACACGTCAATATGGCAAACGGTTTCGCGGCGCCAGCCTGCCGGCTTCAGGTTCAGGAGCGATCCGGCCCGCCTTCCCGTTACTTGCTCCGCTCGCCGCCCTCGGTCAGCATCAGCCTGTCTTCCAGCCGCTTGACCATCTGCACCAGCACCGTCAGCTCCTGTTCCCGCATCAGGTCCACCTTCTGGTGCAGCAACTCGATCTCCAGCTCGGCCTTGGTGTTCACGTCGTAGTCGTGCTGCGCATTGCGCCGGTCGATCGTGCTCTGGCGGTTCTGGCTCATCATGATGATCGGGGCGGTGAACGCCGCCTGGAACGACAGGACAAGGTTGAGCAGGATGAAGGGGTAGGGGTCCCACGACAGGAACCACGCGACGCTGTTGGCGACGATCCACAGGCAAAGCAGCACGGACTGGATGGTGATGAAGGTCCAGGACCCGACATTGCTCGCCACCGCGTCCGCCAGCCGCTCGCCGAAGGCCGGCTCTCCGGCACGGCGGGTTGCGCGCCGGTTTCCGCTCCCGCAGCGACACCAGCAGCTTATGTTCTTCCGCCGTCAGGCGAGCCTTGAGATCCCTGATCGTCATAGACGCTTCCCCACGTGCCTGTGTCCGGCCTTCCGGCCTCAGCTCAGCATTACCCCGAAATGCTCATCCGCGCCGCTATATTCACCCTGGCGGTGCGCTCGGCGCGGCACTAAGGTCCGCCCCTCCCGCATCGGTGAATGCCGGGTTTGCCCGCTGCCGGAGAGCCGGATTGTCGAAGACGAGAAGGGCGGTCTATCTCTCCGCCGTCGCGCGCTACAGCGACATGATCGTCCAGTTCGTGTCGGTCATGGTGATCGCCCGCCTCCTGACGCCGGAAGAGATCGGCATCTTCTCGATCAGCCTCGCCGTCATAGCGCTGGCCCAGACGCTCCGGGAATTCGGCCTCGGCGCCTATGTCGTGCAGGAACGGGAACTGACCGCGCCCGGATACGGAGCGCTTTCGGCGTCGCCCTGGTGCTGGCCTGGACCATCGCCCTGCTGATCGCGGCGGCCAGCGGCCCGGTTGCCGTTTTCTACGGGCGCGAAGGCATCCGCGACGTTCTGCTGATCCTGGCGCTGACTTTTCTGATCTCGCCGCTGGGGCTGCCGGCGCAGGCGATGCTGATCCGGGAGCTTCAGTTCGGTAAGCTCTACCTCGTCCAGCTCGTCTCGTCCTCGGTCCAGGTGACGGCCAGCATCACGCTGGCGCTGCTGGGCTTCAGCTATCTCAGCATGGCCTGGGCCTCTCTGGTCGGCGGGCTGGCCGGCATCGCCGTCCTGTCCGTGCTCAAGCGGGACCTCGTCTTCATGACGCCGTCGTTGAAGGAGTGGCGGCGCATCGCCGCCTTCGGCGGTTTCGCCAGTGGGGCCAATCTTGTCGGCACCATCGGCGTCAACATGGCGGAACTGATCATCGGCCGCATGCTGGGGTTCAGCGCCGTCGCCTATTACAGCCGCGCCATGGGCCTGCTGAACATCTTCCGCATGACCGTGCAGGCGACGGTCCTGAGCGTGGCGCTGCCGGCCTTCGCCGACCAGTACCGCGCCGGGATCGACATGCGGCCGGACTACGGCCGGGCTGCTGCCCTGATGACCGGGCTGGCATGGCCGTTCTACGGCATGCTGGCCCTGCTGGCCCAGCCGGTGATCCGGCTGCTCTACGGCAGGCAGTGGGACGAAGCGGTGGTCATCGCCCAGATCCTGTGCGTCGGCGGCGCCGTGATGGCGGTGGTGATCCTGGGCGGCCCGCTGCTGGCGGCGATCGGGCAGGTGAAGGCGAACCTGTGGCGGGAGATCGCGATCCAGGTGCCCCGCGCCGTCTTCACGCTGGTGGCGGCACTCTACAGCCTGGAAGCGGTGGCGGCGGCGCAGGTCGCGGCCTATCTGGTGGCGCTTGCCATCACCCAGGTCTCCACCCGCCGCTTCATCGGCTTCGGCGTCGCGGAGCTGGTGAGCTTCACGTGGCGCAGCCTTGCCCTGACGGCGGTGACCCTGGCGGCGGCGTCGGTACCGCTGGTACTCCTCGATCCGGTCTCCGCCGACATCGCAAGCGACGCCCTGATCCCGTTGCGCTCGCTGCTTTTTCCCAGCCTGTTCGGCGCCTGCGGCTGGCTGGCCGGAGCCTTCCTGCTTGGTCACCCGATCCGCCGCGAGATCATGGTGGCCGGTGCTGGCATCGCCCGCTGGGTGCGCGTCATCAGCGTTTAAAAACCACCGTATCCCTTTCGAACTTGTTTTGAAATTCGAACCATTACTTCGACGAAAATCATTGCAAAATTCCATCGTCAATCAAAGCAATGATTGCCTATGATGAGACATTTTTCGGGTTGAATAAGCATAGAAGTGAGACATAAGTAAAACTACGGATGCATTGATGGGTATTTGTAGTTGATTTCAAAGTATCTTGCCTTTTACAGATCATTAATCCATGTAGGGATAACCTTGTGAAATCTTGAGCGCACTTGTTGCGACGCAGCAAAGATCTCACGCAAGGTTTCCTATCATGACTGCTCAATCAGTCGGCCAGACCCTTGTCGGCACCGGTGGCAATGACACCCTCTCCGGCGGTTCCGCTAACGACGCGATCTGGGGTGACGGGCTTCCGGTCATGGTCACCGATCCTTTCACCCTTCGTATCAAGGCGTCGGCCGATCTGTGGCAGGGCGCGCCCCGGATGAAGGTTTGGGCTGATAAGATCTTGCTGGGCGAAGTCGAAGTGTCGGCCGTCCATGCCTCCGGCGATTGGCAGGACTTCACTTTTACCCGGATCGGCCTGTCATCCGCCGCCAAGATCCGGATCGAATACATCAACGATGCTTCCGGTGGCTCGGCCACCAAGGACCGCAACCTCTGGATCGACCAGATCGAGGTCAACGGCACCGTCCTGACGCCTGACCAGTCCATCTACGAGCGCGGCACGAAGACGCAGGCCGGCCAATCACACATGGTCTGGGGCGGCGCGCTCGTCTTCAACACGGCCAATCTTCCGGCGATCACGCATCCCGCATGGCTCCCCGGCGGCGGCAACGACACCCTCTGCGGCGGCGCCGGGGACGACCTGATCCATGGCGGCGTCGGCGCCAACACCATCGACGGCGGCGCCGGCACCGACACCGCCGGTTATCTCGGCAACCGCGCCGGCTATAAGGTCACCGCCGAAACCGACGGCAGCCTGCTGGTCACCGGCGCCGGTTCCAGGACCGGCTGACCGGCATCGAAAAGCTCCAATTCGCCGACGGCGACCTTCGACCTCAAGGATCTCGTCCCCGTCGCCGGCCCGGATGTCGCGGCCACGCGCGAGAACACGGAAGTCATGATCGACGTGCTGGCCGACGACACCGTGCCGGCCGGGGAAACCTTGCTGCTGACCGGCGTCGGCAATGCCGCCAACGGGATGGTTACCATCAATGACGACGGTACCCTGACCTATCGACCGAACGATTATTGGAGCGGACGGGATAGTTTTACCTACAGCCTGAGCGACGGCAAGCACGGCACCACCACCGGTACCGTCACCGTCGAGGTCTCGGCCGTGGCGGACAAGCCCCTGCTTTCCGTCGACGGCACTCTCCACGCCGAAGTGAAGTCAACGGAGTCGACACTGGTAGCCTTAGATATTTCCGCCAACCTGGTCGATCTCGACGGTTCCGAGAACCTGAGCGTGATGATCAGCGAGGTCCCCGCAGGGGTGACCTTCACGGCCGGGGCACGCGACGCCAGTGGCAACTGGATCCTTCAGCCGCCCGATCTGGCCGGGCTCCAGATGATCCTGCCCGCCGCCTTCGCCGACAATTTCACGCTCGCCGTCGCGGCGCGGGCGGTCGAGACATCCAACTTCAGCCTGGCCTCCACCCAGCAGACGGTCGATGTCCAGCTCACCCAGGCGCCGACACCCGATATCGTCGTGCGCGCCTCGGGCGACAGCTACAAGGGTGCGGCGGTCTTCAGCCTCTGGGTCGATGGAGCGAAGGTCGGCCAGAGCGTTTCGGTCGAGGCGTCCCACAAGGCGGGGCAGTGGCAGGATTTCGTCTTCAGCCTGGCCAAGGGCGCCGATCCGAAGAAGGTCGAGATCCGCTACGAGAACGACGGCGGCGACAGCGGCGGCGACCGCAACCTTTATGTCCAGTATATCGATGTCAAGGGCAAGCGGCTGGAACCCACCGCCGGCCAGTATGAACGCACCGGCAAGACCACCCTGAAGGGCCAGGAAGCCCTGCTGTGGGCCGGCAAGCTGGTCTTCAACACCGGCACCACCGATGTTCCCCCGCCTCATCGGGCGGCAGCACGGGCGGCGGCACCGGCACGGTCAGCGATCACCGTCAAGGCGTCGGGCGACATGGCCGGCGGCATCCCGCCGCAGTTCGACCTGTACGTCAACGGCCAGAAGGTCGGCGGCACCGCCTCGGTCACCGCATCCCACGCCACCGGCCAGTGGCAGACCTTCTCCTTCAACGCGCCGTCGGGCACCACGGCGCATACCAAGATCGAACTGCGCTACACCAACGATAAGGCCACCGGCGGCGACCGCAACCTGTTCGTCGACTATATCGAGGTCAACGGCACCAGGATCGAGGCCGAAACCGCGACCTATGTCCGGCCGGGGATGACGACCATCACCGGCACCCAGTCGCATGAACTGGGCCGGCACCCTGATCTTCAACGGTCCCGGCCGCCCCCATCGTCCCGGCCGTGATCGAGGTCAAGGCCTCCGGCCCGGTGCTCAAGGCCCCCGATCTGGCCGAAGCCGCCAAGGCCGGCGAGATCGTCAGCCTCCAGTTCGAGAACGTGACGGGCAAGGCGCAGGCCGCCGGTGAGATCACCTTCGGCCATGTCTTCAAGCAGGGCGACCTCGGCGCCGGCAAATATCTGGTCGCCGTGATCGACGGGCGCGAAGTGCCGGTCCAGATGGACGTCAAGGCGACCAACGAGGACGGCTCGGTCCGCCACGCCCTCCTGACCATCGCCCAGCCGTCGCTGGCCGCCGGCGCCACCGTCAACCTGATGCTCAAGATGGTGCGACCAGTCCGCCGGCGGGCGCCGCCATCAAGCCGGCCGACATCCTCGCCAAGGGCTACGACGTCGATATCAACCTGTCCCTGAAGAACGCCGACGGCACCGTCACCAAGTTCACGGTCGATGCCGCCGCCGAACTGGCCAAGGCCGCCGCCGACGGCACCCTGAAGACCTGGATGAGCGGCCCGCTCGCCAGCGAATACCGGGTCGTCAAGGCGATCAACGACCATCTGAACGTCACGCTCGACATCCGCGCCTTCAAGGACGGTTCAGCGTCCGCACCGACGTCATCATGGGCGTCGAATCCTCCTACAAGCCCGGCCTGCAGAGCTTCTACAACTACGATATCCAGGTGCTCGACCACGGCAACATCGCCTATGCCAAGACCAACATCGCGCATCTACCGCAACACCACCTGGCACAAGGAAGTCTGGTCCGGCGACCAGCCCGACATCCATGTCGTCTACGACGTGGACTATCTGGAACAGACCGGCGCCGTGGCCTCGATCGACAGTTCCATGGGCGTGCTCTCCAGCACCGTGGGGCTGCCCTCGGGCGCCAATACCGACCCCATGGGCAACGCCATGATCTACAAGAAGATGTCCGATGTCGGCGGACGCTCCGATATCGGCATCATGCCGACCTGGAACGCCCGCTATCTGGCGAGCCAGGACGCCACCGCGCTGAAGACCATGCTCGCCAATGCCGACGCCAGCGGCAGCATCCCGTGGCACTACCGGGACGAGGCGACCGGCGAATACCTGCGGATCGACCAGCATCCCAAGCTCTGGATGGACGGCCGCACCAACTGGGCGGAGTTCGGCTCCGACGGCCTGACCAACGGGTTCGCCAAGGGCACGGCGGTCGGCTGGGAAATGGACACCGCGCACCAGCCCGCCCTCAACTATCTGCCCTATCTGGTCACCGGCTCGCAGTATTACCTGGACGGCCTGATGGCCCAGAGCACCTACAGCATCGCCTCCTACGCGCCCCATTACCGGGGCTGGGACGACGGCTTCATCGACTTCGATCAGGTGCGCGGCCGGGCCTGGACGTGGCGCAACATGAGCGACAGCGCCTTCATCGCGCCCGACGACAGCGAGATGAAGACCTATTTCACCGACATGCTGGAAAGCAACATGGACGCCCTGGTGAAGCGCTACATCACCAATGGCGCCATGGACAAGTACGGCCAGATCGAGGGCTTCTTCCGCCACGACATGTGGCCCGACGGCGACCTGCTGGTCTGGCAGTCCGACTTCGTGGCGATGGTCCTGGGCTCCATCGCCGAGCGCGGCAATACGCCAGGCGGTCGAACTGCTGAAGTGGATGGACAACTTCACGTCCGGCCGCTTCATCCACGGCGACGACGGCTTCGATCCGCGCTTCGGCGCCGCCTATATGCTCAAGGTGAACTCGACCGGCAACGGTCCCGTCTACACGACCTGGGGCGACTTCTTCAAAGGCAGCTTCGGCACTTCGCCGACGGTCCCGGCGGAAGGCATCATGGGCACGCCGACCTCCCCCTACGGCTATGCCGCCAACGCCAAGGCGGCGGTCGCCTCGATCTTCAGCGCCACCCAGTCGCCCGACGCGATGGAAGCCTTCGGCTTCCTGGCCAAGTCCATCGTCCAGGCCAAGGGCGCCGTGTCCTTCTTCGGCGACCCGACCTGGAACATCGCGCCCAAGCTGTCCGACGGCACCCACCTGACCTTCGACAGCATCCGCATCACCAGTTCGTCGGGCAACCAGACGCTGACCGGCTCCGACAAGAACGAGCTGATCCACGGCTCATCCGGCAACGACACCATCAGCGGCGGCAAGGGCATCGACATCCTGTTCGGCGGTGACGGCGACGACATTCTGACCGGCGGTCCCGGCGACGACTTCCTCTACGGCGGCAACGGCAACGACCGCATCTCCGGCGGCGCCGGCAACGACTACCTGAAAGGCAATGCCGGCAGCGACACCTTCGTCTTCGGCGCCGACGCCGGAGGCCGCGACACCATCGGCGACTTCCGCCCCGGCACCGACTTTCTGGAAATCAAAGCCGACCTCAACGGCAACGGCCTGAAGTCCGCCGCTCAGATCCTGGGCACCGCCACCGCCGACGCGGAAAACAACGCGGTCCTTCATCTGGGCGGCGGGATCGAGATCGTCCTGATCGGCATCCACACGACCGACCTGAAGGCCGACATGATCCACCTGAACTGAACAGCCGATTCCACTATATGCGGAGGAGGAGAGGGGGAGCCGGGCGTCGCAAGGACGCCCGGCTCGCGGGGTCAGGAGCTTGAGGCCCGACCAAAGTACGAACTCGTACATCCGCCGCGCGGCGATATCCGGGTCAGTTTCCAAAACCCGAAAGGACCGCTACCGTCCGATGCCGTTCAGATCATGGGGACATCGCTCATGATGCACTTGACTCAGGCACGTTTCTTTTTGTCTCGTGTTCCATGTAAGCTCGCAGGACGGCGTTCATGCGAGTTTGGTAGCCCGTCCCTTGAGACTTGAAAAAATCCAACACCTCCTGGTCGACGCGGATGTTGATCGCCGCCTTGTTGGGAGGTTGCACGAACTGGGCTTTCTGGAACCATTCTTCATCGACGAGTGGAGCCGCATCGGGGTCGCTCCCGCACCGCTGACGCTATGTTCTCGTCGGTCAGCGCGTCGAATTCGCTCCAATCAACCGCTGCCGGTTTCGAGTTGGCGCGCGAGCGCCTGACGATACGATCGTTGCTCATTTCTGTTCGCCTTTCTGGCGGAGATGATTCGCCGCCTGCCATTGCGCCACGTATAGGCGATGAAAACAGCGCGGCCATCAATCTCTCCGATTGCGCTTATCCGGTCTTCTCCGTATTCCAAACGGAGTATCCGGCCACTCGTACACAAAACCGTCCCAAATCAGGATCGCTACTTCGAAACTAATCTTATGTTTTTCTTGATTTGCTTAAGCTTTTTTGCTCGTTCCATTCATATTCAATTTCGATATCCATTTTAACGCTTTTCCTTATTCGTCAGACAAAACTTGCCAGACTTGCGTTGGATCAAGCGCTCCGGAGGTTCCCACAACCTTTTGAATAACGGTCTATAGTGCCGTATTTACACAATGTATATACATTGCCAAGGTTGATTGCAAGCAAAAGCAAACTCCAAGAACTAGCTCCCATGGCATTGCACCGGAACGATGACATCATACCCCACCTGAGCACGCGCCAATCTGGCTACCATCGGGTAGTTTCAGGGACGGCTACCGTTTCCCGCCAAGGTGTCATGACCGCCGAACCAGCTGCTCCGGCCTTCCACTCCTTCCGACATGACACAGCCGGCGACCGGCCTTGTCTGCCCGCGCTGCCGCTCACCTCTCCTTGAGACGGCGGATGCTTCGGAACTGGCTTGTTCCGGCGCCGCCTGCGGCAGGGTGTTCCCGGTGGTGGACGGCACGCCGATCCTGATCCATGACGAAAACAGCGTCTTCGCCATCGCCGACTTCACCCGGCCGCGCAAGAGCCGCCGGCATCTCCGCCGATACCATCATGCTGCGGGGCGAGGCTCCCGCACCCACCGACCGCCTCCGTGCGGCACTCCGCCGTGCCGCCGAGCGGCTGATCTATTTCTCGGTCAACGCGTCCGACTGGAGTTCGGAGAAGTCGGTCGAATACGTCGCCAAGGCGCTTCCCGCCGCCCGCATCCTGGTGGTGGGCGCCGGCAACAAGCGATATCCCGATCTCCCCAACGTCCGCTACACCTACACCGACGTGATCCTGGGGGAGGGGGCCGACTATGTCTGCGACCTCCACGACCTGCCGTTTCCCGACGGCAGCTTCGACGCCGTCATAGCGGTGGCCGTGCTCGAACATGTCGCCGATCCGTTCCGCTGCGCTTCGGAAATCGCCCGCGTGCTCCGGCCCGGCGGCTATGTCTATTCGGTGACGCCCTTCATGCAGCAGGTCCATATGGGCCGCTACGATTTCACCCGCTTCACCTTCCTCGGCCACCGCCGGCTGTTCCGGCACTTCACCCAGATCAAGGCCGGCATGGCGCTGGGGCCGGCCGGAGCGCTCGCGTGGTCGCTGGAGTATTTCTGCCTCAGCTTCTTCACCAGCCCCGCCATCCGGAAATATGTCCGCGTCGGCGTGATGCTCGCCACCGTCCCGATCAAGTATTTCGACCGCATCCTGGCCCGCCGCGAAGGCGCGCTGGACGCCGCCGGCGGCGTCTATTTCTTCGGGACCAAGGCCGACCAGCCGATCTCCGACCGCGAATTGCTGAAGTTCTACCGGGGCAGGGACGTCATCTACGATAAGGAATAGGCACTCACAGCCCCGACGGGTTCTCCCCGTTGACCACGCCGCGCCCGGCGGAAACGACGGCGCGGCCGATTTCGAAGCGGGACAGGCCGTGGCGCAGCAGCCATCCCAGCATCTCCATCAGCCGCCTTTCCCGCGCCGCACGGGTCAGCAGGATGCGGGCGGCCCAGTAGCGGCGGCCTTCCAGGATCGGCTGAAGCCGGGCCTGCTGGGGGTGTCCGTCCAGCCAGCGGATCACGCGGCTCATCGCCTCTATGTTGTCCATCATGCGCGGAAGCACCATCGCGTCCTCGCGCGACAGGCTGGTCGGGATATTGGCGATCACCGTATCCGGCTCGCCGGAAAAGCCGATGCGGCGCGCCGCCGTCACCGCCCGCCAGAACAGCTCATAGTCCTCGCAGGTCCGCAGATCGGTCGGGAACAGGCTGTCCAGCCGGTCCAGCAGCGACCGCCGGATCGCGACGCTCGACGTCTTGATGTGCCAGCCGCCCATCAGCGCCGCCGGATCGCAGCGCTGCTCCACCGTCAGCACCGGCTCCGGCACGCCTCCGGCGGCCAGTTCGAAATCATGGACGCAACGGGAGTGGATGAAGTCCACCGCACCATCCGCCACGATCAGGTCAGCGGCGGCCTCCAGCTTGCCCGGCAGCCATGTGTCGTCCGAATCCAGCAGCGCGATCCAGTCGCCGCCCGCCGCCCGGATGCCCCGGTTGCGCGCCGCCGCCGCCCCCTGGTTGGCCTGACGCAGGTACCGCACTGGCACGCCGTCGCGGATCAGCGCTTCCACCACCTGCGGCCGTATCATCGGTCGAGCCATCGTCCACCACGATGATCTCATGCGCCGGAAAAGTCTGCCCATGGACCGACCGTACCGCCTCCGCCAGATGGCCAGCCCGGTTATGGGTCGGGATCACCACGCTGAACCGGGGCTCATCTCCACGCCTTGCCGGAACAGGCGCGCGAAGCTCTCCAGCGGTCACCGGCGCCTCATCCGCCTTCACCGCCAGCGCTCCGCGCAGCCGGCTGATATCCCAGCGCAGCCGGAACCGCTCCCGCTCCGTCCCGCCAAAACTCGCCCGCATCAGTTCAAGCTGCCTCTCGCCCCACTGCCGGACGATCCAGCGCGGATAGCCGAACAGCCGTGCATCGGCAGCCACCCCCGGCGGCCAGTTGCTGCAACCTTTCCCCCCGCCCATAGCGGAAGGCCCGGCGCAGCACCCATTCCTGCGTCATGCTGGCGGCATGGATCTGGTGCTCCACCACCGGCACCGGACTATGCGCGCAGCGGAACCCCTGCCGCTCCAGCCGCATGGTGAATTCCGTCTCGCTGCCCATCGCATAGGCCGTCGTTCCGTCCGGTCCGACCCGCTCGTCGAACCGGTGTCCCGCCTCGAACACCCGGCGCCGCACCGCCATGTTCGGCCCCCAGACGCAGCCGGCCCGGATCGGCCCTTCCGTCCAGGCCGGATCGGTTGCCGCATAGACCGGCCCCAGCGGCACCTCGCTCAGCAGCCACTCCGGCGGCTCCATTCCCCAGCGCGGCACTATCCGCCCGCCGAAGATGTCGAATTCCCCCAGCCGGTCCGCCACGGACGCCCAAGCGCTCAGCCAATCGCCACTGGCGACGATATCGTCGTCGGTCAGCACCACCAGATCGCCTTCCGCGATCCCCATCCCCCGGTTGAGCGCCCGGTTCTTGCCCTTGGCCGGCTCGCTCAGCACCGTCAGCGGCAGCCGCCCGGCAAACGACCGCAGCAGATCGCCGCTGCCGTCGGTGCTGCCGTTATCCACCGCCACCAGTTTCCAGCCGCCCGGCGGCGGCGTCAGCCGCGTCAGCGAATCCAGCATCGCCGGCAGCGTATCGGCGCCGTTGAAGGTCGAAAACAGAACCGTGATCATGACCCCAGCGCCATCCTTAGATCGTCCTTCAGCCGGTCGGCCAACCGGGGAGCCCTCGCCGCCCGCATGGCCGCCACCTGACCACGGTACCGGTTCCCGTTTCCATAACCCGCTGCCGGATCAACTCCGCCATTTCCTCCGCGTTCCGGCACAGATGCCCGATATCGCCGAACCGGTCGAACAGGTCGCGGAAGATCGGCAGGTCGAACGCCAGGATCGGCCGCGCCAGCGCCAGCGCGTCGGCCAGCACCCCGCTGGGCGAATAGCGGTAGTGTCCGGCCCCGTAGGGCATGCAGACATAATGCATCCCCGCCAGCCGCTCGACATACTCGGCTCGCCCGACCTTTCCCGCCGCTAGCGGCCTTGTCGCCAGCACGCCCAGATCCTCGCCCGGCCATGTCGGCCCCCAGCCGCCCGACCGCGTGGAACTCCACCCCCGGTCCCGCCGCCCGGCGCGCGATGTCCAGGAACTCGCCGAAGCCCTTCTCGCCGAAGCGGCCCCCATGAAGCCGATCCGCACCGGCGTCCCCAAGTCCCCGCAACCTTCCAGCGACGCCTCGACCGAGCTGACCGGATGCGGCAGCAGCCGGACATCCGCCGGGTTCAGCCGCGGCAGGGTCGCCAGCAACTCGCCCCGGATCGCCGGTTCCATCACGAAGTAGCGGACGGGCAGCCGGCTCGGCAGCCCCATCGCCGTCCGGAGATCGGTCAGCCGCATCAGCGGATTGCGGGACCTCCAGGACCACAGCACGGTCAGATTGCCATGAAGCACGATATGGACACTCCGGACACTCGTCCGCAGCCCGCGAAGCTTCAGCGCCGCGATCAGCGACGGGCAGGAACTCGCCAGGATCAGGTGCGACCCGGCCGCCTTCGTCCAGCAGCCGGCCGATGAAGCCCACGTCATGGCGCAGCCGCTCCTTGAAGCCAGCGTCGCGCGGCGGCAGCCGGGTCTCGCGGAACTCCACCCGCGCGCCGTCCTTCGGATCGATCAGCGCCCGGATCAGCGCGATATGCCCGGCCTCGCCCCAGAACCGCACGCGCTCGCCCGGAAAGGCGCGCACCACGGTTTCGAGCAGGCCGGTATTTACCGGGACGTGCTCGTCGCCCCAGATGATCGGTTCGGTGACGGTGATCATGCCAAGTTCCGACCGGAACCCCGCCGTACCGTCAGTTCGCCGGAACCGAGGCGGACGATGCCGGAGCGGGCGCCTCCGCCGGCCGCAGGAAGCCCGCCGCGCCTGACCCGCTCCGCCGGCTGGACCGCCGCCCGCTCCGCCTTGACCAGGATCTCCTTGACCAGCGCCACGATCACGACGGACACGAAGAACACCGTGTAATAGGCCATCGACAGCGCCGCTCCGGCGACGAAATAGCTGATGAAGCTGACCTGCATCATCCGCCCCAGATGCCACGCCCACTCGAATTCCGGCTTTCCCTTGCTCAGCCGGATGATCGACCGGGTGTTCAGCCAGCCCACCACGCCGATGCCCAGGAAGATCATCAGCCCGATCGGTCCCTGGTCGCCCAGCACCTGGAAATAGATGCTGTGCGCCGCCCGCTGCGGCCGGCCCGGAACGTATTTGTGGAAGACGGCGCCCGACCTCGGTCGTCGCCAGCCCTCCGCCCACCAGCGGCCGGTCCTTCGCCACCCGCATCGCGTAGTTCCAGGCGTCGAACCGCCCCTGGACCGAATCGTCCTTCTGGTAGTTCTCGATCGTGCTGATCCGGTCCTTCCAGCTTGCCGGCATCAGCGAGACGGCGGGGACGAAGCAGGCCAGCAGCAGGACCATGGTCATCAGCTTGCCCGACGAGCGCAGCCAGAACACGAAGGCCGTCACGCTCAGCGCCAGGAAGCCGCCGCGCGAATAGCTGCCGATCACCGAGATGATGGTCAGCGCCATCGCCAGCATCAGGCCGATCTTGATCAGCCGGTTGGCCGTCGTCACCCGCAGGTAGTTCATCAGCGGGATGATCATGCAGCAGGCCAGCGCCAGATGGTTGCGGTCCTCGATGATCGATTCCGGCGGCCCCAGCACGGTATAGGCGCCGCCGTTGGCGATGGTGAAGCCGCCGCCCTTGACCCCGAAATAGCCGATCGACAGCACCGTGATCCAGATCAGCGCCTGGATGCGCACCTGGGTGCGCATGATCGCCATCACGGCCAGCGCGAAGACCAGGTTCTTGATATGCAGGTCCCAGTGGAACCACGAATTGGCCGGCGCCAGCGAGGTCATCGTCGTCAGCGTCATCCAGGCCATGAACAGCATGATCATGACGGTCGCGGAGTTCATCGGCAGCCGCTTCGGCTCCCGCGCCACGACCCACGCGATGAAGGTGATGACGACGATCACCAGGTTGAGCTGAAGCGTGTAGGTGAAATCCCAGGTCAGCCGGTGCGGGCTCATGATCGCGATCCAGGCCCATGTCAGCACCCCGATCGAAGGCATCGTCAGGGACAGTACCGCAAGGACCAGAAAGACCATGAACAAAATGAGGGAGCGCATTCAGTCCCCGCCTGCCGGAATCAACATAATCTATACAATTCGCGGGAAAGACTATCGAATGTTCGGACTTGAGCCGCAACACGCCGGCCATTTACGATGTTCAGACCGGTAAGGGTCAATTCGAAACTGGAAGTACGCCCATTTCGCCCGACTGGCCCCATTTGACTTTTTGCATAGGGATATATGGGGTGTGTTTCATGCCGCATGGCAATATCCTGGGACCTTCCCGCCACCGCCTTGAGCTTGGCCGGCGGGCGCTGCGGACTCTCATGGGATCAGGCCCGAAGTAATCGGGCCCGAAAGGACTAAGGTTGACTGGGTTTGCTTCTTCGACGATCGATCAGGCCACGGCATCGCGGCCAGGCTCCCCCGCCGAGCGGCCGGAGGGCGCCGACGCCATGAAGGTGCTGATCCTGTCCTGGTATTTCCCGCCGTCCAACACGATCGGCGCGATCCGGGTCGGCAAGCTCGCCAAGTACCTGATGCGCCGCAACGTCGATGTGCGGGTCGTGACCGCGCGCGAGCCGGACCTGTCCAAGACGCTGCCGCTGGAGATCCCGGCGGACCGGGTCACCTGGACCCGCGCCATCGACGTCAACCGCCCGATCGACGTCGTCGGCAACCTGCGCAACCGCCTGCTCCGCCGCGCGCCCAAGCCGGGCGGCGGCGCCGCACCCGGAGCATCGTCCAGGGGACGGCGAGGCGGGCGCGGCTCCCTGGTGGGCCGGGTGCTCTCCACCGTCAGCGATTACTACCTCAACCTGTCCAACCTGCCGGACCGCTATGTCGGCTGGCTGCCCTGGGCGATAGCCGGAGCCAGGCGCACCTGCCGCGACTGGAAGCCGGACCTGATCTACGTCACCGGCCCGCCCTTCACCGCCTTCCTCGCCGGCCATCACCTCAGCCGCAAGCTGGGCGTGCCCTGGATCGCCGAGTTCCGCGACCGCTGGGCCGACGACCCCTATTTCGAAGCGCCGGACTGGCGCATGGCGCTGCTCGACCGGATGGAGCGCCGGGTCGCCGGCAGCGCCAGCGGCATCGTCACCGTGTCGGAACCCTGGAGCACGTTCTACCGGGCCAAGTACGGCAAGCCGGTCGCGACGATCTACAACGGCTACGACCCGCAGGACTTCCCGCTCCAGCCGGACCCGCCGCCTGTCGCTGCCGGTCGTCCGCATCCTCGCCGGACCTGACCATCACCTATGCCGGCGTCCTCTATTCCGGCCGCCGCGACCCCTCCGCGCTGTTCGAGGCGCTGGCCCTGCTGGGACCCGAGCGCCAGCGCATCCGGATCGAGTTCTACGGCAGCGATCCCGGCCTCGTCCTGCCGCCGGCCGAGAAGGCGGGCGTGAGCGACCGGGTGACCGTCCACCCCGCCGTGCCCTACAAGCAGTCGCTCGAGATCCAGCGCCGTTCCGACGTGCTGCTGCTGCTGCAATGGAACAACCCGCGCGAGCAGGGCAACGTCCCGGCCAAGCTGTTCGAGTATTTCGGCGTGCTCCGCCCGATCCTCGGCATCGGCCTGGAGGACGGCGTCCCCGCCCGCCTGATCCGCGAGCGTCAGGCCGGCTTCTTCTCCAACGATCCCGAAGCGATAGCGGCGCAACTCCGCCGCTGGCTGGCCGCCAAGGACGCGGCGGGCGGCCGGCTGCCCGGCCTTCCGCCCGCCGCCCGCGAAGGCCTGTCGCGCGATATCCAGTTCGAGCGCCTGCTGGACTTCTGCATCGAGGTGACCGAGCCCGTGGCAGCCCGGCAGCCCCAGCAACTGCGGCGCTCAGACCTGAAGGCAGCTGCATCGAGCCTCAAGCCGCTCGACCGGGGCTGCCCCGATCCGGGGCGTCGCCCGCTCTTGGCATGCGCGTCCTCGATCGCATCGGCCACCGTGGAGCGGAACTGGACGCGCGGCGGCCTCACGCCATGGGTCAGCAGCGCCCGGCGGATCGGCCGCTGTGCCCCGGCGATATAGACCGACGCCCCTTGCCGTGCGCCTTGCGCACGAAGCCCTCGATCGTGATCGCCGCTGTCGAGTCCAGCATCGGCACCGTCCGAGACATCCAGCACATAGGCTTTCGGATGCTCCGCCAACTGGTCCAGCACCGAGCCGACCGTAGCCGCCGCCCCGAAGAAGAACGCGCCCGAGATCCGGTAGACCATCACGTCCGGATCGCGTCGCCATGCCGACGTCGTAGGGCTGGCGGGCATTGGCGCCGACCGTATCGGCCCGATCCTCCTCCACGGCAGGCACGCCCGCTCTCGATCTCGACCGCCTGCGCCATGCGGTGCAGGAACAGCAGCGCGCCGATCCCGAACCCGACCACGATGCCTTCCGTCAGGTCGCGGAACACGACCAGCAGGAACGTCGCCATCAGCACCACGGCATCCCCGCGCGACGCGCGCAGCAGCGTCGCGAACTCGTGCTTTTCCGCCATGTTCCAGGCCACCACCGCCAGCACGGCGGCCAGCGCCGACAGCGGGATGAAGCTCGCGAGCGGCGCGGCCACGAGCATGAACAGCAGCAGGAAGACCGCGTGCAGCATGCCGGCAACCGGCCCCCGCGCGGCCGACCGGACATTGGTCGCGGTGCGCGCGATGGTCCCCGTGACGCAGATCCCGCCGAACAGCGGCGAGGCGATGTTCGCCACACCCTGCGCCACCAGCTCGCAGTTCGACCGGTGCCGCCGCCCGCTCATGCTGTCGGCGACCACCGCCGACAGCAGGCTCTCGATCGCCCCCAGCAGCGCGAAGGCCACAGCGTCCGGCAGGACGGCCATCATCTTGTCGAGCGAGATGGCCGGCAGTTCCGGCAACGGCAGGGAGTTCGGGATGCCGCCGAAGCGGGTGCCGATCGTCTCGACCGGCAGGCCCAGGCCCAGCTTGCCACCGCCGCCAGCCCCACGGCGATCAGCAGCGCCGGCCAGTGCGGCCGGTAGCGCCGGACGCCCACGATCAGGCCGACCGTCACCAGCGTCACGGCCGCCGCCGCGACGTTGATCGTCGGCAGCGCCTCCGCCAGCGCCATCAGCTTGGGAATGATCGGCGCCGGGCTCCTTGCCCTCAAGGGTAAGGCCCAGCAGCTCCTTGAGCTGGCTGGCGAAGATGATGACCGCGATCCCCGCCGTGAAGCCGACGGTCACGGGGTAGGGGATGTATTTGATATACGTGCCCAGCCGCAGATACCCGATCGCCAGCAGGATCACCCCGGACATCATCGTCGCGAGCAGCAGCCCGTCGACCCCGTGCCGTTCGACCGTGGCCGCCACCAGCACGATGAAGGCGCCGGCAGGCCCGCCGATCTGGAACCGGCTTCCCCCCAGCAGCGACACCAGGAACCCGCCGACGATGGCGGCGAAGAGCCCCCGGTCCGGCGTGACGCCGGAGGCGATCGCGATCGCCATCGACAGCGGCAGGGCCACGATGGCGACGGTCAGCCCCGCGATGGCGTCGGCGCGGAGATCCAGGAGCCCATAGCCCTCGCGCAGGATCGTGACGAGCTTCGGAGTGAACAGTTCCGCGAAGGTGGGATCGGCGGGCCGGACGGCCATGGTCGTGCTTTCTTTTGCCGCTGGATCGAGGCGCCTATGGAAAAAGGCGTAAAGTCGGATATATCTTCCGCGACCTTTGATGTCTATTACATCAATTATGGTTAAAAATTGGTGTGTCCGAATCCCGTACCGGTACTTGCCCGACTTTGTCGATCTTTGGAGCAACCATTGGACGGTTGCTTGCGGTGAAGTACAGGATGTGTCAGGCAGGACGCTCGAAATGTTGGGTGGCGAACATGGAACGACTTCTTCAAGACGCTCTCATGTATTGGGAAAGCAAAAGGCTGGGTCGGAAAATGCCGGCGCGGCGGGATCTCGATCCGCTTCTGGAGGTTCCCCGGATGCATTCCATGGATCGTATTGACCGACGTCCTTCACGACCCTCTCGATTTCCGTTTTCGCCTGATCGGTTCCGGTGTCGTGGACAAGTCGCGGGCAAACCATACGGGAAAACTCTTTTCCGAGATGCCCGGATTCGGGCCTGGAAACTACCTCTGGACCTCCCGTGCCGAGGTCGTGAAGACAGCGACTCCGCTCCGCTCGGAGCCGCCCTATGTCGGCCGGGTGCGCAACGTGCGCGGCGTTGCCGACATCCATCTTCCCCTGTCCGACGATGACATGACGGTGAACATGATCTTCACCGTCGTCGCCTTCGACAGCGAGTGAAACACCCCGTCGCGGCGCTCCCGGCCAGCGTCAGCGCAACCCAGCCATCAGAAGTGCCGAGGCGGCGGCGCCCGCCACCGTCCGCACATGGTTCCACGCCGTCCACTCGACGGCATACCGCTGCCAAAGCTCGCCGCCTTCGGCGCTTTCCGGATCGACCCTGGCCAGCGCCTCGTTTCGCGGGACATTGAACACGGCCGTCACGGCAACGACTCCAAAAAGATAAACACCGCTCCCAGCCAGCAGCCACCCGGCACGCCCGTCCGCCCACCCGGCCAGAGCCACCCCCGCCAGCACCAGACAAGCCGCCGCCGTCCCGAACAGCGCCGCCATGAACAGCGGCGTAACGGCCACCCTGTTGATCGACCGCATCGCCGCCATCCCCTCCGCCGCCGGCAGCCGCCCCAGCGCCGTCATCACGAAGGAGGAGAACGCGAAGAATACCCCGCCGACGATCCCGCACCCCAGCGCGGTCGCTCCGATCAACCCAACAAGCGCCCCCTCGCTCATCTGTCCTCTCCAGTGAAAAAGCGGTACGAGGTAAGCATATCCGCTTCCGTCGTGGAGTTGCCTACGCGTCATCCCTCAGCGTTGCCACGATCCGTTTTTGACGGCGCAGTTCGATGAACTTCTCGATGATTTTCCGGAACAGATGGGTGGCATGAAGCCGTAATCGCAGCGCTCTTTCGCACCGGCGACGGATGCGAGGTCGAAGCCGGGCCATGTAAAAACATTGAACTCGTCCAATATCACCCATGACCTTTCGCCATCCAGTCCCAGATGCCGTTTGACGTCGAGGGGATTTCCAGCGCAACGGAAGGATCTTGCGGTTGGCTGTGAGCTGATCGGAGCATGTCACCTGTGCCCATTGCCTTCGTCTTTCTGGATGACCAGAACAATGGCGATGGCCTGTCTTCCGGCTTCCATTCAAGCCGGTTCTGGCTTCGTTTCGCCAGAGGTACTGAATAGGAAATTACAAGTCCGCTCTTTGGGGTCGGCAATCGCATAATCGTGTGTCGCCAACCTTGAGCCGCTATTGATCCATCAACTTGTTCAGATGATCATGAGCGGAGTCCATATCCGCTTTTTCGATCGCGTCCGCAATCTCATCGGGTAATTCGCTTATATGGTAGGCTCGAGGAGTCATGGCTTTGAGCCGCTGATACTCTTCGAACTCATGCGAGGAGAGGAAATAACCGCTCGTTCGCCCATGGCTCGTAATGGCGATCGGCTCACGCTGAGCCTCTTCCCTGTAGCGGCCAAAATGCTTTGCGAACTCGGTGGCGGAGACGGCAACCATTGACACAGCTCCTTTCCGTGATATCCGTAAAATACGGATTTTCGGAGCCGTGTCAATGCCAGCTTTCATTGCGGAAAGTGGCTCGAAACCAAAAGCGTAACAATACTACGACAAGCACTATCATCTCTGTAGACAAGCAGCCATTATGTGAAGATGACAAAGATTTCATGATGGCACATTCCTGGCGCCAGCCAATCAACGCCCAGTCACCGTCCGTTCCAGCTCATTGGCGTCGATGAAGAATTTGGCCGCCCAGTTCAAATACTCGAAGGTTCCGTAGTCGCCATCCACCGGGAAGCTGCCTTGGACTCCGCCGCGCCTCTCCGCCGGGCCCCGACCGCGACCGTCCTGCGGACGAAGCCGTTGACCGACCGCGCCGCGTCCAGCCACCTGGCATCGCCGGTGTCCTGGTACAGCATCAGCCAGCAATGGGCGATCTGGACGGAGCCGGTCAGGCAGACCCAATCGACGGCGGGCTTCCACTCGGCATTCAGCCGGCCGGGAAGCCACCCGTTTTTCCGCCGGTCCAGGCACCCGAGCAGTCCTTCGGCCAGCCGCGTTCCCGCTTCCAGGAAGGCCGGATCGCGGGAGAACCGCCATGCCTCCAGTATGCCGCGCAGGGCATAGCCCAGCGTGTGGGTCAACGGCTGGTGCGGTTCCTCCAGGCAGCAATCCGCCATCCAGCCGTTCGGCCGCTGCCGGCCGATGGCCCAGCGGACCTGCGCCAGCCCGGCATCGCCCCAGTTCCGCGCCGGGTCCAGCCGCGCCGCTTCCAGCAGCCCCCAGGCCACATGCGTCTCGTAGCTCTTGTCGTTCTTGCTGGCGAACGGCGTCGGGAAGCGCCGCCAGCAGCCGTCCTCGTCCTGGGTCGCGGCCAGCCAGTCGGCGGCCTTCGTCATGGCCGGACGATAGGCGTCGCCGAACTCCGCCACCCCGGCCGCCAGCCCGAGCAGGATCTGTCCCGTGTTGAACGTGACCGGAACCCGAGGTTCCTGGCCGATCGTTCCGCCCTGGAAACCACCGTCGGGGAACTGGATCGACACCAGCCAGTCGAGCATCCGCCGCGCCCGCTCCAGCAAGGCCGGATCGTTACGCAGCCGGGCCTGTTCGATCAGCGTCGGCACGATATAGCCCGTCGTCTCCGGATATGACGCGGACCAGCCGCTGACAAGGCTGTAGTGCCGCGCCACCCCGCCGTCGCGGGTCGCCGAGTGGTCCTGCGCCTGTCCCAGCCAGTCGAGTGCCGCCGCGATGGTCGCCTCGATCCCCGGATCGGCGACGGCTTCCAGCCCATCGCGGTCGCGCCGGACCGCCGCCTTGGCCGCTGCCGGCAGGCGCTGAAAATCCGCCAGCTTTTTAAGCGGACGCAGCCTGTCTTTTACCGCTCTGGGCACCATGCGGGGCAGAAGATCTTGTACCGGCACCGAAACCATCCTTCTCGCTCGCCAAAAATTCAGGACCGGAATGCGCGGCCTCGGGAGGGTCGCGGTAGATCGTGACGCCCTGGACCATCAGGCATTCCAGGCAGGTGAACATATCGGCCGCCCGGATCACCCAGGCTTTCCCTTCACCGACCGGGACCCACCGCAAGCCCGCCGTCCCGCTCCAGATACCGGGTTATGTAGTCCCGTACGCCCACCCGGTCGGCTTGTCGATCCGGTCGGCGGACACGACGGACGAATGCGCCATCACCGCCACCTTCAGCCGCTCGCCGTCCCAGCCCGTCACCTCGCGCACGACCGGGCTGTCCGGCGTATAGACGGGGAAGGGGAAGCTGTCGCCGCACAGGTCTTCCAGCACATGGTAGAAGGTCACCGGTCCCAAATCCGTGCCCAGGCCCATGATGTAGCCATCGGCCTCGAGCACCCGCCCCAGCGGCGAATCGGCGTCGAACGCGAAGGGGGAGCGGTGATGGTCCGCCACCAGCCAGTCGGCGCGGGCGCCCAGCGCCACCACCGAATGGGTCGGATGGATGCTCCGCCGGCTGCGCTTGTCGCGCCTCAGCGTCTCGGCGATCTTGCCCATGCCGGTCGGGGTTTCCCGCACGTCGAAGTCGGGACCGGACTTCAGCGTCTCGTACATGGTGCCGGTCATCGTGAAGGCCGGCATCGCCAGCGTACCGCCGCGCGCCACGACGATGCTTTCCAGTGCCGCCAGCACCGTGGACGCCCCGCCGTCGATGAAACCCAGTTTGGAGAGCGAGCTATGGACGAACACGACGGCGCCGTCGGGCAGCCCCGCCCTCGACAGGTCGCTTTCCAGGTCCTTCCGTCCGATCGCCACGCGGCCGGCCGCGTGGCGGCGCTCCGACCGGCGGGCAAGCCCCGCTTCGATCAGCGCGAACCCGCCCGACGCGATGGCGGCGTTGACCGCTCGCTTGACGCCGTCCGGCAGAAGCCTGCTGGCGGCCCGCAACAGGGGAGCAGGGATGGTAGCCTCGATCATCCTATGGACGCGCTTGCGGTCTTCAGGCGGCGGTGCGGCTGTCCCGCTTTGGTTCGCTGCCATGGTATTCCTCCGTTGGTCCCAGTGACGGTAGCCGGTTTAGCGCTCCCGATGAAAAGCGTGCGGGCAGGTCTTAAGTTCAACAAAAGAATAAATGCTATGTTTCTTTGATGTCATCTGGAGGGTGCTGGAACCGTAATGCACCATCAATGACGCCAATGGTGAGGTAGATACTTCATATGGATTGTTGCATGACAGGCACTGAATTCGAGAAAACTTAGGCGCAATGTCATCGGGCGGTGCCAACGCTATCACTTGGGTGTGGCGATGGTGCCGCTTATGCTGTTGAGTCGGTTCGGATACCTCGGAAGACAGCGGATAAGCCGCTATCGCGTCATGCAACTGGGCAGGTTCTCATGGTTGGATCGGTTTCCGGAATGAGCCGGGCGAATGGGCTTCGGCAAGACCTGGATGCCGGCTTGCACCAGGACGTGGAGGATCGGGAGGTGGCACATACGGCCGGAGAGAGGCCCTTGGCGGTCAGGGACAAGTCGCTGGAAGAAATGGCTTCCGACCTGCGCAGCCTGTCCGGGCAGATCGTGACGGCGCGCGTCATGGGTGTCGGCAACGGCATGCGGCGGCGGTGCGCAATCAACGATGCCGGGACGCCGGCCGTCCGGCTGGTCGGCGACATGCTGGCGGCTGAACTCAGCCGTACGCTGGAGCAGTTGAGCGCCCGCCAGCGGGAAGACATGGCGTCGCTGGTGCTCAACCATGCCCAGGGCATGCGGGCGACGACCGACCGGGTGGACCGGCTGCTGCGCGGGCTGGAAGCGGACCGGGAGCGCGACGGTCCGGCGGACAAGGCCGTGCTCGACCGTCTGGACGCCATCGCCGCCCGCCAGGACGAGCTTGAAGCGCTGATACTCCGGCAGCGCCGGGGGCTCGTGCCCGCCTGGGTCGCGGGCCTGCTGGCCCTCGCGGCGGTGGGCATCAGCATCGGCTCGGCCGTGGCGCTCCATATCGGCCTTCAGCCGTGACCGGATCGGCTTTTCGCCACAAGATGCCTGACGGCGCGCCTTACAGTACAACTTGCGATGAAATCGGAAACATGCGGGCGGAAAAAGAAAAGGTCCTGTTCGAGGACGACTGGAATCCAATCAGACTGCCGCCCGATCTTCCCCCGGTATTGCTGGTGGTCGTGGACGCGGAGGAGGAGTTCGACTGGTCGGGGCCGTTCACGCGGGATCGCCACAGCGTACGTTCCATGGCGGCCCAAGGCCCCATGCACCGCATCTTCGAGAAGTACGGCATCCGCCCGACCTATGTGGTCGACTATCCGGTCGCCAGCCAGCGCGACGGGCTGGAACCGCTCCGCGACCTGCTCAAGGACGACGCCTGCCTGATCGGGACCCAGCTTCACCCCTGGGTCAACCCGCCCTTCGACGAGGAAATCTCCGAACGCAACTCCTTCCCCGGCAACCTGCCGCCCGACCTGGAGCGCGCCAAGCTGGCCGTGCTGACCCGTGCCATCGAGGACGGCCTGGGATTGACGCCGCGCATCTACAAGGCCGGCCGCTACGGTCTCGGTCCCCGGACCTTCCGTACGCTGACGGAGCTTGGCTATCAGATCGACATCAGCGCCGTTCCGGGAGCCGACCTGCGGACCCATCACGGTCCCGACTTCCGCCGGGTCGCCCCGCAGCCCTACTGGATCGGTCCGGCCGGCCGCCTGCTGGAGCTGCCGCTGACGCGCGGCTATGTCGGCCTGCTCTCCGATTCGGGGCCGCGACTCGAAGGAGCGCTCGAATCCCCGGTAGCCCAGGCCTGCCGGCTGCCCGGCGTGCTCTCCCGCCTGGGCCTGATCGACCGGATCATTCTGACCCCGGAAGGAGTGCCGCCGGCCCAGCACATGGCGCTGGTCCGGGCGATGATCCGGCGCGGCCAGCGCATCTTCATGCTGTCGTATCACAGCCCGTCGATGGTGCCCGGAAACACGCCTTATGTCCGTACCCAGCGGGATTTGCGGACGTTCATGGACAGGGTCGAAGCCTTCTGCGACCGTTTCTTCGGCGAGTTTGGCGGCACCACCAGCGACCCTCTGGCGGTACGCGACATGCTCCGGACCCAGGCCGGTCTCGCCCACGACGAGCAGCCCGCGCGTGCCAGGGGCGTGCGTCCCCCGGCGCGTCAATGTTCATCCAGCGGCTAGACCGGGTTATGATCCAGCCCGACGCTTAACAGTCTCATCATCCGGAGCAAACCGCTATGCGCCCCCTCCTCACCGTCGCCTGCCTCCTGACCGCCGCAACGGCGCTCGGCGGTTGTGAGATATTCCCCACCACCTCCGACGCCGAAGCCTGCGCCGAACTGCCCTCCGCCGTCTGGCCCTGGCGTCCGATCGACAACGCCCGGATCGAGCGGCTGCCCCAGGCCGGCACCCCGGCGCTGTTTCCGATGGACATCGTCCAGGTCATCGGCACGATCTCGCGACCCCGACCAGTTCAAGGAACCGGTCCCCGTCAAGTTCGAGTGCGTCTTCCGCGCCGACCAGCTCAAGACCTTCGGCTGGATCGAGCCGGCCCAGTTCGTCACGCCGTATACGCAGTGAGGGGCGCGGTATCGAGCCGCAGCCCGGCACCCGTTTCCCCCTCTACCTACTTCTGATCGTCCCGAGCAACTCGGCCGCCGCCTCGCGGTCCGGAACGGCTTGTCGTCCGCGACCAGCTTCTCCAGGATCTCCCGCGCCTCGTCCCTGGCGCCGGTCGAGTTCAGCGCGTAGGCCAGGTGGTACTGCACGTCCTGGTTCGACGGCGCGCCGGCGCGGCACGCCGCAGCAGTTCCACTCCCTCCGCCGTCTCGCCCGACTGGACGAGAATCCACCCCAGCGTATCCGCGATCTCGGGAGCCGCCGGGGCGGCGGCGTGGGCGCGGCGGGCGTATTGCAGGGCTTGCGGGCTGCCCAGCTCATGCGCGATCCAGGCGGCGTTGTTGAGCAAGGCCGGATCGCCCGGCCGGGCCTGGACCAGGATGTCGTAGTGGGTTTCCGCCTGCTTCAGGTCCTGCCGCGTCAGGTAGGTATCGGCCAGCACGGTACGGGCCGGCACGTCGTCGGGGTTGCGCTCGACCCAGTCCTCAAGCCCGGATAACGCCTGATCCATCCTGCCGTTGTCGCGGCGCAGCCCATAGAGCCCGAGCGCCAGCTGCCGGTCCGGCGTCGCCTGAAGCGCCTGCTCCATGGCCCGGATCGCCTCGTCCACCCGGTTGGTCCGCAGCAGCACGCTGCTGCGCAGCTGAGCCGCCGCGACCGGGTTGGCCTGACGCAGCCCGTCGGCCAGCTTCAGCGCTCCCTCGGCGTCGTTGCGGGCCAGCGCCAGATCGACCAGTCCCAGCGTCGCCACGGCGTTGGCGGGGTCCTTGGCCTTGACGGCTTCCAGCACCGGCCGCGCCTCCTCCGCCCGGTTGGCCGCGATCAGGTTCTGGGCCAGCGCTATCTGCGCCTCGGCATCGTCCGGCTTGGCCTGGACATAGACCCGCAGCGCCTCCGCCGCCCTGGCCGGATCGCCGCCGGCCCTGTACATCGCCGCCGCGAACTTCAGGGCTTCCGGCTGCGACTTGCCGATCTGGCGGAGCTGACCTGCCGTCTCCAGCAGCTTCGGCTTGTCGTCGCGCCGCTCGTACAGCTCGCCCAGGACGCGCCGGATCGTGATCGAGTTGGGATGGCGCGACGCGGCACTCTCCAGCGTGTCTTCCGCCTCGTTGAGCCGCTGGTTCTGCGCCAGGAACTGCCCCAGCCGCAGAACCGCCTGCTCGTCGCCGGGATTGGCCGAGACGGTGTCGCGCAGACGCTTCTCGACCGCGTCCAGGTTGCCCATGCGGGCATCGACGATGTTGAGGTTGTTGGCGATCTCCGACATCGACGGGTCGAGCGCGCTGGCGGCCTGAAGGCGCGACTTCGCGGTCCCCATGTCGCCCTCGGCCGCGAAGATCGCGGCCTCCAGGCTGATGAACTGCGGGTTGTCCGCATCCGCCGCCTTCAACTGGTCCACCGTCTCGTGCGCCTTGGCGAACTCGCCGTTGCGGATATAGTCGAGCACCAGCGCCACCGACCGCCGCGTTTCCGGCGCATGTCGCGCGATCCGGCATCCGCCGCCTGAAGCAGGCTCAGCGTCGATCTCGCCCGCGCCGCCATCGCCCGGTTGGGCGACTTGGCGAGTTCCTCGAACATCGCCGTGGCGTTGCCCATGTCGCCCTGCCGCAGATAGGCGCCCGCCAGCATCTGCCGGGCGATCAGGTCGTCCGGATGGTTCGCGACCAGAGGCTTCAGCGCTTCGATGGCGCTCAGGGTATTGTTGGAGCGCAACTGGATCGCCGCCAGCGTCCGGCGCGCCGGCACATGGTCGGGCACCGCCGCCAGGAACCGGTTGATCGACGCCTCGGCCTGGGCGTACTGGCCCGTGTTGAACTTGATCAGGCCGCCCAGCAGCAAGGCCGGGGGATAGTCCGCCAGCGCTCCCTCGATCGGCTGGAAGGTCGCGCGGGCCGCGTTCGAGTCGCCCCGCAGAAGCTGGATCGACGCCTTCATGTACCTTGCCATGACGTCGCGCGGCGCCCGCTCCAGCACGCGGCTGACGTCCTTCTCCGCCTCGTTGATCGAGCCGGTCTGAAGCCGCACCCGCGCGCTCGGCAGCAGCACGCGCGGGTTGTCGGGCGCCAGCGTCGCGGCGCGGTTGAGGCTCGCCAGCGCGTCGTCCGCCCGCTGCCCGGCAAAGGCGATGTCGGCCGACAGCAGCAGCGCTTCCAGATTGTCGGGAGACGTGGCGAGCACCTCGTCGACCATCCGCCGCGCCTCGTCGGTCCGGTTGCGGATCGCATCGACCCTGGCAAGGCCGAGCTTCGCCTCGGCAAGGTCGGGCGCCGTTTCCAGCGCCGCGCGGAACTGGTTCTCGGCGTCGTCGATCTGGCCGGTGCCGATATAGGCCTGACCGCTCATGACCAGCTTGGCCTGGGTCATTTCAGGCGTAGCCCCCTGCGGCGACAGGACGGAGAACACGTCGCCGTAGCGCCGCTGCATCATCAGCGCCTGCGCCAGCTGCAACTCGACCTCGTCGCCGCGCTGCGCCTCGAAGACCCGCCGCAACTCCTTCTCGGCGGAAACCGCGTCGCCCGTCCGCAGGTAAAGCTGCCCCAGCAACTGGCGGGCCTTCAGGTTGGCGGGGTCCTGCTGGATGGCGTTCCGCAACTGGATGACGGCGGCGCTGGCGTTGCCCGACTGAAGCTGCTGGACGCCCTCGTTGTAGAAGCGTTCCGACTGCTGGGTATCGGCGTAAGCCGGCGTGAAACCCGTGGCCAGCGCCGCCCAGGGACGCGGCGGCCAGCAAGTGCCGGAACCTCGATGTCGCGGGCCGATGCTGGTTCATGGAAGGTCTCCTCCAAGGACTGGGCGGGCCGCGTCGTTCATGACGGCGGATTGACGTTGTGCTGCTTCAGCAGGCTGTAGACGGTCGGGCGGCTGACCCCCAGGATCTTGGCCGCGGCGGAAAGGTTGCCGGCGGACAGCGCCAGCGCGCTGGACAGAGCCTTCCGCTCCGCCTCGTCGCGCGCTTCCTGAAGCGTCGCCGCCGCTTCCGGTTCTCCGAACCGGCGGGGCCGCCAGCCCCATATGGGCGGCGGTGATGCTCTGGCCCTCGGTCAGGATGACGGCGCGCTTGATGCGGTTCTCCAGTTCGCGGACATTGCCGGCCCAGGGATGGCTTCGCAGCGCCGCCAGCGCATCCGGGGCAAGTTGAAGCCGGCGGCGGCCATGGTCGGCGGAGAATTTGTCGATCAGGTGGCGGGCCAGCACGACGCAGTCGTCGTCCCGGTCACGCAGCGGCGGGATGTTCAGCGCCATTTCGCCGATCCGGTAGTACAGGTCCTCGCGGAACCCGCCGGTGCGGATCCGGCCTTCCAGGTCCTGGTGGGTGGCGCAGACGATCCGGACATCGACCGGGATCGTCTCCCGCCCGCCGACCCGCTCGATCACCCGCTCCTGGATGAAGCGCAGCAGCTTGACCTGCAGGCTCAGCGGCATGTCGCCGATCTCGTCCAGGAACAGCGTGCCCTTCTGCGCCAATTCGATCTTGCCCTTGACCTGCCGCACCGCCCCGGTGAAGGCGCCGCGCTCGTGGCCGAACAGCTCGCTTTCCAGCAGGTTTTCCGGGATCGCGGCGCAGTTGATCGCGATGAAGGGACCGCGCCGGCGGGCGCTCAGGTTGTGCAGCGCGCGGGCGAACAGCTCCTTGCCGGTGCCGCTCTCGCCCAGCAGCAGCACGCTGACGTCGGTCGGCGCCACCTTCTCGACCGTGCGGCAGAGCGACAGCATGGCGTCCGAACTGGTCACGATGCCCTGGAAGCTCGGCTCCCGGCTCTGCTGAAGCCGCCGGTTCTCCGCCTCCAGCTCGAATACGTTGAAGGCCCGCCGGACGATCAGGCTCAACACCTGCCCGTCGATCGGCTTCTGGTAGAAGTCGTAGGCGCCCAGCGCTATGGCGCGGACGGCATGGGCGCGCTCCTCGTTGCCGGTGACCACGATCACCTTGGTCTCGGGCGCGACGGCCAGGATCTCCGCCAGGGTGCGCAGCCCCTCCACGGCATCGTCGGGTGCGGGGGAAGGCCAAGGTCCAGCGTCACGACCGGGGGCCGCAGTGCCTTGACCTGACGCAGCGCGCTTTCGCGGTCGGATGCGGTATGGACCTCGCAGTCCTCGAACGACCATTTCAGGCCGCGCAGGATCGCGGGATCGTCATCGACCAGCAGCAGGGTGCGGGCGGCCGCCAAGGTCGAAGTCATGGGGTAGCCTGCTCCTCCAGTTTATCGGATCGGGTTTCGGCAAGCGGCATCAGCACGCGCGCCGTCGTGCCGGTTCCGACCTCGCTCTCGATCTCCAGATGGCCGCCCCAGCGCTCGATCAGGTCGCGGGTCTGGTACATGCCGATGCCGTAGCCGGTGCTCTTGGTCGAGGCGAAGGGCCGGAACAGGTGGTCCCGGACGAAGGCGTCGGTCATGCCGGGACCGTCGTCGGTGACCTCGACCACGGCATGGCCGTTCTCCGCGAAGCCTGAGACGGTGATCCGCCCGCGCGCCGCGTCGATGGCGTTCTGCACCAGGTTCTCGATGGCGGCGGTGAAGCCCAGCCTGTCCACCGCGACGGCGACTCCGGCATCGATCCGGCCGAGGCCCAGGCCCGGCAGGGCAGGGCGCCTCGGCTCGACCACGTCCAGCAGCATGCCGCGCAGGTCCGCCACCCCGGCAGGCGCCTGCACGCCGGCCTCGCTCCGCTCCTTCAGCCGGCCCAGCAGCGCCCGCATCCGCTCGACCGAGTCGCCGATGGTTTCCAGCGTGTCGCGCTGGAATTCCGGGTTGTCGCCGTGGCGCTCGGCGTGCTGAAGGATCAGCGACAGTTGGCTGACCATGTTCTTCAGGTCATGGGCGACGAAGCTGAAGGACTGGCCCAGCCGCTCGAACCGCTGTGCCTCGAACAGGGCGCGGCTGGCCTGCTCCTCGGCGATGTAGCTGCCGATCTGGACGCCCAGGATCTCCAGCAGGTCCTCGTCCTCCCAGGTCAACGCGCGGGGGACCGCGGCTCGCTCAGCACGATGGCGCCGACGATCTCGTCGCGCAGCCGCAGCGGCACCAGCAGCCACGGCGCGTTCAGCCGGCGGACCCAGCCCAGCACCGCCTGCTCCGCAGGATCGCCGGAGAGGTCCAGCCCGTCGCGCAGGTTCAGCACGGCCCGCCGCTCGCTCAGCCGCTCCGTCAGCGCGTTGGGCAGCGCCAGCATGCCGGCGGCTCCCGACCAGTTGTAGCGGCCCGCCATCGCGAAGATGTTGCCGCGTCCGCGCAGGAACAGCGCGCCGCTGCTGCACTCGAACACGTCGGCCATGGCGCGCACGGCGCGCTCGTGCAGTCCGGTCTGCGACGCGCTGTCCGACAGCGTCCGGATGAAGCGCAGCCATTCCCGCCGGTAATCGTAGGTGAAGGTGAAGAAGTTGCGGGAAATCAGCATCCGGGCACGGGCGCGCAACTCGCCCGACAGCAGCAGCACCGCCAGCACCATGACGGCGCCGATGAAGAACAGCATCTGCACCAGCGGCCCCAGCGTCATGCTGGTTTCCCGCAGCAGATAGCCGATCGCGGCGACGCCCAGCAGGTAGACCCCGCTGCCGACCAGCGCCGTCGTATGCAGCACCGTCTCGCGCGATATCGTCACGTCGAACGACAGCGTCCGGATGCGGGCGGCCGATACCAGCAGGAACGGCACCGCCAGCACCTGCACCAGCGGCCTTGCCGTCAGCGTCATCGGATCGGTCCGGGCCAGCAGCAGCGCCCCGCTGTACAGGAACAGGTCGAAGGCGAACAGCCCGCCCAGCCCGATCAGCAGGTGCTTGAATGTCCACCGCGCGCTGTCGCGGGTGAAGGAGAACAGGTTCTCGATCAGCAGCAGCCCCAGCACCGCCAGCGCCAGCCCTGCCACCAGCGGCACCTGAACGAACCGGTTGAGCGGCAGGGGAACCCAGGCGTCGAGCACGCCCAGCACCACCACTCCCGGCAGCCACGGCGGCCACCGTGTTGCGCCAGAAGCCTTTGGCGTCGCCATGGGTGACCTGGCGAAGCACCACCAGCAGGAACAGCGCCCAGGCGCCGGATCGCAGCATCAGCAGGGTCTGGACGATCTCCTGCCGGACTCCGCCGCTTCGGCCCCGGCCCAGGCCGCCGTCAGCAGGGTCGCCGCGATCAGCGCGGCGCCGTGGCGGCTCCGCTGCCATGTGGCGGCCAGCAGCGCTGTCAGGATCAGATATGTAAGCGCCGCGAGCCCGTGGGTCGCGGCACCGATCAATGTCTGGCTGAGCTGCATTCTCTGTCCGTCGCTTGATCGCGGGACAGTAGCAAGGCCCGGCGGCTCCGTCCGCTGAGCCTATCGGCTAACCCCAATGTGTCAGCCGCCTTGACGCCGGAGCGCACCGTGCGGGATACGCCACCTCCAGTTATCTCAATGGCTTAGCTGTCCGTCTGTCAGCGCTCTTTACGCTGATGTCACCGCAGGGCGTGGAACAGCGCGTCCGGTGCTATCGGCTTGGCGATCATCCTGTAGCCTGCCAGGGCGATCTCACGTTCGCGCACGGGCGTATTCTCCTCGACCAGGATGATGCCCCGGACCGGCCGCTCGGTCCGGGCCAGCAACTGGCGCATCGTGACGATTCCTCCCGACGCTCCGCCGAACCGCAGGTCGGCCAGGACCGCATGCGGCGGCGTGCCGGCTTGTCCAAGCAGTTCCGCCGCATCGTCCGCCGACGGCATCAGTCTCGACCGAACCGCCCCAGTCCTCCACCAGCAGCCGGATCGAATTGGCCGTGACGGGATCTTGTCGAGCAGCAGTACCCGCATCCCCTCCAGGGGCCGGCCGTTGCCGGCGCTCCTGCCGGCCGGAGCGGAGAGGCCGCGCGCGCCGAGTCTGGCCAACGGGACCTTGACCGTGAAGCACGAACCCCGCCCCGGCTTGGTCGCAGACCTCGACCACATGCCCAAGCTGATCGGCCAGCCGCTTGACGATGGGGAGGCCGAGGCCAAACCCGCCGGGATATTCCTGAACGCTGCGGGAACTGCGGAAGAAGTCCTGCCAGATCAGGCCGAGTTCATCGGCGGCGATGCCGCGTCCCGTATCGTGTATCTCGATCCGGAGCCAATCGCCCTGCCGCCGGCACCCGACCACGACGCGGCCCTCGACCGTGTAGCGGAGCGCATTGGAAACCAAATTCTTCAGAACAGTGTCGAGCAGGGCCGGATCGGTGCGGATACAGGCCGAACTCGGATGCAGGACGAAACCCAGGCCCTTCCGCTCCGCCATCGTGTTGAATTCGGCGGCGAGGCCGATCAACGATGCGTTGATGTGATGGTCCTCCAGCGACGGCTCGACCCGGCCGAATCGACCTGATCGAAGTTGAGCTGACCCTCCACGACGTTCCGCATCGACTGGATCGCGCGTCCCATCGACGCCAGCAGATCGCGGAGATCGGGTCGTGCAGCCGCTTCGCCGGCGATTCCGCAGAGGAAGGACCAGGCCGTCAGCGGCTGGCGAAGGTCATGGTTGGCG
Organism: uncultured Alphaproteobacteria bacterium; assembly: GCA_963848585.1. Classification (GTDB taxonomy): domain Bacteria; phylum Pseudomonadota; class Alphaproteobacteria; order Azospirillales; family Azospirillaceae; genus Skermanella. Next base: position 2,045 of record CAWKET010000024.1, on the reverse strand, counting down.
GATGCCGTCATCCGGGTCCGGACGCGCGCGATCGTCTCGCGCCGCGCCACGGCCGTGTTCTCAGGACCGTTGCCGCGGCTCGCCGGGTTCGGGCAGTGCTGTGTTCGACCGTGCCAATTGGCAAAACTGCATGTCCGTCGAGCAGCGGTTCCGCCCTGACAAAGAAGCAGGCGGGCATTCACCATCAGCCGCGATCAGCCGGCATTATTATCAACACCTGCCGCGCCGCGCGGGCCGAACCACCAATCACTAAAGGAACTCCCGCAGGTCGTCGGCATGAGATCATCCCCGCCAGCCCTCGACCAGCATGTCCTCGCTCCCGCATGCACCGGCGAAGTCGCACCAGCCGCTGTTGCAGTATTCCAGCCGTCCGTGAGGGTTCGCGATCAGGAGATGGGTCGGCACACCGTCAGGGATGATCAATAGCGACAGGTCGGTGGGGTCGGCGTCTCGTTGCCAGAGGCCGTTCTGAGTGACTCTGCTGCTTATCCGGTAAAGCCGCCCAGTTCTGCTTCGTGCTGGATGATCCACGAAAAGCGCCCTGAATCCGATTCTTTACGTTTCATATTGCGAAATGCATTGTTTATGTGGAGCCGGACGGTGATGTCCGCAATTCCAAGGACGCGGGCGATCTGCTTATTGCTGTAGCCGAGCTTGACGTAGCCCATGACCTGCAACTCCTTGGCGGTCAGCGCCCGACGGCGTTCGGCAAGGCCGAGGTAAAGGGCGTGCGGCGTATTTTCGACCGGCAGGTACTTGCCCAGTTGGGCGGGAAAGACCTTCTCGCCGATGATCACCAGCATGATCAAAATAAACAGTGCTTCCTGGGAAATCGATTTGATCAGGTACCCCATGGCCCCAGCCTCGAACGCGGCACCCAGGCTGTCCAGGGAGAAACGGTGGATCTGGTTGCGACGATGGGCTTGACCGGCGCCAGCCCTTCAGCGTCAGTGATGCTGTTCCAGCTGATGCCTGCTGCCGGCGACGGTGCCGAGCACGACGATATCGGCGGATGCCAGTTCGCCATTCCCGGCGGCGACTGCTTCGCCAATGCCGCCATAGGAGACCGATAATCGTAGATCAATCCATTGGAGCTATATCGACCAGTCAGGCAGCGGTTGCGGCGCTGTTTTCGTCGATGTGCAGAACTGTAATCATTACCTGGAGCCATGCACTTAAGTTTCGAAATCGCTTGATGAGCCTGAATTAGGCATTCGCTTGTTTCAGCAGGGGAACTACGCCAATCCGGGAGTTGCTCTTCAGACCGTCCGATAAGGCTTAGTCCGACACATGGTGGTGCGGAGCTGTGATCCCCTGTATCTGGAAAGACGCGGAGTTATTTTATATCTCGGATGTTTTAATCCAAATCCGTAACAGCCAGGTGTGAACTCCGGGAGGACCTAGGAGCGGCGGCTGCCGAGGTCAGCGTCCCGTCCGCCGACCCCCGGTGATGAAGACCGCCAGGGTGAAGTCGGAGCGGAACAACGACCGGCAGCCCGGCCGCCGTTTATGTCCAGTGTGGTGCGGGCGATGAACCACTGGTACATCAGCACCAGCATCGTGACCCGCCAGCACCAATCCCTCGCCCAGAGCCTTTTGGCGTCAATCCCAAAATCGGCAATTGCGACAACGGGCGGGTCAATGACCCATCTCGATAACTAACAACCAGTTATAGGCGCTGAGGAAGTCGGAATCCCGCCCCGACCGGTCGAGCAGTCCGGAGATGTCGAACATCGCCAGCGGAAAACACCACCAACTGATCGCATCGGCCAGACCTTCGACCGTGACGAACCGCAGCAGCGGATCAAGTCCGGCGGGACGTCCCGAAGTCGCCGCACGACCCGAACCGCGTAGGCCGGCAGGACGATCAGGGCGGCATTGAACGACCGGATCGGCGCCCTCGGGCGAGCAGTCCCATGTTCGCTGAACCCGGTGTTGTCCAGCATCGCGAGCCGGTGCGCTCTCCGAAGATCGAGTAGACCGCTTCCCGCGCCGTCAGCGTCATGCCCTGGGGCTCATGGTGTCATGAGTCACGTTATCGGCGG
>CAWKET010000023.1:170000-180215 GCA_963848585.1 uncultured Alphaproteobacteria bacterium | reverse complement strand
CCGCCGCGATTGCTCGCGGCGGCCCTTTTCCAGACCAAAGCCCGAAGTGGGAGACGAGGGGGATTAATCCTCGCTCTGCTCCTTGCTCTGGGCGCGGCGGATCGCCGCGCCGAGGATGTCGCCGAGGCAGGCGCCGGAATTGGACGAGCCGAATTCCTCCATCGCCTGCTTCTCCTCCTCGACCTCCTTCGCCTTGATCGACAGGCTGATGCGGCGGCCGCCCGATCGACCGCGGTGACCTTGGCGTCGACCTTCTCGCCGACCGCGAAACGGTCCGGGCGCTGCTCGCTGCGGTCGCGCGACAGTTCGGACTTGCGGATGAAGCCGGGAACCGTCGCCGACCGCGACCTCGATGCCGCCTCGGTGATCGCGGTGACGATCGTGGTGACGACCTCGCCCTTCTTCATGCCGGCAGCGGCACTCTCGAACGGGTCCGCGTCGAGCTGCTTGATGCCGAGGCTGATGCGCTCCTTCTCGACATCGACGTCGAGCACCTTGACCCTCACCTGTCGCCCTTGTTGTAATCGGCGATCGCTTCCTCGCCCGGCCGGTTCCAGTCGATATCGGACATGTGGACCATGCCGTCGATATCGCCGGGCAGGCCGACGAACAGGCCGAACTCGGTGATGTTGCGGACTTCGCCCTCGACCTCGGTGCCCGACCGGATGCTCGTCGACGAAGGCCTCCCACGGGTTGGCCAGGCCCTGCTTCAGGCCGAGGCTGATGCGGCGCTTCTGGGGATCGACGTCCAGCACCATCACGTCGACCTCCTGGGAGGTCGAGACGATCTTGCCGGGATGGACGTTCTTCTTGGTCCAGCACATCTCGGAGACGTGGACCAGACCTTCGACCCCCGGCTCCAGCTCGACGAAGGCGCCGTAGTCGGTGATGTTGGTGACGCGGCCCTTGAACTTGGCGCCGACCGGGTACTTGGCTTCGACGCCTTCCCACGGATCGGCCTCGAGCTGCTTCATGCCGAGCGAGATGCGCTGGGTCTCCGGGTTGAACCGGATGACCTGCACCTTGACCGTCTGGCCGATCTGCAGCGCCTCGGACGGGTGGTTGATGCGCCGCCACGCGATGTCGGTGACGTGCAGCAGGCCGTCGACGCCGCCGAGATCGACGAACGCGCCGTAATCGGTGATGTTCTTGACGACGCCGTCGAGGACCTGGCCTTCCTTCAGGCTGGCGACCAGTTCGGAGCGCTGCTCGGCGCGGCTCTCTTCGAGCACGGCGCGGCGCGAGACGACGATGTTGCCGCGCGAGCGGTCCATCTTGAGGATCTGGAACGGCTGCGGCGTGCCCATCAGCGGGGCGATGTCGCGCACCGGGCGGATGTCGACCTGGCTGCCCGGCAGGAACGCCACGGCGCCGCCGAGATCGACCGTGAAGCCGCCCTTGACGCGGCCGAAGATCACGCCGGTGACGCGCTGTCGTTGAACGACTTCTCCAGGTGCGTCCAGGCTTCCTCGCGCCGCGCCTTTTCGCGCGACAGGACGGCTTCGCCGTTCTTGTCCTCCATGCGCTCGAGGTAGACCTCGACGATGTCGCCGACCTTGATCTCGGGCGTTGCCGCCGGGGCCGCCGAATTCCTTGAGCGGGACGCGGCCTTCGGACTTCAGGCCGACATCGATAGCACGTTGTCGTTTTCGATCGAGATGACCCGGCCCTTGACGACGGTACCTTCCAGGCTGTCGCTGGTGCCGAGCGTCTCCTCGAGCAATGCGGCGAAACTCTCCATTCCGCCAAAGCTCTCGGATCTAGCTGCTGCTTGTGCCATTGAAACTCCTAAGGTTGATCATATAGCCGCCCCCAAACCGTCGGCATCCGATGGTTGAAACGGAATGGGAACCGCCGCGCCGGACCTCATGCCCGGCGACTTATTTTCTAATCCTGGACGGCGCTGGCTCGGCAGCAGGCCTACGCACAATGATCGGAGAGGCCGGTTTTGGAGCAGATGAAGGTTATCGCCGCGTCGAGTGCCTGATCGGCGTTCATTGACGAGGTGTCAAGCAAAAATGCGTCGGCAGCCGGCTTGAGCGGGGCCACCGCTCTCTGGCTGTCGCGCGCATCTCGTTCCTTCATGTCCTCCAGGACGGCTGCATATATAACCGGGACGCCGCGTTCCTGCAACTCTTTCAGGCGCCGCTCGGCTCTTGCTTCAACGGAAGCGGTGACGAAAAGTTTCGCGTCGGCGTCGGGGAAGACGACCGTGCCGATATCGCGGCCATCCAGCACGGCGCCGCGCGCTCCTGCCGGGGGGTAAGCGGCGAAATCGCGCTGGAACGCCAGCAGCGCTTCCCGCACCGCCGGGACGACCGCGACCTGGGAGGCGGCGGAGGCGACTTCGTCGGCGCGGAGCGCCGGGTCGGCCAGGACTCGGGCGTGGTTTCCGGGTGCAGGGCGCAGGCGGCTTCGGTCGCCTGGCCGGCGTCGGAGGGATCGCCGCCCGCGCGCAGCACGGCAAGGCCGACGGCGCGGTAGAGCGAGCCGGTGTCGAGATGGGCGAAGCGCAGGTGCTGCGGCCAGCCGGCGCGCCAGCGTACCCTTGCCGCTGGCGGCCGGTCCGTCGATGGCGATCACCAGGGCTTTCGGCCGCGCGTCGGGCATGGGAAACCTCATCAGGATTACTCGTGTCCTAAACGTTGCGGCTTGGGAGATTCGGGCGCCGAGGCCGTTCATCAAGTCCACGAAGCCGGGAAAGCTGGTGTCGATGAAGCCCGCAGTCGTCCACCGCGACCGGCTCGGCCGAGGCCATGCCGAGCACCAGGAAGCTCATGGCGATGCGGTGGTCCATGGCATGTCGCGACGGTGGCGCCCCCTGGGGGCACGCCGGCGCCGTGGACGGTCAGGCTGTCGGGACCGGCTTCGACACCGACTCCGCAGGCGTCCAGGCCGTCGGCGACCATGGCGAGGCGGTCGCTCTCCTTGACGCGAAGCTCGGCGAGGCCGTGCATCGTGGTGGTGCCTTCGGCGCAGGCGGCGGCGATGGCGAGGATCGGGTATTCGTCGATCATCGAGGGCGCGCGGTCCGGCGGGACGGCGACGGCGGTCAGCGCGCTGGAGCGGACGCGGAGGTCGGCGACGGGCTCGCCGGCTTCGATCCGGCGGTTCAGGAAGGCGATGTCGGCGCCCATCTCGATCAGGGTGTCGTAGAGGCCGGTGCGGCGCGGGTTCATGCCGACATCGGTCAGGGTGATGTCGGAGCCGGGCCGGATCAGCGCCGCGACCGGTCAGGAAGGCGGCGGAGCTGGGATCGGCGGGGACGTGGACCGGGCGGCCGGTGATTTCGGGCTCGCCGGTGATGGAGACGGCGAGCGCCCCGCCCTCGATCCGCTCGGTCGTCACGGTGGCGCCGAAATGGGTCAGCATCAGTTCGGAATGGTCGCGGGTCGGTTCCGCCTCGATCACGGTGGTGATGCCGGGGGTGTTGAGGCCGGCCAGCAGGATCGCCGACTTCACCTGGGCCGAGGCGACCGGCAGGCGGTAGGTGATCGGGACGGGGTTTTCGGTGCCGATGACGGCGAGGGGCAGCCGGCCGCCGGTGCGGCTGACGAAGCTGGCGCCCATCTGTTCCAGCGGCGTGGTGACCCGCGCCATCGGGCGCTTGGCGAGGCTGGCGTCGCCGGTGAAGAAGGTGGTGATCGGGTGGCTGGCGACGAGGCCCATCATCAGGCGGGCCGCCGTGCCGCTGTTGCCCATGTCGAGCACCTGGTCGGCTTCGACGAGGCCGCCGATGCCGACTCCGCGCACCCGCCAGACGCCGTCGTCGCTCCTGACGATGTCGGCGCCGAGCGCCCGCATGGCGGCGGCGGTGTGGAGCACGTCCTCGCCGGTCAGCAGGCCGTGGATGGTGGTTTCACCGATCGCGATGGCGCCGAACATCAGCGCGCGATGGGAAATCGACTTGTCGCCCGGCACCCGGACGGTCCCGGACAGCGGGCCGGTTTTGGCGGATTGGAGCGGCCTCGGCGCCATGCGTCTGTTTCCCCTCTGCTGAGGCTGAGTGCGGCTGATAGGGCGCGTTCCTAGCACAGATAGCCAACGGTGGTAAGGGGACGCGCTGGCGGATCGGATGCGTCGCGCCGTTTAGCAATTAGATTTTGACATCGCCGTGATGGCGTGGCAGACGGGCGTGCTTTGATGAATTTCCATATGCGTACGCGCGTATAGTAGAGACCGGAGGATAAGGCGTGGCGAAACCAGAATGGGGAACCAAACGCATCTGCCCCAGTTGCGGAGCGCGCTACTACGACCTGCGAAGGACCCGCCGGTTTGCCCGAGTTGCGGCACGACCTTCGACCCTGAAGCGCTTCTGAAGTCCCGCCGGGCCAGACCCGCCCCCGTCGAGGAGGTGGTCAAGAAGGTTCCGGCCGAGTTGGAGGACGATGAGGAAGCCGTGGAGGCCGGCGAGGCCGAGTTGGAGGAGGCCGACGACGAGGCCGCCGTTGACGATCTGGAGGAGGATGCCGACGAACCAGTCCAGGAAGAGGACGACGTTCTGCTGGAGGATGCTTCCGAACTCGGCGACGAGGACGACATGGGCGAAGTCGTCGATGTCGAAGGCGACGACGAGGAGCGCTGAGGATCGGCTTTGCGTCGGGTGAAAAATCGCTCCTGAAGAAATCTGACAAAGAAATCGGCGGGAGCGTATTTTTCACTTGAATGACGGTGCCGGTTTGAGGATATTCCCCGGCACCGCGACGCCGGGTGGTTCCCCAGACCGCCGCATCGGACGCCGCAAAGAGATCAAGAGATTGGGGCCATAGCTCAGCTGGGAGAGCGCTACAATGGCATTGTAGAGGTCAGCGGTTCGATCCCGCTTGGCTCCACCAAATAGAAAAGGGCTCGACCGTTAAATGCGGTCGAGCCCTTTTTCTATTGCGGGATTCAATCGGTAGGTGGCGACGTCCCGCGCCGGATTTCTCTCCTCGGGGATGAGGGCCGACAGTTGCCGACCTCGATTGGCTTGCCCTTTCAGGCGGCGGCGTAGGTGTGGTTGGCGGACTTGCGCTCGGCGCGCTGTTCCGCGCGGATGCCGAAGGTCGCTTCGACCGAGCCGGCCCAGGGGAGCAGGAACTGGCCGTCGTTGACCAGCCGGTGCGGCTCGATGTGGTCGATGACCGAGGTGTTGATCTTCGGCCAGACGGATCACGTCGCCGTCCTCCGGCACCAGGGCGCGTTCGACACCGCAGCCGCGGGCAAGGCGGGCGTGGGCTTCCAGGTGGTGGATCTCGCCGTGGACCGGCACCGCGAAGCGCGGGCGGACCAGCTCGTACATGCGGGTCAGGTCGCCGCGCGCGGGGTGGCCGGAGACGTGGACCGGAGCATCCGACGGCGTCACGATGCTGACGCCCATTTGGGTCAGCAGCTTGTAGATCGCCGCGATCGCGTCCTCATTGCCCGGAATGGTGCGGGCGGAGAAGATCACGGTGTCGCCGGGCTGAAGCGCCAGCGAGCGGTGCTCGGCGCGGGCGATCTTGCTGAGTGCGGAGCGCTCCTCGCCCTGGCTGCCGGTGCAGATCAGCACGAGATTGCGGCGCGCGACGTTGGACGCTTCCGACAGGCTGAGGAAGGGCGGCCAAGCCATCCAGGTAACCGCAGGCGCGGGCGGCCTTCTCCATCCGCAGCAGCGAGCGGCCGGCGAGCACGACCTTGCGGTCGTTGGCGGCTGCGGCTTCGGCGATGGCCTTCATGCGGGCGACGTTGCTGGCGAAGCAGGTCACGGCGATGGCGCCCCTGCGACCCCGGAAAGCCTCGACCAGACCGGCGCGCGCTTGGCCCTCGGAGCCGGTGGTGCCTTCGACCTGCGCATTGGTGCTGTCGCACACCATGGCGAGAACGCCCTCGTCACCCAGACGCTTCAGGGCCTGGAAGTCGGTGGTCTGGCCGACCAGCGGTTCCGGATCGAACTTCCAGTCGCCGGTGTGCAGGAGATTGCCGGCACGGGTGCGGATGGCGAGCGAGACGGGTTCCGGGACCGAGTGGGTGACCGCGATGGCTTCGATGTCGAAGGGGCCGATGCGGAAGCGCCCGCCGACCGGGAAGGTGTTGACCTGCACGGCGCGGGCGACGCCGGCTTCCTTCAGGCGCTCGCGGATCAGGTGCGTCGCGAAGGGAGTGGCGTAGATCGGGCATTCCAGCCGGGGCCAGAGGTGATGGATGGCGCCGATATGGTCTTCGTGGGCATGGGTGACCACGAGGCCGACGACGTCGTCCATACGCTCTTCGATGAAGGCCGGATCGACCATGAAAGACTGGACTTCGGGCATGTCGTCGCCACCGAAGGCGACGCCGGCATCGACGATCAGCCATTTTCCGGCGTGACCGTACAGGGTCATGTTCATGCCGATGCGGTTACAGCCGCCGAGAGGCAGAAAAATGATCTCGTCGGTGCCGGGAACCGGGCCACGTACGGGGCCGGTCGGAGGAGTACGGGGGGTTGGAGTACGGGCCTTGGGAGTACGTGTAGCGGCGGGAGCCGCCGTTCTGGCCGGAACTGTCGGCGACGTCGAGATCAGGGGCTGTTCCCCAATACCGAGATCCTGAGCGCTGCGGACGGATAAGGTGGATGTCCGCGAACGGCGGCGATCCCTTGGACTTCTCATACAGCTTGTTCTTTCTTGTTTGCGTCCAAAATCAGGCGGATGAAACCACGGATTTCGGACCTGGTTTTAAAATGACGCATCGGCTGGATGGCTGAATGCGCCCACTGAATTTCAGGAATTTTCTGGAAAAGCTTGATAGGAGGCCGGAAATGCGGCCAAACGCCGATCAAGCAAGCGATCGGAAGCGAAAACGGAAAAACGAATAACCCGGCTGCTCTGACCGCCGCCGCATAAGCGGAACGATCTGAGAACCGGGTGCGATGATCGGGTTCATGGTGGAGGGGGCTGGATTCGAACCAGCGTACGCTATCGCGGGCAGATTTACAGTCTGCTGCCTTTAACCACTCGGCCACCCCTCCGGATGGATCGAACTTGAAACCCCTGAGGGGAGATAGTGGTGGAGCCAAGCGGGATCGAACCGCTGACCTCTACAATGCCATTGTAGCGCTCTCCCAGCTGAGCTATGGCCCCAATCTCTGGAATGCCCATCTTCATGGGCTGTGTAGTTGTCTCGTTAGTACCGCTCGTCGTCCTCTCCCCTGCCCTACGCGGCGCCAGCGCTTGCGGCTGCCGATCAGGTCTGATGTAGGAGAAGCGATGGAGCGGGCGAAGGGATTCGAACCCTCGACCCCAACCTTGGCAAGGTTGTGCTCTACCCCTGAGCTACGCCCGCGAATTCTGTGTTCGTCTGTGGTTTATCGTATCGACACCTTTTTGCCGGGCATCAAACTTCCCGGCCCTCGATCGGTTCCACCCCGACCGTTTGGGTCGCAGCTTCGTTCCCTCCTGAGGTCCCCGCGCTTCCAGCCCTTGGACTTAGAGGACTGCGGATCCGGGTCTCCTGGCAGAACCCCGCTGACGCGGAGTGCCGAGCCTATGGTAACCGAATAACTGTGACTGAAGGTAATATTTTCAACCGTTTTTTTCGAACTATCGTATCTGATCCGCGGCTGGCGGACCTGGCGGCGACCTACTCTCCCACGTCTTAAGACGCAGTACCATTGGCGCGGAGGGTTTTCACGGCCGAGTTCGGGATGGGATCGGGTGCGGGCCCCTCGCTATGACCACCAGGTCGGCCAGCCGCGGAAAAGACAGATGCGACTGTCGAGGATAAGTTTCAAGTGACCTATGGACGGATCGTGATGCGTTGGTTCTTCTCGTCTGATCGCTCGCATGTGCGGTCTTGCCGCTGCGTATGGCGTTCGAAGTCTATTGGGAGATCAAGCCGATCGAGCGATTAGTAAGGCTTAGCTTCACGCGTTGCCGCGCTTCCACACGCCTCCTATCGACGGGATGGTCTATCCCGGCTCTCGGGGAGTGTTTGTTTTGAGGGGGGTTTCCCGCTTAGATGCTTTCAGCGGTTATCCCGTCCGCACTTAGCTACCCGGCGATGCGGCTGGCGCCACAACCGGTACACCAGAGGTGCGTCCATCCCGGTCCTCTCGTACTAGGGACAGCGCCTCTCAACACTCCTACACCCACGGCAGATAGGGACCGAACTGTCTCACGACGTTCTAAACCCAGCTCACGTACCACTTTAATCGGCGAACAGCCGAACCCTTGGGACCTGCTCCAGCCCCAGGATGTGATGAGCCGACATCGAGGTGCCAAACCTCCCCGTCGATGTGGACTCTTGGGGGAGATCAGCCTGTTATCCCCGGCGTACCTTTTATCCGTTGAGCGATGGCCCTTCCACGCGGGACCACCGGATCACTATGGCCGACTTTCGTCTCTGCTCGACTTGTCGGTCTCGCAGTCAGGCTGGCTTATGCCATTGCACTCGTCGAGCGATTTCCGACCGCTCTGAGCCAACCATCGCGCGCCTCCGTTACTCTTTGGGAGGCGACCGCCCCAGTCAAACTCCCCGCCATGCAGGGTCCCGGCTCCCGGTTCAGGGAGCGCGGTTAGATGCCAGAGATCTCAAGGGTGGTATTTCAAGGATGGCTCCACGCTGAGCTGGCGCCCAGCGCTTCATAGCCTCCCACCTATCCTACACATGAGAACCCTGGCACCACTGCAAAGCTGGAGTAAAGGTGCACGGGGTCTTTCCGTCTGACCGCGGGTACTCCGCATCTTCACGGAGAATTCAATTTCGCTGAGTTGGTGTTGGAGACAGCGGGGAAGTCGTTACGCCATTCGTGCAGGTCGGAACTTACCCGACAAGGAATTTCGCTACCTTAGGACCGTTATAGTTACGGCCGCCGTTTACCGGGGCTTCAGTTCGGAGCTTGCACCCCTCCCTTTAACCTTCCGGCACCGGGCAGGCGTCAGACCCTATACGTCGTCATGCCAGACTTCGCAGAGCCCTGTGTTTTTAGTAAACAGTCGCCACCCCCTGGTCTGTGCCCCCCGCCCCCGGTTGCCCGGGAACGGGGCCCTCTTCTCCCGAAGTTACGAGGGTAATTTGCCGAGTTCCTTCAACACCATTCTCTCAAGCGCCTGGGTATGCTCTACCTGTCCACCTGTGTCGGTTTGGGGTACGGTCTGTACGGCTGGGGCTATTTCCAGGAACTCCTCCACGTGCACGCCCAATCCGATAAGGACGCACACGACTTTGGAATTCGTCACCTCCGCCAGGCCGCTGGAATATTAACCAGGTTCCCATCGACTACGCCTTTCGGCCTCGCCTTAGGGGCCGGCTCACCCTGCGCGGATTAACCGTGCGCAGGAACCCTTGGACTTCCGGCGAGAGTGTTTCTCACACTCTTTGTCGCTACTCATGTCAGCATTCTCACTTCCGATACCTCCAGGTGACCTCACGATCACCCTTCACAGGCTTACGGAACGCTCCGCTACCGCGTGCCTTGCGGCACACCCGCAGCTTCGGTGGGTGGCTTGAGCCCCGGTACATTTTCGGCGCGGGCCGGCTTGTCTAGACCAGTGAGCTATTACGCTTTCTTTAAAGGATGGCTGCTTCTAAGCCAACCTCCTGGTTGTCATGGCCTTCCCACATCCTTTCCCACTTAGCCACCACTTGGGGACCTTAGCTGGCGGTCTGGGCTGTTTCCCTCTTGACGATCGACCTTAGCACCGACCGTCTGTCTGCCGGACTGTACTCCACGGTATTCGGAGTTTGGTTAGGTTTGGTAAGCGGTGAGGCCCCCTAGCCCATCCAGTGCTCTACCCCCGTGGGTAATCGTCCGACGCGCTACCTAAATAGCTTTCGCGGAGAACCAGCTATTTCCTGATTTGATTGGCCTTTCACCCCTAGCCACAGGTCATCTCCGACTTTTTCAACAGGCGTGAGTTCGGTCCTCCAGTGCGTGTTACCGCACCTTCAACCTGCCCATGGCTAGATCATCAGGTTTCGGGTCTAAAGCATGCAACTCAAGCGCCCTGTTCAAACTCGCTTTCGCTGCGCCTCCACCTACCGGCTTAAGCTCGCTGCATACTTTAAGTCGCTGACCCATTATACAAAAGGTACGCCGTCACTCACCCATCGAAGACATCGGAGCTCCGACTGCTTGTAGGCATCCGGTTTCAGGTCTGTTTCACTCCCCTCGTCGGGGTGCTTTTCACCTTTCCCTCACGGTACTGGTGCACTATCGGTCACTGAGGAGTACTTAGGCTTGGAGGGTGGTCCCCCCACGTTCAGACAGGATTTCAC